>CAIFEZ010000003.1 GCA_903789595.1 uncultured eubacterium 1-6
TTAACATCGTATTTTTTTATCGTGGTTTTTCTCCTCCTTAACTGCATGACATTGCGCATGAACAGTAACAATGCAAATCGTTTACCTTCATTACTTTAATTATCCGACTTGCAAAAATAATACGACCATTGTAGAATACAGTCAAGAAGGATCTTTTCCTTGAGCAGGTATGTTTTGGTTGAGTATTACAGTTTGTGGCACAATGTATCGTATGGCCGTTTACAGAACAGGCGGGAATATGAAAAAAGAAACATGTGAAAGAGCAAATCAATTCGGCATGTGTCCGTATGCGACGGCGCAGCAGCTGCTGTCCGGGAAGTGGGCGATTCTGATTCTGCACGCTCTTGCGGACGGGCCGAAAAGGTTCAGTCAGCTGCAGAAAGAGATTGACATTACGCAGGCTACTCTGGCCACGCATCTCAGGAATCTGGAGAAGGAGGGGCTGCTGACCAGGACAGTTTACCCGGAGGTGCCTCCTCGGGTGGAGTATGAGCTTACGGAGATCGGGTATGAGTTCAAGCCGGTTCTCGACAGCATTGAAACGTGGGGAAGAAAGTATATCAGGCATCTTGAACAGAAGAATTCATCCGCCGCTCCGCTCTGAATCACGCAATCGTTTCAACGGAAGAATCAACAGAGGAATTAACATAAGAACGAACAGAGGCCGGCAATATGAAACAGGGAGGAAATTTATGGCAGAGAAACGACCGAAGATCAGGATCACGGTGATTGACCGCAGGGGTAAGATGGGATGTCACCGCGGGCATCATGTGGGAGAGGTATTTGATTTCGATGAGGACCGGGGCAGGATCTGTCCGATGGCAATGCACTGCGCGTTTCCGTATATCGATATCCTTCGCTACGGCGGAAGGATACCCGGACAGCCCGCGGGGACTGCGGAGTTCTGCTGCTCTGACGCGGATACCATAATGGTTTTCCGGGCAGAGATCGCTGATGAACCTTCCGAATGACTTCGGCGGCGCGTTTGGAGATGCGTCTTCCGAGTGACCGTCAGAAGGATGCTCATCGACAGGCATTACCCGTTTCATCAGTTCTTCTCGATCACCCGTTCAATGTGCATGGCGAGATAACCGGTTTCGGCCTCCTGTACCGGGCGCTTCATCATGCGTCCGAGTTCATCGCATACTTTGGCGGCGATCGTGTAGGAGGACGGATAGGTGTGTCTCATATAGTCGTTCAGATTCATGTGCAGAGGCTCTTCGGTCAGGATCCGTGTCACCATATAGCGGATGTGATTCATCATCCGGTTGTATCTGAGGGACATCACCTCGATGTGCTGTCCGGTTTCCTGCTCGATCATGGAGATACAGAAGCGAACCAGCTGTGCCGTCTGCAGTGCCTCCGATACCTTCTCGTCCTCGATTGCCGTGTGGACGTGCAGGGCGAGAAAGCCGATCTCGTCTTCTGAAATCTCAATCTGAAAGGCGCGGCGAAGCATAGGCACCGCAGAGAGCGCCACCTTGTACTCGGAGTGAAACATGATCTGAATATCCTGATTGAGCGGATTCCGGATCTCTTCGCCGTTTCGCAGCCGCCGGACGGCGAAGTCGAGATGGTCGGCCATGGGGAACAGAATTCTGCGGTCGATGTTCCCGAAGACCCTGGCGGCTTCGTTGAGCACGGCACCGGCGATTTCCAGACATTCCGGATTCACGGACCGCGCGATTTCTCTTGCGCTGCCGCGCTCGGAGGTCTGCTGCAGAGAGTAGACCGTATCCTCCGGACCGGCCTCTATGCGCTCGGCGATTTTTCGTCCGAAGCCGACGCCTTTTCCCAGGATGAGATATTCCCTTTTCTCGTCCGGCTCCAGGACGATGACGGCATTGTGATTTAATACTTTTCGAACTCTGTACATGAGATCCCTCAACGAATGGCATTGCAGAAGAAACAGAACCTGTATTTATCTTACCACATTTTCCTGAGGCGGCGGAGAAATATAAGATCAACGAGATAAAACGCGCTTCGCGGGTTTTATCTCGCTATCGCGACGCTCGCCCTACACGAATACTTTGCGTCCGGGGTGCTGTTCGCGTAAAAAAAGTGGACAGGGAACTCCCTGTCCACAAAGCTTACGTCTGTCTTCAAAATCGGATTTATTCCGTCTCATCGGCAGCCAGAGCGGACTCATTCCGTCTGATCGACGGCCGGATCTGACTCGTTTCGTCTGATCGACAGCCGGATCTGACTCATTCCGTCTCATCGACGGCCAGAATGGGATCGCCGGCCTTTACGTCGCCGGTTTTCAGAAGGCGTACGCTCTGATTGTCCTCCAGATCAGTGCAGAGAACCGGAGATACGATCGACGGAGCGTGAGATTTCAGAAAATCAAGGTCGAGCTTTATCATCGGATCGCCCTTCTTTACATGCTGCCCGTTCTCAACCATGACCTCAAAGCCCTGTCCGCCGAGCTTGACGGTGTCGATTCCCACATGGATCAGCATCTCGATGCCGGAGTCCGTGGTAAAGCCGATGGCGTGCTTTGTGTCGAAGACGAAGGCGATGGTTCCGTCCTCGGGCGCCCGGACGATCGGATCTGTCGGGGTGACGGCTGCGCCCTCGCCCATCATTCCTCCGGCGAAAGCGTCGTCCGGTGTGGTGGAGAGGTCTGCGCAGGTTCCGGTGATCGGGCTGCTGATGATTACGGTGCGCACCGGTTTTCTTTCGGTACCAGCGCCCGACGGGTTCTTTCCGTCCGCAGTGTCCGCGCCTGCCGGGTTCTTTCCATCGGCAGCATTTGTGCCATGCGCGGTCTGACTTTCCTGCCCGCGCTGCTTATTCGCGGCGGGTTTTTCATCGGAGGCTTCGGCGGAATTCCCGTCCTCCGGCGTATAGTATGTGTCGGGCATTTTCTCGAGGTAGTCCTCAAGGTTGGATTTGATCACCGTTACGCGGGGACCGTAGATTACCTGTACGCCGGTTCCCTTGTGCACGACACCGGAAGCACCGGTCGATTTCAAAATGCCGTCGATGACTCTGGAGGAATCCTTTACGGTCACACGAAGTCTTGTGGCACAGCAGTCCACATCCGCGATGTTCGCCTTTCCGCCCAGTCCGTTCATAATGGTTTCGCTGAGGGCGTCTTCCGGAGATGCTGTCTCCTTAGCGCCGTCCGCGGTTCCGGATTTTTTCGCCAGATAGTCGGACTTCCGGTAAAGCTTTGTCTCGGCGTCGTCATCCTCGCGGCCTGGAGTCTTCAGATCAAACTTGCGGATCAGGAAGGTGAAGATAAAGTAATACAGGAAGAAATAGATGATACCGCAGGGGATGACGAGCATCCAGCTGGTCTTCGCGTTGCCCTGAAGAATGCCGAAGAGCAGGAAGTCGATGAATCCGCCGGAGAAGGTGAGCCCGACCGCGATATTCAGCATATGAGCTAACATGTAGCAGGAGCCGGCCAGAACGACCTGGACGCCGAACAGCATGGGAGCGACGAACAGGAAGGAGAACTCCAGGGGCTCTGTGATTCCCGTGAACATGCAGGCGAGTGCGGCCGAGAGAAGAAGACCGCCTGCCTGTTTCTTTTTCTCAGGTTTTGCGCAGCGGTACATGGCGAGAGCCGCGCCCGGAAGACCGAACATCATGAAGATGAACTCTCCGGAGAAGTAGCGGCAGGCATCCGCGCTGAAGTGCGCGATGTGGGCCGAATCCGCCAGCTGTGCGAAGAAAATGTTCTGTCCGCCTTCGACCGTCTGTCCGGCAACCTGCATGGTTCCGCCGAGAGCTGTCTGCCAGAAGGGCATATAGAATACATGATGAAGGCCGAACGGGATCAGCGCCCGTTTGATCAGGCCGAAAATCAGGGTACCGATGTATCCGGATCCGGTAACGAGGCCGCCGAGGGCATAGATGCCGGTCTGTACGAAGGGCCATACAAAATACATCAGGATGCCGACGAAGAGGTACACGATGGTAGAGATGATCGGGACGAAGCGGGAGCCGCTGAAAAAGGAGATCGCGGTGGGAAGCTCGATTTTATAGAAGCGGTTGTGCAGAGCCGCGACGCCGAGTCCGACGATGATGCCTCCGAACACGCCCATCTGTAGCGTCTTGATGCCGACGATGGAGGTGATGGTACCGTTCAGCACGCCGGAGGCGATGTTGCCGTCCGCGTCAATTTTTCCGGAGAGGGTAAGCATCGCCTGAATCGAAATGTTCATGACAAAGTAGGCGATCATTGCGGAGAGCGCCGCAACCTCTTTTTCCTTCTTTGCCATGCCGATGGCCACGCCCACGGCGAAGAGCAGGGGCAGATTGTCAAAAATAGCGCTGCCGACGGCGTTCATGATCGTCAGCAGCCCGTGAAGCAGAGTGCCGTCTCCCAGAATGCTTTCCATATGGTAGGTTGCAATGGTGGTCGGGTTTGTGAATGTACTTCCGAGTCCCAGCAGCAGTCCTGCCACGGGAAGGATCGCGATCGGAAGCATGAAGCTTCGGCCGACACGCTGAAGTACGCCAAATACTTTGTCTTTCATAAGTTCCTCCTCATTTGTTAGCTGTTCAGCACATCATAATTTCAAGCGGAAAAAGACCGCTTGCGGGCTTTTTTCCGACTGAAATTATGATGTGTCCTGGAGCCGAAGGCTCCAGGACTCCTCACATCTCGAGAACCGCAGGTTCTCGAGATTGGATGCTGAATCGTTCTTTAATAATTGGTGCAGCCCCGCGTACGGGGGCATAACATAAAAGCAGGCATCCACGAGTATGTACGGAAATCCGAAAGAAATGCGATTCATTTACAAAATGCCTGCGCGATTCTGCTGTCTCCGGAACCGGTCCGGAATACAAAATCTCACAGGATATCCTGAAAATGAAAACCATTCGGGAATTCTGTATATACCAGTGAATGCCTGCTTAGAGTTACATACTGTTCTTTTGGTGAAAACCATAACACCCGAAAGAGGGAAAGTCAAGGGGAATTTTCAGGTGTCAATATTACTTATAGGCAGGGCGAAGATCGACTCTTCATGGAATTTGTGGCATAATAGTTTACTGTTGACGGTATATCTGCAAAGTAGAGCTTTCACATTCCTGTTGCCATCCGCAAACAGGTTGTGAAATTCTTTCCTGGTCAGATAGGCGTTGGCGGTAGCCATAACAGCTTTATAAGATGTGTCGATACCGAGAAAATAAGATACAGAGATCGGATGCGGAAAGCTTATTCGTCCGGTCAGTCAGAGGAGAGGGATATGAAGAACAACGCAGAATCAACGATGATTCCTGCAGCGGGTGATCACAGTGGTGCTGCGGTCACCCCGGACAGTTTGGACAAGAAGAGGAGGAGAAGGCGGCTGACGGTAACCTGCATTCTGATTGTTCTCTTCACATGCGGACTTCTGATCAATGAATCGGATTATATGGGGAGAAGCCATACGACGGTGTTCCAGTATCTGGAGGTGTACAGCGCCTTCCTTCCGCTGCTGATCTATATTGTGCCGTTTGGGATTTTTATAAAACGGATGGGCACAAAATATGAAATGGGGAACCTGGAACTTTTAACAGCCGTTTTCTGCGGGGCGTTTATTCCCGCTGCTCTTGCCGGAGAAATGAACGGCGGATTTGATGATCTGATGAAATCACTGATGGGGAGCGCCTACTCCGACGCGTGGCTCGGATCGTTGGAAGCGGGCATTGTAGAAGAGCTTCTGAAGCTGGTCACAACCGCTTTGCTTTTGTATGTGCTGAACAGAACATCTCTGAAGCATTATCTGGTGATCGGAATGTGCGTCGGCATGGGATTTCAGATAGAGGAAGATATCTCGTACATTACGGAAAGCGGATTCAAGAATGTGAACGACGCGTTTCCGACGGCGCTGGACCGGATCTCGGGTGCGCTGGGGTCGCACTGGGCCTATGCCGCAGTCACGGCAGCCGGGCTGTATCTGATTGTCAGAGCGTGCGGGAAAAACCACATACGGAAGGGCATCGGCTGGATCGTCTTTGTGATGGCAGATCATTTTCTGTATGATACGCCGCTCGGGGAACCGGCGCTCTTCAACGCGATTCTCACTGCGGCGGTTGTGCTGCCGGTGTTGATCTTCCTCAGAAGTCCGGAGATGACGGATGATGAGGCGGGCCGGGAGTTGCCGTTGGAGAATGGAGAAATGAAACATGATGATCAAGAGACAGGCAGCAGGACCACCCGGGGATGTCATATATAATTCGTTGGTCATTGCGGTACGAAAATCAGGATTTGGTGTACGGTCAGTTGCGGAACCCGGATCAGGATTTAGTGTACGGTCAGTTGCGGAACCCGGATCAGGTTTTGGCGTACGGTCAACTGCAGAACCCGGATCAGGATTTTGTGTATGGTCAGCTGCGGAACCCGGATCAGGATTTGGTGTACGGTCAGCTGCTGAACTTGGAGATTCAGAGAGAGGATAATGAATCATGAAAATAACCCGGACAAATTTATGGGAACAGAACGAGTATTCGTATCCGATGGCATTTGGCTTTGTGCCGAATATCACATCATTTATTCACGACGAGGAATCGGACAGGAAGCCGGCAGTCATCGTGGTTCCCGGAGGCGCGTACAGGGTGGTCTCTCCGACCGAAGGAGAAATTGTAGCAAGAGAGTTTTACAGGAAAGGGTATCAGACCTTTGTCTGCACGTATACGACAAACCTCCTGGGTGCGGCGCCGCTAAAGGATCAGCCGATGAAGGATCTGTCAAGAGCCGTGCGGCTGGTTCGCAGAAGAGCAGAGGAATTCAGGGTTGCGGCAGATAAGGTGATCGTCCTGGGATTTTCTGCCGGCGCTCATCTCTGCGGCAGCCTTTGCGTTCATTTCGAGGATGTGGCGGATGCAAAACCGCAGTATCAGAGGATTTCCAACCGGCCGGACGCCGCGATCCTGTCTTATCCGGTGATCACATCGGGAGAATATGCGCACAGAGATTCCTTCTGCGCCCTGCTCGGAGACAATCCTTCTGAGGAGGAGCTTGCGTACATGTCCCTGGAGAAGCAGGTGAAATCCGACACGCCTCCATGCTTTATCTGGCAGACGGCAACGGATGAAGCGGTTCCGGTGGAGAACAGTTATCTGATGGCGGAGGCGCTTCGCAGACAGGGAATCCCTTACGCGCATCATGTGTTTTCCAGCGGAAAGCACGGCCTTTCTCTCGCCAACGAAGCATGGGCAAGGGGAGAATACGGCGATACAGACACGATGGAGCAGATTCACAGAATGGTTGAGTGCATCATCAGGAAGGGAGACCTGAAGATCCCCGAGCTGCAGAAAAAGCAGATTCTGGCGGACTTTGCCTGTAACGAAGAGAGAGACCGGGAAATGCTGAAAGCCAATATTCCCAACGAAGAGGCGGCGGTGTGGCCGGTGCTCGCAGATACGTGGCTGAAGAGTGTACTTTGAATCATAATCAGTCAGCCAGAGAAAGAGACGGCAGGCTTGATCATTCAGTCAGAGAAAGAGACGGCAGGCTTGATCATTCAGTCAGAGAAAGAAACGGCAGGCTTGATCAGTCTGTCAGGGAAAGAGACGGCAGGCTTGAAAATCATGGCATAGCATGATCGGGATTACCATCAGAGAACAATGCTTTTGAAATCGATGGCAGAATATAATCAGGATTACCATTGGAATGAGAAGCCCTGAAATATGATGGTAAATCACGATCAAGATTACCATTGTGATATGGGGTTCTGAGATCTGATGGTAAAGCATGATCAAGATTACCATTGGAATAGGAAATTTTTGCATGTGATGGTAAAGTATGATCAGGATTACCATTGTGATACGGAGCTCTGAGATCTGATGGTAAAGCGCGATCAAGATTACCATTGCGGTAGGAAGTTCCGATATGTGATGGTAAAGCATACATTGAAATTACAGAACGGGAGATCGTATGCTGATGAATAAATGGGAGATCATATGTTGATGAATGAACAGGAGGTTGTAAGATGATGAATATCAGGAGAGCTCAGGAAAAGGACATACCGGTCCTGCTCGGGCTGCTGAATCAGGTGCTGGAAATTCATGCCGGCATCCGTCCGGATATTTTTATTCCGGGAACGACGAAGTATACGGAGAATGAGCTGAGTGAGATGCTGAAGGATGACAGCAAGCCGGTTTACGTGGCGGCGGACGAGGACGACAGGTGCGTAGGCTATGCATTCTGTCAGAAGAGAGAGCAGCCGTTTTCGAACAACATGGTTCCGTTCACCTCTCTGTTTATCGATGACCTGTGCGTGGATCAGAGGGCGAGAGGCAGACACGTAGGCGAGGCGCTTTTTGAGCACGTGAAACAGGAAGCGAAGCAGATGGGCTGCTATGAGGTGACACTGAACGTATGGGCCGGCAATACCTCTGCGGAGAAGTTCTATGAAAAAATGGGAATGAAGACCAAGGAAAGACAGATGGAATATATCCTGCGATGATATGACATTGGATGTCCGGAGACATTGCCAGGTTACTGGAAATATCTTATCAATAGCTTCTCGAGTTTCCTTGCGTATATCGGGGCTCTCGAGTGGAAATTACCTGCTTGACAACAAACAGATTGATGTTATAATTGCGTCTGTTAAAATTTTATATCGGTATTCAATTGGAAACGTACACTCCTTCAGTGATAACGAACAACACGGTCATTATTGCAGAAGGAGTGTTTTTTATGCCCAAAACAAAGTTTGAAAATTTTATCTTTACTGTTATTATGGCGTTTATTATGGTGTACGCCATGATCTGCTATAACATTGCCTTGAATATCGGCGGGCTGCAGGACCGGGTATTTCTGCTGGCTTTCGGAGAACTGAGGATCATGTGGCCGGTGGCAATTGTTCTTGAGATGTTTGTCATGGAGCGTCCGGTCATGTTTCTGACGAACCGTGTCGTTACTCCAGATATGCCGATCATCTGGATCCTGCTGATCCGCTGTTCGCTGACTGTGTGCCTGATGTGTCCGGCGATGAGCCTCGTCGCAACGATTCTGTTCAAAGATTTCTCAACGGCGGGATTCATCAGCGTATGGCTTCAGACCGCCGCCATGAACTTTCCGATGGCGCTGGCGTGGCAGATCTTCTTCGGAGGGCCGCTGGGAAGGCTTTGCTTCCGTCTGCTGTTCAGAAGGAATGAAGGAAAGAACGATTGACGAAATCATTGAGATCAAGAAATTCTTCGTGTGCGACTGACCCATTATTCTATCGAAGTTGGTCAATGATATTTTGAATCTTCTGTTTTCCCTCATCGAAAGACATGTAGATCCTGTCGTCCAGATTCGAGAAATAATCCCAGAAGCAGGCGGTTGTCGATGGCTCTTTTGAGAAGAAGGTATAGAATTTGTTCTCGTGGACGAGTGATACGCTGAAGAATGCCGGTGATGAGGTGAGGGTGAGCCCGGATCGCACCAGACTGCTGCCTTCTTTCAGAAAATGTACATTGTCCGGAGAGCTGTTTACAAGCCAGTTACGGACAACCTGCAGGCGATCGTCCTTCGAGAGCGGTGTGTAGTATGCCTCCGGAATCTCGTCGATCCTGCCGGTATCCAGGAATTGTCGAATTCCGTCAACTGACACGATATCATTCATCATGCCGTGTATGTGATTCCTCCACCAGGACAAATAGGAGAGATACGGTTCAACAAGGGGCCGAAGTTCCCGATTATCGGAACGCATGTAGCGGCCGCAGAGCTCCTTGGTCAGAAAAGGTGTCAGACAGGGTTGAGCTCCGATAACAATACCTCTCATGCGCGGTGATGTTTTTTCGGCAAGAGTGTAGTATGCGTGATAATCTTCGATGATCCGGGAAGGCGTTTCCGGGCGGCTGACCATGAGCCGTGACTCTTTCAGGAGTGAATCAAAATGTACATTGAGGTCGGCGACAAGCGTCGGATCTTTTGTGAAGATGCCGGTCATGGCCGTGGTGCCATTCCCGAAAATGAGCGCGCAGCTGTCTGTTACCACATAGCTTGACATCAGCGGCCATTTCTCCTGCGCGGTATCATCCGTGTAATAATAGTAAGAGGTATATCTGTCTGACCCGAGCGCCAGTGTGAGCGTGCTCTGCAGAATGGCCAGATTTTTCCGCATGACGTCAGCGTAATGCCCGCCTCTCTGTTTCATTCTGATGATATTCCGGATTTCCCGCTGATTTGCTGATTTTTCAGCAATAGAGAGGCACTCCAGAATATGAGGGTCATCCGGCTGTACAACAGCATGGACGGGTCCGTCGCCGGTGGCTGTCAGGACGGCGAGCAGTACCTGCTGAATGTTCAGGTCGCCGCGAAGATAGCTGATGGGCTGCTTAAGAAGACTGTCGGGAAGTTTTTGTTCGAACAGATAGGACTGCGCTTCGTCGGGCACGAGACGGAAATGCTGCAGCATTGTTTCGATTTCCCGCCAGAGGGAGATACGCTCCTTTCCGAAATGTTCGATACGCCAGTAATCGCGCAGCTTGTGACGATCCTCATTTGACATATTCATATAATCTGAAATCAAGTCCACAACACCGGGCTCGGACGGCAGCCTGGACCCGCGCACATACTTATAGATATTGGTTCCGATTCCGGTGCCCTCGCCGAGCTCTTTCGCCGAGATATGCGATCTCTTCTTGTAAACATTGATCAAGTCGCTGAAATCACTCATTATATCCACCTCATTGAATTCCATTTTCTATTACAACTACAGCATTTACAGAATAGTTGTGTCTTACACCCTACACTCTGCAGGGCTGACAGTTCCTTTTTGGCTATACTATAATCGATGATTTCATTCTATACAATCTGAACATGAACAACAATGTCATATTTTGAAAACATGCTGTCCAGACGGCTGTCCAATAGAACGGAAACAAGTCAGGAGCAGGACTGATAAATTAGACAATATGTTGTACAGGGGAATGAATTCTACTTAGATTGATAAAGCTATTGCATATTCTTTATAATTTAAACAAAAAAACAAATTCTCAAATATATACGGATTGTGATCCACTTGAATTATGTGAGTATTCGTCGATGTAAGTGGGATGAATTGCGATTCCTTTAACACCAATGTTAATAAATGGTTATCTCATTTTCTGTAAGATGTTATGCTTGATGCCAAATTCGAATTAATTCGTGCTTCATAATGAGTAGACAGGTAGGGATGAATGATCATGATTAGAAAATTTAATAGAGATAAATGTTGCTTAATTATGCTTGTCTGCTGGTTGATTTTGATATGGGTTTGTACATTCGTTGGAGATGCCAACGGTAGTTCTATGTATATATTTAGCGCACTATTAGGTGGAGTTATATGTGTTGCTTTTACCATTGGATGGAATAGAGCGATTATCTGGAACTATGATATAAAGCTATTTTATCCGGAAGACAGTCCGGCAATCAATATAGATGAAGATGATTATAAACCTGGACTCAGGATATCGTTATTGCTTGTTTTGTTATTAAGTACTGCTTGCTATGTTGGAATTATTGCAACGGGTTGGGGAAATTGGATTGATTTATTTGATGGCAGAATTATTCCTAAATATTTTTTGAATGTCCTGATGCTTGTGGCCTTTCCTTCATGGGCAACATATATCATCAGACAAGTAAAAGATAGTTATGCTTTTGAGGCTGTATTATCTGGGTATGTCCAGATAGTTGCATTATCTTTTTGGGGTTATCTTCTTTTTATGAAAGGTCCTTACATTTGGCTTGTTTATTTGGCAACACTAAATATTTTGTCTGTATTATTGGCTATAAAAAAATATTTATGGAAGAGCACAAATAACAAAAAGGCAATAGTAACATCACTTTTACTGTATATTTTTATATGGATGATTTTCCTGTCAATCAGTTGGGATAAAACTTGGACGGTTACCTATGTTGTAGGGTTTGATTCCTACTTACAATTTACCCGCTATAAGTATGCTATTAGAGAGATTTTATGTAATGCAAGCATTTGGGGTCAAAGTTCAACATTGTTAAAGGACCCATATGTATTACAATTTTTATACTATAGTCATTGGATATTACCTAGTGTACTGACTTATTCGGGATGGGTATCCGGAATTTTAGTCATGGCCGCAGAAGGACTGCTTTTGATCTCTGCGGCAGAAATCGTGAAGAAGAGTAAATTACCAGACGGAAGAGACGTTATATTAGACATAGTATGGATTGGTTTATTAATACGGGTTGTGGGCGGATTCCTTTTGTCATTTGGAATTCCTGTCCCAGTTAGCCTTCCGTTCTCTAATGCCGGAAGCATAATGGCTGATTCGATATACATAGGTATTTTGGTAATGGCTTTTTGGGGAAATAAGTATCAAGAATATTTAAATCGAAAGAAAGATAAAAATAGAATAGATGAAATGGAACTTCTGGAAATCTTTTTTGGGGAGAATAATAACGTACATCGTGAATAAGATATTGAAGAAAATAAAAAGGTATAAACACGTGGCACTACGCTGTGTACTGATTGCTGCAATAATTCCAGTTTTCCTTTTTACCTGGCACAAAGCATTAAATATTTTGCTTAAGAGAACTGATGCTGTGAATTATGCAATTGAGAGATTTAAATCGGAAGGAAGATACATAGGAAATAATGTATTTGTTTCATCGAATAACGATTATTACTTATTGAATAGTGACAATTACTCGTCCGATTTTATTGTAGCTGGTCCATATACTTGGATTGCGGCAGACGATTTTTACAGTAATACGCATATCGTAAGATATCGGTCGACAAATGGTCTAATTGGTTTTGTCGATGAGAATGGAAATGAAATAACACCAGCCATTTATTTGAAGGCTTCATGCTTTTCGGATGAGAGCGCAGTAGTAACAGATCAGGAAGGTAATGAGTATCGGATAGACACTAAGGGGAGAAGGGTCAAGTAGAGCCTTCTCTGTTTATACATTATTCAGGTTGAAGATGACTGCGCGGATGAACTGATAAATGAGCCTGTATTTACAGAGATCCTCAGGAAGAAAGTTCTTGCTTATTAGCCGACCCGCTCGAGATTCTGGAACCGGATGGATGAAGATACATTGAAGCAATTAGGAGATCGGATAGATCGGTTAGATCGGATCTATCGCTATTTCCGTCATACAGCGTCAGGCCTTCTTCTGGTCGTTTTGATATCCCCGCTGTTTCGGTTGTGCAGACATCTGACTGACTCCCCAAGTGGGATTAGAGGTAATGCCATCAAAAACGAGCCGGCTGTCGCAGCCTTCTAGCCTTCTAATAAAGTCATGTCTATATTTTTTCAAAGACCCCTTGAGGGCTTGTTTACTATCCCTTATTGCGGTATCTAACCATTTGCTTATTTTTTCCTAACTTCGCCCCACCTGTCCGACGATGAAGGTAATTTTTTTCGGACATTCAGTTGGACAGAGACGAAGAGCTATCTTTATTGCGAAAACTTGGCAAAGGAAAATATAATAGTCTTAAAATCCGTTCTTAATACAGCTGTTTATATCAAACTTCGGCGCGGATAGCAATTACCGGAGAGAGAAAATGTATCCTGAATGGTAATTGAGAGAGGTAAGTGAAAAGAATGAGGAGGGATGAAAAACATGAAGAAAAAGCAAATTCTAGCTGCTATTATGGCTGTTGCGATGGCGTCATCGCTTGCTGTGACAAGTCCCAGGACGAGCTATGCGGCAGACAGCGGCACCGGAGATCAGGTCGCTGAGGAACAAACAGACGTGGTTAGAAGTGACAGCACATCCGCGGAAGATGAAACAATCTCTGAAATGCAGAATAATACGGAATCAGAGGAAACAGCTGAAGCTGATAGCCAGGAGCTTCAAACAGATATAGTTCCGGAGGGAACGGACGAAGAAAGCGATATTGCGGCAGAATCAGCTGATCAGAACGCTGTTTCTGCCACGCAAAGCTATTTTGGAGCAGACGAGAAAGGGACCGGCGATGATGCTTTGATGAGAGCAATCGCCGGTGCAAGCGCAGGAACGCAGAGCGCAGATGAAGAAAAAACTTATGGTAACTATAAATATAAAATAAATAGTGACAGCAATTCGGTTACAATTACCAAGTATACTGGACAGGAAGAAAATGTCACGATACCGGCAGAGATAGACGGGCGGCCAGTGATCGAAATTGGAGAAGGTTCTTTCTCAAACTGTAAATCACTGAGTACGGTGCAGTTCCCGGACAGTCTGGAAACAATTGATACATATGCGTTCGCTGATTGTGATAATCTCCAGGATGTCCAGCTTCCAGAAGGACTCAAAACAATTGGATATGGTGCTTTTACAAGCCCGCTAATTACAAGTATTACCATCCCGAGTACAGTGGAAGAGTTAGGATGGCTCCATTGGGGAGCTCTTCCTAAATCATCATTCTTAATGTGTCCGAATCTCGAAACAGTAGTATTTGCGGATGGGACTACAAGTATCCCGCGTTATGCATTAAGTGAGTGTGAGAATGTAAAAGACATAATAATTCCGGAGTCTGTTACAGAAATCGGGGATGCGGCGTTCTTGAGTTGCGGGTCCTTAAAGAAGATTAATCTTCCGAAAGGATTGAAGGAAATAAGGGTATCGACATTTGGACATTGTGTCTCGCTTCAGACAGTCCAGTTCCCGGACAGTTTGGAAACGATCGATGATTATGCGTTCCAGGGTTGTGATTCACTAGAAACGGTTAGTCTATTCTCAAGGGTAAAACATATCGGGAAGAAGGCGTTTTGTTGGTGCACAAATTTGCGTTCTATACAAATTCCTCAATCAGTAACGAGTATAGAAGAGAGCTCATTTGATGATTGCAATAAGAAACTTCTGACAATTTATGGATATAATAATTCATATGCAGAAAGATATGCGAAAGAGCAAGGCCTTGCATTTGTATCAATTTCTGACGATGATATAAACTATCAGGCAGACTACACTCAGATTTTCCAGAAGTTTATGACTGACAGAGGGACGTTCGGCGCGATTAAGATGATGGTCAAGAATGAAAACTGGCCCGCATTTGATTACGTCTATGAGAATGATCAGAAAATCGGCACATATATTACAGCGGCAATTTCGAACATTTTGTTCAGGTATAAAAATCTGGAGGGCGGAAGAGATCTGGTATCGGGTGAGATATCACAAAAATATGCAAAAGAAGTATTACTTGCCCTGATGGATCAAAAACAATCTGAGGTAGAAAGTCTCGTGAAGGCCAGAGAAGCGCAGAATATGGCGCAAAAGATCTCTGACAACTTTGACAAATTTATAAAGAAAACAAGCGGATTAGCCATATCTCCAGAAGATCGGGCGCATCTGGAAAATTTCTTCCATTCAGAAACAATTGACAAGAAACTTGAAGAAGGAAAATATTCAGATCTTATCAATATGTGTCATCTGAACGGTTATAAAAATAGTTCAGCAGTTGTACAAACATTGAAATTGTACCAGGAGTCTTCCGAGTTCAGCAAAATTATTTCTGACACATTGGGTATAACAGGGAAAACTTTGAATCTTGCAGAAAATGCAAATGACTTTATGCAGCTGACATATCAATACAGAGTCACGACTGAGACAAATCGTGTTTACATAGAACTTCTGACCTATATAAGGGATAATGCGAAATTTGCGGCTGTGAGTGACGCGGCAGCGGAGATTGTCGATATTCTGAATACAAATGCAAATGACCAGTGGAAAAAGATCGCTGCCGTCTATGCGTCTGAGAAAGGCGAAGATTATGTAATATCGAAGTTGACAGGACTTTTGAAGGAAACAATAACCGAGGCCATAAAAGGCACTGAATGGGGACTGACACTTAAAGCCTTCGAACAGGGAGTAGATATATCGAATAAGGTTTTTGGAACAGCAAACTATCAGGAAAAATATGATAATATGCGTGTACTTGCCTACCTCGGGGATGCCGTTGGACAGTGGACCATCAGCAATTATAATGCGTATTTTCAGACAAGCGATACAGCCAAGAAAAATGACTGTGCCAGGAAAGCATATTATGGACTGAAGATGCTGCTGAAAACAAGGCAGAATGGTGAAGAAGCTTTACAGGGATTGTGGATAGGAAAAGGAGAGAAAAATTTCAAAGAGTCCTGGTATTATCAGACTTCCGTTGGAAGGTCTATGCTATTGAACATGTATGAAAAAAATCTGTTTACAACGGATATGGAGAGAGTCTTTCATGCAACAGCGGTGTCTTGCCCTGTAGATGTGGAAGTTTACAATGCTTCCGGGACGAAGGTTTTGACAATAAAAAACGGTCAGGAGATACCGATTACAACCAGCGGAGATATTTTTTATACAGAGTATCTGAATCCGGGAAGCGGAGAGTATGACAAGATTGTATTGCTGCCGCAGAATGCAGGTTATTCTTTGAAGTGTGTGGGAACAGGTCTGGGGACAATGAACCTTCATACAATGGATATGAGCAATGAGGCGATCATAGATAAAAATCTTCAAAACGTTCCAATTACACCGAATACGACAGTTCTGGTTGCTGATCCTTCGGGAAGGAATGGCACCATAACACTTATAACCGGAAACGGAAGTGCTAAGACAACAATGCAGATGGAATCGGAAGCAAGTGCCTACGTTCCAGTCAAAAATTTGAAGGTCACTTCAGACAAACTGCAATTGAAAGAAGGAGAACAAATCCTTATTACGGTAAAAGCAGAACCTGCAAGCGCAACAGATCAGAGTATTAAATGGTCTACAGAATCTGACAAAATTGCCACTGTAAGCTCGGATGGTGTCGTGACAGGCAAAAGAGTCGGACAGACTACTTTGACTGCCTCTGCCGAGAATGGGACTATAACCAGAAAGTTGATGGTCACGGTTCTGAAAAAAGGTGATTCAGGGTCATCTGATAATAATTCAGATAAGCCAAAACCGATAGACACCCCGTTTACAGATATTAACGCGAAGGATTGGTATTACAGCGCCGTGCAGTGGGCTGTTGAGAATAATATTACGGCGGGAACATCAGCAACTACTTTTTCTCCATATCATCCATGTACCAGAGCACAGGTTGTTACCTTCTTGTGGAGACTTGCAGGGCGACCGGAACCGTCGTCATCTGAAAATCCGTTCAAGGATGTAGGCAAAAATGCGTGGTATTACAAAGCGGTACTCTGGGCATTTGAGAATCAGGTTACAAACGGAACAACGAGCAGCACTTTTTCTCCGGATGATCCTTGTACCAGGGCGCAGATTGTCACATTCCTCTGGAATTATTCCGGCAAACCCAATCTACAGGCAAATGGCAGACCATTCACTGATGTCAAAGAAGGAAGCTGGTATGCAAAGGCGGTTTCCTGGGCGGTTGCAAAGAAAATTGCCGTTGGAACATCCGCGAACACGTTCTCTCCGGATGAAACCAGCAACAGAGCACAGAGCGTGACATTTATCTACAGAATGGCAGGCAATCATTGACAATCGTATAATGTAGTAATCTTCTGCAGCCTCATCGGCCCCGGATTCCCGGAACCGGTGAGGCGTTTTTCATCACTCTGACCGGAGCGCTGATACGGGATCGCTCCGCGCGGCCTGTCCGGACGGAATGAGCCCGGCGAGCAGGGTCAGAAATACAGAGAGAAGAAGGACTCTGAGTTCCAGTATAAAAATCCCTCCTGATCACCGGATAACAGCAGTGACAATATCACCTTCCTTATATCCGAAAACAGGAGGGAAGTCCGTGTACAAATCCGGGATTATGTATACTCTCGGATCATTTCCGTGATTATTTCATGATCATTTTCTGAGCTTTTTTCTGCGCATGAGGAAGTACATCAGCTGGACGGATATTCCGGTAATCGCCCAGGAGATGGGATAAGCCATCAGCAGCGTGGTAAAGGTGTGATGGGACGCGAAGTACGTGGCAATGTAAATGAGTCGGAACACGCAGGAGCCGAAGATGACAACCAGGGTCGGCGCCATACTGATCCCCATGCCGCGGAGGCATCCGCCCGGAATCTCATAGGTCCCGGTTCCGATTTCCAGATTGGATACCCAGAACATGCGGATCACCGCGAAGGAGATGACCTTCGGATCGGCAGTGAAGATCTGAAGCAGGATATCCTTTCCGAGCCAGAAGGACATGGACAGGGCGAAGGTGATGGATTCTCCGAGCAGCATCGAGAGTACGTAGACGCGGCGGCAGCGGTCGTATTTTCCGGCTCCGTAGTTCTGCGCGGTAAAGGTCACGGCGGCCTGTGAAAAAGCATTTACAATGAAATAGGCCATGAACTCGAAGTTCTGACCGGCGGTGGATCCGGCGATGGCGCTCGAGCCAAAGGAGTTGATCGCCCACTGGATTACTACATTGGAAAGAGAGAAGACCATACCCTGAAGACCTGCCGGAATGCCGATTCGAAAGAGAGTGGTCAGGTATTCCCTGTGGATGTGCAGATGGCGCAGAGACAGATGGAACTCTCCATTCTCCCGGATGAGGAAGAAGGTCACCAGAGCAGAGCTGATCACGTTTGAAATTACCGTTGCGTAGGCGACTCCGTCCACGGACATGTGGAAGCCCAGCACAAAGAACAGATTCAGACCGATGTTGATTACACCGGAAATGGCGAGAGCGATCAGAGGTCTTGCGGAGTCTCCGCGGGCGCGGAGAATGGCAGAGGCAAAATTGTAAATCATGATAAACGGCGTCGCGAAGAAATAGATCCGGAGATAGAGCAGGGCGAGGTCCATGACGTCTGCCGGCGTTCCCATAGCGGTGAGGAGAGGCCTTGCCACAAGCTCTCCTGTCGGCAGAAGGATCAGGCCGCTGATGAGGGCAACGGCGTATATGGTGGATACGGCTTCGCGGAGCTTCTCTTTTCTGCCCTGACCGATCAGCATGCCGATGACGACGTTTACGCCGAGAGAAAGCCCGACAAAGAGAGAGACGATCAGGTTGATCGGTGCGCTGTTGTCGCCGACGGCCGCCAGCGCGGTGGAGCTGGAAAAGCGTCCGACCACGGCCAGATCCGCACTGTTGAAAAGCTGCTGCAGGATGCTCGTCAGGGCGAGCGGCAGGGAAAAGAGAAAAATCTTTCCCGCCAGAGGGCCGTTCAGCATATCCATGTCATGAGAATGCGGTTTGTATCTTCCTTCTGCCATTAAATTCCCCCCTCAAGATATCTCGCGGATGCTGTTTCTTCTTAATTTCAGAGTTTTCTAGAGTTTCTAGATTCAGGAGTTTCTAGAATTTTTTTCCAGACCGTTTTTTTGCAGGATCACTTTTCACAGGATCCATTTTCAATATTTCTGTCGCTTTTTAGTCGGATTCCTTTTTGCCGCTATTGCACGATGAGTGGCCGTGGCCGGATTTTTGTCTGCACTTCAGTAGAGAATCATCGTCTCCGGTATGCCGTTCTTCCACACGATGCGGCTTTCCCCCTGAATCAGCGGCGCGAGATAATCGATCATTTCCTGCGTCACATCATTGCCGGATTTGCTGATCCATTCCGCTGGAACCTTTTTCTCGGCATTTGCGGCGACATCGATATCGACGAGACCATAGGTTACACGGTACGGCTTGTCGGAGGTGCGGATGATGGAAGCCATTTTACCGCTTTCGCCGCTGAGAGCAGCCTGAACGGCCTTCATTCCGACCATACGCGATTCTTCTTCGTCGGTTGCGCTTTGCAGGTGGGAGGCGCATCGCTGCATGAGATTCAGCTCAATGGAACGGACCTTGCAGCCGATCTTGTTGCGAACCAGTGTCTCGAGAACAGAGGAGGCTCCCGCGATATAGGAGTGCCCGAAGTTGTCGGTCGTCTGAGGCTGGACAATCTCGGAGACATATTTTCCGTCCGGAAGCTTTACGCCTTCGCTGACAGCGACGAGCACAGCATCCTCCTCGGAGAGCTTCTGCTGCACGTCCCGGATAAAGGATTCGGGATAAAAAGGACTTTCGCAGAGGTAAATCAGGTCCGGCCCCTTTCCGCCGTTGAGTCGGGCGAGGGCAGAAGCAGCGGTGAGCCATCCGGCGTTTCTTCCCATGACCTCGACAATTGTGACTGCCTTTCTCGCGTATACATGACAGTCGCGCTCCAGCTCTGAGAAGGTGGTGGCGATATATTTTGCCGCGGATCCGAATCCCGGGCAGTGATCTGTGCCGCAGAGATCATTGTCGATTGTTTTCGGCGCGCCCATGATGGAGATTCCCGTGATGTTGTGCACGTGGCAGTACAGGGAAAGCTTGGCGATCGTGTCCATAGAGTCATTGCCGCCGATATAGATGAAATAGGAAATGGAATTCTTCTGAAGAACCTCGATGATTCTGGCGAGCTGCGCCTGGTCGTTCAGCTTCAGGCGGCAGGAGCCGAGAGCAGCGGCCGGCGTCTGGCACAGGAGCTGAAGCGTCTCGGAATTGTCGATCTTGTCTCGGAGGTCAATGAGATTTTCCTCCATCACGCCTTCGATGCCGTTTACGGCGCCGTAGATGTTGTCGATCTGATCAGAAATCTGCGCACAGCTGATGATTCCGGCAAGGGTCGCGTTGATGGCGGATGTGGGTCCGCCGGACTGGGCTACGAGTAAATTCTTCATTTGTTGTTTTTCCTCCGGTATATTCCTCTTGCAGTGTCGTATACAATATAGCATTCAGGGGTAGGGTTGACAATAGCGGAGACGGGAAGGATTCCATGGTGAACCGTGGGAAGAAAAATGCGAAAACAGGTTCACTTGCTGTATGAAAGATGTTATAGTTGAAACTGTAGCGTTTTAGTCGGGTTTACTGTATAAGCTCTTCGAAAACGCAGACAGGCTCGCCGCACGCGGAGCGGCGCGTAGCTTATACAGTATGTGGCGCTGATGATAGCATGGGGTTTGCTGTATGAGCGCGGAGTGCCGCGGGGACTTATACAGTTTATGACATATTTATATAAGAGAGGATTTTGCAATGAGTGAAAAAGAGAGCATCATGGATATCGACACCGTTTCCCTGGACGATGAGCACAGTCAGATTATCATCATCGACCAGACGCTTCTTCCCTATGAGACGAAGACGATTCGTCTGACCACGCAGAATCAGATCTGGGACGCGATTTATACGCTTCAGGTCAGAGGAGCGCCTGCCATAGGCGTGACGGCGGGCTTCGGGCTTTATCTTGCTGCTAAGGAGATCGGAGCGCATGCGAAAAGCTTCGATGATTTCTATCCGGCGTTTATCAAGGCAAAGGATTATCTGGATTCTTCGAGACCGACGGCCGTAAATCTGTCGTGGGCATTGAACATGCTGGACAGAACCGCGCAGAAGAACCGCAGCAAAACGGTTCCGGAAATTGTGGAGGCTCTGCATCGTGAAGCTGTCCGGATTCAGGAGGAGGACATCTGGGCCTGCCATAAGCTCGGCGAGTACGGCCTGACGCTGGTAAAACCGGGTGACGGGCTGCTGACGCACTGCAATGCCGGAAAGCTTGCGGCTACCCGTTACGGAATGGCGACAGCACCGATGTATCTCGGACAGGAGAGAGGATATCATTTTCATGTGTATTGTGACGAGACCCGTCCGGTGCTTCAGGGCGCGCGTCTGACAGCAAAGGAGCTGATGGATTCGGGAATTGATACGACCGTGATCTGTGACAATATGTCGAGCTCTCTGATGAAGGAAGGAAAGGTTCAGGCTGTTTTTGTCGGATGTGACCGCGTGGCCGCAAACGGAGATACCGCGAACAAGATCGGCACATCGGTCGTGGCGATCGTTGCGAAGCATTACGGCGTTCCGATGTACATCATGGCTCCGACCTCTACGATTGATATGAATACGCCGGACGGCGGCAAAATCCGCATCGAGCAGAGAAAACCGGAAGAAGTGACCGAGATGTGGTACAAGAAGAGGATGGCGCCGGAAGGGGTCAAGGTCTACAATCCGGCTTTCGATGTGACGGATCACGATCTGATTACAGCGATTGTAACGGAATATGGAATTGCCAGACCGCCGTATACGGAGTCGCTGAGGAAAATCATGGAGAAAAAAGCCGAGGCGATGAAGGAGAACGATTGATGAAGCCCGCAGCAGATAAGAGTTGAGGAGGGTATTCCATGGATGAAGAAATAAAAGAGATGACAACTGAGCTGGACAAGTTCATGAAGAATAAGGAAACCACGAGCGAAAGGACGGAGGCTCTGGTCGGGGAAATGTTGAAAAGCTATCAGGAATATCCCGTCAGCACCCGCCTGAATGTGACAAATATTCTGAACCGGGAAACACTGATCGATGTGCTGCAGAAGGTCCGCGAGATACTGTTCCCGGGTTATTATGATAGAAGCAGAGTCCGCGCTGAATATGTGAAGTACACGGTCGGCGAGAAAATTGAATATGTGCAGTACCATCTGACAAAACAGGTGGCCATTGCGCTCGGTACGCAGGAGATCTGTGAGGAGTGCAGCCGGTCTGTTCTTCAGCAGAGAGCTGAGAAAATCGTCGATGAGTTTCTGGGTCAGCTTCCGAAGCTTCGCGAGATTCTGGCCACGGACATTCAGGCTTTCTACGAGGGAGATCCTGCGGCATACAGCTTTGATGAGATTATCCTCAGTTACCCGGGACTGATGGCGATTACAGTGTACCGGATTGCGCATGAGCTGTGGAACCTGAAGGTTCCGCTGATTCCGCGGATTATGACGGAGTATGCCCACGGCAAGACCGGAATCGATATTCATCCGGGCGCGACCATCGGAAAATATTTTTTCATCGATCACGGGACAGGTATCGTGATCGGCGAGACGACGGAGATCGGAGATCATGTCAAGATCTATCAGGGCGTGACGCTTGGCGGTCTGTCGACGAGGAAGGGACAGGCGCTGAAGGGCGTGAAGCGGCACCCGACAATCGGCAACAATGTCACCATCTATTCCGGCACATCGGTTCTCGGGGGCAATACCGTCATCGGCGACAACGTGACGATCGGAGGCAATACCTTCGTGGTTCGTTCGGTTCCCGCGGACATGAAGGTCAGCGCGAGAGCGCCTGAGCTGGAATATACGCACGGTCCGTCGCAGGGGGCGGATAAGGATACTTACTGGGATTTTGTAATCTGAAGAAGTATCATTTCTGAACTTAAAGGCAGAGCTTTCATACTTTTTGCCGGCCTGCAGAAGGCGGAAGGGTGAGAGCTCTGCCTTTCTGCCTTTTTGACAGGGTGGGAAGAACATAAACAGAAATGAACATTTTGGTGGATTTTTGTGGTTTTATTGACATTTCGGCCCGATACTCGTATACTTGAACTAAATGCAGAAGTCTGCGCGGCGGAGGCCGCGGCAGGGACAAATCCACGAGGCACGTGGGGGTATCTCGTTTGCGGCGCTGTTCCGGCAGAGCTGTTTGTGGTTGGCGCGCATGGCGTGAATGGTGCGCATGGTGTGCATGGTGCGCGTGCGCATGGCGTGAATGGTGTGCGCGATGTGAATGCTGTGCACGGCGTGAATGGCGTGCATGATGTGCATAACGTACATGGTACCATGACATAACATAACCATGACATAACATATAGGAAGATGCGGACTGCCTCGTGCTTGGCACATTTGCAGTCAGGCAGGTATTCCGGGGTGGAAGAATGGATCAGAACAGGATGACGGAAAATATCGTAAGTCAGATCAGGGGGAGCATTTCCCTGAAGACGGCGAAGGCTCTCATGGATCGGGTGGAGGAGTACGCCAGACAGAAGGGGCTTTCGTGTGTGATTGCGGTCGATGATGCCCATGGCAATCCGATTGCGGTTCATGTGATGGAGGATGCCTTTCTTGTCAGTTATGAGGTCGCAACCCAGAAGGCGTACACGGCGGTTGCGGTGAAGATGTCAACGATGCAGGTGCATGAGATGATACAGCCCGGCGGCACTTTTTACGGACTTGAGTCCATGAACAACGGCAGGATCATCGGATTCGGCGGCGGCGTGCCGCTGAAGATCGGCGATAAGATCGTCGGAGGACTCGGCGTAAGCGGCGGAACCGGCGAGCAGGACAACGATGTGGCGGAGTACGGGCTGAAGGCATTCGCGGAGATTACAGGGCAGAGCTGAGCGCGGTGAGACGTGACGGCATGAAGTGCGGAATGGTGCCCGGCTGATATCGCTTGTGGCACGATCGATCTATCGCATGGCCGTTTACTGGAGAATAGGTATGGCGGATAAGATAATAGAAAAATACAGAGGGCTGTCAATCGGGATGATTGAGTTTGACAATATGGTGCCGTGCCTGGTTGCGGCGGATGCAGCCGCGAAGACGGCTGATATTCAGATTGAGGCGGTGGAAAGAAACCGTCTGAAGTCCGGCGTCTGTGTAAAGATGCGGGGAAATCTGTCTGACATGCGTGCGGCGATGGCGGCAGGCATTGAGGCGGGGGAACGGGCAGGCGGGAAGCTGTATTCACATAACCTGATCCCGGCACCCACCGGGGATGCGGAGAAAGCAGTCCGGGATACGATGTATACCTGACACCTTATATGGCAAGAAAACCGCAATATCTGAGAACAATTGAAAGGGAACGAAGAAACGATGGGATATGGAGCGTATGGTTTGGTCGAGGTAAATGGGCGCGCAAACGGTATCATAGTTCTTGATCAGATGTGCAAGGCTGCCGATGTGAAGTATGAGGCGGACAACACGAGAAACGGCGGGCATGATACCATTGTGGTCGCCGGGGATATTTCCGCCTGTACAGCCGCTGTAGAAAGCATCCGGCAGAATCCGCCGTGTGACGTCATTTCTTCATGGGTGATCACCGGCCCTTCCGGCGAGTTCGTGAAAATCATGGAAGAGTGGAAGGCGGGCAGGAAGTAATCCCGGCGCGTCGCGCCGCTGTGCCTGATTTGAAAATAATATGCAGTTTCCCGGCTTATCGGCCGGGATTTTTTTATGCGAACAGCATCTGACTGCCGCGGGATCAAGAGAGGTGAGTGCTGCGCCGACGCATCTGTTCTTGTGGAATTGTGTTGAATTAATCACAGTATAATGTGGTTTTTTGAAAGATTCGGCCCTCTTTCTATTGATAAACGATCATCCGGGATGTATAATGGACCCAAATACTATGAGTGGCACTGTCCGGCTTGTGACAGACGGCTGCCCTGGGGTTTTTATCCTGTCCGGGATATGGGGTTCCGGATTTCCGGAGGGCCGGTGGTAAGGCCCCCGCATCAGAGACCGGTGCTTTTTCTGTGCCGGAATCGGTATGATATGTTCACGTGATTACAGACATTGCGGAGAAAAGGAAGCATGAGAAGATCAAAAAGATTTGAGGTTCTGGACCAGCGTCCGGTGAATAAGGACGGCTACATCAATGAATGGCCGGAGATGGGCTTTGTCGCCATGAAGAGCCCTTATGATCCGAAGCCGTCTGTCCGGGTGGAGAACGGACAGATCGTTGAGCTTGATGGGAAGAAGAGGGAGGATTTTGACTTCCTCGACACCTTCATCGCAGATTACGCCATCAATATCGCACGCACGGAACAGTCCATGAAGATATCGGCGCTGGATATCGCGAAGATGATCGTGGATATTCATGTGTCGAGAAAAGAGGTTCTGGAGGTGATTTCCGGAATCACGCCGGCGAAGATGACGGAGGTCATCAATGAACTGAACGTAGTTGAGATGATGATGGGCATGCAGAAAATGCGTGCGAGAAAGAAGCCGGGGAATCAGGCGCATATCACCAATCTGAAGGACGATCCGGTTCAGATTGCGGCCGACGCGGCGGAGGGCGCGCTCCGTGGATTTGCGGAGGAAGAGACGACGATGGGCGTTGCGAGATATGCGCCCCTGGACGCGATGGGCCTTCTGATCGGTTCGCAGGTGGGACGTCCGGGTGTCCTGACCCAGTGCTCCTCGGAGGAGGCAACCGAGCTGGAGCTCGGAATCCGCGGACTTACCACGTATGCGGAGACTCTTTCCGTGTACGGCACGGAGAAGGTGTTCATCGACGGCGACGACACGCCTTATTCCAAGGCATTCCTGAATTCTTCCTACGCGTCAAGAGGACTGAAGGTGCGCTTCACCTCAGGATCCGGATCCGAGGTACTGATGGGAAGCAGCGAGATGAAATCTATGCTCTATCTGGAGTGCAGATGCCTCTACGTGACGAAGGGATGCGGAAGTCAGGGAATCCAGAACGGATCTGTGAGCTGCATCGGTATTCCGGGATCGGTGCCGGCAGGCATCCGGGAGGTTCTCGGAGAGAACCTGGTGGCGGCTTTGCTCGGCCTCGAATGCGCATCCTCGAATGACCAGAGCTTTTCCAATTCCGATATGCGCCGCACCGCGAGAACCATGCTGCAGTTCCTTCCGGGAACCGACTTTATCTTCTCGGGATACGCGGCGGAACCGAACTATGACAACATGTTCGCCGGGTCCAATTTTGACGCGGAGGACTTCGATGACTATAACGTTTTTCAGCGTGACATGCAGGTGGACGGCGGCCTGAGACCGGTGAAGGAAGAAGATGTGATTGCCGTCCGCCGCAAGGCGGCGAAGGCCGTTCAGGCTGTGTTCCGTCAGCTCGGCCTTGCGGAGGTGTCTGATGAGCAGGTGGAGGCAATCACATACGCCCACGGCAGCAAGGACACGCTTCCGAGAGATGTGGCAGCGGATCTGATGTCTGCGGAGGATGTCATGAAGCGGGGCATCACCGGCATCGATGTGGTGAAGGCGCTTGCCGACAGCGGGTTTACGGATGTGGCGGAGAGCGTGCTTTCCATGCTGAAGCAGCGGGTGATCGGCGACTACATGCAGACCGCGGCGATCCTTGACAGCGATTTCCATGTGATGTCCGGGGTGAATACGCCGAACGACTATATGGGACCGGGAACTGGGTATCGCGTGGAGGGAAAGCGCTGGGAGGAGATCAAGCGCATTCCGCATCGTATCAATCCTATGGATATTTAGGAGGACAGCATGCAGGTTTCACAGGAATTAATTGAGAAAATCACAGAAGAGGTGGTCCGCCAGATTCGAAGCCGCGGGGATTCCGGATCGGTTTATGACGCCAACGGGTGCCGCAGAGTCGTGGCTGGAGAACTTGGCGAGGACGATGTGCCTTCTATGGCGGGCAGAACCAGAATCAATGAGAATAAGAGCGATTACTCTGCGTATAAAAGGGCGGAGAAGGGAACGGATCCGAAGGAAATCGTGATCGGCGTCGGCGCCGCCTTCCAGAGAGAGATCAAGAGAACCATCGGCGGGATTCCGCTGGAGGAGGTTCTCCGGAATGTGAAGGCGGGAATCGAGGAAGAAGGGATGATTCCCCGTGTGGTGAAGGTCCTTGATACATCGGATGTCGGATTCATGGCGCTGGAATCGGCGAAGCTCTCCGGTTCGGGCATCGGGATCGGGATTCAGTCGAAAGGGACGACCGTTATCAGCCAGAAGGATCTGTATCCGCTTTCGAACCTGGAGCTTTTCCCCCAGGCGCCGCTCATGACGCTGGAGACTTATCGGAGAATCGGACAGAATGCCGCGAAGTATGTCAAGGGCGAGAACGTCACCCCGATTCCTTCCGTCAATGACCCGATGGTGAGACCGAAATATCAGGTAAAAGCGGCAATCATGCATATCGCAGAGACGGAGCAGCTGGATCCGAAGCTTGGAATCATTGAATGGGAGGGAAAATAATGCAGTATCCTTTAGGTGAACATGAAAGAGACCGTATTACTTCCAGAACCGGGAAAAAGCTGAATGATCTCACGCTGGATGAGGTAATGAAGGGACATGTGGCTCCGGACGACATCAAGATTTCCGCGGAGATGCTCCGGGCGCAGGGCGAGGTTGCGGATCAGGCGGGAAATGCCCCGATGAAGAAGAACTTTGAGCGGGCGGCGGAGCTGACCAATGTGCCGGACGATGTCATTCTCAGAATGTACAATAAGCTCAGGCCGAACCGGGCGACGAAGACGGAGCTGGCTCTGATGGCGAAGGAGCTTCTGGAGAAGTATCAGGCGCCTAACTGTGCGAAGCTGGTTCTGGAGGCTGCCGAGGTGTACGAGAAGAGAGGAATTCTTCTTCCGGAACAGAAATGATCATACCAGCTGCTTTAGAAATACGTCCTGTCTCCTGCATGTTCCGCGTGCGGCGAGCCTGGCCGCGTTTTTGCAGAGCCGCTTGTGTTATGAAGCTGTATTAGCCGCGGATTGCTCCGTGCTGTGCACTCCCGCAATCCTGCTGGTAGTCGCATTTATTTGAGGATAATGATTTGAGTATTGTAGCAGGTGTAGACATCGGAAATTCCACAACAGAGGTCTGTATCGGAGAATATGTGCAGGGGAAGCCTGTGCGCTTTCTGTCCGGATCCTCTGTCATGACGACAGGGACCAAGGGAACGCTGGCGAATATTCACGGGATTCTTGCCGCTCTGAAGGAGGCCATGGGCAGGATCGGACGGGATGTTTCCGGGATTGACCTGATACGTCTGAATGAGGCGGCTCCGGTGATCGGTGATACGGCGATGGAGACGCTGACGGAGACGATCATCACGGATTCTTCCATGATCGGGCACAACCCTTCCACTCCGGCGGGAGCCGGGCAGGCGGCGGGAGAGCTGCTCTCCTTTGATCGGCTGGGCCGGGGGCTGCCCGGGACGCCGTACATTGTTTTTGTGTCCGGAGATCACGGCTACGAAGAGGTGGCAGAGAGAATCAATGAGACTGCCGGGCGCCTGGATGTCGTCGGCATGATCCTTCAGGCGGATGAGGCGGTACTGGTGGAGAACCGGCTTGCACGGAAGATTCCCATCGTTGACGAGGTGAAGAGAATAGACAGGATTCCGGACGGCAAAATGGCTGCGATCGAGGTCGCGCTTCCAGGCCAGTTTATCCGGATGCTTTCGAACCCTTACGGAATTGCCACGCTGCTTCATCTCAATGCGGATGAGACGCGGACGGTCACGCCGATCGCGAAGAGTCTGATCGGAAACCGCAGCGCGGTTGTGATACGCACGCCAAACGGCGATATCCGGGAAAACGTGCTTCCTGCGGGTGAGATTTATCTGGACGCGGAGCACCCGGTCAGGATTTCTCTGGATGAGGGCGCTGACAAGATTATGAAAGCGGTCAGCGACGCGGGTAAAATCCGCGATGTGACCGGACAGGCGGATACGAACGTAGGTAATATGCTGAACCGCATCCGGAAGAGCATGAGCGAGGTCAGCGGAGAGACGGACGCTGACATCCACATCACGGATATTCTGGCGGTGGACACGCTGGCACCGGTGCTGATTTCCGGCGCTCTCGCCGGCGAGACCTGCCTGGAGAAAGCGGTGGGAATCGCCGCGATGGTTCGGACGCAGCAGCTTCCGATGCGGCAGATCGCCGCGAAGCTGTCGGATGTGCTGCACACACAGACGGCAGTCGCCGGCGTGGAAGCGGTTATGGCAAGCCTCGGCGCGCTGACGACGCCGGGCACAGCCCTTCCGCTTGCCATTCTGGATATGGGCGGCGGGTCGACCGATGCCGCGATCATCCGGGAGGATGGGAGCGTGTCCATGACACATCAGGCGGGGGCTGGAGAGCTGGTTTCGATGCTGATCCAGACGGAGCTCGGACTTGACAACCGCTACATGGCAGAGCAGATCAAGAGATATCCGCTGGCGAAGGTGGAGAGTCTCTTCCACATGAGAATGGAAAACGGTGAGATGTATTTCGTGCAGGAATCCATCGATCCGCGGTTCTACGGAAGAGTGGTTCTTCTGACGGAGTCCGGACTTGTCCGCGTGGAAAAGGATGTTCCGATGGAGCGGATCCGTGAGATCCGGCGCGAGGCGAAGAAGAAGGTGTTTCTGACCAACGCGCTGCGGGCTCTGCGTTCTGTGGCGCCGGATCACAATCTGAGAAGAATCTCAAATGTAGTTCTGGTCGGAGGCTCCGCAGCTGATTTTGAAATTCCGGAGATGCTGATGGAGGAATTTGCCGGATACGGAATCGTCTGCGGCAGAGGAAACATCAGAGGAACGGAGGGACCGAGGAACGCGGTTGCGACCGGACTGGTTCTCTCCTACGGAGGCGAGAACAGATGATCAGCCGCAGACCTTCAATTTTTATTTACACGCACCGGGCGGATCCTGATTTTCTGCGGGAGGTGCAGGCGGGAATCGAGGAGGAGAATGTCACGTCAGAGGTCTTCGAGAAAGAGGAGGCTGACGCGGACCTTCTGGCTTACGATGCCTGTGAGGCTTCCATGATGGGATCCGGGATCGGGATATCCGGCGAGAATGTGGCGCTTCAGATGCGGGGACGGAAGCCGAAGGAGAGCGTATGCAATATTCATATGCCGACCTTTTCGGCATGCCGGATCATCGGATCGAACAGCGCCAGAGTGCTCAAAAAGCAGTGCCTCAGAGATCTGGAGTAAACGGCCCGGCGGATATTTTGTGAAGCGTGCTGCGTGAGCCGCGGACCGTTCCGGGGCAGGGGCATTTCAGATGTTCCGGTATATGAAATTCATATGAAGGACAGACAATCGATGAAAATCTATACAAAAAACGGTGACAACGGGAGAACATCTCTTCTGAACGGACAAAGCGTTCTGAAGACGGATGACAGGATAGAGCTTCTGGGCACCATAGACGAACTGAACAGTCAGATCGGCCTGGCAAAGGTTCTGGCGGATGATGAGCTTCGGGGGAGGCTGACTCACATACAGAAGACGCTGATGTTTATCATGTCCGGGGTTGCTGCGCCGATGAAGCGGGAATACCGGTTCGAGGACTCGGAGACGCAGAAGCTTGAGGGTTGGATAGATGCCACAGAGGATTCGTTTCCGCGCGTGAAGGATTTTGTCCTTTACGGAGGCTGCGAGGAATCCGCAAGACTGGATGTGGCCCGCGCGGTCGCCAGGAGAGCGGAGCGCAGATTCCGCGTCGTCGCGCAGAAGTTTGTAGCAGACAAAAAGGCAATGCAGTACATGAACCGTCTGTCCGATTTTCTGTATGTATCCGCCAGATATGCTGACTACAAGGCTGAGAACATCCGGAGCGAAGGGGTCCGGCAGGAAGTGATCCGCGATATTCTGAAGGAACCGCACGGATCCCGCAGACAGATCGACAACTGATCAATCCGAAGCTTATCATGCACAGGCAGGGGTGCCGCAAAATTCCCGCCTGTTCAGTTAAGCAAAATCAGCAGCTGTACAGTGAATGACAAAGCATATCGAATGGATGTCTTCTAAATGATGATATACAGACTGGCCGATCTGACGGTCGGCGTTGAGGGCGCGGGCGATTATACACGCAGCCTCATGAAAAATTATGAAAACCATGAGCCGTTCCGGGGACTTCCGCAGATCAGGATTGCCGTTACATCGGAGATGATACGAAAAGAGCGGAAGCTTGAGGGAGAGGGCTTTTCTGATGAATACCTCGAATCAATCGCGGTTTACCGCGCGTTCTGTGAGCAGGCGCTGAATTTCGACGTTTTTTTCTTTCACGCGTCGGCTGTGGCAAAGGACGGAGAGGCATATCTGTTCTCGGGTCCCTCCGGGGCGGGAAAATCCACGCACGCGGAGATGTGGAGGAAGACCTTCGGAAACAGCGTCATCATGGTAAATGACGACAAGCCACTGATCCGGTTTTTCGGGAGAAGGGCTGTCGTGTACGGGACGCCGTGGGACGGAAAGCGTCACCTGAATACGAATATCTGCCTTCCGGTAAAGGGGATCTGCTTCCTGTCAAAGGGAAGACAGAACCGGATCCGGAGACTTTCCTACAGAGAGGCCATTGACCTTGTAGAGGGGGAAACCTTCCGCGCTGCTGCCTGGGAGCATAAACGGAAAAACGAAATGCTGGCCAGCCAGCTTCTGAACAGCGTACCGGTGTACAGCCTGACCTGTGACATCTCTGAGCAGGCGGCTGTCACTGCCTATATGGGAATGCATTCCGGAAGCGATACGGTATGAGGATTGCAGAGACGGGAAGCCAAAAGGTGACTTTATGGAATCTCAGAGGCAGGACGGCCGGGGAATAGGAGGAGTGACAGAGATGTACGTGTGTGACATGCATACACATTCCATCGCCAGCGGACATGGCACCTCGAGCACCATCGCGGATATGGCAAAGGCTGCCGCTGCGCGGGGAATTCAGGTGCTTGGCATTACCGATCACGGACCCGCCACCATGGCGGCCGGGACAGAGTCCTACTTCAGGAGTCTGGCTCACGCGGCCCGGTTCCGCTCGGGGATCCGGGTGTGCTACGGCGCAGAGGTAAATATTGTGGATTTTGCCGGGAACATCGATCTTCCGGATGACATTCTGGAGGGCCTGGATTACGCAATTGCCAGCATTCATCATCCCAATCTGAAGCCGGGAAGCGTCACGGCCAATACCCTTGCCTATACGCAGGCCATGAAGCATCCGAAGGTGCGGATCATCGGCCATCCGGATGATACAAGGTATCCGGTTGACTATGAGCTTCTCGCTGAAGCCGCTGCGGAATACGGCGTTATTCTCGAGGTGAACAATTCCTCTCTTTCGCCGGAAGGGTATCGTGGCGATACAAGACCGAACGATCTGAAAATGCTGGCGGCATGCAGAAAGCGGAATCTTCCGATCATCATGTCGAGCGACAGTCACGGACCGGATCATATCGGTGATTTTACCTGGGCAGAGCGGATTCTGAAGGAAGTGAACTACCCGGAGGAATTGATTCTGAACAGCCGGCCGGAGAAAATCCGCGAAGCTCTCGGAATCGGCGGGGCTGACCGGAAGCTTCCGGCATACAAATGACGGGACAGTGCAGAAAGGAAGAAGGAGAGATGACGGACGTTTCAAACGGGACAAAACAGAGAATCATCCAGGAGCTGGTTCCCGGAAAGCAGATTTCCCTGGCACACATCATCGCCGGACCGGTTCATGAAATGTATACAAAGCTCGGGCTGGACCCGTCGATTGACTACGGGAACGCGGCGATCGGTATCATGACGGTCTCACCTGCGGAGACGGCGATCATCATGGCGGACATTGCTTCGAAGGCAGCAGGGATCGACCTTGGCTTTGTGGACCGCTTTTCCGGAAGCCTGATCATCACCGGTACGGTTTCAGAGGTGGAGGCGGCGGAACGGGCTGTCCTTGACTATGTAGGCGGCACCCTGGGCTATTCCGTGTGCCCGGTTACCAGAACCTGATCCATGAAGAAGATTGTACTGATGGGGCGGAGCGAGGCGGGCAAGACGACGCTTACGCAGGCGCTCAAAGGAAGAAAAATCGAATATCACAAGACGCAGTACGTCAATAACTACGACGTGATCATCGATACGCCGGGGGAATACGCGCAGACCAAATGGCTGGGGCATGCGCTTGCGATGTACTCGTATGAGGCGGACGTCGTGGGTCTTCTGCTGTCGTCGATTGAGCCGTATACGCTGTTTCCGCCCTGCTGCACCGCGGTGTGCAACCGGGACACCATCGGCATCGTCACGAAGATCAACCATCCGCAGGGAAATGTGGAGCGCGCGACCGGCTGGCTGCGCCTGGCGGGGTGCAGGAATATCTTTTTCGTGGATTCCAGGACGGGCCAGGGGATCCCGGAGATTCTGGAATATCTGAGAGAACCGGGCGACGTCCTGCCGTGGGAACGGACGGAAAACCAACAATAACAGACCCAGAAACCACACAAAACAACATGATTCTATTGACATTGTTGAAGCGTATGATATAATGTCATCAGGATAAAAACCAATTAAACTCAAAACCAATCACAATGATGCATTTCAAGGAGGAAGTAGCAAATGGCTGTTAATGAGTTTGAAATTAAGAAACAGATCTGCGACATCGGAAAGAGAATCTACAACCGCAACATGGTTGCAGCGAACGATGGAAACATTTCCGTAAAGCTGGATGATCATACATTCCTTTGCACACCGACAGGCGTTTCCAAAGGATTCATGACTCCGGAATATATCTGCAAGATTGATGAGAAAGGCCAGGTGCTTCACGCAAACCCGGGCTTCAAGCCATCTTCTGAGATCAAAATGCATTTGAGAGTATATGAGAAGAGACCGGATGTCGGATCTGTTGTTCATGCTCATCCTGTATATGCGACAAGCTTCGCGATTGCAGGCATTCCGCTGACACAGCCGATCATGCCGGAAGCAGTCATCGCCCTCGGCTGCGTGCCGATCGCTCCTTACGGAACACCTTCCACAATGGAGATTCCGGACGCCGTTGAGAAATACCTTCCGTATTTTGACGCGGTTCTTCTTGAAAGCCACGGAGCACTGACCTATTCCGTAGACCTGCTTTCCGCATATCTGAAGATGGAGTCCGTTGAGTTCTATGCACAGCTTTTGTATCAGTCAAAGATGCTTGGCGGCCCGAAGGAGTTCGACAAGGCAACGGTTGAGAGACTGTACGAAATCCGCCGTCAGATGGGCCTTCCGGGCAAACATCCGGCGAACCTCTGCCAGAACAAGGGCACGCTGAACTGCCACAACTGCGGCGGCGGTTCCTGCTCAAGCGACGGTCTCGGCGAGCATACCGGGTCTACATACGCGCACGGCGCTGAGAGCAACGCGGATACCGTTGCCGAGATCACAAGGAAGGTAATGGAGCAGCTCGGACTGAACAAGTAAACCGCCGGCCCTTCAGACAGGGCAAGGCATGAATTTGGATAATATATCGGAGGTAATTATCGTGCCAGTTGATGAACGCATGGTGAAAAACATTGTTCAGGAAGTCATGGCAAAGATGAATATCAACGACAGCGTTACCGGCAAGCACGGCATTTTCAAGGACATGAACGATGCGATTGAAGCTGCCAAGAAGGCCGAGAAGGTTGTCCGCGTAATGTCTCTCGATCAGAGAGAAAAGATCATCACCATCATCCGCCGCAAGATTCGTGAGAATGCGGAGCTGATGGCCCGCATGGCAGTCGATGAGACCGGAATGGGCAATGTAGGACATAAGATTCTGAAGAACTATCTGTGCGCAGATAAGATCCCGGGAACGGAGGATATTACCACAGAGGCATATTCCGGAGACCGCGGACTTACACTTGTGGAGGAAGGCCCGTTCGGAGTCATCGGTGCCATCACACCCTGCACCAATCCGCAGGAGACAATTTTCTGCAACACAATCGGAATGCTTGCCGCCGGAAATACCGTGGTATTTAACCCGCATCCGCAGGCAATCAAGACAACAATTTACGCAATCAACATGATGAATGAGGCTTCCCTTGAGGCCGGCGGTCCTGACAACATCGCATGCACCGTTGAGCACCCGACGCTTGAGACCAGTTCTGTCATGATGCATCACAAGGACATCCCGCTTCTGGTAGCCACCGGAGGCCCGGGCGTTGTAACAGCGATTCTTTCCTGCGGCAAGAGAGGGATCGGAGCCGGAGCCGGAAATCCGCCGGCGCTGGTCGACGAGACGGCGGACATCCGCAAGGCCGCGGAGGATATCGTAAACGGATGCACCTTCGACAACAACCTTCCCTGCATCGCCGAGAAAGAGATCGTCGCTGTACAGCAGGTGGTTGATGAACTGCTTCATTACATGGTGACAGAGCAGGGGTGCTATCTCGCATCTAAGGAAGAACAGGACGCTCTGATCCGGACGGTAATGGACGAGAAAGGCAAGCTGAACCGCAAGTGTGTGGGACGTGACGCCAGAACCCTTCTCTCCATGATCGGTGTGGAAGCAGATCCGAGTATCCGCTGCATCACTTTTGTCGGAGAAAAAGAGAATCCTCTGATTTCCACAGAGCTGATGATGCCGATCCTCGGTATCGTTCCGGCAAAGGATTTTGATGACGCAGTCGAGAAATGCGTATGGCTGGAGCATGGCAACCGCCATTCCGCCCATATTCATTCTCATGATGTGGAACGTATTACAAAGTATGCAAGAGCTATGGATACCGCAATTCTCGTAAAGAACGGCCCGTCTTACGCGGCGCTCGGTTACGGCGGAGAGGGTATCTGCACCTTCACCATCGCTTCGAGAACAGGCGAGGGACTTACAAGCGCCAAGACCTTCACAAAGAAGAGACGCTGCGTAATGGTAGACAGCCTTTGCATCCGCTGAGCAGGAGGGAATTTCAGAATGGATATGAATCAGAATAATATTGAGGAGATTGTAAGACAGGTACTTTCCAGCATGTCCGGAACGCCGGCGCCTGCAAACGCTCCTGTCGCGGCGCCTGCCTCAAACGGCCCGATTCCGAAGACCGCACATGTGGCAATGCTCACAGCACTTCAGCACTACGATGTGAAGGAGTTTCCGATCCCCGAGGTCGGCGACGATGATATCCTCGTAAGAGTAGAGGGAACCGGAATCTGCGGAACAGATCAGCACGAATTCAAGAAGGATCCCTTTGGCCTGATTCCGGTTGCACTGGGACATGAGGGAACCGGTGAGATCGTCAAGATCGGTAAGAACGTCAAGGTCGACAGCGCCGGAAAGCCGGTCAAGGTCGGCGACAAGATCGTCACCTGCATGATGTTCAAGGATGATCCGGACATCACCATGTTCGACCTGAACAAGAAAAATGTCGGAGCTGCCGATGTATACGGCCTGATCCCGGACGATGACACGCATCTGAACGGGTGGTTCTCCGATTACATCTTCATCAAGGGCTCCCGCGGATCTACATTCTTCAATGTATCCGACATGGATCTGAAGAGCCGTATCATCATCGAGCCCGCCGCGGTTCTCGTACACGCGGTTGAGAGAGCAAAATCAACCGGAATCCTCCGGTTCAACAGCCGCGTTGTCGTACAGGGCGTCGGACCGATCGGTCTTCTCTGTGTAGCGGTTCTCCGCACGATGGGCATTGACAATATCACAACCGTGGACGGCAATGATTCCAGACTGGAGTTCTCCAAGAAGATGGGAGCTACAAAGACCGTCAACTTCATGAATTACAAGGGAATCGACAATCTGGCGAATGCGGTTGCGGAAACCTTCGACGGACATCTGGCGGATTTCGCCTTCCAGTGTACAGGATCACCGGTAGCACATTCCAATATCTACCATTTCATCCGCAACGGCGGCGGACTGTGTGAGCTTGGCTTCTTCATCAACAATGGAGATGCTACGATCAATCCGCATTTTGATCTCTGCTCCAAGGAGATCAATCTTGTCGGATCCTGGGTATACACGCTGAGAGATTATGTAACGACCTTCTCCTTCCTGAAGAGAGCAAAGGCAATCGGTCTTCCGGTAACCGATCTGATTACAGACGCGTTCCCGCTTGACAAGATCAATGAGGCACATGAGTTCGCTCTGGCACAGAAGGGATTCAAGATTGCGGTTACAAACGTACCGCTTGACGGAAATACAAATAATCACTGATGATGCTTGACATCGATCGGGATGACTACGATACTGATTGAAAGGAGTGCAGGACAATGGCAAAAGCCGTGGGTATTCTGGAGGTTTACGGTCTGACGTGCGCCTTTGTGGCTGCTGACGCCGGATGCAAGGCCGCCAATGTCACACTGGAGGTTTTTGACAAGAACAAGCCTGCACATGCCGATGAGCTTCCGGTTCCTCTTCTCGTCACGGTAAAGTTCAGGGGAAATGTCTCTGAGGTGAACGCGGCGATGGAGGCCGGAATCGCTAAGGCAAAAGAGATCAGCGGAGTTGTGCAGCACTATGTAATTCCCAATCCGGACGATCCGGGTGTTGAAAAGATGCTGAAAATCAGCGCACTAGACAAGTTTTGAACTTATCAGGAGGATTTAAGAAATGTCACAGGAAGCTTTAGGTATGATTGAGACCAGAGGTCTTACAGCTGCAATCGAGGCAGCCGATGCTATGACCAAGGCAGCAGAAGTACATCTGATCGGTACGGAAAAGATCGGATCCGGACTGGTAACCGTACTTGTCCGCGGTGATGTCGGCGCCACAAAAGCTGCCGTTGAAGCCGGAAGCGCAGCCGCATCCAGACTTGGAGAACTGGTTGCCACACACGTTATTCCGAGACCGCATGAGGATGTTGAGTACATTCTGCCGCATAATCTTGAGTAATCACTGAGGGAGATGACGATCCATGGGAAATGCGTATGGCTTTATAGAAATAGTAGGCGTAACCGCAGCTATGGACGCCGTCGATATCATGTGCAAGGCAGCCGATGTGAGACTGGCTTCCTGGGAACGGAAGCTCGGAGGACGTCTGGTCACCTTGATTATTGAAGGAGATGTCTCCTCGGTCCAGACAGCGGTTGACGCTGTCATGAGGGAGTGCATCAAGAAACCGACTCTGAAAGCGGTCATAGCGAACCCACATGAGGAAATCGTCAAAATGGTTCAACTGAGCGCAAGCAGATGGAGAACAGTGGGAGATTACGCATGGCGGAAATAAAGAAAACGAAGGTAACCCCTTCCGGCAGTGAATCCGCTGCGAAGGCACCTGCAGCTGCGGAGCCGAAGAAGCCCGCAGAGAAGAGGGTTGTCGCGGAAACGGTGAAGACCGTGGACACGGAGGCAGCTGTGAACACAGAGAAGGCTGTGAATACAGAGCAAGCCGCGGGAACAGCGAAGACTGCGGAAGCAGAGAAAACTGCGGGAGCGGCAAGAACTGCGGAGACGGAGAGATCCGCGGAAGCGGCTGAACCGGACAAAGCGGATGCAAAGCTGAAATCAGAAAAGACAGAAACCGTTCATATCGAAGAATCAGATAAAACACCAGTAAAAGCGGATGAGCCCGCACACACGAATTTCAAGGAGGAAAGAAAAATGACACAGGAAGCTTTAGGAATGGTTGAGACAAGAGGACTTGTAGCTGCAATCGAGGCAGCCGATGCTATGTGCAAGGCAGCAAATGTAAGCCTGATCGGAACAGAGAGAATCGGTTCCGGACTCGTAACCGTTATGGTTCGCGGCGATGTAGGCGCAGTGAAATCTGCGGTTGAGGCCGGCGGAAACAATGCTTCCCGTCTTGGAGAACTGGTTGCGACTCATGTAATTCCGAGACCGCATCAGGATGTTGAGATGATTCTTCCGCATCTGAATAAGTAAAGATTCGTTCCTTTGAAATCGCGTGCGGACTGTCGGGCGCTCTTCGCGGCAGACGGCAGTCCGCGATTTTAAAGTGCTGACATAATGAGTGAGATTCAGAAACGAAGGTTTACGTTCAGATAACGAGGTGTCATTTTGGATACAAATCAGATTGAAACCATCACCCGCATGGTGATCGAATCCTTAAACAAAGCGGAGGAAAAACCCTCTAAGGGATTTCTCGTTCCGGTTGGTGTATCCGCCAGACACGTACATCTGACGCAGGAGCATGTGGAGGCTCTCTTCGGCCCGGGCTATCAGCTCACCAAGAAGAAAGACCTGATGGGAGGTCAGTTCGCATCCAACGAGCAGGTCACCATCGTAGGCCTCAAGCTTCGCGCCATTGAGAATGTTCGTATTCTCGGACCTGTGAGAAAGCAGACGCAGGTGGAGATTTCCGCAACGGATGCCCGGACGCTCGGCATCAAAGCGCCGATCCGTCAGTCCGGTGATATCGCGGGAAGCGCGCCGATCGCGATTGTAGGACCGAAAGGTGCTATTTATCTTAATGAAGGCGCAATCGTAGCAATGCGCCACATTCATATGTCTCCGAGGGATGCCGAGGCGGCGGGGCTGAAGAACGGCGATATCGTCTCCGTAAAGGCAGACAATGACCGCGGCACAATTTTCAATCATGTGGTGATTCGTGTAGACAAGAGCTTCACGCTTGAGATGCACATCGATACCGATGAAGCAAATGCGGCGGGAATCAAACAGGGAGATACCGTAACGATAATTCGGTAACAGGACATGCCCGCGGGAAGCTGATTTTCCTGCGGGCAAATCCTGCATGAAGGGACGCGGATTGCTTCGTGCTGCGCACTCCCGCAATCCTACAGGTAGACCGGCTTCGTCGGTCGTCGCGGCGTTCGCCTCACCGCTTCACACTTTGTGTGAGCGGATGCGGCTCACTGCCCGCGCATATTCGGATTCCGCGCATACGCGCTTCATCCTCATACCTGTTGCCTTCGAAATCGCATCCGGCCTCTTACGCGCGCTTCGCGTGCGACGAGCCCCGTCTGCGTTTTCGAAGAGCTTATACAGGGCACATTGTGATACAAACTGTATAAGCTGCGGATTGCTTCGTGCTGCGCACTTCCGCAATCCTACAGGTATTCGGATTCCGCGCATACGCGCTTCATCCTCATACCTGTTGCCTTCGAAATCGCATCCGGCCTCTTACGCGCGCTTCGCGTGCGACGAGCCCCGTCTGCGTTTTCGAAGAGCTTATACAGTACACTGCAGTTTTAGCTATGGAGGAAATATGATAGCAGGAAAGGTTGTAGGAAGCCTGATTTCCACGCGCAAGAGTGAGAAACTGGTCGGGAATAAGTTCATGATCGTAGAACCACTGCATCATATGGCGGCGGATACACGCCAGATCATTGCCATCGACGTAATCGGTGCCGGCATCGGTGAATATGTCCTGATTGCGCAGGGCAGTGCCGCGAGGATCGGCTGCGATATGCAGGATGCGCCGGTTGATGCGGCGATTGTGGGCATCATAGATGACAATGGGTATTTTGAAGAAGAAAATTCTGGAATGGAGTAAGCATGAAATTTGAGGAGTTGCAGCAGAAATTAAAGGACGGCGGTGTTGTCGGCGCCGGCGGTGCCGGATTCCCGTCCTATGCAAAGTTAAATAAAAATGCGGACACCATTCTGTTAAATTGCGCAGAATGCGAACCGCTTCTGCAGCCACATAGACAGCTGATCCGCAGTCATGCGGATGAAATCCTGGCAGGACTTCATATGGTAGCCGAGACTGTCGGCGCAAAGCAGGCCATCATCGGGGTCAAGAAGTCCTATGAGCAGGCGATTGCAGCCATCGAGAAGGAAATCGGAAAATATCCTGAGATGAAGATCCATTACCTTCAGGAAGTGTATCCGATGGGGGATGAGGTAATCCTGATCTACGAGTGCACCGGACGTGTCGTCCGCCCCGGCGGTCTTCCGATTGAGCAGGGCTGCATTGTATATAATGTAGAAACCATGTACAACATCTATCGGGCAGCGGTAGAAGACAAACCGGTCACCTTCAAATATCTGACGATTATCGGTGAGGTAACAAAGCCGATCACAGTACCGGTTTCGGTTGGCTGTTCATTTAAATCGGTAGTTGACCTCGCGGGAGAGGTTACCTGTGAGGATCCGGTTTATTTTGTCGGCGGTCCGATGATGGGACGCATTCAGCCGCATGACGGAAGGGTTACGAAGACGACGAATGCGATTCTGGTTCTTCCTGAGGATCACAAGCTGGTTATGAAGAAGCGCAGAAAGTCAAAGATTGATCTGGCGAGGGCAGCGTCCATCTGCTGTCAGTGTGAGACCTGTACCGATCTGTGCTCGCGTCATGCACTCGGCCATCCGATAGATCCCGCAAGATTCATGAGATCGGCTTCCAATGCCGATTTTCAGGACCTGAATCCCTTCCTGAATACGAATTTCTGTTCACAGTGCGGTATTTGCGAGCTGTATGCGTGCCCGCAGGATCTCGCGCCGAGAACCCTGATTGGTGAGTATAAGGCGGGGCTGAGAGCGAAAGGGATCAAGCCTCCGGTTGTAGAAGCCGTTCCGGTACAGCCTTCCAGAGAATTCCGCAAGGTACCCGAGGACAGGCTGAAGGCCCGTCTGGGACTGAGCAAATACGATCTGCCGGCTCCTCTTGATGATGAGCTGCAGCCGGAGAAAACCGTACGTGTCCTTCTCAGACAGCATATCGGCGCGCCGGCGATTCCGATCGTCAAGGTTGGTGATCACGTGGAATACAGACAGATGATTGCAAAAGCACCGGACGGCCTTGGAGTTGCGATGCACGCATCTCTGCCGGGCGTTGTAACGGACGTGAACGATACGTTCATCAGGATCAGAAAAGAGTAAGAAAGGACGTAGGCGGCTATGAGTAAAGCAATCGGAATGATTGAATTTAAAAGTATTCCAACGGGCATCACCGCAGCGGATCTGATGGTCAAGACCGCAGACGTTGACATAGTCGAGGCACAGACGGTCTGCCCCGGAAAGTATATCGCAATTATCACCGGCGATCTCAGTGCGGTAAAGGCATCTGTAGAAGCGGCAAGTACGGCATATGAATCCGAGCTGATCGACAATTTTGTACTCGGCAATCCCCACGAATCTCTGTTTCCGGCGATATACGGAGCCAGTGAAGTGAGTGAGGTGAATTCTCTCGGTATTCTTGAGACCTTCGATGTCGCTTCACTGATCGAGGCTGCGGATGCGGCTGCAAAAACAGCCATCGTTCAGGTAATTGAGCTGCGTCTCGCAAAGGGCATGTGCGGAAAATCCTTCATGCTGATTACCGGTGAGGTATCCGCTGTGACGGCTTCCATCGAGAAGGCCAGGGAGATTGCCGGAGAGAAGGGAATGTATCTGGATTCACAGGTGATCGCGCATCCGGACCAGAAGATTATTCAGACCATTCTTTAAAACCGGGTGTGGCGTGCGGAGCGATGATGAGATAACAGGAGCAGAGTTTGTCTTATTTGTTTTACGCGGACAGCGGGAAGTATTCGGCCACACAGCGAGGTCAGATATAGAGAACGTCGTGGGAGGGACAGAGGAGTGCTTGCAATCGAACGACGCAATTTAATACTGGAAAAACTGCAGGACAACAAAAAGGTTGTCGTAAGTGAACTGAGCAAGCTGTACCACGTATCGGAAGAAACGATCCGGCGTGATCTGGAGAAGCTCGAGCAGGAGGGATACGCGACAAAAAGCTACGGCGGGGCGGTTTTGAATGAGAACGTGGGCTTTGATATGCCGCTCACGGTGAGAAGCCGGAAGAATGTGATCGCGAAACAGAAAATCGCGGAGATCGCGGCGGGGATCATTCATGACGGCGACCATATCATGCTCGATGCGAGCTCTACAGATCTCTTTATCGCGAAGGCAATCAAGAACAAGCAGAGGCTGACCGTTGTCACCAATTCCATCGAGATCATCCTGGAGCTTTCGGAGGTGCCCGGCTGGACAATCATATCCACGGGAGGCACGCTTAAGGAAGGATATCTTGCACTGATCGGACCGGAAGCCGAGAAGTCTGCAAACGCATATTACGCGGACAAGGCATTCGTGTCCTGCAAGGCGCTGAACCGGGACCACGGAATCATGGACTCCCTTCAGCAGTTTACGTCACTCAAAAAGGTGACGATTGAATCTGCGGCGAAGAGCTATCTCGTTCTGGACAACACCAAGTTCGACAAGACGGCATTCTCCAGAATCGACACGCTCGAGCGCATCTACGGCGTCATTACCGATCAGAAGCCGGACGACTACTGGGTGGAGTATTTTGAGCGGGAGGGTATCCGGCTCTGCTACCCCGAGTCAGGCGGGCGCTGATTCATAACAGTTTTATCGTGGTTCACGAGATATCTGAAAGGCAGGGATTTCACAGCCCAATTGCCATTCGCAAACTTTTAACAGCCAGTAATGCTCAGGCAAAGGTACTGTGAAACCCTTGCCTGGTAAGTTGTGCGTAAACAGTAACCACACATGAATTTACCGCGAAATTTTAATGTTCACATATATTGACACAGGATTTACTTCGTGCTATGCTAGTACAGCGACAACGAAGTAGGTCCTTTTTTTTTACGTTTTTTTGGTAGAAAGAGGCGGTGAACGTGATCGTTTCCCATTTGCCGGAAAATGCAGAAAAATCGGGGCCCGATTTTAGTGTTTATAACAGTGGAGGTGGAAGTCGTGCGTACCAGAATTACATTAGCATGTACAGAGTGCAAGCAGCGCAACTACAATACGACGAAGGACAAGAAGACACATCCGGAGCGTATGGAAATCAAGAAGTACTGCAGATTCTGCAGAAAGCATACGATGCACAGAGAGACAAAGTAATTGAGAGACTTCGTTCTTTCGTTTTCTCTGGTGAGGTGAGTTTATGGCAGACGATGCAAAGAAGAACAAGGCCGGGAGGCCAGCAAAAGCCGCTAAGAAGGGCAGCTGGGCGAAGGGCCTGAAGACTGAATGGGACAAGATCGTATGGACAGAGCCGAAGACGCTTGGGAGACAGACCGCAGCGGTCGTCGCCATCTCGGTGGTTGTGTGCGTACTGATTACGCTGGTAGATAATCTGGGACTGCAGATCATGCAGTTGATCATTGGGTAAGGAAAAGGTGGATCCATGTCAGATTCTGAGGCAAAATGGTATGTAGTTCACACTTATTCCGGCTATGAGAATAAGGTGAAGGCTAACATTGAGAAGACAATCGCAAACAGACACCTTGAAGACCAGATCCTGGAAGTCCGCGTACCGATGGAGGAGGTCGTTGAGGTAAAGAACGGCACGAAGAAGCAGGTACAGAGGAAGATGTTTCCGGGCTATGTGCTCCTTAACATGGTTATGAATGACGACACATGGTATGTCGTTCGTAATACCAGAGGCGTTACCGGATTTGTAGGTCCGGGTTCCAAACCGGTTCCTCTTTCACCGGCTGAGATGCAGCCGCTGGGAGTTGACGCCGGAGAAAAGGTGGTCATTGATCTTGAAGTCGGTGACCAGGTTGTCGTAATCGGGGGCGTGTGGAAGGATTCCACCGGTACCGTATCGGCGATCAATCAGAGCAAACAGACCGTTACTATTAACGTTGAGCTGTTCGGACGGGCGACGCCGGTTGAAATCAGCTTCGCAGAAGTCCGCAAGGCCGGCTGACGGCCAGTGGGAGGGACATTCCCGCAAATACCACATTATTTTAGGAGGTGCCGAAAATGGCAAAGAAGGTTACAGGTTACATTAAATTACAGATTCCTGCAGGCAAAGCTACTCCAGCTCCGCCGGTTGGTCCTGCTCTTGGTCAGCACGGTGTCAACATCGTACAGTTCACCAAAGAGTTCAATGCAAGAACTGCAGATAAGGGAGATCTTATCATTCCTGTAGTGATTACAGTTTATGCAGACAGAAGCTTCAGCTTCATCACAAAGACTCCGCCGGCTGCAGTACTTATCAAGAAGGCATGCAACCTCAAGAAAGCTTCTGGAGAACCGAACAAGACAAAGGTCGCTACCATCACAAAGGATCAGATCAAAGAGATCGCCGAGATGAAGATGCCTGACCTGAACGCAGCATCCGTAGAGAGCGCCATGAGCATGATCGCGGGAACCTGCCGCAGCATGGGCGTTGTCGTTGAGGACTGATTCGGTTTACAGTAACTTTCGTAAGTGTCCGCTGTTTCCTTCGGAGAAAGCGTTAATTCTTGCATATGCGCCGGAAGGACGGACACAAATCGTGGGAGGGAAAATCCCGCAACTACCACAGGAGGTATTTTTAAAATGAAACACGGAAAGAAATACGCAGAAGCTGCAAAAGCTATTGACCGCGCAAATCTGTATGATCCGGCAGAGGCAATTGCCCTTGCAAAAAAATCTGCAGTAGCTAAGTTTGATGAGACAATTGAAGTACATATCCGTACAGGCTGTGACGGACGTCACGCGGATCAGCAGGTACGTGGAGCTGTTGTACTTCCTCACGGAACCGGCAAGAGCGTTCGTGTACTTGTATTCGCAAAGGGAGCAAAGGCCGATGAGGCTAAGGCTGCCGGAGCTGATTTTGTAGGCGATATGGATCTGGTTCCGAAGATCCAGAACGAAGGATGGCTTGATTTTGACGTTGTTGTTGCAACACCGGATATGATGGGTGTTGTAGGACGTCTGGGCCGTATCCTCGGACCGAAGGGCTTAATGCCGAACCCGAAGGCCGGAACAGTTACCATGGACGTAACAAAGGCGATCAACGATATCAAAGCAGGTAAAGTTGAGTACCGTCTTGATAAGGCAAATATCATTCACGTTGTAATTGGTAAAGCTTCCTTTACGGAAGAGCAGCTGAATGACAACTTCCAGACACTGATGGCAGCTATTAACAAAGCCAGACCTGCCGCACTGAAGGGCCAGTATCTGAAATCCGTTTCCGTTGCTCCTACAATGGGACCGGGCGTGAAGATCAACCCGATCAAGGTAAGCGCATAATTTCGTCGCAAAATTATGTGAAGGCTTTTTGAAAGCTGTATATAAAAGGCTGCTGCACAGCAGACTGCAGCGAATAGATTGAGAATTTATTCGTATGCGGAAAATGTGTGGCAGCCTTTTTCTATTCCATGAGCTTTTATTTTTTTGCTGTTTACGGCATATCTGAACGGCAGAGATTTCACACCCCTGTTGCCGTTCGCAAACTGGCAGTGCGAGGGCAAAGGTGCTGTGAAATTTCTGCCTGGTCAGCTAAGCGCGAGTGGTAACTTAATTTTTGCGTACAACAGTCTTTGACCTCGATGGGGTCGAGACCGGCGTGTACTGCGGTGAAGAGATGAAGAATATGGCGGAATATTCGTATATTTTCAATAAGGGTTTTCAGATGACGGGAGTGGCTGTATCGGTATTTCAGGATGACCAGATGCTCTACCCGGAAAAGCCGGATGATTTTCACGCGGTGCGGGATAATTCTGCATTCAGGCACAAACTGGTCCGCATGACGGATGAACGAAAGGTGCCGCTGATTTACCTGGACGAACACAAGGTCATAGTCGCCGCTGTTCGTCAGGACGGCTGCTATTATTTCTTCGGTCCGGTCAGCTCCGAGCACCTGAATCGGGTTGAGCTTCATCGCTATTATTTTGATATGAACATGCGAAAAGGCATGGAAAAGGAGATCCCGTATTTTCCATTCAGCCGGTTTCTAGCATATCTTGAGCTGATGGTGTTTGAGATCACGGGACGAAAGTTTACAGACGAGCAGATCATCAACGGAAACCTGCTTCAGTCGGGAATAGAGGAAGAGAAGACGTCAGAGGAGATCTCCATCGGGCAGATCTCCGATGCGGAGGAAAGCGCGCATCATACGTACATGGAGGAGAGAAGACTTCTGGACTGCGTGCGGGAAGGAAGAGTCGAGGAGGCCCTGCGCATGAATGCGCGGATGGATTCCGAGATCGGCGTGATGTCAAAGAATGAGACGGAACAGGTGCGCAAGCTGGTCACCGTCGCCATAGCGCTTTCGGTCAGAGCTGCCATTGAAGGCGGCCTGACGCCCTCGGAAGCATATCGCATGAGCGATCTTTATCTGCAGAAGCTGGATGAATGTAAGACACTGACGGAATTGCTTGCAGCGCGCAACCGTGCGGTGCGTGATATTGCGACACGTGTTCACGAGTGTCAGATGCGGAAACGAAAATCCAGCTATGTGGAGAGATGCTGCGATTACGTCAATCGGAACTATCGGAACAAGATTTACCTGTCGGATATCGCATCAGAGCTGGGAATCAGCGCGTCCTACCTGTCCAGGCTGTTTGCGGGAGAGATGGGCGTGAAGCTGCAGGATTATATCGTGCAGGTACGAGTGGAGCGCGCGGCGAATCTCCTGACGTACTCGGAGGAAAGCATATCGAAAATCAGCGACTATGTGAATTTCCCGTCTCAGAGTTATTTCGGGAGGGTCTTTCGCAAGTACAAGAATATGACGCCGAGAGAATATCGGGAGAGATATAAGCCGAAGGAATTCTGAACGTTCCGATCTGTCGAAGAAGCAGTCCGGAATTCGTACAGACAGAGCCATTGTGGTCATTTGGAATGTCTGGATTTCCTGATATTCAGAGAAAAGAAGATCAACAGAATTATAGAAAGTGCAAGATAACATCAGATCCTGCCGCCGGTATTGGATACACTGTCTATGTGTATGGATTCAGATCCGGCAGCGGGATTTTTTACGCAGGTGTGACGAGCATTGTGAGTGCCCTGGTTGAAGGACTAACTTTCCGGGGCGTAATTTTCCGACGGGTCTGAAAATCGAGCGGTCAGAGATCACAGAATATAAAAGAACTGCAACGATTCAGGCCCCAATTTTGAGAGACTGCGGTTCTCTTGATGTGAGAAATTGCGGAATGAGGGATCAAACGGAACGAGAGATGAGAGGGAAAAACAATTGAAAGACGGGGGAGTGAAGAAATGAATGAAAATAGAACGAACTGGATCTGGACGCCGGACTGGAACGCGGAGGACAGCGAGGCTGCGAGAATTGTTTACTTTCGAAAAGCAGTATTTGCAGAGAAAAGGAATATAGCGGAGCAGTGCCGCATCCGAATAACTGCCGATTCTCATTACAAGCTTTATGTAAACGGACACTTTGTACAGGACGGTCCACAGAAGTCGCTGGATCTCAAGGAGTGGTTTGTGGATGAAGCGGACCTGAACGCATACCTGACAGAAGGACAGAATGTTGTCGCGGTTGAAGTACTGCGGTATCCGGAGCCGAACCTCTCCTTTGGCGTCCCGGTCAGCAATGACAGTCTGCTGCGTTCTCCCATACCGAATCTGTACGTGGAGCAGATCCGCGCGGACGGGGACTCGGAGGCAGAGGGCCTGAACAGAGAGACTGACGGAAATCCGGAGGCAGAGAGCCTGAACGGGGGGACCTGCGGAGATCCGGAGGCAGAGGGCCTGAACGGGGGGACCTGCGGAGATCCGGAGGCAAGGAGTCTGGACGGAAGATTTGGCTGGAAGTGCCTGGTGAACAGGGGGATACAGATCGTCGATGAGGATTCCATGCCGGCTCCGATTCATGCTCAGGAAATTGTGCACGCGACGGGCTCTGCCGCGGGATGGATGGAACCCGGATTCGATGACACGGCATGGGCGGAAGCAAGGGCAATGGATGCCATGGAAATGCCGAAGAGTGATGCGCCGGGCAATCTTGTGCCAAGAACGATTCCCTACCTCAGATACAGGCAGCATAACTTTGCCGGAGTGAAGGAAATACGTGAAGTGTCCGTACCCGTTCCGGCACGCGCTTCTGCAGAACAGACAAAAGCACAGATAAAGGATGCCTGGGAGAAAATGCTTTCCGGCACGGGTTCGGTGGAAGTGCCGGCGCACAGCAGGGTCGTCGTTGAGATCAGTGCGGATGTGGAAGAGTGCGGATTTCTGAATTACGCAATGTCCGGAGGCAGGGGAGCGGTCATCAGAACTCTGTGTTCGGAGTGCTATGCTTATCCGCCGGAAAAGGAGACAGACGCAAACGGAATCCCTCAGAATCCGGTCAAGGGAGATCGGACCGATTCCGTAAACGGGCGGCTTTTCGGACATACATCGGTTTATCACCCGGCGGGCTGCGGGACACCGGAGCAGCCGGAAGTGTACGAGCCTTTCTGGTTTCGTACCTTCCGTTTTATTCAGCTTCAGATTGAGACAGGAGAGGATGCGCTTCGCATTCTGAAGTTCGCTTATCGTGAGACGGGATATCCGCTGGAGGTGCATACGACGGTAAAAACCTCTGACCCGACGCTGGCACCTGTCTGGGACATCAGCCTTCGGACACTGGAGAGGTGTATGCGCGACACGTACATGGACTGCCCTTTTTACGAACAGCTTCAGTACGCGATGGACAGCCGCGAGGAGATTCTGTACACGTATTCGGTTTCCGCGGATGACAGACTCGCGCGCCAGGCGATCGAAGCGTTCCGACGGTCCCAGAGGCCGGACGGTATGATCAATGCTTCGGCGCCGGCACAGAAGAGCAATGTCATTCCGGGATTCTCGATTTATTATCTGCTGATGGTGTACGATCATATGATGTATTTCGGAGACCGTGCTCTGGTAGAGGAAAACTGGAACGCGATCGATCAGGTTCTGGCATTCTTTGACCGGAATCTGGGGCCGAATGGTATGGTGAATAAAATCGGCGGTCCGCTGTTAGACTCGAGATACTGGTCATTTATAGACTGGACGAGAGAGTGGAACGCAACAATGGGTGTTCCGACAGCGACGGCGAAGGGAAGCGGACAGCTGACCATGGAGAGCCTGCTGTATGTCTATGGTCTCCAGAAGGCCGCGAAAATTTCGGATTTTGCGGAAAGACACGAGGCGGCGGAGCGATATCGCCGGCGCGCCGGCGAGGTGCTGGAGGCGGTTCGGGAGCATGCGATGGGAGTATGCGGAGATGTCAGGCTTGTGCAGGATGGGCCCGGAGTCGATGCGTTTTCGGTTCATACACAGGTGTTTGCCGTACTCACAGGGCTGACGGATCCGCGGGAAGGCAGAAAAATGCTGGAAGAAACCGTAGGCAATTCCCGTTTTCCGCAGGCGTCCGTATCTTATATGTTCTATCTGTTCCGCGCGCTGGAAATCACAGGGCTGTATGACAGGACGGATGCGCTGTGGGAGCTCTGGAGAAAAATGGTGAGGGAGCATATGAGTACCTGTGTGGAAAACGGTGTCGACGGAAGATCCGACTGCCACGCATGGGCGTCCCTTATCCTTTATGAAATTCCGGCGACCGTACTCGGCGTGCGTCCTTCCGCACCGGGTTATGCGTCTGTCCGGATCGCTCCCGTCGCCGGTTATCTGACGGAAGCAGCCGGGGATGTGATCACGCCGAGAGGAACGGTGCACGTGGAGTGGAAGAAGGGAGCGGACGGCACCTTGAAGGTGGATGCGAAGGTGCCGGAAGGCGTCAGCTTCCGCATAGAAGGATGAATCAGGACTGCGGGAACAAAGGAAGGGGAAACAGAGAAGGAAAGAACAACAAATGGATAACCCATTAAGGAAAATGACGGGAAGACTAAGATACTTGTGCATAATACGTCCTGAAAGTGCAAGATATGTACAAATCCGACATTCGGAGTGTAGTATAATCCGTACAGAAAACGAGATCAGAGATTGTGATACGGAATAACGGATGTATTCTTGGAAAAGATGATTGATGGAAGGTTCAGAACAGAGAGGTGTCGGTATGTCGGAAAAAGCGGATCATCTGGGACTCAGAAAAGAAGATGTGGATAAACGGAATGAGGATGAAAATCAGGGAATCGCCGGGCTGCTGCGGCTGATGAGCGATGACCCGGAGATCGGGGACGCCCTGGCGCGTTCCGAGGACGGAGAAATCATGGACCACCGTCTGTCGCTGATGGCGATGCCGGAGGTGTCGGAGCAGGAAATGCGTTACTGGGCATCTTATGAAAAGGGACTTCATAAAGAGGTACATGGGGAAGGACTGGAAAAATGGGCTTCCTTTGTGCCGCTTTCCGCCGCGTCGGACCGGGAGCGCCGGTATCCGCTGATCTTCTGTCTGCACGGAGCGCACAATCCGATTCAGATGACGGAAAGCTACGGAATTATTCAGGTCGCCGCCAGGGAAGAGTGCATTGTGATCGCGCCGGAGAATGAGAACTGGGAGTCGATCCGGCGTCTGCTTGATGTCGCAAAAGAGGAATATCCGGTTGACTGGCGGAGAGTATATCTGATGGGATACAGCTTCGGGGGATTTTCCGCCTCCAGACTGGGGCTGGCGCATCCGGAAATTTTCGCCGGAATCGGCATGGGCGGAATGCTGTTCGCCAATGATGTCGCTGCCCACGAGCTGGATGGACAGTGGTATGAGGCATACAGTCTGACGGAAGAGATGGTGGAGAAGGCGCGCAGGCTTGGAATTGCGATTTCGCTTGTGATGGGAGAGCATGAGATGCTCGGACTTCTGCCCATACGCCGGGAGCCCGGCGGAGAGGCAAAGGACGGGGTCATTCCGCTGAAACCGGAAGAGAAGATGACTTCGTTTAACAATTTCCGGATGGTATCCGGCTGCGACCCCGCAGTTTTTCCGCAGCCAGGCGAAGAAAAGAACGATATCGAACGGATGACGGGCATACGGTTTGAGAAATGTTCGGAGAGAACGTATTATGGCCGCCGGTATCTTTTCGGTTTTAATGAGAGACCGGATGGTGGGGACTGCACGTTTCAGACGGTCGCCATCGAAGGAATGGTTCACTGGCCGTCATCGATGTTCGGCGAAATTCTCTGGGAACATTTGTCAAAATTTGCCCGTGATCCGGAAAGCGGAAAGCTGATCAGACTGTAAATGGCCATGTCCTGCACGCGGAGCGGTGCAATATGTAGAAAGACAGTTGGGAGGAACTGATATGGAAAAGGTGATCATGACATTTAAGATTCATGTAAATCGCTCGGACATGAGCAGTGTAGAGGGACCGTTCGGAGGAGCGTATTTCGTGCCCTTCCGGGCGGATGTGAAGAGTGACTTATTTACCGGAAAAACCAGACCCGGAGCGTGTGACGTGCAGACGGAAAACCTGGGTGAGGTGCGTCACATGTGCGCAAAGTACCTTTTCGAGGGCAAGGATCAGAACGGTGCGCCGTGCAAGCTCTTTGTGGAAAATAACGGCTGGATGAATCCGGCCAATAAGGAGGATCCGTTTTTCCAGGCGGTGCCGACGTTCGTGACGGACAGCCGTGTGCTTGGAGAGTATCTCTGCCAGAATCGCTTTCGCTCGGAAGTGCAGAGTACGGGACCGGAGAGCCTTGACATCAGAATCATCGATACCAGAGCATAATTTGTTTGTATGTATAATGGGTTCTGGAGACGAAGGCTTCCGGATCCCTCATATTCAGAGAGCGGCAGGTTCTCGAGAGCGAGCTGCTGAATGAATCATAAATTTATATTGGAAAAAGTACAGGAGGTTATCAGATTGGGCAGACATGGTATGGTACGTGCGGTAGACACACATTTTGAATACGAAGACGGGACCTATTACTATCCGTTTGGAACGACCGTCTACGCACTGGCGCACCAGACGGAAGAACTGATGGAGGAGACGTTTGCATCACTGAAGAATTCCCCGTTCAACAAGGTGCGCATGTGCGTATTCCCGAAGCATTATCAGTATAACAATAATGAGCCGAGGTTCTATCCGTTCAAAAAGAAGCCGGACGGAAGCTGGGATACGAAGAACCCGGATCCGGACTTCTGGGACAATCTGGAGAAATGCATCCGGCGGCTCGACGACATGGATATTCAGTGCGATTTGATTCTGTTTCATTCGTACGATAACTGGGGTTTCGCGTCGATGAGCCGGGAGGACAATCTGAATTATCTCGCATACTGTCTGGACAGGCTTGGAGACCTGGAGAATGTCTGGTGGTCACTTGCAAACGAATATGACCTTCTCCTGTCTGAGATCAGCATGGAACAGTGGTATGAGATCGAAGAATTCGTAGCTTCTCATAACCCGAAAGGGCATCTGATTTCGAATCACAATTGTTTCCGGACGTGGGATATGGGCAGAAAGAACATCACGCACGGATCTTATCAGATTAAATTTCTCTCTTTCGTTGCGGACAGAATCCGGAAATACAAGAAGCCGGTGTGTGTGGATGAATGCTGCTATGAGGGCAATCTTCCGGAGTCCTGGGGAAATCTGTCCGGAGAAGAGATGACGGCCCGGTTCTGGATGGCAATCGCCAGCGGTGCCTACTGCACACACGGAGAGACGTTCCTCGATGATCATGACATTGTCTGGTGGTCGAAGGGCGGCACTCTGAAGGGCAAATCGCCGGAGAGAATTCGCTTTCTCAGGAATATCGTGGAAAAGCTCCCGGCGCCGCTGAAGCCGGATGATCCGGCTTCTTCTTCGGAATTTATGGATAATCTTCCGGATGAGGTCAAGGAGGAACTGCTGTCTTCACCGGCGGGAAGAAGCTTCCCTCTGGCAATGGCACGTGTAGATCAGGAAGAGGACATTGTGGCCAGGGTCTATGAGCACGATTACAAGGCACATACCGAAGACGACTCCGTGATCCTGAAGTATTTCTATCTGATGTGTCCTGCGGTTTACAGTCTGCAGCTTTCTGCCGGAAAAAAATACAGAATTCAGGTGATTGACACCTGGAACATGACCGTCACCGACGCGGCGGAGAACGCTTCCGGTACAATTCGCGTGGAACTGCCGGGCAGATCCTATATGGCGGTTCTGGCGACAGAGATGTAAGAGCATTTTGCTTTTCAATCGATAATGCGGGTGTCCTGCCTGCTGCCTTATCATAGAGTGCAGCAAGCGGGACACCTGTTTTTTACGCGAACAGCGAGCCACAGCCGAATGCAAAGTCTCACTCGATATTCATCAGCATCAGCGCGGTTGTCAGCTGCGTCTTTACGCTTAGAGAAGACAAATCCATCCCTGTCAGATCCTTGATCTTGCCCAGATAATAGTTGATCGTGTTTCTGTGCACGAACAGCTGTTCCGCGGTCTCCTTTACACTTCCGTCGTGTGCAAGATAGGCACGCAGAACACCCAGGAGATCGGTGCTATTTTCCCGGTCATAGTTGATGATCGGCTGGACGGTGTTCTGAAGATAGTCGGAGATGATATCTTCGTCGTCTATGTTCATCAGAAGCTTGTACAATCCCATCTCCGAATAAAAAATCTGCTCGGGCTGAAGATTTCCCTTGCTCTGCAGCCGCTGAACCGCTGTGGCCTGCCGGTAGCTTTTGTACAGGCAGCGGATGCTTTTGGTAGTCTTTCCGACACCCCAGAGAAAAGAATCCGACTGGGGAAAAGCAAGCCTGAGATAGTAGCTCATATCATGTACAAAGGAGTGAACCTGTTCCGTGCCGTAATTCCCGAGAACAGCCAGAATCTGTGTGTCAGACAGAAAAACGGAAAAATCCGAATATTTGTGGGAGAGATTTCCGAATACTGTCGAGGCCTTCTGCTCAAGTGTTGACTCCGCATACTTTTCCCGGTCGTTCGGGCATACCGCACAGACCGTATATTTCCATTCCGGCTGAAAGGAAAGGTGGACGAGCGGAATCATGTAGAGATCCTTCTGTTCCGGGAAAAAAATGGCGTTCCGGAATACAGCGGCGGTTTCCGTGTCTTTGGAGTCTTCCTTTGTGATCGCATAACTGAATACCCGCATGATCTCCGCCAGATGGATCTTCCACGGCACCTCGAAAAGAGGAAGGCCGTGACGGTCACAGTATTCGATCACGCACTGCGGCACGTGATCCAGATAGGGACCGGTATTCAGAATCACTCCGGCCGCGTTTTTTTTGCAGATCGACCGGATCAGATCGAGCAGCTCGTCTGACGTACTGATGGCAACGCCGGTCACAAAGGCGATTTCACCGCCGTCGAGAAAGGACGTCGCGAGCGAGGATTCTACCATATGAATCCATGTGACGTCGTTGGACAGACCCTTTTCACCCGCGAGAAGGGTGATGTCCATATGAGCTACTTTTTCAATCAGACGCTTTAATACAACCGACATTTCTCTCTCCTCCCGGGATTCCTGCATCCTCTGTATCTATTTGGCACCTCATCATTTTAATCGGAAAAGGATCACACGCGGGACTCTTCGCGCGCAGTGTTCCTGTCTTCGTTTTCGAAGAACGCATCCACAAAAAAAGAGCATGGCGTATCTGACAGAACACCATTGCTCCTTCTCTCCCGGCTGGCCGGGATATGATCTTATCTTAATAACTGTCAATAACTGCTCGCAGCCGCGGACAATTCAGCGAACTGCACATGCATTTGATCAATTTCTGAAATATAACTAAGTATATCATAGTTGTCAAGCCCTTTTTGCAATCATACAGTACAACTTCTCTATCGTTGCTGGTCATGCTTAACTAACCAGGCGACGATCCCCGTGCATATGTGCCGCAGCACAAAAAAGATTGGGCCCGGACCCATTGTTCCCTCCTCCTGAAAAGGCTAGACTATGCCGTATCAACAGAACCGCAGATGAAATGGCATTTTCTAAAGAGAAAGGGAGGGGATACTTATGAAGGACACGGGAAGAAAACAGGATGCGGCAATGGGTATCGCGATTCGCGACAAGCAGAAGAAATATGTGCTTCAGTCGTGGAACGCACAGAAAAATCTGAATCCGATCCCGATCAGTTACTGTGACAATATCTATCTGTACGATTATGAAGGAAACCGGTATTCGGATATGTCGTCCATGCACGTCAACATGAATGTGGGCTACGGCAATAAGGAGATCAACGCGGCGATCACCGACAAGCTTCAGAGATACGCGTTTATCAGCGAGGCCTATGCGGATAAGGACCGGGCCGATCTGGCGGAGATGATTATCGGTCTGATGCCGGACAACATGGGAAAGGTCTTCTTCACGAACGCCGGTGCGGACGCCAATGAGAACGCGATCAAGATCGCGAGAATGTACACGGGGCGGAACAAGATTTTCTCCAGATACCGCTCTTACCACGGCTCTTCCTTCGGAGCGGGAAATCTGTCCGGAGAACCGCGGAGATTTGCTCTGGAGCCCGGAATTCCCGGATTTGTGAAATTCCGTGATCCGTACCGCTACCGGGACAACCTTCCATTTGATGAGGAGGAGTACACAAGGTACTGCCTGCGGATGCTCGAGGAGCAGATCCTGTATGAGAATCCGGACAATATCGCCGCGATCATCATGGAGACGATTACCGGCACGAACGGCATCATCATTCCGCCGAAGGGATATCTTCCGGGTGTGCGGAAGCTCTGCGACAAGTACGGCATCCTGATGGTCTGCGACGAGGTGATGGCGGGATGGTGCAGAACCGGAAGGATGTTCGCGTTCCAGAATTTTGATGTGAAACCGGATATTGTGACCTTTGCGAAGGGCGTAACCTGCGGCTACGTTCAGCTGGGAGGCGTCGTCGTATCGAAGGAGATCGCATCCTATTTTGACGATCATGTGCTCTCCTGCGGACTTACCTACAACGGGCATCCGCTTGCGTGCGCTGCGGGCGTGGCATGTGTGAAGTATTATCTGGATCATGATATTCCGGCACATGTGAGGGGGGTCGGAAAGGTTCTCGGTGAGATTCTGGAGGATCTGAAGCAAAAGCACGCCTGCGTCGGCGATGTGAGATACATCGGACTGTTCTCCAGCATTGAGCTTGTCAAGAGCAAGGAGACGCGTGAGCCTTTGGTTCCGTTCGGAAGAGATCCCGAGGGAAAGATGAAGAAGATTCTCGGCATGCTCAAGGAGAAGAGGTTTATGACCTTCGGCCATGAAAATATGATTCTGATCGCACCGCCGCTGATTATCACAGCGGACCAGATCCGGGAAGAGATGCAGAAGGTGGATGAGGTGCTCTCCGCAGTTGACCGGGACATGCTCTGATGCGGGCAGCGGTTTCGTGCACGCCCGGAAGTGCCGGGATTTCGCAGACCTGTGAAATTTCCGCACCCGGCAGATGCGCGTGAATCGCAGTTCATACAGACGGGATCACAGGATAAGGAGGTTTTTATGGCTTGTTTTTCCATGACAGACAAGGTTTTTTTCGGAACTGAGGCTCTGTGCGAGGCAATGCCGGATATCGCAGGCCTCGGCAGCAAAGCCCTGATCGTCACCGGCAGGCATGTGGGGCGCTCACCGATGATGGATCAGCTGAAGAGTATGCTGACAAAGCACCATCTGGCGTGTTCTGTCTTTGACGGGATCACGGGAGAACCGACGGACCGGATGATCCGGGAGGGTGTGGAGGCTTATCGCAGGGAATCCTGTGATATGATCATCGGACTCGGCGGAGGAAGCCCGCTTGATTCCGCAAAGGCCATAGCGGCGATGGCTGTCCTCCCCGGGAATATTCCGGATTATATCGGCAAAAGCATCGAGGGCGATCTGCCGCCTCTCGTGGCGATTCCGACGACATCCGGCACGGGATCTGAGACGACGAAATTCACTGTCATCACAGACAGCGCAACGGATGTGAAAATGCTCCTTAAGGGCGAATCTCTCATCCCGGATCTGGCGGTGCTGAATCCGGAATACTGTGAGGATATGCCGAAGAAGGTGACGGCGTGCACAGGGCTGGACGCACTGACGCACGCGGTGGAGGCGTTCACTTCCGTGAAGGCATTCCCGCTCACCGATACGCTCGCTGTTTCCGCGATCCGCAGGATTTTGAAATATCTTCCGGTCGCGTTTGACAACGGGTATGACACGGAGGCGAGGGAACAGATGCTGACGGCAGCGTTCGAGGCAGGGCTCTGCATCAACAATTCGAGCGTGACGCTGGTGCACGGCATGAGCCGCCCCATCGGGGCGCTGTTCCACGTGCCGCACGGCATGAGCAATGCCATGCTTCTGGATGTCTGCCTGCGGTTTGCGGCCCAGGGGGCGCCGGAGCGGTTTGCGGATCTTGCGCGCAGAGCCGGCGTATCGCCGGAGGACAGCGGGGACAAGGAGGCCTATGAAAAGCTTCTGAACGTGATCGGCCATCTGGTGCACTACTGCCGGATCCCGACCCTGAAGGAATACGGAATCGGAGAGGAGCAGTTCGTAAACGCCATACCGAAGATGGCGTCCGATGCGATCGCCTCCGGAAGCCCTGCCAATACCAGAAGGCAGGTCTCAAAGAGCGACTGCGAGGAACTGTACCGGAAAATCTTCGGCATGGAGGGCTGACAGCAGCGTCTGACACGGATTTGTGCGTTGGCACAATAAGGTTTGTGCTCCGGTGTATTGTAATCAGCCGCTGAAAAATCTATACTACGACCATCGAAAGAGAACACAGCAAGGGCGCTGAGAATCCTGCGGACAGGATGAAAAGCCCGGCTGTGTTCTTTTTTTTCAGAGAGAAGGAGGGCCGGCTATGAATGCAGCAGAATATACCAGAAATGATGTACCGGATGAAATCGTGATCAGAGACCTGGGAGTGACCTTTCAGGACAATAAGGGAGAGGATGTCCAGGCGATCACCGGCGTCAATCTGAACATTAAAAAAGGCGAGTTTGTATCGCTGCTCGGTCCTTCCGGATGCGGCAAGACGACGCTTCTGCGCTGTGTGGCGGATCTGCAGGAGCCGACAGACGGCGACATTCACGTAGAGGGAATGACGCCGAAGGAGGTCAGGCTCCAGCACAAATTCGGATTTGTCTTCCAGTCGCCGGTTCTCTTCGACTGGAGGACTGTGAAGAAAAATGTGGAGCTTCCCCTGGAAATGATGTATCAGACGAAGCAGCAGCGCTCCGAGCGGGCCGATGAGATGCTTGAAATGGTAGGGCTCACGAATTTTGCCAATCATTTTCCGAATCAGCTTTCCGGCGGCATGCAGCAGAGAGTGAACATCGCGAGGGCGCTGGGGATCCGGCCGGACATCCTCCTGATGGACGAGCCGTTCTCCGCGCTGGATGAGTTCACCAAGGAGAAGCTCCACGAGGATCTGCTTCGGATCTGGAGAAAGACGAACAAGACGATTCTCTTCGTCACACACAATATCCAGGAAGCAGTCTTCCTTTCCGATCGGGTGTGTGTGCTTTCACCGCATCCGGGCAGACTTTCCGCAGTCGTGGATATCGATCTGCCGAGACCGAGGACCCTGGATATGAAGGAAACGCCGGCGTTCAATCAGCTGGTGCTCAAGGTTAGAAACAGTTTTGAAGGGGGCAGTTTTTCATGAGAAAAAAACATCTTGCTCTGACGGAGAAAAAATGGTTCCAGATTCTGTTCTGGGCAGTCCTGGTGATCGCCGCGTGGGAGATCGGCGCCACGGCTGTGGCGATGACGAAGCGGACGCCGGAGAACATTCTTCCGCATCTGTATCAGATCCTGGCGGCTGCCTTTTCAGGCAAAGCCGTATCCGGCGGGATGACGGCGTCCGGAGTCGTTCTGACCAGCGCGGGGGCGACGCTGCTGCGGGCACTTGGCGGATTCGCGATCGGCGCCGGACTCGGATTTCTTCTGGCTCTGGCCATGAAGCTGTCCGGACTGGTAGAAAAGCTGATTTTTCCATATCTGATGCTGATTCAGCTGATACCGGTCCTGGGACTGGCGCCGATTATCCTGGCAATTACCGGTGATATCAACCGGAGCCGCCTGGTGATCGCTGCCATCCTCAGCTTCTATCCGGTGGCCGCCAATACGCTGGCAGGCTTCAAGGCGGTATCAAAAGACAAATACGACCTGATGTTTACCTACGCGGCGAAGAAGAGACAGCTGTACACCAAGGTGCTGATTCCTTCCGCGATCCCGTATCTGTTTACCGGACTGAAAATCGCGGCGCCGATGGCGATCACCGCATCAATCCTTGTGGATACGCTTCAGGGAGACGGAGGGCTCGGCTGTATGCTCTCCCAGTCTCTGAAGCACGCGATGAGCATCTATGTATTCTGGCTGATCGTGTTCTTCAGCGCATTCATCGGAATTTTCAGTACCTATCTGATCAGCTGGATTGAGATCCTGGTTTATCCAGAGAAGAGAAGCGCCGCAGGAATCGGAAGATCCGCAGGAAAGGAGAAAAAATATGGACGCAGCACAGAGAAAAATAGGACGCAGAAAGAGCCTGGCCCGGAGACTCTCTGAGGATAAAAAAGTTCAGGCAGCGGCAGCCGTTGTCCTGCCGGTTCTTCTGGGAATTCTGATTTTCGGACTGTGGCAGGGAGGCGTGCTTCAGACGATTTTCCGTACAGATTCCTTTACCCTGCCGGCACCGACCAGGATTGCATCGCTGTTCCGGGACAATTTTGGAAAAGTAGTGACAAACGCAAGAGATACGGTGACGGTAGCACTTGCAGGTCTGATCATCGGGAGCCTTCTTGGATACGGAGCTGCGATACTGGCCTCCTTCTTTCCGAATATGGGAAAAGGCGGGCTGTCGATTGTCGGAGCTTTCGCCTCGATCCCTGTGGTCGCTCTGGCACCGGTCATGAATAACTGGACGAGGGATGTTTCGACGGAGGCAAGCAGCCGGAGCATGGTGGCCAAGATTCTGGTGGTGATGCTGATTGCGGCCGCCGACATGGGACTTAACGCATACCGCGGACTCACAGAGCTAAAACCCTACGCGAAGGACCTGATGGCGACCTACGCGGCGCCGAGAAGAATGGTTTTCCTGAAGCTCCAGCTTCCCAATTCGGTTCCATATATTTTTACAGCATTGAAGGTCTCCGTACCGGCGAGCATCATGACGGCGATCGTAAGCGAATATTTTGCGGAATACATCACCGGAGTCGGGCGACAGATCCGTGAGAACATCGTTCTGGCCCAGTACGCGACGGCATGGGTGTATATCACGGCCGCCTGCATCATCGGCCTCCTGGCGTATGTGATTCTGATGATTGTACAGGCGGCCGTCATGAAGAGATATCATTTCTGAAACAGTGATATATTTCAGTCTGCAGTGCGGGCAGAACCCGCTTGCACCGGCGGCGGAACATCAGCACCGCGTTCAGCCGGATAAAGAGTAACCAGACAACAGGCAAGAGGTGGCACAAAGGAGGAAACCATATGAGAAATAACGGATGGAAAAGAATGATATGCCTTACCGGCACAGCGGCTATGGCTGTTTCCCTGCTTGCGGGCTGCGGAAGCGCGTCATCTTCAGAGGCATCGGCATCTTCCGGAAGCGCATCATCAGCTTCTGCGGCATCGGCTTCATTGGCGTCCGGTTCTGCTGCGGCGTCATCCGGGACAGAGGGGATCACGGGATCCTCTGCTGAGAGCGTGAGTTCGACATCCGGTGCCGGTTCCGAGAGCTTTACAACGGATTCCAACGGAAATAAGGTCTGGTCCAGCGATGAGATTATTGCAGCGTCGGACAGTGACGGACTTGATAAGGAAGCCATTATCAAGGCGGCCGCAGAAGCCGGAAAGGTCGGAAACTGGGGACTCGGCAACGAGTACGAGGTAGAGGCTCTCCTGGCAAAATACGGTCTTCCGACCAATTACCTGAGTGAGGACTTCACGATGGACGGCTTTGATGACGATTCCATCACGCTGGCTTCCGCGATGACCTACAATGAGCTCGGCCTTGTGACAAACAGCTATGACGGCGGCTACGGCTACGGAGATTCGGCTCATGTCATCGATATGAACGAAGAAGGCGTCGCGATGCTCGAGGACAATATTTTCTGCACGAAGGATTTCGCGGAGCAGAATCCGCAGACGGTAGAGGCCTTCCTGTACGCCTCCATAAAAGGCTGGGAATACGCCGTCGCGCATCCGCAGGAGGCGGCGCAGATCGTCTATGAGGCCGGCTCCTCCGTATCTCAGGATCATCAGAGCTACATGGCTTCCGAGGTCGCGAAGCTGGTGACTACCGATACAAAAGGCAATAAGGTGACGGATATCGGCAACATGGATGATGACGCGATGCAGCAGACGCTGGATCTGGCGAAGCAGTACGTCTCCCTGGATGATTCTGGCGCGCAGGATAAGCTGAAAAGCTTCACGCTGGACGATATCCGGGACAAGCAGTATCTGGAAGCGGCAAAATCATCCGACGGAACGTTTAAACCGGAGAAGTCCGAGGTTTCGATTCAGCTGAAATGGCTGCCACAGGCGCAGTTCATGGGATATTATGTCGCGGATGCACTGGGCTATTATGACGAGGTCGGCCTCAAGGTCAATATCGTATCCGGAGGCGGAGACATCTCCGAGACGACGGCGGTGAATAACGGAACCGTGGATTTCGGCGTTACCTGGGTTACAAATCTCGCCTCAGCGAACGCGGGCGGCATGAATCTTCTGGAAATCGCGCAGATCTACCAGAGATCCGGACTTGAGCTCGTATACAAGCCCGAGAATTTTAAACAGTAAGCCCTGTGCTATAAACAGCGCATAGCTTGTACGGCTTGTGACACAATACATCGCATGGATGTACAGCAAAAGCGGCGGGTTGTGCCTCAGGCTGTACGGAGAGGTCTTTTCAGATCAGAAAAGGAGGCTGATTTTATGGATTTACTGATAAAAGGAGGTGTGGTTGTCACTGCTGCCGGAAGTTTTCCGGCAGACGTGGCAGTGTCCGGCGGCAGGATTACGGCGATTGGGAAGGATCTTCCGGGAACCGCAGAGAGGACGGTCGATGCGTGCGGGAAGCTGGTGCTGCCGGGGGCGATCGATGCGCACACGCACATGCAGATGCCCTTCGGCGGAACGGTTTCCGCCGACAGCTACAAGTCAGGAACAAGGGCCGCGGTCTGCGGCGGCGTGACAACCATTTTCGATTATCCCGTCCAGCACAAGGGCGAGACGATTCTGGGACTTGTCAATTCCAAGAAAGAAATCTGTGAGACGGATGCCTGCAGCGACTACGCGTTCCACTGCTGCATCACGGATCTGAACGGCGGAGCGATTCTGGATGAGATGGAAGAGGCGGTTGCGGAAGGAATCACAAGCTTCAAATGCTTCCTCGTGTACAAGAAGGAGGGCATGATGGTGGACGACGGCATGCTCGCCACGCTCCTCCTCCGGGCAAAGGAACTCGGAGCGATGATCAATGTGCATGCTGAGAATCCGGACCTGATTGATCTTCGCACCGCTCAGTATCTGAAGGAGGGCAAGACCTCCGCCTGGTATCATTACATGAGCCATCCGGAATTCGTGGAGGCTGAAGCCGACAAGAGAGTGGTTCACTGGGCGACGCACCTGGACACGCCGGTGTATCTCGTGCATATGGCGGACAAGGAAGGACTGGAGGCCTGCATCCGCGCGAAGGAAGAGGGGCATGAGGTCTATGTGGAGACCTGTCCGCAGTATCTGGAGTTTACCTGCGACGTATACAAGAGACCGGACGGCAGAAATTTCGTCTGCTCGCCGCCGATGAAGGGAGAGGAAAGCCGGGAGGCTCTCTGGAAAGCTCTGAAATCCGGCTTTATCGATACGATTGCGACGGATCACTGCCCGTTCCAGAGCTATGAAAAGGACTGGGGCATCAACGATTTCACGAAGATTCCGAACGGATGCGCTGGTGTGGAAAACCTGTATCCTTATATGCTGGACGCCGCAAACCGCGGAATCATCAGCTTTGAGAAGGCTGTCGCGGTCTGCTCGACCAATCCGGCCAGAATCTTCGGATGCACCGCAAAGGGTGCCGTCGAGGTCGGAAAGGACGCGGATCTGGTCATCTATGACCCGGAAAAGGATTATACCGTCAGCGTGAACAATATGCATTCCGATTATGACCACACGATCTGGGAAGGAAAGAAGCTGCACGGGTACCCGGTTCAGACCTATCTCCGCGGAAAGCTCGTATATGACAACGGTGAATATGTCGGAACGCCGGGTGACGGAAGGTTCGTAAAGCGTGAACCGCGCAGGGCCTGATTTTTCAGCGAACTGCTTGACAAATCGCGAGAACTGCGAGACAAGACCGGAAAACTGTGAGACAAGGCCCGCAAAGCGTTTTCTCTCATTTCCGGAAAAGCACCCGGGAGAAGAAACAGGAGGTGACTGAATATGGAATACGCATCCGAATATATGATGCTCAGGAGAGAGTGCGAGAGTGCGAGATGCCTGCTGTGCTATCAGGCGCCCTGCTCGGCTGCCTGCCCGTCCGGAATCGATATTTCGGGACTGATACGGTCCCTGCGCTTTGAAAATCAGAGCGGAGCCATCCGGAAAAAGGGAGCATCATGCGGCTTCTGCCAGGCTCCGTGCATGAACGCCTGCCTCAGAAAGAAGATCGACCGGCCGGTTGACATTCGGACGATCGTCATGGAACTCCCGGAAGATCGGAGAGAAGAGGCAGAAAAAGCCGATCTGACGGTACATTCCATGGGAATCACATTTGAAAATCCCTTCCTGCTGTCTTCCTCTATTGTGGGAAGCAATTACGAGATGGTCGCCAAGGCCTTTGACATGGGCTGGGCGGGCGTCGCCTTCAAGACGATCGGCATGTTCGTGCCGGAGGAGACCTCTCCGAGGTTTTCGGCTCTTTCCAAGGAAAGCAATCCCTTTCTCGGGTTAAAGAATATAGAACAGATATCGGACCACAGTCTCGAAGAAAATATGGATTTTATCCGGAGACTGAAGAAGGATTATCCGACGAAGATCATCCTTGCCTCGATCATGGGAAGAAATGAGCAGGAATGGACATATCTGGCGAGGAAGATGGAAGAGGCCGGAGCGGATGCCATTGAGTGCAATTTTTCCTGCCCCCATATGTCGGGAAGCGGACTCGGAAGCGACGTGGGAACGCAGCCGGATCTGGTGGCCAGATACACCGCAGCTGTGCGAAAGGGGACGCGCCTGCCGATCCTGGCGAAAATGACGCCGAACATCACGAACATGGAACTTCCGGCTGAGGCTGCCGTGGAGGCGGGAGCTGACGGGTTGGCGGCGATCAATACGATCAAGAGCGTCATGAACGTTGACCTTCACTCCTTCGTATCCGCGCCGGCGGTCACTGGAAAATCATCGGTGGGCGGTTACTCGGGGAAGGCGGTGAAACCGATCGCGCTCCGGTTTATTCAGGATCTCCGGAAGGATCCGAAGCTTGCAGGCGCCGCCATCAGCGGAATGGGCGGCATCGAGACCTGGAGGGACGCGGCGGAATTTATCGCGCTCGGCTGCGAGACCGTACAGGTGACGACGGCAGTTATGCAGTACGGCTATCGGATCATTGACGATCTGAAGGACGGCCTGGCAGAATATCTTGCCTCCGAAGGTTTCCATTCTGTGGAGGAGCTGGTGGGACGGGCAATTCCGAATCTGGTGCCCACCGATGAACTGGACCGGCATTCCGTTGCGTATCCCGCTTTTCACAGCTCGAAATGTATCAGCTGCGGCCGCTGCTATATCTCCTGTTTCGACGGCGGGCACCAGGCAATTCATTTAAGTCCGGTCACCGGAAAGGCGGGCATGGATCCCGGAAAATGCGTGGGCTGCGAGCTCTGCCTGCTGGTGTGTCCGGTGGGAGCGATTTCTGAGGGAAAGCGAAGGAGGGAGGTACGGCAGAAAGCAGGGTGAGTTCCGGAAATCAATCATCCGGGTTTGTTCTGTCAGCGGCGTCGGGCACGGCAGGAACGTCAGTGGAATATACAGATGATAACAGATGGTCATTAGATCAGATCGAAATGGCATCAGATTTTAATTGTATCGGGTTTTGATTGTATCGGATTTTGATTGTATCGGATTTTAATTGTATCGGATTTTGATTGTATCGGATTTTAATTTTGTCAGATTTTAATTGTATCAGATTCTAATTATATCAGATTCTAATTATATCAGATCATAATTGACTCAGATCATCATAAAGGAAAAGGTGGTGTTTATTATGTATAAGTGCAGTCAGGAACGTATGACAGATATGATTCAGACATTCTCTAAGTTCGGAGACGCCGGACACGGCGGTATCACGAGATATTCCCTTTCTCCGGCGGCCATTCAGGCGCGTGAGGAGTATACGAGGAGAATGAAGGCGATCGGCGCGGAGATTGAGGTCGATGACGTCGGCGATATGTACGCCACGATTCCCGGAAGCGACCCGAACGCGAAACGGATTGTCATGGCGTCTCATGTGGACTCCGTGAAAAACGGAGGAAACTACGACGGAATTCTCGGCGTCATGTCCGCAATGGAAGTGCTCACGACGATTGTAAAGGAAAATATTCCCCACAAGCATCCGCTGACAGCGATGATCTGGACAAATGAGGAGGGCTCCCTTTATCCGCCGGCCATGATGTGTTCCGGAATCGTCTGCTACGACTATCTGCCGGAGGAGATCAGAGGCGGATTTAAATACGAGGACATGATGGCGTCCAAGAGCATTCTGGACAACAAGAGTACTTTCGGGGAGGCGCTGGAGAAATCCGGATATAAGGGAGACAGGAAGTACCGCCTGAGCCCGGACAGATATCAGTATTATTTCGAAACACACATCGAGCAGGGACCGATTCTCGAGGACAACGGCAATGACATCGGCGTTGTCGACTGTGTACTGGGCATGTTCAATTACCGCCTGAAATTCTACGGGCAGACGACACACGCCGGAACCTTCCCGATGCCGAAGAGGAAGGATGCTTTCCTTGCGGCGGCGGAAGCGCTCGTTTATCTGCACGATGAGATAGACAAGCTCGGATATCCGGAGCTGGTATATACGACCGGCGAAGTTGTATGTCATCCATGCGTTCACACCTGCGTGCCGGACTACTTTGATTTCTCTTTTGACTGCCGGCATGAGGATCCGAAGGTGCTGGACAAGGTACTGGCGATCGTGAAGAGCTGCGAGAACATGAAATGGGCGGGATGCACCTGCAAGGTAGAGAAGGCCTGGAACAGAGATACCGTGTACTGGAATAAAAAGCTGGTCGGTTATGTCAAGGAATCCTGTGAGGAGCTCGGCGTTTCCCACCAGTACATCCATTCCGGAGCGGGCCATGACGCACAGTTCGCATCATACGTTCTTCCTTCGACGATGATCTTTGTTCAGTCAAAGGACGGACTTTCCCACTGCGAACCGGAGTATTCTTCACCCGAGCACTGCACAGAGGGCGCTTCGGTCATGCTGAATGCGGTTCTCAAGGCGGATAAGGACTGACTGGACCGGAAATACGTTTGCCTGGCGGGGATTTCGGAACACAGCAGCAAATGTCATTCAGGAAAAAATCTTCTGCGTGAAGGTCCTTTCTGCGGCAATATGTTATCTGCGGACAGGGCCGTGCGTGTCTGGGGAGGAAGATAGGGAGGACAACAGATGAGAAATTATGTGATCACAATTGCCAGAGGCTTCGGGAGCGGCGGAAAATACATCGGAACCAGGCTGTCTGAGGAACTGGGAATTCCCTGTTATGACAGGCAGCTTGTCACAATGGCGTCAGACGAAAGCGGAATTGATGAGAGCCTATTCGTCGAGTCCGATGAGAAGCTCCGCGGAAAATATATCTCGAGCTTTCTCAGAAAGATGCCCGGTTCCACCGTTCTGGAGCCCCGTGAGAAGGGATTTACGTCAGATGTAAATCTGTTTAACATCATGGCGGAGCTGATACGAAGCCTGGCTAAGACAGAAAGCTGCATTATTATTGGAAAATGCGCGGACGATATTCTGAAGGATTATGACAATGTGATCAGCCTTTATATCGAGGCGCCCAGAGCCGCGTGCGTGGAATCTATCATGAACCGGATGCATGTGTCAGAACGGCGGGCACATCAGCTGATCCACAGCACGGACACCTATCGCGCGAAGTACTATAATTTCTATTCCGGAGGTAAGAACTGGACCAATCCGGTCAATTATGATATGACTTTAAACAGCGCCAGAATCGGAAGAGAAGCGTGTGTCAGGGTGATCAAGGATTACATCAAGACACGCTTTCCGGAATACGAGACGGTGATCAAATAACAGGAGTATTTATGATCCGGTCATACGAGAAGAAGACTTTCATGGTTTGAAAGCCTTCTTCTCGTTTTTTTACGCGAGCGTCGCGATAGCGAGATAATAAATCTTTACTGATCATTTGAGGCTGTAGAATATCTTTAATAACGGTATTATAATACATATGATATACGCGGGCATTTGAGTGATATATTTTCGCTGCATTTTTTGATAAAGCAATCAGCAGCTTATACAGTATGTGGCGCTATTTATAGCATGGGTGTTTACTGACTTAGATAACACAGGGAAGAGGGAAGCTATGAAAAGGAAAAAATGGGTACAGTTATTATCGGCAGCTGCAGCCGCAGTAATGCTGCTTACTGCTTCTCCGGTTTTCGCGGATGACGGGGCAGCGGACATCAGCCCTGTCAAAGCTGTGAATGGCGGATCGGAAAGCCGGGAACCTGCAGGCACGGACGCTGTATCAGAAAATGATGCCGAAAACACGGTGACCATTGTGGGCAATGAGTCAGAAAACGAGGGAATTGAACCGGTAACGGGGGCATCGGAAACGGCGGGCACAGCTGACGAAGCTGCGGCAGAGGAGCAAGAAGAGCAAAAAGATGAGGAGAGCGATGTACAGGAGATTCCGGCTGTCAGCTATTCGGCGCATGTTCAGAGAATCGGATGGCAGGAGGACGCTGTTTCCGGAAAGAGTACACAGGCTTATGCGGGAACGTCGGGAAAGGCATTGCGTGTCGAGGCAATCAGAGCCAGAATCACAGGGGATAAGAACCTCGGCATCACGTACAATACCTATGTGCAGCATCTGATGTGGACCGGATGGCAGAGCGATGGAGCGAGTGCAGGAACAACCGGACGGGGCCTCCGGGTTGAGGCAATCGCTATGAAGCTGACGGGAGACGATGCAGAAAAGTACGATCTCTATTATCGCGTGCATGTGCAGAGCTTCGGCTGGCTGGCATGGGCAAAAAATGGCGAGACAGCCGGAACGGCGGACCTGAGCCGCCGGGTTGAGGCATATGAAGTGGCGCTTGTAAAGAAGGGAGAGGCGGCGCCGGCGCGGCCTGTCTCCCGGAATGCCGCTTATCTTACCGTACCCACTGTAACGTATCAGACCCACGTACAGAAAATCGGATGGAGCCAGGGAGAGGTTTCGAACGGAGCTCGGAGCGGAACGATGGGCAGATCGCTTCGGATGGAAGCGATAAAGATACATTTAAGCAATACAACCGGTTTCAGCGGCGGGATTTCGTATCGTTCGCATGTCCAGAGAGTCGGATGGGAGACTGCATGGAAAGCCGATGGAGAGACATCCGGAACAGAGGGAAGCTCCCTTCGCCTGGAGGCGGTTCAGATCCGGCTGACAGGAGAAGTGGCAGGCTATTTTGATGTATATTACCGCACGCATATACAGAGATTCGGATGGAGCGGATGGGCTTCGAACGGAGCGGAATGCGGAAGCTCCGGTTACGGATATCGTCTGGAAGCGATAGAGATTCGCGTGCTGCCGAAGGGGAGCGGCGCGCCGGGAAGTACGGCAGACAGCTTTCATAAGTATGAGTATTCCGTGAGGGATGCTTATCCGCTGGCTAGTGCGAGACTGGATCAGGTAGGGTGGGATCTGAAAGCTGCTTACGACTGGGCGAAAAATTTTCGGTATATCTCGATGAATGTACCGGCGTCCAAAGGAGCGCGGTATTTTGCCACATTCGCTTTCACAAATGAAATGGGTGACTGCTACGGAAAGTCAGCTTCCTTTTATGAGATGGCAAAAGCGCTCGGCTATGATGCACACTGGGTTGTCGGTTATGTCGCCTCAGCGGGAGGAGGAAAGGAAGAACATGGATGGGTAGAAATCGACAACTATGATGGAGGAACCCGTGTGTTTGATCCGTCTTTTGAACAGGGAATTCATAAGAATGGATTTGGAATTGTGTATGGTCAGAAAGGTACATGGAAATATCTGGATTACTCCAGACAGAATTGAGGCTTCACAAAAAAGAACTTGACATTCCCCGGACGATGCGCTAGGATAGCATTTGTATCACGCCGAAGACAGCAGGTGTCGAAAGACGTAAGTGAGATATCGCCTGCCGAGGATGTCGATTCTTTCCTATATAAAGAATTCAGACCGCCCGGCATGTCCGTGCGGTTTTTTTATTTGGCTGGTACACACATCAAAATAAGGAGGTATACCAGATCATGGCAAAGGTAGAACAGAAGAAACCGGTTGTTGATGAGATTTCCAGCGCAGTTGACGGTGCTGCTTCCGTAGTCCTTGTAAACTACAGCGGACTTAACGTAGCACAGGATACCGAGCTTCGTAAATCCCTGAGAGAGGCCGGCGTAAACTACAAAGTCTACAAAAACACAATGATGCATCTCGCATTCAAGGGTACGGATTACGAGAGCCTTGTACCGTATCTCAACGGAACAAACGCCATCGCCATTTCCAAGGACGATGCTACCGCTCCGGCGAGAATCCTTGCAGGCTTCGCAAAGAAGAATCCGCAGCTTGAGCTGATCGCAGGTGTCGTTGAGGGAAGCCTTTACGACCAGAAGGCTGTTGCGGCTCTTGCAGAGGTACCAAGCAGAGAGGTTCTGTTGAGCCGACTGCTCGGAAGTATGCAGGCTCCGATCGCGAACTTTGCACGCGTTATCAAACAGATCGCGGAGAAGAACGGCGAGGCAGAGGCTGCACCTGCTGCGGAATAATCTGCGGCGGGATCTGCGCACAGACACGGATTGCTTTTGGAATCTGTGTACCGCCGTGGACGGGCTTCGAGGAATGCGCATAGCCGCGGACGGGTTCAGAGATCTGTGCACAGACAGAGATTGATATTTTGCAATACATAATGTTCAGAATCACAGTAAGATTCAAATAAAAATTGGAGGAAAATCACAATGGCAAAGTTAACAACAGAAGAATTTATCGCTGCTATTAAAGAGTTATCTGTACTTGAGTTAAATGATCTCGTAAAAGCTTGCGAGGAAGAGTTCGGTGTATCTGCATCCGCAGGCGTTGTCGTAGCTGCTGCAGGCGCAGGCGCTGGCGAGGCTGCTGAGGAGAAGACCGAGTTCGACGTTGAGCTGACTGAGGTTGGCCCGAACAAGGTTAAGGTTATCAAGGTTGTTCGTGAGATCACCGGACTTGGTCTGAAGGATGCGAAGGATCTTGTTGATTCCGCACCGAAGATGATCAAAGAGGGCGCTTCCAAGGCTGAGGCTGATGACATCAAGGCTAAGGTTGAGGAGCAGGGTGCTAAGGTTACCCTTAAGTAATCGATATTGTGAGTTACGGGCCGGAGGCTGCATTGTCAGTCCCCGGTCTTTTTTGGCTCATGGACAAAAAACACCTGCTATACAGGTGGTTCCCAGACCGGTCTCTGGCCCTGGATTTTAAAACCTCCCATGCTACAATGATGTAGGTTCCAACCGCATCAAAAGCAAGGGAGGTTTTCACGTGGATAAAAATACTTTATCACATACTACATGGGAATGCGCTGATTCTGTACAGTGCGCCTTCTCCCGTGAATTACTATGGCGCGGTAAAGACCACAGCGTGGCTCACATCCTATTTACAGAAAAAGATCAGCCTGACGGACCGGCGGCAGGATGCGTTATCGAAGAGCTTATACACTAATGTTTCAAAAAGGTTACAAAAGGTTACAAAAAGCTTTTAAAAGAGCAAAGTATATGTTATAATCGTCTCGTTCCTTTTGGTAAAGGGAAATGATTTCTAATTCTGAGGTGAACATTTATGAAGGGAATGAAACGATTTTTACCTGCGGCGCTTTCTGCGGCACTGCTTGTTTCCGGAGCTTTCGGAGCTTATCCGGCGGCTGCATCTACGCAGGATGAGATCGATTCGGCAGAGGCGAAGAAGAGTGCGGCGGAATCTGAATACAATACCGCGCAGGACAGAATCAGCGAGCTTCAGGCGAAGAAGGATAACGCGCAGGAGTACCTGCAGGATCTGAACGATCAGCTGACAGATCTGAATCAGCAGCTGGATCAGCTTCAGCAGGAGTACAGTGCTACGCAGGAAGAATATGATACGGTGAATCAGGAACTGGCCGATGCGCAGGAAGAGGAAAATGTTCAGGCGAAGAACATGGCGCTCCGGATTAAATACATTTATGAGAACGGAACCGGCACAGGCGCGCTGGAAACGCTGTTTTCTTCGGGCAATTTCAGCGATTTTCTGAATGAGAGCTCGAATGTGTCGGAGCTCACAAGCTATGACCGAAAGGTTCTGAAGGAGTACAGCGAGATCTGCGAGACCATCACCGAGAAGCAGAAAGAGGTGCAGAAGGAATCCGAGGCGATCTCCGCTCTTCAGGAGCAGAGCATAAGCAAGCGGGAGGAAATTCAGGATCTTGTGGATTCTACCCGTCAGGATGTGCAGGAATATGCGGATTCTCTGGAAGGAGAACAGAACGCGGCGGCGGACCTTCTGGCAAGCATACAGGAGCAGCAGGCAAATATTGATGCGCTGAATGAGAAGGCAGCGGATGAGGTGGCCGCAGCAGATGCGGCTGCTGCGGAAAAGGAGAGAACCTCGACGCAGACAGCAATCGCTGAGGAGACGCAGCAGGAGACGGCCCAGGCAGCATCACAGTCAGCGGCGGTGTCCGACAGCACTTCAGCGTCGGGAGATTCGGGGAATGCAGCGGCTGCGGCAGCGCCGACACCGACTCCGGCTCCGACGCAGGCGGTTTCTTCGGAGAGCACGGCATCATCCGGTTCTTATTCAGGCGCGGTTCTTACCGCGGCCGCCGGCAGAATCGAGGGGCCGAGCGGTCAGGAGACCTATTATAATATGGATATGTCCGGTGTCGTCAGCATCATGAGAAGCATGGGCAATACCGATGAATACTGGGTGCGCTCCGACGGCGTCAAGATGCTGGGAAGCTACGTCATGGTTGCGGCAAACCTCAGCGTGAGACCGAGAGGATCGCTGATTGCCACAAGCCTGGGAATGGGCATCGTGGTTGACACAGGCGGATTCGCCGCGGCGAATCCGACTCAGCTTGACATCGCGACAAACTGGTAAAAACGACAGACAGCTCTTCGAAAACGCAGAAAGGCTCTTACACACGCGAAACATGTGTAAGAGCCTTTCTGCGTTCACACCTGACTGACCAGGCACGGATTCCGCAGTCAGTTTGCGAATGACAACAGGACTGTAAAATCTCTGCCTTTCAGATATCACGTGAACAGCAGCTTTTTGCGATTTCGAGTGTTTATTTATTCTAAATACGGTTTGTGAATGCAGCAAAAAGTAGTATAATTATCATAAATACGGGAAAATAGACAGTATTTACACCCGTAAAATTCATACTGCAAAGGAGGCTAAGGAGATGTCAGAGGGCATTTTGATTCTGGTGCCGGCTGTCAGTGCCGCTGCGCTGATTTTTGCGGCCTGTATGGCAGGATCCGTCAGAAAGGAGGAGGCGGGAACCGAACGCATGCAGGAAATCGCGTCCGCGATCCGGGAGGGCGCGAGCGCGTTTCTTGCCTCGGAGTACAAGGTACTGGCGGTTTTTGTCGCAGTGCTGTTTTTTATCCTGGGATTTGCGCTTCAGAACTGGCTGGAAGCTGTGTGCTTTCTGATTGGAGCTGCGTTTTCGGTGCTTGCCGGGTTCTTCGGGATGCGGGTTGCGACGCTTGCCAATGTCCGCACGGCGAACGCGGCGGGTAAATCAGGAATGCCGAAGGCCCTTGCCATCGCGTATCACGGAGGCGCGGTGATGGGCTTCTGCGTGGTAGGTCTTGGCATACTCGGTGCCAGTCTGATCTATATGATCAGCGGAGATGCGGATGTGCTGTTCGGCTACAGTCTCGGCGCGTCCTTGGTTGCGCTTTTTGCGCGTGTGGGAGGCGGAATCTACACCAAGGCGGCGGACGTGGGCGCCGATCTGGTCGGAAAGGTAGAAAACAATATACCGGAGGACGATCCCCGCAATCCTGCCGTGATCGCGGACAATGTGGGAGATAATGTCGGCGATGTGGCCGGTATGGGAGCGGATCTGTTCGAGTCGTATGTCGGCGCGGTTGTCTCCGCAGTCACGCTCGGGATTGCCGCTTCCGGTGAGGCGGGAGCATTCTATCCGCTTCTCATTGCGGCATGTGGAATCGCCGCGTCTATGATCGGAACATTTTTTGTCAGGGGCAGGGAGAACGGGAATCCGCAGAAGGCTCTGAATACGGGAAGCTATGTCGCGTATCTGCTTGTCGTTCTTGCATCGCTGATTCTGAGCTGGACGCTCTTCAACGGATTTCGTCCGGCGGTCGCGGTGATTTTCGGCCTTCTCGTCGGATTTGTGATCGGCCAGATGACAGAGATCTATACCTCGGACAAATATAAATCGGTCCGTAAGATCGCCGAGGAATCGCAGACCGGCGCAGGCACTACCATCATCACGGGACTTGCCGTCGGGATGAAGTCCACGGTGATTCCGATCCTGTGCATTTGTGTCGGCATCTTCGTGTCCTACGTGACGGCGGGCCTGTACGGCATTGCCCTCGCGGCGGTCGGCATGCTGGCGACGGCAGGCAGCACCATTGCCGTTGACGCGTACGGTCCGATTGCGGATAACGCAGGCGGAATCGCCGAGATGTCGGGCATGGATGAGAGCGTTCGGGAGATTACGGATACGCTGGACTCGGTGGGCAATACAACCGCGGCAATCGGCAAGGGCTTCGCGATCGGATCGGCGGCACTCACGGCGCTTGCGCTTTTTGTATCCTACGCGCAGGCGGTTCATCTGGAGAAGATTGACATTATGGATCCGAAGGTCATTATCGGGCTTTTTATCGGAGGCATGCTGACCTTCCTGTTCTCCGCGTTTACGATGGAATCCGTGTCAAAGGCGGCATACAAGATGATCGAAGAGGTCCGGCGGCAGTTCCGCGCGGATCCCGGTATTCTGGCCGGCACAAGCCGCGCGGATTACAAATCCTGTGTCGGGATATCCACGCAGGCGGCGCTGCATGAGATGATCCTTCCGGGCATCCTGGCCGCGGCTTCGCCGATTCTTCTAGGCCTGATCCTGGGAACGGATGCCCTGGGAGGCATGCTCGCCGGTGCGCTGCTCACCGGCGTCCTGATGGCAATCTTCATGAGCAATGCCGGAGGCGCCTGGGACAACGCGAAAAAATACATCGAAGGCGGGAAATTCGGAGGAAAGGGCAGCGAAGCGCACAAGGCGGCCGTGGTCGGCGACACGGTTGGCGATCCATTCAAGGATACGTCGGGACCGTCAATTAATATTCTGATCAAGCTGATGACCATTGTATCGCTGGTGTTTGCGCCGCTGTTCCTCGCGGTGGGAAGTCTTCTGTAATCGATCCCACTTGAATCTTCTCAAACAGCCGGTGTCATGATATCATGGATACGGCAGTATTGACGGGATCTGCCCGTTCAGAGTTTAGAGCTGGCGGAAATCTGCCCGTTCAGAGTTACAGAGCTGGCGGAGAACCTGAGGTCCGGAATGGATGGAAAACGCCCGGTCGGCGCTGACGGAGCATTTACCGCCCGGACGGCATCGCAGATAAGAAGGCAGCACGAAGACATGTAAAGAGGTTTGTGCCGGAAAGGAAGAAAAATGAAAAGCTTACAGTACACCGTGAAAACTTCTCTCGGAATCCATGCCCGTCCTGCGGCAATGATCGCCCAGGCGTGCACTGCGCTGAAAAGCGAGGTCACCATAGAATGCGACGGAGAGGTGGCGAGCGGGGACAATGTCCTTCAGATTCTCAAGCTTCACGCGGCAAAGGGTTCTGTTCTGAATATAACGGCAGAAGGGCCGGATGAAGAGGAAGCCATTGAGAAGATCTCAGACGTTTTTAACGGAATCGCGGCGAAGGACAAGAACACAGAGGTTCTGAAGATCGCGTTTTTCGGAACAAAGGATTATGACAGAATGTTTTTCAGCCAGCTGGCAAGAGACAAGGGTGAGGGCACCTATAACGTCGAGATCAAGTATTTCAAGGCAAGGCTGACGCCCGAGACGGTTCATCTGGCGGAGGGATTCCGGGCGGTATGCATATTCGTAAATGATGAGGCTCCGCGCGAGGTGGTGGAAGCGCTGAGCCAGTGCGGTGTCCGTCTCATACTTCTGCGCTGCGCGGGCTTCAACAATGTGGACCTTCAGGCGGCAAAGGAGTGCGGAATTACGGTGCTTCGCGTGCCGGCCTATTCACCCTATGCCGTCGCGGAGCACGCGATGACCATCATTCAGGCGGCGAACCGCCATATTCATAAGGCATATCTGAAGGTAAAGGAGAACGATTTTGCGCTGAGCGGACTTCTCGGCGTCGATCTTCACAATAAGGTCGCGGGAATCATGGGAACCGGAAAAATCGGTCAGTGCATGGCCAAAATCTGCAGGGGCTACGGCATGACCGTGCTCGGATGGGATGCCTTCCCGAACCGGAAGCTGGAAGAGGACGGACTTCTCACCTATGTCGGCAAGGAAGAGCTACTGCAGAGAGCGGATCTCATTTCTCTCCACCTGCCGCTGATCATGGGCGACAACGGCACCTATCACATCATCAATGACGATACGATCGCCATGATGAAGGACAATGTGATGCTGGTGAATACCTCCCGCGGCGGTCTGGTAGATGCCGAGGCGCTGATCCGCGGGCTCAAGGCACAGAAATTCCACGCGGTAGCGCTTGATGTCTATGAGGGAGAGGACGCCAATGTATACACGAATCATTCCGACGACTTCCTGACCAACGACATTGTGGCGCGGCTGACCATGTTCCCGAACCTCATTCTGACCTCTCATCAGGCATTCTTCACCAGAGAGGCGATGCAGGCGATCGCGGCGATCACAATGGAGAATGCGAGAAACTTCAACGAGCATCTTCCCTACGGCGACGCGGAGTGCCGGGCGAGATAAGAACATCCTGTGTTCGCAGAAAGCCGAAGGTTAACGCGAAGATCCTTACCGGGTGCCGGGCAGGATAAAACCATCCGGTATTCACTGGCGGGATTTACGGATCCTGCTTCTGACAGCGGGCAGGTGCGCAGGCAAAGGCGCTGTTTCCTCTGCCCTGTCGGTATTGAAAAAACAACAGAAACAAAGAAAGGCGTCTCCGGAGACGGAGGCGCCTTTCCTGTGCAGAGGAACTGAAAAAATATGTTTCAATTGTATTAAATTTCGTTTGACACTCTTGACAGACTGTGTTATTGTAAAAAATGCACTATTATGGCAACATGTGCCTACCATCCTGAAAACAAAAAAAATTTTGTTCAAAATTCACGATTCCGATGGGCATGTATCGTTACCGTCAACGAAGCTCCGTAGCGGGCTTGGGAGACATAATTTATTTTCATATTATATCACAAGGGGTGAAACGTCAATGGAGAAAAACAGGATACGTCTGATCCACAGCGGCAGAAACATTCGCATGACCTACCAGAGACAGAAAGAAGTTCTGGAGATGCCCAATCTGATCGAGGTTCAGAAGGATTCCTATGAGTGGTTCCTGAAGGACGGTCTCAAGGAAGCTTTCGATGACATCTCTCCGATCGAAGATTACGGCGGGAAACTGAGTCTTGAGTTTGTGGACTACCAGCTCTGTGAGGATGATGTAAAGTATTCCATCGAAGAGTGTAAACAGCGTGACGCTACATATGCAGCACCGCTGAAGGTAAAGGTACGCCTTTTCAATAAGGAGAAGGATGAGATCAGCGAACATGAGATTTTCATGGGCGATCTTCCCCTGATGACGGCGACCGGAACCTTTGTCATCAATGGCGCTGAGCGTGTCATCGTCAGTCAGCTGGTACGTTCTCCCGGAATCTATTACGGCATTGCACATGATAAGCTCGGAAAAGAGCTCTATTCATGTACGGTTATCCCGAACCGCGGTGCCTGGCTTGAATATGAAACCGACTCCAATGACGTTTTCTGGGTACGTGTGGACCGTACCAGGAAGGTTCCGATCTCTGTTCTGATCCGTGCACTCGGAATCGGCACGAATGCGGAGATCGTCGAGTACTTCGGCGAGGAACCGAAGATTCTGGCAAGCTTTACAAAGGATACTTCCACGAACTATCAGGAAGGTCTCCTCGAGCTTTACAAGAAGATCCGTCCCGGCGAGCCGCTCGCCGTGGAAAGCGCGGAGACGCTGATCAACGGCATGTTCTTTGATCCCCGCCGCTATGATCTGGCAAAGGTGGGCCGCTACAAGTTCAACAAGAAGCTTGCTCTCAGAAACCGCATCGCCGGACATGTGCTGGCGGAGGATGTAGTCAATACCGAGACCGGAGAGATCATCGCCGAGAAGGGACAGACCGTGACGAGGGAGCTCGCGGACGATATTCAGTACGCAGCGGTTCCGTATGTATGGATTGAGACCCCGGAGCGCAGCGTCAAGGTTCTCTCCAACCTCGAGGTAGATATTACCAGATGGGTGGATGTCGATCCGAAAGAGGTCGGCGTTACCGAGGAGGTTTATTATCCGGTTCTGGCGGAGATTCTTTCCGAGTATACGGATATTGAGGATATCAAGGACGAGATCCGCGACAGGATCCACGACCTGATTCCGAAGCACATCACAAAGGAAGATATTTTTGCCTCCATCAACTACAATATGCATCTGGAATACGGCATCGGAAACGACGATGACATCGATCATCTGGGCAACCGCCGGATCCGCTGCGTCGGCGAGCTGCTTCAGAACCAGTACAGGATCGGTCTTTCCAGACTGGAGCGTGTGGTCCGCGAGAGAATGTCCACACAGGATCTGGACACGATTTCCGCGCAGTCGCTGATCAACATCAAGCCGGTGACGGCCGCGGTGAAGGAATTCTTCGGATCCTCCCAGCTGTCCCAGTTCATGGATCAGAACAACCCGCTCGGCGAGCTGACGCACAAGAGACGTCTGTCCGCCCTCGGACCGGGAGGACTTTCCAGAGACCGTGCCGGCATGGAGGTCCGCGATATTCACTATACGCATTACGGACGGATGTGCCCGGTTGAGACTCCTGAGGGCCCGAACATCGGACTGATCAACTCCCTCGCATCGTATGCGAGAATCAATAAATACGGATTTATCGAGGCGCCATACCGCCGCATCGACAAGAGCGATCCAAAGAACCCCGTCGTTACGGAAGAGGTTGTCTACATGACGGCCGATGAGGAGGACAACTACCACGTAGCACAGGCGAATGAGCCGCTCGACGAAGAGGGGCATTTCATTCACCACAACGTATCCGGACGTTTCCGGGCAGAGACACAGGCATACGACAGAAGCATGTTCGACTACATGGATGTATCTCCGCGTATGGTATTCTCTGTCGCGACGTCCTGCGTACCGTTCCTTCAGAACGATGACCCGACCCGTGCGCTGATGGGATCGAACATGCAGCGTCAGGCCGTACCGCTTCTGTTTACTGAGGCACCGGCTGTCGGAACAGGAATGGAGGAGAAAGCCGCTGTTGACTCCGGCGTCTGCATTGTCGCAAAGAAGGCCGGAACCATTACCTATTCGACATCCTATGAGATCCGCATGGACAACGACGACGGAAGCCGCGATGTATATCATCTGATGAAGTTCGAGCGAAGCAACCAGAGCAACTGCTACAACCAGCGGCCGATCGTCTTCAAGGGCGATCATGTGGACGCGGGCGAGGTAATCGCAGACGGTCCTTCCACCTCCGGCGGTGAGCTTGCTCTCGGCAAGAACCCGCTGATCGGTTTCATGACCTGGGAGGGATATAACTACGAGGATGCCGTTCTTCTGTCAGAGCGTCTGGTCCGCGATGATGTATATACCTCCATTCACATTGAAGAGTATGAGTGTGAGGCCCGAGATACCAAGCTCGGACCGGAGGAGATCACAAAGGATGTTCCCGGCGTCGGCGATGACGCGCTGAAGGACCTGGATGAGCGCGGTATTATCCGCATCGGCGCAGAGGTACGTGCCGGCGATATCCTTGTCGGAAAGGTAACCCCGAAGGGAGAGACCGAGCTTACGGCCGAGGAGCGTCTGCTCCGGGCAATTTTCGGAGAGAAGGCAAGAGAGGTCCGCGACACGTCTCTGAAGGTTCCGCACGGCGAGTACGGAATTGTTGTGGATGCCCGGGTATTCACCAGAGAGAACGGAGATGAGCTGTCTCCGGGCGTGAACCAGGCGGTCCGCATCTATATCGCGCAGAAGAGAAAGATTTCCGTCGGCGACAAGATGGCCGGACGTCACGGAAACAAGGGTGTCGTATCCCGTGTGCTTCCGATCGAGGATATGCCGTTCCTTCCGAACGGACGTCCGCTCGACATCGTTCTGAACCCGCTGGGCGTACCTTCCCGTATGAACATCGGACAGATCCTTGAGATTCATCTGAGTCTCGCGGCGATGGCACTCGGCTTTAATATCTCCACGCCGGTATTCGACGGTGCGAATGAGGTGGATATTCAGGATACCCTTGAGCTCGCGAACGACTATGTGAACAGTGAGTGGGATGATTTCTATGAGAAGTACAAGGACACCCTTCTTCCGGAGGTTATGCAGTACCTGTCCGATCACAGAGATCACAGAGCACTCTGGAAGGGCGTTCCGATCCGCCGCGACGGAAAGGTTCAGCTCCGCGACGGACGAACCGGAGAGCCGTTTGACGGCCCGACCACAATCGGACACATGCATTATCTGAAGCTGCATCATCTGGTAGACGATAAGATCCACGCGCGTTCCACCGGTCCATACTCCCTCGTTACTCAGCAGCCTCTGGGAGGAAAAGCACAGTTCGGAGGTCAGCGTTTCGGAGAGATGGAGGTCTGGGCGCTGGAGGCATACGGCGCGGCCTATACGCTTCAGGAGATTCTGACCGTGAAATCCGATGATGTCGTAGGGCGTGTGAAGACCTACGAGGCGATCATCAAGGGCGAGAACATTCCTGAGCCGGGTATTCCGGAATCCTTCAAGGTTATGCTCAAGGAGCTTCAGTCTCTGGCTCTTGATATCCGTGTTCTGGATGAAAACGGCGAAGAGGTCAAGATCATGGAGTCTGTTGACTACGGCAATACGAGCTTCCGAAAGATCATGGAAGACGCAGACCGTTACAGCAACAGAGCGGATGACAAGGAACTGAACGACCACGGATTCGGAAAGCAGGAGTTCAAGGACGGCGAACTCGTCGACAGTGAGAGTGATCTCGACGATACCATCACAGACGACGAGGATGAGGAATTCATTGAAAGCCTTGACGACGACATGGATGAATAATTCATCTGTGCCGGATATCATGATGTATCTTTCAAAAGTATGATTGCAGCGTGTCAACAGGTGACTGCCCTGCGTACGCACGTGGGTGCGCGGCGGGGCATGCCTTCTGACACCGTGATCATTTCATATACACGCTGAAAGGGGTAAATAAATGCCGGAAACAGTTAATAAAGAAGAAGGAACGCATCAGCAGCTGAACTTCGATGCCATTCGCATCGGCCTTGCTTCACCGGAAAAAATCCGTGAGTGGTCTCATGGAGAGGTAAAAAAGCCAGAAACGATTAACTACCGTACGCTGAAGCCGGAAAAGGACGGACTGTTCTGCGAGCGGATTTTCGGACCGACCAAGGACTGGGAGTGCCATTGCGGAAAGTACAAGAAGATCAGCTACAAGGGTGTGATCTGTGACCGATGCGGAGTAGAGGTTACGAAATCCTCTGTCCGCCGTGAGCGTATGGGACACATTGAGCTGGCGGCGCCGGTTTCTCACATCTGGTACTTCAAGGGAATTCCATCCCGCATGGGACTGATCCTGGATCTGTCGCCGAGAACACTGGAGAGAGTTCTGTATTTTGCAAGCTATATTGTGCTTGATCCCGGCGATACCAAGCTGATGAAGAAGCAGATCCTCTCGGAGCGGGAGTACAGCGAGGCGCTTGAGACCTACAGCCCGGATGAGTTCCGCGTCGGGATGGGAGCAGAGGCTATCAAGGAGCTTCTCTGCGAGATCGATCTGGACAAGGAGTATGAGGAGCTGACATCAGAGCTGGAGCAGGCGAGCGGCCAGAAGAGAGCCCGTATCATCAAGAGACTGGAAGTTGTAGAAGCTTTCCGTGAGTCCGGAAACCGTCCGGAGTGGATGATTCTGGACTGTGTACCGGTCATTCCGCCGGATCTTCGTCCGATAGTACAGCTGGACGGAGGAAGATTCGCGACCTCCGATCTGAATGATCTGTATCGCAGAATCATCAACCGGAACAACCGTCTGAAGAGGCTTCTGGATCTTGGGGCTCCGGACATCATCGTCAGAAACGAGAAGAGAATGCTGCAGGAGGCGGTCGATGCTCTGATCGATAACGGCCGAAGAGGAAGACCGGTCACCGGTCCCGGAAACCGTGCGCTGAAATCTCTTTCCGATATGCTGAAGGGAAAGAACGGACGTTTCCGTCAGAATCTTCTGGGAAAACGTGTCGATTATTCCGGACGTTCCGTTATCGTCAACGGACCGGAGCTGAAGATTTATCAGTGCGGTCTCCCGAAGGAGATGGCCATCGAGCTGTTCAAGCCCTTCGTGATGAAGGAGCTCGTATCGAGACAGATGGCGCACAACATCAAGAACGCCAAGAAGATGGTGGAGAAACTGGATCCGCAGGTATGGGATGTGCTGGAAGACGTCATCAAGGAGCATCCGGTTATGTTGAACCGCGCGCCCACTCTGCACCGTCTCGGCATTCAGGCATTTGAGCCGATTCTGGTCGAAGGAAAGGCAATCAAGCTTCACCCGCTTGTATGTACCGCGTTCAACGCCGACTTTGACGGAGACCAGATGGCCGTTCATCTTCCGCTGACACAGGAGGCGCAGGCAGAGTGCAGATTCATGCTGCTTTCTCCGAATAACCTTCTGAAGCCGTCGGACGGAGGTGTTGTAGCCGTTCCGTCTCAGGATATGGTTCTCGGAATCTACTACCTGACACAGGAACGTCCCGGAGAGATCGGAGAAGGAACTTTCTACAAGGATCTCAACGAGGCACTGCTTGCGTACGAAAACGGATACATCAAATATCAGACGAAGATCAAGGTCCGCCGCTACGGAAAGGATGCTGCGGGGAATGAGATCTCCAAGGTGGTCGAGACCACTCTCGGACGTCTGATTTTCAACGAAATCATCCCGCAGGATCTGGGATATGTGGACCGCACGGTGCCGGGCAATGAGCTTCTTCCGGAAGTTGATTTCATGGTAAAGAAGGGCGATCTGAAGAAGATTCTGGAGAAGGTCATCAATACCCACGGGGCGACAAGAACCGCTGAGGTTCTCGATGCGGTGAAGGCAATGGGATATCACATCTCCACCCGCGCCGGAATGACCGTATCTATTTCCGATATGACCGTTCCGAAGGAAAAACCGGAGCTGCTTGAGGAGGCGGAGAAAACCGTCGACAAGATCACCCGCAACTACAAGCGCGGTCTCATCACCGATGAAGAGCGCTACAAGGAAGTCATCTCCACATGGGAAGAAGTCGACAACCATCTGACAAAGCTTCTGTTGAGCGGACTCGATCAGTACAACAACATCTTCATGATGGCGGATTCCGGAGCCCGTGGTTCCGATAAGCAGATCAAGCAGCTGGCTGGTATGCGAGGCCTGATGCAGGATACAACCGGTCACACCATCGAGCTGCCGATCAAATCAAACTTCCGTGAAGGTCTGGACGTACTGGAGTATTTCATGTCGGCGCACGGAGCCCGCAAGGGTCTGTCCGATACCGCTCTTCGTACCGCCGATTCCGGATACCTGACCCGTCGAATGGTCGATGTATCACAGAACCTGATGATCCGTGAGCCGGACTGCTCTGTCAGCCGAAAGGAGATTCCGGGAATCTGGGTCGAGGCGTTCACCGAGGGCAAGGAGATGGTCGAGTCTCTGGAAGAGCGTATTACCGGCCGTTTCTCCTGCTATACGATCAAGGACAAGGATGGAAATGTGATCGTAAAGGCAAATCACATGATCACACCGCGCCGTGCGGCAAAGGTTGTGTCTGACGGTGTGGATGAGAACGGCGAGCCGATCACAAGAGTGAAGATCAGAAGCATCCTTACCTGCCGTTCGCATCTCGGCATCTGTTCGAAGTGCTACGGCGCGAACATGGCGACCGGAGAGGTTGTACAGGTCGGCGAGTCCGTTGGAATCATTGCGGCGCAGTCCATCGGTGAGCCCGGTACACAGCTTACCATGAGAAACTTCCATACCGGAGGCGTTGCAGGTACCGCGGACATCACACAGGGTCTTCCCCGTGTCGAGGAGCTTTTTGAGGCCCGTAAGCCGAAGGGACTTGCCATCGTCACAGAGATATCCGGTACCGCGCAGCTCAAGGATACAAAGAAGAAACGTGAGATTGTCGTGACCGACAAGGAGGGCAACTCCAAGACCTACCTGATTCCGTACGGAACAAGACTGAAGAAGGAGCTTGAGGACGCAGACACCACCAAGGAAGTGGAGGCCGGCGATCCGCTCACCGAGGGTTCCATCAATCCGCACGATCTGCTGCGCATCAAGGGCGTCGAAGCAGTTCAGAATTACCTGCTCGGCGAGGTTCAGCGGGTATACCGCCTGCAGGGTGTTGATATCTGCGACAAGCATATCGAGGTCATCGTCCGCCAGATGCTGAAGAAGGTACGTGTGGAAGAGGGCGGTGACACCGGTCTGCTTCCGGGCAAGATGATGGATTATCTTGACGTACTGGATGTGAATGAAAAGATGGAAGAGGAAGGCAAGGAGAGCGCGACCTATGAGAGACTGCTTCTCGGTATTACCAAGGCATCTCTGGCGACCGATTCCTTCCTGTCTGCGGCATCCTTCCAGGAGACTACCCGTGTTCTCACTGACGCGGCAATCAAGGGCAAGGTAGATCATCTGATCGGTCTGAAGGAGAATGTAATCATCGGTAAGCTGATTCCGGCAGGAACCGGCATGAAGTATTACAGAAACCTGAAGCTGGATACCGATGCGGAGATCGAAGCCGAGAAGGCGGCAAGAGCGCTTGCGGCAGCTTCCGGAAGTGACGCGGAGGAGGACGCCGCGCCGGCGGAAGTTCCGGACGATCCGGACAGTGAAGCAATCACAGACGTGGATGAGCCTTCTGAGAATGAAAATACAGAGGATAATACCCCTGTGACCACAGAATAAGGAAATCCGCGGCCGGTTCATTATCACGGCTCTGCAGAAAACTGGCCCCCGGAGGCATACCGATCGGATCGGAGCTCCGGGGGCCTTCCTGATGAATAAACCGCTTCACGATGCTCTCAGCCTGCGAAGCTCCGAGTGGAGCTCCAACTGAAGCTCCAACTGAGGGTCCGATTGAGGTTCCGATTCAGCAGTGAGCCGAAATGCTGGCGGAGCGGGGATTTGTAAAGGCTGCGAGGCTGTTGATTGCATGGCCGTTTACCGGGGAAGGAACAAATGGATAGTGTGAATTACAAGGTGGTACGAAGCCGGAAGCGGCGGAAATCCCTGAGCCTTCAGATAAAACCGGATGGTGGAATTGTCGTGCGCGCACCATATTTTGCAACGACTGAGGAAATCCGGAGATTTGTGGACGCGAATCGCACATGGATCGATCGGAATGTCGCAAAGATGAAGAAGAGAGAAGAGGAACTGGCGCAGAACCCGTACGGCAGAATTACGGAAGATGAGATCCGCAGGCTTTCCGAGCTTGCCGCGCGTACGATTCCGCCGCGGGCGGCACTATTTGCCGCAGAAATGGGAGTGACCTACGGAAGGATCACGATCCGGAATCAGAAGACACGCTGGGGCAGCTGTTCCGCGAAGGGGAATCTGAATTTTAACTGTCTGCTGATGCTGACACCGCCGGATGTGCAGGACTATGTGATCGTTCATGAGCTCTGTCACAGAAAGCAGATGAATCACTCCCGGCTGTTCTGGAACGAGGTGGAAAAGGTTCTGCCGGATTACAAGGAACGGGATCGGTGGCTGAAGGAAAACGGAGGACAGCTGATCGCAAGATCACGGATGTGATGGACAGAATCTGTGAAAGTGTTGTGGAATAAAATTGAAGGATGAAGTATGATAATAGGTATGTTATCTGTTCGCTGTAATTGGAAACGCTCCCTGATCGGGCAGGTGCGGACAGTAACGAGAAATCAAGCAGGATAAGAAACAGGAGGGTGTACATATGAAAGCATATGCTGTCGGAGTAGACGTCGGGGGAACTACAGTCAAGATCGGAATTTTCCGCACATCGGGAGATCTGTTGCTGAAATGGGAGATCGTGACGGACAAGAAGGACGGAGGCAGGAATATTCTGCCGGATATCGCGGATTCTGTCAAGAGCATGCTGTCGAATAAAGGCATCGGTCTGGATGAGATTCAGGGAATCGGTATCGGCATTCCAGGCGCGATCCTGAACCGGTCGATTGTAAACCGTGCCGTAAACCTGGGTTGGGATGTCGTTCCGGTGAAGGATCAGCTGGAGCAGCTTTTTGACGGAAAGGTCAATGTTCTGGTCGGCAATGACGCGAATGTTGCTGCACTCGGAGAGATGTGGCAGGGCGGCGGCAAAGGCTTCAAGGATATCGTGATGGTTACGCTCGGGACCGGAGTCGGCGGAGGAATCATCATCAATGAGCAGATTCTGGACGGTACCTTCGGCGCCGCGGGAGAGATCGGACATATGCCTGTAAATCCGCAGGAGACGAGAGTCTGCGGATGCGGCAAGAAGGGACATCTGGAGCAGTATGCATCCGCAACCGGAATCGCCAATACGGCAAAGGCGGTTGTAGCTGACACGAAGGAAGAGACAGAGCTGAAGGGCATGGACAGTATCACAGCGAAGGATGTTTTCGACGCGGCGAAGAGAGGAGACAAGGTTGCGCTGGAAATCGTGGATTACACGGCGGAGATTCTCGGAAGAGGTCTTGCCATGGTTGCGGCAGTTGTCGACCCGCAGGCATTCGTGATCGGCGGAGGCGTTTCGAAGGCCGGCCCGATTCTCACGGATTCCATTCAGAAGTACTACAGAAAGTACGCGTTCCACGCTTCCGAAGACACGAAGTTTGTCCTCGCCACCCTCGGAAATGACGCGGGCATCTATGGAGCGGTGCGCATGGTGGTGTAACAGACATAAGGAAATCAGGATGCATATGAAGAAAATCGGAGGCTATATTCTGGCGGCACTGGTGGCAGCGGGGTCAGCGTTCGTCTTCCTCAGAATGAAGATTTACAGGAAAATAAAGATATTCAGGAAAAAGGAAGAGTAAAGAGAAGCAGATGATCTATATCGGAAATCATGTATCAATCTCAAAGGGATATCTCTCGATGGGAGAGACGGAGGAAAAGCTCGGCGGCGATACGTTTGCCTTTTTCACCAGAAACCCGCGCGGAGGCAGAAGCACCGAACCGGATCCCGAGGATATCGCGGCGCTGAGGGAGTTTCTTTCGGCGCACTCGTTCGGCAGACTGGTGGCGCACGCGCCCTATACTATGAACCTGTGCTCCGCGAAGGAGGATATCCGCTTGTATTCCGAGAACATTTTCCGTGAGGATCTGCAGAAAATGGAGTTCCTTCCCGGTCAGTTCTTTAATTTTCACCCGGGCTCTCATCTGAAGCAGGGATATGAAAAGGCCGCGGATCAGATCGCTGATGTTCTGAACCGGACGATTTCGGCAGATCAGACGACCACGGTTCTTCTGGAGACGATGGCCGGAAAAGGAACAGAGGTCGGCCGGACATTTGAGGAATTAAAGGGGATTATCGACAGGACGGAGCACAGCGAAAAGCTGGGCGTATGCTTTGACACCTGTCATGTCTGGGACGGAGGATATGATATCGTAAACGACCTGGACGGGGTGCTCCGGCATTTCGATGAGGTGATCGGTCTGGACAGGCTCTTTGCGGTCCATCTGAATGACAGCAAAAATGACTGCGGTTCCCATAAGGACCGTCACGAGAAGATCGGATTCGGGAAAATCGGGAAGGAAGCTCTGATGCGGGTGGTCAATCATCCGCTCCTCCAGGGCAGACCCTTCATTCTGGAGACCCCGAACGACGACGAGGGCTATCGGAACGAAATTGCGCTTGTAAAGCTTGCAAATCAAAATATGTAAGCGGCGCGGAAGTGCGAATGCCTGAGGGATGAAAAAAGCTGCGGTGCAAACCGCAGCTTTTTCAATGGATTTTTTACCTGCTTTCGTCAGGCATGTTATCCAATCACATCAGACATGTCATACATGCCGGCGGGTTTTCCGGCGAGGAATTTCGCTGCTTCTGCGGCGCCTTTTCCGAAGATGGCGCGGGAGTAGGCAGTGTGCTTGAACTCGATCACCTCATCCTGGCCTGCGAACATGACGGTATGATCACCGACGATGGAGCCGCCGCGAACCGAGGTAATGCCGATTTCCTTGGGATCTCTCTTTTCGTGCCGGTCATGACGGCTGAATACAAAGTGGTATTCATTGTCCAGTGCCTCATTCATGCTCTCGCCGAGCGCCAGAGCCGTTCCGCTGGGAGCGTCGATCTTGCGGTTGTGGTGCGCTTCGACGATCTCCATATCGTATCCCGCCGGGGCCAGCAGAGCGGCGGCTTCCTTCACGAGCTTCATCAGCAGGTTGATGCCCACCGACATGTTGGCGGAGCGGAGAATCGGGATCACTTTGCTTGCTTCGCTGACCTTGGCGAGAGTCTCCTCTGTAAGAGCAGTGGTGCAGAGAACAAGCGGAAGTCTGCGGTTCACACAGAAATCCAGAAGGGCGTCTGTCGCCCGGAAATTTGAAAAATCAATAACAGCATCCGCATCAATGCTGCAGTCGGATGGAGCGGTAAAAATCGGATATTCACGGACGTTGTTTGCCGGTGCAATATCGATGCCGGCCACAACGACAGTTTCGGAATCCGCGTTGAGGATGTCGGTCAGAACCTGCCCCATATGCCCGTTGCATCCGCTGAGAATAACCTTTATCATTTCATTTCTCCTTTTCTTTCTGGAAGGATTTATTTCAAGATTACGGTGTCAAAAGTCAGGATTCATGCCATCTGTTTATTTTACCGTGATCCCGAAGTCGGTCAGTGATTTTCTGAGCCGCTCGACGTCTGCTTCGGATCCCATTCCGTAAAGGGGTCCGCGGAGAGGGCCGACCTCTCTGCCCATCATGTTCAGCGCTTCCTTGACCGGGATCGGATTCACCTCGCAGAAGAGAGAGTCAATCAGGTCGATCGCCCTGAGCTGCATCTCGCAGGAGCCCTTGGTATCGCCGTTCAGATATTTCCAGCACATCTCATGAGTGTACTTCGGCGCTACATTTGAGAGAACCGAAATTACACCGAGACCGCCGAGAGACATAATCGGAACCACCTGATCGTCATTTCCGGAATAGATATCGAGCGCGTCGCCGGCGAGAGCCTTTGTCTTGGCAATCTGTGAAAGATTGCCGCTGGCAGCCTTGATTGCCGTGATATTCCTGACATTCTTACCGAGGTATGCCGCCGTTTCCGGGAGAATATTGCAGCCGGTTCTGGAGGGGACGTTGTACATGATGATCGGGGTGTGAACAGACTCCGCAACCTCTGTGTAATGGCGGATCAAGCCTGCCTGCGTCGCCTTGTTGTAGTAGGGAGTGACGACGAGAAGTCCGTCAACGCCGGCCTTTTCCGCTTCTGTGGAAAGATAGACAGCGGTTTTTGTGCTGTTGGATCCGGTTCCGGCCACGACCGGAATTCTGTGATTTACGGTCTCAACGCAGTGACGGATCGTTGCGATGTGCTCCTCCTCGGAAAGCGTGGCAGACTCGCCGGAGGTGCCGCAGATGACGATGCAGTCGGTTCCCTCCGCGATATGCCACTCGATGAGCTCATCCAGCTTATCGTAATTTACAGTTTCATCTTCATTCATCGGGGTGACGAGAGCGACACCGGCGCCTTTGAAAATTGCCATGACAGATCCTCCTTGATCCGGGTTTGAATTTTTAACCGTTGCGTCTGTCCGATCCGCACCTGATACAGTATGTGGTGCCGTTTAAAGCATTCACAGCTTGTGGCACAGTCTGTCGTACGGGTGCCTGCCGGACAGTATGTGAACAGCGCTTTGGAGCAAAAAAATATGCGCCGCCGTGATGGCGCCGCCTGACATTCTGATGAGAAGAATCCGGAAAAGAACCTCCGGGTGAATCATCTGCCTGCATTGCCCTGCATTACTCTTACCGCGAGTGCAGCTTTGTGCGAACTCCTGCGTATGAATCCGGCAGACGGTGGTCTGACCTCTGTTCCGGAAATAAACAGATTCCGGAAAAAGCGGATGATTATGTCTCATCGTATTAATATCTGCGGATAGCGCTCCATCTGACGATGACAGTCATAAACCTGTTCGATTCATGCCCAAGAAAGGGACGGCAGAGATCCGTTTCTTTCGGCGTATATCCCTTTCCCCGCGTCTTCCCCTGCACTCTGCTGCATCGGACCGGCTACTCTTGAGATACGCAACCTCTATCACATATAAAGCGATTATATCGTCTGCAAAGTGGCTTGTCAAGACAACGAAAAGACGATTATCGTTCAATCTGTTCAAAAAAGTTCGTGAAAACCGCATAAAATCAGACCTTTGCAGACTACACAAAGGAAAAATGATGTGTTATAATTTCGTGGTTGCAGATAGTGAATAAACAGACAGAAAAGCCCCATTTCGGGGATATGGCAGTGGAGAACAGAAGAACGATGATACTGCCGGCATAAGATGTGAGGTTAAAGATTATGAAAATTACCAGAAACGATATCCGTAACGTTGCCATTATTGCCCATGTCGATCACGGCAAGACAACGCTGGTAGATAAATTGCTGAGACAGAGCGGAGTCTTCCGGGACAATCAGCAGGTACAGGAAAGAGTCATGGATTCCGGAGCAATTGAAAAGGAGCGCGGAATCACCATTCTTTCCAAGAATACAGCGGTTCAGTACAAGGACACCAAGATCAACATCATTGACACGCCCGGACATGCGGACTTTGGCGGCGAGGTTGAGCGTGTTCTGAAGATGGTGAACGGAGTTATCCTTCTGGTTGACGCATTTGAAGGCCCGATGCCGCAGACGCGCTTTGTTCTCGAAAAGGCACTGGCGCTGAATCTGAAGGTCGTGGTCTGCATCAACAAGGTAGACCGTCCGAACGCCCGCCCGACCGAGGTGGTCGATGAGGTGCTTGAGCTTCTGATGGATCTCGGCGCCTCGGATGAGCAGCTGGATGCCCCCTTCCTCTATGCTTCCGCAAGAGACGGATGGTGCACAAACGAGCTCGACGACGAGAGAAAGGATATGACGCCGCTCTTTGAGGCGATTCTGAAATATATTCCGGCGCCGGCCGGTGATCCGGACGCCGGCATCCAGATGCTGGTATCCACGATCGATTACAACGAGTATGTCGGCAGAATTGGAATCGGAAAGATCGACAACGGAACATTGTCTCTGAACCAGGAGGTTCTTCTGATGAACCACCACGATCCGGACAAGAAAGCCCGGGTAAAGATCAGCAAGATGTATGTTTTTGACGGTCTGAAGAGAGTCGAGGTGGAGAAAGCGACTGTCGGAGAGATCGTAGCCGTGTCGGGTATTGCTGACCTGCATATCGGCGATACGCTCTGTGATCTCGAGAATCCGCAGCCGATTCCGTTCCAGAAGATCGAGGAGCCGACGATCTCCATGAACTTTGTAGTCAACGACTCTCCGCTTGCAGGCACAGAGGGCACCTATGTCACTTCCCGTCATCTTCGCGACCGTCTGTTCCGTGAGCTGAACACCGATGTGTCTCTGAGAGTCGAGGAGACAGACTCCGCTGACTGCTTTAAGGTATCCGGACGAGGAGAGCTTCATCTGTCTGTCCTGATCGAGGAGATGAGACGCGAGGGCTATGAATTCGCAGTCAGCAAGGCGGAGGTTATTTACAAGTATGACGAGCGCGGCAGGAAGCTGGAGCCGGTGGAGCTGGCATACATCGATGTGCCGGATGAGTATTCGGGTGCGGTGATCCAGTCGCTGAGCGAGCGCAAGGGCGAGCTTCAGGGTATGAGCGTCGGTGAAAACGGCATCACACGTCTGGAGTTCAGCATTCCTTCCAGAGGACTGATCGGATTCCGCGGCAATTTCATGACGATGACAAAGGGAACCGGAATTCTGAATACGATTTTTGATGATTACGCGCCGTACAAGGGAGATATCGTCTTCCGCAAGCAGGGATCTCTGATCGCCTTCGAGCCCGGAGTTTCCGTTGCGTACGGACTGTTCGCGGCGCAGCAGCGAGGAACGCTGTTCATCGGACCGGGCGAAAAGGTGTATGCGGGAATGGTTGTCGGTATGTCTTCCAAGCCGGAGGATATCGAACTGAACGTGTGCAAGACAAAGCATCTGACAAACACACGTACTTCGTCTTCGGATGAGGCGCTTGTGCTGACGCCTCCGATGATTCTCTCTCTTGAGCAGGCACTGGAGTTTATTGACAGCGATGAGCTTCTGGAGGTGACGCCGAAGAGCCTCCGTATCCGCAAGCGTCAGCTGGATTCGAGACTCAGAAAGCGCGAGGGCATCAGCAGAAAGAACGGTTAATAATGATAATAATAATAGAGACGGCCGGAACACTTCCCCTTGTGGGAAGCGTCCCGGCCGTCTCTTTCCCGCTGTGTGGGATATTTTATGGGCGGGGTTTTCGCAACCTGCTGCCATCCGCAAACCGGCTGTAACCAGGCTTTATCCTGAATGGGTGTATGCCGCATAGTATGCCGCACAAGTGCATCTCAGATCTTCTCATGATTCTCGAATTTCTTCAGCACCTTCTGGATACGGTCAACCGGGTCCAGAAGACTGCTGATGGACGCGTCATGATTCAGCGTGTCTATCAGAAGAGCGATATATTTACTCATGTCACAGCTGATGTAATACGGGCGCTGCAGAAGGTCAGGACGCTGGTATACAAGGTTCGTGGTGACAAGCTTTGTGAAGATGCCCTTGCGGTACGCTTCATCGAAGCTGTCGAGTCCGTTCGTGAACAGACCGAAGGTGGCGCACATATAGATGTTCTTGGCTCCGCGCTCCTTCAGAAGAGAAGCGACCTCGATCATGCTGTCCCCGGAGGAAACCATGTCGTCGATGATGATCATATCCTTGCCCTTTACGTCCGCTCCGAGGAATTCATGCGCAACAATCGGATTGCGTCCGTCGATGATGGTGGAATAGTCGCGCCGTTTGTAGAACATACCCATGTCAACGCCGAGGTTGTTCGCGATGTAGATTGCTCGTGCCATTCCGCCCTCGTCCGGGCTGATGCACATCAGGTGGTCGGAATCGATCTTCATGTCGGGCTCTGCGTGGCGGAGGATGTTCTTGATGAACTGGTAGGATGCGGAGATCGTCTCAAATCCGTGAAGCGGAATTGCGTTCTGTACACGCGGGTCGTGAGCGTCAAAGGTGATGATGTTCTCTACGCCCATTCCGACCAGTTCCTTGAGACCGAGGGCACAGTCCAGGGACTCGCGGCCGGAACGCTTGTGCTGCCGGCTTTCATAGAGGAAGGGCATGATGACGTTGATTCTTCTGGCTTTTCCGCCGATCGCCGCGATCGCGCGCTTCAGGTCCTGAAAATGATCGTCCGGAGACATGTGATTGACATAGCTTCCGAGCTTGTAGGTCAGGGAATAATTGCAGACATCAACGAGAATGTAGATGTCGTCTCCGCGGACGGACTCGCCGATGACGCCCTTCGCCTCGCCGGATCCGAACCTCGGAATATCACAGGGGATGATGTAGGAGCTTCTCTCATAGCCCTCCACGGCCGCCGAGGTCTTGTGATCGGATTCGCGGTCTCGTCTCCACTGCACAAGATAATCGTTCACCTTGTTTCCGATGGTCGTGCAGCTCTTTAACGGAATAATGCCGAGACGTCCGACCGGAAGAGAGTCATAATAATTGTCGTTGCTGTTTGCCATGTCTGAATTCCTCCTGAAAAAATGCCTGTCAGCGATGCGAAGGCTGCGCATCAGCGGGCAGCGCAGGAACTGTGTCATTTGCGGCGCGGACAGGGCCCGCAAGCCGTTTATTCTTCGTACTGTTTCTGTCTCCGGTCCGGTCCGGCGGAAGAGGAAAGCTTTCTTCGGATCCGGATATCCTCGCCGGAAATATGAATCAGCCGGTATGAACCCATTATACGTGAAAAAGTGCGTTCTGAGAAGGCTTCCCGGACCTTCATGACAGAAAGGTTTGTCGAGATAATCGTTGATTTCTTCTGGAGAATCCGCTCATTTACGATGAGGAAAAGCTCGGATGTCACAAAGTTATTCAGCATTTCCGCACCGAGGTCGTCGATGATCAGAAGATCACAGGCGTAGACGGTGTCGCAGGTATCCTTCAGGCTCTCGTCGGAATGAAACTTATATCTGCTCATGAGATCAAAGAGATCATAGGCCGTCAGATACAGCACGCTGCATCCAAGGTCCAGAATGCCCTTCGCAATCGCGTGAGAGAGATGCGTTTTGCCGACGCCGACGTCCCCGTAGAAGAAAAGATTTTCCGGTGTGCCGTTTCTGTGGTTCTGCTGGAAATTCCGCACAAAATTCCGGGAAACCGCCAGTGCGTTTTCGGCTTCCCAATAGTAGGACTTCTGATTGACCTTGCTGAAGGAATCCTTCGGATAGTACTTCAGAGAAAAATTATCAAAAGTGTCAGACCGCAGAACATCCTGCAGATTCGAAGCGGAATATAGCAGGTCGATTTCCATCTGACGAAAGCAGCTGCATTTCCGGTCTCCGACATATCCGGTGTCGTGACAGAGCGGGCAGTCGTATTGCAGCTCCAGGTAGTCCTCCGGATATCCGTTCGAGAGAAGAAGTGCGCGTCGTTCCTCGGCGAGGTCGCTGATCGCGCGGTCAGTGTCAATATCACACCCCTTCGGGTCGCCCAGAAGATAGAGAGCTTTCCGAACCGATACCGAGGCAACCTCGGCGTCGATTTCGGGGAGGCGGGGAATCCTCGCATAGACCTCCTGCTTTCGGCGGTCCAGGTCTCTCCGGCTCTTCAGTTGTTTCTGGCTGTAGATACGCATGATGGCGTCATATTGTGAATTGGACAGAGGCATATTCCCTCCTCTCTGTGCCTGACCTCAGGCACGGTTTAGATAAAGCCCGGAATCAATCCGATGTGTCGGACTGCTGATTCATAAGGAGCTCCTGCTCGAGCCGGTCAAAATCGTAATCCCTCTGATGAAAATTCTCGTTAAAACGCGTCGAAGATCTGGGCGGTTCTTTTTTTGCCCGCATCTGGGATGAGGCTGCCTGTCCGGATTCCGAGGCCGGATGCGACTGGCGGTAGACAGAATCGAGCTTCTGAATATCTTCCGGCGTGTGAACACCGGCCTTGTTCCAGTCGGACAGGATACGGTCCGCATAGGAAAAAGAGGGCTGCCCGGTCTGACGTATCGTCCGGCTGGCTGCCTCCCGGATCAGATCCATCGGCATCGTATATTCCTTGAGCCATTTGTCCATCATCTTGATCTCGTCCGGAATCGGGTTCCGGTTCCGGATGCCGAAAGCGCGGAAAATGGCGAAATACTTGTCCTTCCAGGAGCTGGAGTACTCCTTCGCCGCCTGCACGGTCGTGAGCTTCTCATCGTTCCAGGCAAGCCCGACCTTCTCGATATAATTCATATTCCGGCCGCCCCTCGATACACAGTATTCCACGAGGTAGTCGATCAGATCGACCGGGAAATGGAGAACATCGTAGAAATATAGGATCCGGCGCATATCCGTCGCACTCAGGGGATGGCCGATATACTGTTCGGTGAAAAAAAGTATCTGCCGGACATCCTCATTGTCCTTCAGCTCCCTTGCGCGGGCAGATGAAATCTGCGCGGAAACAGGCTTCTTCTCGTGTGCTTCGGCCGGCTTCTTCTCCGCGGCTTCCTCCGGCACATACTGCGTTTTCTGAAGAGAGGGCTGAATCGGGAGAAGCTCGATTCTGTCCAGCTCCCGTTCTTTGCCGCGGTAGGAGAGGTTCAGGAGACCGGCCTGCTGCCAGTAGCGGAGAGCGCGGAGAACATCCTTTTCCGTGCACGAAAAAACATCTGCAAGGGAGGAGAGCGTAGGATTGAAATCCTGCCGGTGCACACTCCGGAGCAGATAGAGATAGATTTTTACAAAGTCCCCGTTCGCGCGGGGCATATAATAATCGATAAAGTCGTCCGCCAGAAGTGTCATTCCGGCCAGACGACTGTCCTTAATGGTCAATAAACCCATAGATTCTCACCTGCGTCAGTCGATCAGATCCTCTCCGACCTGAACAATATTTCCCGCTCCCATGGTGATTACAAGATCTCCGTCCTTGACATTCGCGCGAAGGAAGTCTTCGATCTCGTCAAAGGACGGAAAGTAATCGCAGTCCGTGCCGAGCTTCTGAATCTCAGCCTGAAGGTCTCTGGAGGAAACCCCGTAGATATCCAGCTCTCTCGCCGCATAGATATCCGCCAGCACCACATGGTCCGCAATAGAGAGCGCTTCCGCAAACTGAGGAAGGAGCGCCTTCGTTCTGGTGTAGGTGTGAGGCTGGAATACGCACCAGATCGTCTCATGGGGAACACGTTCCGCGGTGTGGAGCGTCGCCTTGATTTCGGTCGGATGATGCGCGTAATCGTCAATGACGGCGGCACCGCATTTCATCTTACCCTTGTATTCAAAACGGCGGTTTGTGCCGTGGAAACTCTCAAAGCCGTTTTCGATGACATCGGCGCTGATGCCGAGCTCTCTGGCGAGTGCAATAGCTGCCAGCGCATTGCTGACATTGTGCTGTCCGGGCACCTGAAGAGAAAAATTGCCGATCGGATTGCCCTTGTACAGGGCGCGGAAGGAAGCGTTGCCACGTTTGTCATATGTCACGAGATCGGCGGTGTATTCTCCCTTATTGCTCATGGAGTAGGTGACGATCTTGCATTTCAAGCCTCTGGTGATCATCTTGCAGGCGGGATCATCCGCATTGATGATCAGTACGCCGTCATCCGGCAGAAGCTCAGCGAACTTCCGGAAGGAATTGCGAATGTCGTCCAGATCCTTGAAGAAGTCAAGGTGATCCGCATCGATGTCGAGGATGATGCTGATCTTCGGGAAGAAGCTCAGGAAGCTGTTGGTGTATTCACATGCCTCCATCAGGAATGTGTTGTTGCTTCCGATCCGGTAATTGCCCTTGATCAGAGGGAGAATGCCTCCGACAGAGATCGTCGGATCCATATCGGCTGCCATGAGGATATGCGCCGCCATCGAGGTTGTCGTGGTCTTCCCGTGGGTTCCGGAGACGCAGATCGGAATCCTGTAGTTCTTCATCATCTGGCCCAGAAGCTGCGCCCTGGTAAGGAGCGGAATCTTTTTGCCGACCGCAGCGGCATATTCCGGATTGCTCGGATGGATCGCAGCGGTGTACACAACAACATCAATATCATCCGTGATATTTTCCGCCACCTGCTGATAGGCGATTCTGGCGCCGGCGGCTTCCAGACGGTCGGTCAGCTCCGATTCGTGAGAGTCAGATCCGGAAACGACGAATCCCTCCTTTAGCAGGATAGCGGCAAGTCCGCTCATGCTGATTCCTCCGATGCCGATAAAGTGCACGTGGCACGGTCTTTCAAAATTTATCTTGTACATAATATGGAAAACTCCTTTTTTCTGCCAATACAGCGTATCAATTATACCCTTGCGCCCTTAATATTTCAAGCAGACGCCCGAGGTGAAACTGACGAATTTCCCTCTCGACAGGCAATACCGATATGCACTGTTTTCGGCAAAAGTTATAAAAAACAGACAAAAGGGATTGAAAAATTATTTAAAATGTTCACTTTTGAAAGTGACTATGATATAATCTTTTTATCGATATAATCTTTTCAAGACAAGAGGTGATTCCATGGTCAAAAAAGAAATGATCGCCATGATCCTCGCAGGCGGGCAGGGAAGCAGGCTCGGTGTGCTGACTTCCAAGGTCGCGAAGCCCGCGGTGGAGTTCGGCGGAAAGTACAGAATCATTGATTTCCCTCTCAGTAACTGTATTAATTCCGGAATCGATACGGTGGGTGTGCTGACACAGTATCAGCCGCTTCGGCTGAACAGTCATATCGGAATAGGAATCCCCTGGGATCTGGACCGGAATGTCGGGGGTGTCACTGTTCTTCCGCCATATGAGAAGAATACAGATACGGAGTGGTACACCGGAACTGCGAACGCAATTTTTCAGAACCTGGCGTATATGGAGTCCTATAATCCGGAGTATGTTCTGATTCTGGGCGGTGATCACATCTACAAGATGGATTATGAGGTTATGCTGGACTTTCACCGGGCGAACAAGGCAGATGTCACGATCGCGTGCATGCCTGTTCCAATGGAGGAGGCCAGCCGTTTCGGTATTATGATTACGGACGGCAAGGGGCGGATAACCGAGTTTGAGGAAAAACCGGAGCATCCGAGGAGCAATCTCGCTTCCATGGGCATTTATATTTTTTCCTGGAAGACATTGAAGGAATCTCTGATCGCGCTGAGGGATCAGCCCGGCTGCGACTTCGGAAAGCATATCCTGCCCTACTGCCGGGACAGGGGAAGCCGTCTGTTCGCCTATGAATTCAACGGTTATTGGAAGGATGTCGGAACACTCGGCTCCTACTGGCAGGCCAACATGGAGCTGATCGACATCGTTCCGGAATTCAATCTGTATGAGGAATACTGGAGAATTTACACAAAGGGAGACATCATCCGGCCGCAGTACATCTCCGAAAGCGGCGTCGCGGACCGCTGTATCATAGGCGAGGGCGCGGAGATTTACGGCGAGGTGCACAATTCGGTGATCGGTCCGGGCGTCACGATCCGGGAAGGCGCCGTCGTAAGAGACTCTATTATCATGCGGCGCGCGACAGTGGGGGCCGGCACGAAGATCGAGAAGGCGATCATCGCTGAGCAGGCCCGTATCGGAGACAACTGCAGCATCGGTGTCGGCGAGGAAGCTCCGAATGTTTTTAAACCGAATATCTATGCGTTCGGCCTGGCCACAATCGGCGAGGAAACCGTGATTCCGGACGACATCACAGTGGGGAAGAACACCGTGATTTCGGGGAAGACCGCGCCCGAAGACTATGAAAACGGCGCGCTTCCCGGAGGAGGAGCGCTGATCAGGGAGGACGGTGATATCCTATGAGAGCATTAGGTATAATTCTTGCAGGCGGAAACAGCAATCGGATGCGGGAGCTCTCGGAGAAGCGGTGTATCGCCGCCATGCCGGTTGCAGGGAGCTACCGGAGCATCGATTTTGCACTGAGCAGCATGACGAACTCGCATATTCAGAAGGTGGCCGTGCTCACGCAGTACAATGCAAGGTCTCTGAATAATCATCTGATGTCGTCGAAGTGGTGGGATTTCGGAAGAAAGCAGGGAGGACTGTACGTTTTCACCCCTACCGTGACATCGACGAACAACTGGTGGTACAGAGGCACGGCGGATGCCATCTATCAGAATATACAGTGGCTGAAGGAAAGCCATGAACCATACGTCATCATCGCCTCCGGCGACGGAATCTATAAGCTGGACTTCAACAAAGTCCTTGAATATCACATTGCAAAGCGCGCGGATATCACCATTGTCTGCACGGAATGCCATGACGACGACCCGAACCGGTTCGGCGTCCTGAAGATGAACGAGGACTACCGCATAGAGGAGTTCGAAGAAAAGCCCATGGTTTCAGATTCGAGCTTGATTTCAACCGGAATCTATGTTATAAGAAGGAGACAGTTAATAGAGCTCCTTGAGCGATGCGCACAAGAAGGGCGTTATGACCTGGTTAAAGATATCTTTATCCGCTACAAGAACCTGAAGCGGATTTATGGATATAAAATAAATACCTATTGGAGTAACATTGCGACGGTGGAATCCTATTATAGAACTAATATGGATTTCCTCAAACCGGAGGTAAGGGATTTCTTCTTCAATCAGTATCCCGAGATCTATTCAAAGATTGATGACCTCCCGCCGGCAAAATACAATCCTGGCAACATAGTGAAAAACAGTCTGATATCGAGTGGTTGTATCATTAATGGACAAGTTGAAAATTCTATTCTTTTCAAAGACGTATATGTAGGCAACAATTGTGTGATCAAGAATTCCATCGTCCTGAACAATGTGTACCTAGGGGATAATACTCACATTGAGAATTGTATCGTCGAAAGCCGCGATACAATAAGGGCGAACTCTTATTACTGCGGCGAAGACAGAATCAAGATCGTGGTCGAAAAGAACGAGAGATACGCGATCTGAAATGCCTGCTGAACGCGGGAGAAGGAGTCTTATGCAGATCACAGATGTCAGAGTACGTAAAGTAACAAAAGAAGGGAAGATGAAGGCGGTTGTGTCCATAACCTTCGATGATGAATTCGCTGTTCATGATATTAAGATTATCGAAGGCGAAAAGGGATTATTTATTGCTATGCCGAGCAGGAAGACAACGGACGGAGAATACAGGGACATCGCTCACCCGATCAATTCCGAGACACGAGACAGAATCCAGAAGCTGATTCTGGAGAAGTACGAAGAAGTTCTGGAGCAGGATGAAGAACAGTAATTGGTAATACCAATTGGCCCTTTTAATTAGGAAGAAACAGCTGTCTTCATCGCTCAGATTTCAGGAAATTGAGTAAACAGAGAAAAAGCAGAAAGCACCTGGCAGTGACTGTCAGGTGCTTTCTGTCGGAATGCGGCCGGGGCGCGAATAGCAGCTGGCTGCTGCCCCTTCAGGCGCTTTCTGTCGGAATGATGCCGGGGCGCGAATAGCGGCTGGCTGCTGCTTTTCAGGCGCGCGTGAACGAAGAAAGGAAAAAATGAAGCTTCCAAACGAGTTTGATGAGAGAATGAAGAACATGCTGGGGGATGAATACGCGGATTTCATCGCAAGCTATGACAGACCGAGGCTTCGCGGACTGCGTGTGAATACCATGAAGATCACGCCGGAGGAATTTGAAAAGATCGCTCCGTTTCCCGTCCGAAGAGTTCCGTGGGTGACCGACGGATTTATCTATCCGAACGACGTGTATCCGGCGCGTCATCCGTACTATGCGGCGGGTGTCTATTACCTTCAGGAACCGAGTGCTATGACTCCGGCGAGCCGTCTTCCGGTGGAACCAGGTGACCGGGTGCTTGATCTCTGCGCCGCGCCGGGCGGGAAAGCAACGGAACTGGCAGCCAGACTCGGAGGGACAGGAATCCTGGTGGCGAATGATGCCAGCAACTCCAGGGCGAAGGCGCTTCTCCGCAACCTCGAACTGTTCGGCACGGAGAATATGTTTGTGACAAATGAAATGCCTGACCGGCTTGCTGATGTATTTACCGGCTACTTCGACAAGATTCTTGTGGACGCTCCCTGTTCCGGCGAGGGAATGTTCCGGAAGGATCCGGAGGTCGCGGAGACCTGGAGCCCGGAGCGTGTGCGATATTTTGCCTCTCAGCAGCGGAACATTCTGGAAAATGCGAGAAAGATGCTGAAGCCGGGAGGGTATCTCATGTATTCTACCTGCACATTTTCACCGGACGAGGATGAACAGATGATCAGCTGGCTTATTCGTACGTTCCCGGATCTGTCTCTGCAGGAGATGGAGGGCTATTCCGGATTTTCGGAGGGAAGACCCGACTGGGCGGACGGCAATCCGGAGCTTAGGAAATGCGTGAGAATCTGGCCGCACAGGATGGACGGAGAGGGTCACTTTCTGGCGCTGATGCGCAGGGATTCTTCCGCTGAGCCGCAGTCCTGCCCGGGATCCGGCAGGGTGACAGGAGACGGCTCGGCATCCGTATTCCCTGCACAGCAGGAGATCGGCAATTCGGGAGACGGATTCCGGGAAGTTGGAGAGGGCAGCTGCGAAGAAGCGGGTTTATCGGGACAGGGGAGAAGAAAATGCTCCGGAAGTGTCCCGCCTGTCAGAAGCAAAAAGAAAACGCGAGCGGACAGAACTTCGGCCAACGGCAGAGCTTCGGGAAAGAACAGAGGGAGACAGGCGGCAGCATCCGACGTCCGGCCGGATGCGGAGCAGATGGAACTGCTCGGAGAGTTTCTGCCGCAGGCACAGCCGGAAAAGATTGAGCGGCGTGCGGATAAGGGGTATTATGTGCAGAAACTGCCCGACGGCGCCGGAAGACTGAACTTTCTGAGAAACGAGCTCTATCTCGGGGAATGGAAGAAAAAAAGGTTTGAGCCGTCACAGCCTCTTGCGATGGCTGAGCATCCGGAGGAATTCAGGAATGTTTTTTCTCTGAAGCCGGAGGATGAAAGAGTCGCACGATACCTTCACGGAGAGACAATACAGACAGATCCGGAGACGGAGAGGGTCTGCAGCGGATGGAACCTTATCTGCGTGGACCGCTTCCCGATCGGATGGGGGAAATATGCGAACGGTATCATCAAGAATAAATACGCAGCTTCCTGGAGAAAGTGAAGACCGGGAAAGCCGTTGATCGGAATCAAATTGGAAATGAGAGGTACACGGAAGCCCGCGCTGCAAGGAACGAAACATGCTCCGAAGCAGGAAGGCATCGCGTACCTCTCTTTTGGGAAAGAAGAGCATTTCACGACACCAGGAAGCCCCGGAAGTGACTCGCGCAGCGATTTCCGCCTGAAATCGGAGGCGCTGTGGGAAAGCATCATGAGAATGCCCGAATGTGCCGGAATGGTGCCGGCCATATGGGGAGATGGAAAAATATTGGGATTGAAACGGTGACGAATTCCGAGTGAGGACTGGCATAGATGTTGATAAAATATATCAGCAGAATTATTATTATGAGAAAGTAAAAAGTAGTGGCATAATTCTATGTCTTGAAGTATACTTATTATATCAAAATAGCCATAGAGAATAAAAATACCCCGGACTGCAATATAAGAAATTATTATATCGCAGTTCTGACGCAGTTTCGTAATTGTACATATTATATAAACATTCTGGTCAATATCTCCGTTTCAACCGTATTATACCGTATCATGTATATTATTGCAAGAGAATAAGTATAATTACTAGAAGATATTTAATCAGTGTTCCTGATGATTGTGTGTTTACAAGGCAAGTTTTCGGCTGTTCCGGGAAGTGTATGCTTTGTTTGCGCAGCATCAGCAGAATGTGAGTATATTCGCATCTTCAGTCCTCTTATTTATGCTTTTTCAGACAATCGTACAGGAAATCACTCCGGCAGGTGATATATAATTTGCTACGGGATTGGCATGATTGTTGGAAAGGAGAATATGAATAGGGAACAGGAAAACCGAAATCAAATTGTAACGGTACATGAATTTTTGGAAAATTACTGCCGGTATTTGAATGAGGATCTCTCGTTGACGGGCAAAACGCCGGCTACATATTCCTACCTCATAGAAAAACATCTCATCCATGATCTCGGGGACTACCGGCTGTCGGAACTGGATTCTGACATGCTGAACAGTTACCTGAAGGAAAAATTATCAGGCGGCAGACTGGATAACGCCGGAGGACTCTCTCCTACGACCGTCTCGGAGCTGCGAACGATCCTGAACTCCGCCATGAAATATGCGAAATGCAACCATTACTGTATCAATAATGTGGATAACCTGATGCGTATTTCTTGTCACCAGCCGGAAATATGCATATTTACACAGGACGAAATGAACACAATGGTTCAATATCTGATACAGAATCCGACACCATATAACATCGGAGTGCTTCTGGCTCTGGTGAGCGGTATCCGGATCGGAGAACTTTGTGCTCTGACATGGGATGATCTGGATCTCGATGAGGGTGTGCTGCGGATTACAAAGTCTCTCGGCCGGCTTCCGAATCCGAATGCAGATGCTGACGGGCACAAAACACATCTGGTCATTGCTGCGCCGAAGACCAGAAACTCCATTCGTTCGATTCCGCTGCCGGCGGAAATCGCAGATCTGTTAAGAAAACAGCAGCAGTCCTCCGATTATTTTCTGCTGACCGGCAGAAAAAAGTGCATGGAACCCTCCTGCTGCAGCAAGCGGTTCCGAAGCCTGCTGAAGAAACTGGGTATTCCGGCAAGAAATTTCCACACATTGCGTCACACCTTCGCAACTGCCTGTATCCGGGACGGCGCCGATCCGAAGACATTAAGCATGATACTTGGGCATGCAAGTGTAAATATCACCATGCTGATGTATGTGCATCCGAGTCTTGAGGATAAACGCCGGGTTATGGAACAGGTGTACACACACACCTACATTCCGCCATCCTGACGGGGATCGTTCACAGAGAACTGCGATATAATAATTTCTTATATTGCAGATGCCCCTACCTATTGTAATATTATTCTGATAATTAGCACATGAACAGACCGGGACGTCCTGGAATATTTTTTTATTCCGGAGCAGCCCGGTTTTTTTACGCGAACAGCGAGCCACAGCCGAATGCAAAGTATCCGTGTGGGGTGAGCGTCGCGATAGCGAGAAATAACCCGCGAAGCGCGTTGTATCTCGCTGTGCCCGCGGCGGCAACGGGATGATAACCTTCAAGGCGGATTTGTCCTGCGCATTTTCGGCATTCGACAGAGACGGGTGAAGAAGTTTTGTATATACTGCATAAAGAAACGGTTGACTGTTTATGATAGAATGGGAATGTCGGATCCGGCCGGATGCACGAAATCAGGGCAGAGCAAAGGCTTTATCGGTCTGACATGTCGGAATACAATGTCTGGACCGGGAGAGAATCCGGTCGTCTGTTCATCTGTGAAAGGAATAAATATGCGTAAAACAAAAATTATCTGTACAATAGGACCTGCAAGCGCTTCGGAGGAGATACTGAGCCGCATGGTGAAGGCCGGTATGAATGTCGCTCGGCTGAACTTTTCTCACGGAACCCACGAAGAGCATCTGGAGAAGATGAAGCTGATTAAAAAGGTTCGTAATAAGCTCCACAGGCCGATTGCGATTATGCTTGATACGAAGGGACCGGAGTACCGAATCGGCGTGTTCAAGGATCACAAGGTAATCCTCAAGGAGGGACAGGAATTCATTTTCACGACAGAGGATCTGATCGGAGATGAGACGATCGTGTCGGTCAGCTACAAGGGATTCGCGGATGAGCTGAAGCCTGGCGACAAGATTCTGGTCAATAACGGGCTTGTCGTATGTATCGTGGAGAAGGTAGAGGGAGCCAGAGTATTCACGAAGGTTGAGGCCGGGGCGTTCTCTCGGACAGAAAGAGCATGAACTTTCCGGGAAAGCTGATGAAAAATGACTTCCTCAGCGAGCAGGATAAGGATGACCTTCTGTTCGGAATCAAGAACGATGTGGATTACATTGCCGCGTCCTTTGTATCGACCAGGGAAGATGCTCAGGAAATGAGAGACTTCCTGAATGCAAACGGAGGACAGGACATTGATATTATCGCGAAGATCGAGAACCGTGCGGGCGTGAACAATATCCGTGAGATCTCAGAGGTCGTCGACGGCATCATGGTTGCGAGAGGAGACCTCGGAGTGGAGATCCCGTATATGGAGGTGCCGGCAGTTCAGAAGGAGATTGCGCAGGAGTGCAGACTGCTCGGACGCCGTGTGATCATCGCGACGGAGATGCTGGAGTCTATGATCAACAATATCCGTCCGACCCGCGCGGAGATCTCCGATGTGGCGAATGCGGTGTACGACGGGGCGTCCGCGATCATGCTTTCGGGTGAATCCGCCGCGGGAAAATATCCGGTGGAAGCGGTTCAGACAATGGCGCAGGTAGCGGAATTCACAGAGCATCACATCAACTACAAGAAACGTTTCAAGAACACGGAGTTTGTCCAGAAGAATATCCTGGATGCGATTTCACATTCTACCTGCTCGATGGCGATCGATGTAGATGCGAAATGCATTGTGGTAAGCTCCAAGTCGGGAATGACCGCCAGGATGGTCAGCCGGTTCCGCTGCCCGGTGCAGATCATCGGAATGACCACGTCGGAGAAGGTTTACCGCAAGCTTTCCCTGAGCTGGGGCGTGGAGCCGATCCTCTGCGAGGAATTCGAGTCCATCGATGTGCTGTTCTATCACGCGATTCGTCAGGCGGTTCATATCCTCAACCTTCAGATGGGGGACAATATCGTTCTCACCGGCGGACCGGTCGGCGGAGGAAAGGGCGGCACCAATATGATCAAGGTTGAGACGATCCACAGAAATTATCAGTAAAGACGCGGTTTCATCCGTATCTACAGGACAAGAGCAGGCCGGCGTGCCTGATACCAGTGAGGAAGAATGGGAAAACTATTTGACAGCCTGCCGAGGCGGTTCTTTAATCCGCTTGCCGCGATAACCAACGGGGGAAACCAGCAGGAGTTTTATGCGGAGTGTCTGCTGACGATCAACAGTCTCTTCGCAGACCGGACGCAGGTCGGCAGAGACGATCTGAAGGATGAGATTGTAAACCTCCTGCTCGCGGATCATATTCAAACCATTGACGAGACCGACATGCGGGAAACAGCTGCGGGCCGGTCATCCGTTTTTTCAAGGACCGGAGGGGATGCATCCGGCGAACAAGGGCAGTCGCGCGAGGAGCGGATGGCCAGTCATGTCATCAGCTATCTGTCGGATGAAGAGGTGGGATGGCTGGAAGAGGGAATCGATTCGAGAACCTACAGCCGGACTTATATGCTTACCGAGCAGGGGATGGTGCTGGCGGATTATATTCAGCGTGCCTCTTCCATGAAGCTCGATGAGATGTCAAACTACCTGTACAATACATATCTGGCGCTTGATGATTTTAGCCGGCACAGAAAAGAGAGGGTGAATAATAACCCGTATACGCTGGTGATTGTGAATGCTTATACAAACATCAAGTCGCTTGCTTCCTCACTGAAAATGCTTCGCCGTTCGATCCGCCGGATCGTTCAGAAGATAACCGGAAAGCTGTCCTTTCAGGAGCTGATGGATAATCTGGGAGATTATATCGACGGCGATTTTATCGGAGAATTCACAAGGCTGGTGGACAGCGAAAACGCAGCTCTGTTTCGCGGGCCGATAACAGCTATGCTGAAAAAACTGATGAATTCCAGGGAAACAGAGGAAATATTCATCCGGGACTGCATGAAAGCCGGAAAAGAAGAACATCTCACATGGGAAAACGCCAGAGTCCGCATCTACGAGCAGGTCGCCTTTATTGAGGATTTTCTGACAGAGGGGTACCCGTCCATTGTGCGGGATATCCGGAGTCAGATGGTCGAGTATATCATGACGGTGCGTCTGAAATTGAAGATGACCATGGACATTGCGGATAACGCACAGGAGGTGATCGGACAGTTTATCCGGAGACTTTCCGGGTATGCGGCCGGAGAGGATACGCCGGAATCCGCGCTTCGCGCGTTTCGGATTCTTGAGAATTACTATGTATCAGCAGGCTCGGTGAAAAACGGAGCCAGAAGGCGCGAGAAGATCCGGAATAAAGCCGTGGAACAGACGCTGCTCACGGAAGAAGAGATCCTGGAGGAACAGGAGAGGATGCGGCGTATGAAAGACGTGCCTTACACGAAGGATAAAATGCGCCTCTATGCGGAGAAATACAAGAGAAACGGGATGGTGCGCGCCGCGGATCTTCCGCTGGATTCAAAGGAAGACGCGCTTGCGGATGTCGCGGCAGCCGCCTTTGCGCCGGCTAACCGTATGGATGTGCATATCGATGACGATTACATCCGAACAGACCGGGTGCAGCTTCGGGATTTTACGCTGACCGACAGGACTGCTGACGGAGAACAGAAGACGGCAGAAGAGGCCGAATCGGAGGTCGCAGATGGACGATAATCTGACATTCGAACAATGGTACCGCGATCTTTCCGCAAGGGAACAGGAAATGATGCGCAGAGGCGTCCGGATTCTGCTGTCGCGGACATTTCTGATCCGGTCAAAGGAGCGTGAATTATTCGGCTTTTTTGCAAGGAGCGTGCCGTACATGGAGACCTGGTTTGCGCCTATGGGGTATACCATGTTTGTGGACAGGGACTACGGCATCATCATGCTGCGGGACCGGCAGGAAGAAAAAGCAGATGCGCAGGAGATAGCTGCCATCAACAGGAAGATCTTCACAATCCGGGAAAGCGTAATTTTCTGTGCGCTCGCCTGGATCTTTATGGAACGCATGAGCGGCAGCATGGACCGGTCGATCCTGATCCGCCCGGAAGAACTGACCCGAACACTGGAGCAGTTCGGCATCGGTGCCGGATTCCGAACAGATTTCAACAAGACACAGATAGAAGATGCGCTGAAGACACTGCAGCGCTTCTCTCTGGTGGAGGTAAAGGGAACGCTGGGCGACGAGGACTGTGTGCTTGTACTGTATCCGACACTTCTGTTCGGACTGGATCTGAAGTCAATGGAAGCAATGGTCAACCAGAAAAAGGGAAGCTACCTGAACTATTATGCCCGTACATCTGCCCGGTCAGAGGAAGAGGATGAACGGGAGACCGAAGAAGAGCAGACAGCCGAAAGCCATTCGGAAACGGAGGATTTTGAATGAATCAGCTGGAAGGAATGAAGCGGACGAGGACACTGGAGGATGTTCTGATCACGAACTGGGCGGTCTATACCTGTACGCATTTCAAAATCAGAAATTCAGCTCTGATCACAGGAGCGAATGAATCCGGCAAATCAACGATCATCGATGCGCTCACCTATGCAATGTTCGGTATTACGGATTTCAATATTCAGGCCGGCGCCGGGGAGGATGAACGTTCTGTTGCAGCCTATGTAAGGGGCGACACAAAAGATAACGAGGACCGTTATCTTCGCGGTGATCAGGATGTGACCAGCTATATCGCCGTTGATATCCATAACCCTGTCGACGGGAGCTATCTGACAGAAGGCGTCTGCATCGAGCTCTATAACGGGGAGGACCGGCCAAGGCCCAGGTGGTTCGTCGTGCCGGACGCCAGAATCAGTGATATCAATTTTTACCGCAAGGACGGGAATACGGTATTCTTCACTCCGAGACAGGATCTGAGATTTCGCGGGAAGCCGCTGACTTTCTACAAAAAGGAGGAGGGAATCGCGGCATTCCTCAGGCTGTCCGGACTGCGTCTCGGACAGGGCGGTGTGCGTGAGCTGCGCGGCAAGATTAAGCGGCTGCTTGCGTGCGGAAAAAAGAAGATGGATATCGACCGGTTTGTGCGGGAGTCTATTTTCGAGGAGGATACAACGGCGCAGAATTCACTGGATAATATTCTTCAGCACAAGGAAGAGTTCGAGAAGCTTGCAGAGGATCTCAGAAAGCTGAATGAGGAGAAGGAAATTCTGCAGCGCATTGAAGAGCAGTATCTGCGCGTGCTGAGACTCGATGCGGAGGCTGTCAGAAGGATTCTCGCACAGAAAAAATTCCTGTACATGAGGCAGAAGCGGACCGATGACGGCGAGGAAACGAATATCAGCGATATCAGGGGACGTATACGCGCGCTGGAGAAACAGGAGAAAAAGGCACAGAAGCTTTTTGAGGAAGCGGATGAGGAATTTATCCGGGCATCAACGGCAGTGCACGAAGGCCAGCGTCCGATAGAAGAACTGAAGGATAAGCTCCGAAGAGAGGAAGAGAGCCGGGATGCGATGGAGGATTCCATACGCGCTCTCCGGGCGCTGAAGAAGAGGGTGCAGGACCTTTTTGATCATCAGGATGATATCACGGTTTCGGATGAAATCCGTGAAACGATCGGCCGCGCGGGAGAAGTGACTGCGGACGAGGCTGAGATCGTCCGCGCCTTGCAGGAACTGGAGCACAAGCGGGAGCTTCTGCACCGCAATTTTCAGCAGAAGAAAGAGGAGACCGGCTATGCGCTGCGCGACCTGCGGCGCGAGCTCGCGAGACTGAACGGCGAGATCCGTACGCTGCAGCAGAACAAAAAGGTTCTGCCGGACGGCATGGAAGAGGAACTCGCTGTGCTGAAACGGGAGGCAGACCGCGCCGGTATTCACACAGAGATCCGTTTTGTGTGCGATCTTGTCAACGAGATCGATCCGAAATGGCAGATGGCGGCGGAAACGTTTCTCGGCGGCCGCCGGTTCAATGTGATAGCGGACCCTCAGGCGGTACCCGGGCTTCTGCGCATCGTGGATGAGAAGAATCTTTACAGGATCTATCTCGTACTGACGAATAAGATGGACGATATTCCGGCGAAGGCACCTGAGGGTTCTCTTGCCGCGCGTTTCACGATCGCAAATATCTATGCCAGGAAGTACATCAATTATACCTGCGGGAATCTCAAGTGCGTGGAGACACGGCAGGAGCTGAATGACAATCCGAAGGGCGCGATCACTCCGGGCGGCATGCTGGCCAGAGGCATTGTCGGCAGCAAGATGAAGCCGGTGAGAGATCTTGTATTCGGAAAAGATGCCATCCTGCAGCTTTTGGAGAAAAAGCGGAAAGAGCGGGATGAGAAGCAGAAGAAGGAGGCTTCGCTCGAGGAGCAGTCAGGACGCTTCGCACAGCTTGCCGAGCAGGCTTATGAGGCGACCTTTGCGCCGGAGAATTTTGATACCACCGCGCCAAAGATGGTGGTAAAGCTTCGTGAAGAAATCGCGGAAACAGAGCGAAATATCAAGGCACTGCAGAACAACCCGTCCGCAAAGCGTCTGATGGACATGTATGCGGCAGCTTCTGAGAGACGCGAACAGGCACAGAAGCGTCTGACGGATATTCAGGGAGAACAGAAGTCCGAAGCCAGGTCTGTACAGGAGGCGGAGGAAAGACTGCAGGCGGGACGGCGCACCGAGCAGTCGCTGCGTGATGATTATGAGACGGAGGCAGCCCTTCACCCGGAAGAGAAAAAAGCGGCGGATGAGCTTTATGAAAAGCAGAAGAACAATGCGGAGGCAAGCCTTCAGAGAGCCATTCAGGAAGTGAACCGGCAGCTGTCAGAAGCGACAAACAGCATGCTGGAGGCGATGTTCCGGTACAATGCGAGCCATGCGGGTTATGTGGCGGACAAGAAAGGCGCAAAGAAATATATAGACCGTCTGGATGAGCTCCGGACAAAGGATATCGAGGAGACAAAGAACAGGATCGAAGCGAAGGCTCACACCATTTCCGATACATTCATGCGGGATTTTGTAGAGGTCATTTACTCCAGAATCCGAAGCATGCGGGACCAGAAGGATGCAATCAATGATATGCTGAAGGCGCACAGGTTCGGCGACAAGAATTACTCGCTGATCATGAAGGCCCGAAACAGCGCGGACATGAAGGCGTTTTTCACAATCGCGCAGAAAATAGATGAAATCGGATCGGCGGACAGTCTTGAGGTTTACCTGAACATGAACAGCAACTTCATGCAGGAGCAGGGAATCGCCGAGGCCTTCGAGATCTTCCGGGATACCGTCCTGAACGCGGAAGATGTGACAGAATACACAGATTACAGGAACTATTATACCTATGATTTCTTTATCAGCGACGGTCATCACACAGCGTATCTGTCAAAATCCCAGGGAATTTATTCGGGCGGAGGAAAACAGACGCCGTATTTTATTCTGCTGATCGCGGCGCTGATGACCAGCTACCGCACGGATGCCTGCTGCCTCAGAATCGCGTTTATCGACGAGGCGTTCGCGGCTATGGATGAGGACAGAATACGAAGCATGATCGATTACTTCCAGGACAACGGACTGCAGGTGATTTACGCGGCGCCGGACAAGACGATGCACAATATCGCGCCCTATGTGGACACCACGGTGACGGTTGTCAAGAAAGACAGAAAGGCGGATGTCATCGATATGCAGACGGGGGTTGAGGAATGAAAACGGTTCATCGGCTGACGGATCCCTGGCAGAGAAAGCTGGTGGACAGGATACTTGACGCATATGAGCGTACGGGGACCTACCGCGGCGATACAAAGCGGAATCAGAATATCCGTGTCCCGGTGGAGGAGATTTTTCCGGCGTACGACAGGGATGATGCGGATCTGGAAAAACTGAGAATGTTTGAGGCTTCCATGATGGCGCTTGAGAAGATCTCGCCGGTAAGAATCGTCTACAGAGACAAAAGAATCCGAAGTGAATTTCGTGAATTTACAGTGCCTGCGGGCTCGGTCGAGCCCGCACTCTATACGCTTGCGGACAGAAAACCGAAAAGAGATATCCATGCCGCGCAGATCGCCCTGTACGAAAAATACCGCGGGAGGAATTCCGTGCTGGATGCCTTTATCGGGGAGCAGGAGGAGCTGCTTCGCTCGGACAAAAATGCCTGGTTTCTGCCGGAAGCCGCGGAGGACGTGCTGCGGACGGTGGATTTCATTGTCGGGAATTCGGGCAATATCCTTTATCGTGAAATCTCCATCTCACTGTTCGGAGATTCGAAATATCTCGAAAAGCGGGGAATCTTGTCTAAGGCCCTTCGTGTGCTGAAAAAATACGGCGAATATGATTTCGTGGAAGCTGATTTTGACGCGAGGAAGGAATACGAGGATGCCGTGCTGGCGGAGTATTCGGTCTATGAAAACCCGACTTACGTGAACTTTAACGGGAACGGGGAGATAGTTTTTCAGAACGGAACAAGACTGGATCTGAAGTCAGGGGTCCCGGTTGCGGTGCGGTCGGACCGCCTGGCCGACATCGTGAAAATCAGGGTTTTCGCGGATACGGTTCTGACGATTGAAAATCTGACATCCTATAACCGTCTTCAGACAGATGCCTTCCAGCTGTATCTGGCGGGGTATCATAACCATGCGCGTCAGGAATTTCTGGTGCGTATTCACAAGCAGAATCCGGACATCCGCAGGTGGCTTCATTTCGGCGATATTGATCCGGACGGCTTCTGCATCCTTGAAAATCTGCGCAGCCGGACCGGAATCAATTTTCAGAGCTATTGCATGGATCTGAGCTGGCTGAAGAAATATCGGGCTTACACAAAGAAGCTGAATGGAAATGACAGAGTTAAGGCGAGGAATCTGATTCAGGAAGGAAAGCATGTGGAGATCCTCGGATATATGCTGGAGCAGGATGAGAAGCTGGAGCAGGAGATTATCAGCTGGAAGGAAAGCACGTGACCTGGCTCTGGCAAAGGTGCTGTGAGATCTTTGCCTTGACAGCAGTCAGATCCGGATGGAATAGTGTCACGCAGCAGAAATTATAATTTTATAGAAACGTCGGAGGCTGCCACCGGGTAGTCCTTCAGAAGGGCGTCGGTCTGCTGCTGGGTATCGGAGGCGCGGCGCGCTTTATCATCAGCCGGACACAGAACCGGACGGACGAATCTCGTCGCGTTTGGAATGGCCGGCATCTGGCTGGCTATGCCGCTTACCGAGTGTGCCGTCTTACTCATCGCCGTTCTGGGCTTGCGCAGAATGAGCAGAAAAGACAAAAGAACGGACACACAGGATGAGTGACGGAACAAGTGTAAGCGTGCATTCACGCCTGACGGATAAGAAAACTGTCTGACGAACACGGCTGACGGATAAGGCGGGGAGTGTCTGATGAACACACTTGCAAAAAGGCTTATAAGCGAATATACCTGCGAAAAGGGTTTATTTGACACTTCGGTACAAGTACCGTATAATCGGATTCAGAAAAATGAACAGGGAGCTTTTCAGTGCATTCCGGTGTTCTGCGGTGCCGAAAGGAAGGCCGCGGGATATCTGTATGAGAATAGAGAATCAGGTGAAAGTCCTGAGCGATCCGGTCACTGTGAGCAGCGAATCATTCCGAGATGTCATTGTGTGCTTGGTGCATGAGAAGACAGGAAATGGTGCTTGAGCTGTCAGCCAGGAGAACTGCTGAAAGGTTTGGAAAGATGCTTCCGAAGAAAGCAGATTCTGATGGCTGAAATGTTTTTTGCCGGATGTCCGGCGGAACAGATGGGAGAAAGGCTATGATTTTCAGGACGAATGCTTCGGCGTTCGTCCTTTGTGGTGTATTGGAAGCGCTGCGGTTCTTCGGCATCGCGGGCGGAGGGCTGCGCACCGTGAATTTTAAGGATCATTCGGACGGCTGCGCACCGCGAATCTCGGGGATTATTCGGACGGCTGCGCACCGCGAATTTCGGGGATCATTCGGACGGCTGCTTCTGAGATCCCTGAGAGATGGAAAGATCAGAACATGATTTGAGGGGGATTGAAATGAAAAAGAAAAGATACCGCAGAGTATTGGCGGGAATTGCCGCGGCTGCACTTCTGGCTGCCGGCTGCGGTCAGGCTGGTTCCGGAGCGGCGTCGGCGTCTTCGACGTCTTCGGGTTCTCTGATGGTCAGCTCGTCCGGAGAGGCTGGGAATGGAGCGCCTTCGTCTGTGGAAGCTGTGACTGAAGACACTTCGGCTGGAGAGGCCGTGCATGAGAATTCCTCGTCCGAGGGGACTGTGGACGGGGATTCTTCGGGCAGTGCGGACGCGGAAACCCTGCTGGAGGAGGGAATCCTCAGCAGTCAGCCGGAGGATGCGCCTGCCGTCGACGGTCTGACTTATGTCGGTACGATGAATCTGCGCTATGCGAAGTGCTTTCAGGTATATTACTATGAGGGCGGCTGGCGGCTGCTTTCCATCCCCGACGGAGATTCGTTTCTCGTGGCACCGGATGGGCAGGAAGCTCCGAAGGGACTGTCTGACGCGTACACGGTGATACACAGACCGTCTGCCATTTACCTTGCGGCGACCTCGGCGTATGCGCTGTTTGATGCCCTTGGTGCGGAGAATGCGGTCACCCTGTCCGGAACAGACAAAAGCGGGTGGACGATCGATGCGCCGAAAGAGGCGCTGGAGAATGGGACGATGACCTTTGCCGGCAAGTATAACGAGCCGGATTATGAACTTCTGGTGGACAAGGGCTGTGATCTGGCGATTGAATCGACGATGATCCTTCATTCTCCGGAGGTGAAGGAAATGATCGAGGATCTGGATATCCCGGTTCTGACTGATCGTTCCAGCTATGAGACGGAGGCTCTCGGAAGAACAGAGTGGATCAAGCTGTACGGCGCACTGATGGGGAAGGAAGAGGAAGCGTTTTCTTTCTTTAATGAGCAGGCGAAGGTTCTCGATGATCTTTCCGGAGAGAAGAGCACGGGAAAGACCGCGGTGTTTTTTGCGGTGGATACGGACGGCTCCATCGTGGTGCGCGCCGGGAATGATTATATCTCGAATATGATCGACGAGGGCGGAGCAAAGTATATCTATGACGATTTGAAGAATACAGGAACGGCGGCGACTGTGACGCTGTCAATGGAGCAGTTCTACAAGGACGCCTCGGATGCGGATTATCTGATTTACAACGCGACCATTGAGCAGTCGCTCGGCAGTATTGACGACCTGGTGGCGAAGAATGATCTGTTTGGCGATTTTCGGGCGGTGAAGGACGGAAACGTCTTCCAGGTTGACCGGAAGATGTATCAGTCCACCGATAAGGTCGCTCAGTTCATCCGTGATGTGAATCTGATGGTGACGGGCGGCGATGAGAAGGAGATGACATTTCTGTCCAGACTGTCCTGACAGGAGGGTGCGGAAGAAAATCGTCAGATGTGGTACAGCGGCAAAAGAGATACAGTTTTAAACGGAGCGGCCGGGAAGATCTGACAGGAACAGCGGCCTGCGGGATAAGGCTGTGACCGGACTGCCATAGAGAAAACAGAGGAATATTACAATATTATGAGCAACCATGAAATCAGCAGCTATCACGCGGAAAATCTGAAGCGGCGGATGAGATATACGGCGGTCTTTGCCGTCCTGGCAGCCGTGTTTCTGATCGTGACTGTGATTAACATCAATACCGGAAATGTCGACATTTCCATTGATAAAATCCTGAAGGCGGTTTTCCTCAGAAGCGGCACGAAGGATGATCTGAATATTATCTGGAAGATCCGTCTTCCGAGAATTCTGATGGCTGCGATTCTCGGAGGAGCTCTCTCTCTTTCGGGATTTCTGCTACAGACATTTTTCGAGAATCCGATTGCGGGTCCGTTTGTCCTGGGAATTTCCTCGGGTGCAAAACTGATTGTCGCCTTCCTTATGATCCTTGTAGTGGCGAGGCACGGGGCAGTGTCGTCCTGGGCTATGATCCTTGCGGCGTTCGCGGGGTCCCTTGTGTCGACCGGCTTTATTCTTCTGGTATCACGGAGTGTACGGAATATGTCGGCTCTGCTGGTCGCCGGAATTATGATCGGATACATCTGCACCGCGCTGACCAATCTTCTTGTCACATTTGCAAGTGACTCAGATATCGCCAATCTCCACAACTGGTCGCAGGGCAGCTTTTCCGGAATGACGTGGGACAATGTTCTGGTGGGAGGAATCATCATCGGAGCGGCAACTGTCCTGGTGTTCCTGCTGGCAAAGCCGATCGGCGCCTTTCAGCTCGGCGAGGCCTATGCGCAGAGCATGGGGGTGAATGTCAGACAGTTCCGCATCGCTCTGATCCTGCTGTCCAGCATTCTTTCCGCGACGGTGACGGCATTTGCAGGGCCGATTTCCTTTGTGGGAATTGCGGTGCCTTTCCTGATCAAACGCGCGCTGAACACGGCAAATCCCATTGTGGTCATTCCGGCTACCTTTCTCGGAGGCGCTGTTTTCTGCATGATCAGCGATCTGATCGCGAGAGTGGCATTTGCCCCGACGGAGCTGGAAATCAGCACGGTGACTTCCATCTTCGGAGCGCCGGTCGTGATCTTCATGCTGATACGGAGACAGAAGGGAAAGCGATAAATGAACAAGGGGAAGAAAGAGGAAAAATATTATCTCCACCTGGACGGCCTTTCGGTCGGCTATAACGGGAAACCGGTAATCCGTGACATTGAGATCGGGATCCGGCGGGGAGAGATTGTCACGCTGATCGGTCCGAACGGCGCGGGCAAATCTACAATATTAAAGAGCATCACGAGACAGCTCTCTCTCGTGAAGGGACAGGTCGTCTTTGATCTGAAAAATCTGTCGGATTATTCGTTCCGGGAGCTGTCTTCCCGCATGGCGGTGGTCCTGACAGAACGGCTCCATCCGGAGCTGATGACCTGTCACGATGTGGTCGCAACCGGAAGATATCCTTACACAGGGCGGCTTGGCAGACTGACAGAGGAGGATGAGCGGAAGGTCGATGATGCCATGAGGGCGGTTCAGGCCGAGGAAATCGGAAACCGTGATTTCAACGCGATCAGCGACGGGCAGAAACAGCGGGTGCTGCTGGCGAGGGCCATCTGTCAGGAGCCGGATATCATCATTCTGGACGAGCCGACAAGCTTTCTGGATATCAAGCACAAGCTGAAGCTGCTTTCAATTCTCCGTGACATGGCGAAACAGAAAAATATCACGGTCGTGATGTCTCTGCATGAGATTGACCTGGCGATGAAGATTTCCGACCGGATTATCTGCGTTCACGGAGATAAAATTTTCCGCAGCGGAACGCCGGAGGCTATTTTCAGGGAGGACACTATCCGGGATCTCTACGAGATCGACAACGGCTTTTTCGATCCGATGTTCGGAAGCATTGAGCTTCCCGAAATCAAGGGAAAGCCGGAGGTACTGGTGTTGTCGTCGTGCGGCACGGGAATACCGGTGTACCGCAGACTGCAGAAAGAGAAAAGACCCTTTGCGGCGGGGATTCTGTATACGAATGATGTCGATTATCGTCTGGCGCGGCTGCTTGCTTCACAGGTGATCTGGGAAGAACCTTTCTATGAAATCTCAGACCGGGCGGCCGCTGAGGCACTGGGGGCCATAGAAAGCTGTGGGGAGATCATCGACGCCGGCGTGACCATCGGACCCGGAAACCGGAGAATGCGGGAAATCCTGGATGCGGCCTATGCCAGCGGGAAATGCGTAAAGTACAGAGGCCCCGACATGTGAAGACATTCAAAACCGGCTGAAACCTGAAATGAAAACCTGAAATTAAAACCTGAAATGAAAACCAGCTGAAACCTGAAATGAAAACCTGGAATTAAAGCCTGCAATGTGCATATTATCTCATCATGATCACAGGAGGAGAACAGTTATGAAACAGAGAACAGCAGCAATTATTTGTGCAGTGGTAATGGGAGCATCCCTTCTCGCGGGATGCGGAACCGGGACAGCGAATTCCGCTGCGGCAGCATCTTCGTCGGCTTCCGCACAGGCGTCGGCGGCAGAGGAAACCGCATCGTCCGGATCGTCTGCGGCTTCGGCAGCGTCTTCCGGTTCTTCCGGACAGTCCTCTGAGACGGTCTCCGGAAGTGCTTCGTCATCCGCTTCCGCATCTGAGGGCTCAGAAGTGCCTGCCGACGGAACCTACACGGCTGACTTTACGACGGACAGCCCGATGTTTAAGGTAAACGAGGCAAACGACGGAAAGGGCACCCTGACGGTGAAAGACGGCAAGATGGTCATTCATGTGAGCCTGACATCTGAAAATATTGTAAACCTGTTTGCAGGAACGAAGGAAGACGCGCAGAAAGACGGAGCGGAACTTCTTCAGCCGACGGTGGACACCGTTACATACAGCGACGGTACGTCAGAGGAGGTGTACGGATTCGACATCCCCGTGCCCGCACTTGACAAGGAGTTTTCCGTCGCGCTGATCGGCAAGAAGGGAAAGTGGTACGATCACAAGGTTACCGTAACAAATCCCGTTCCGAAAGCATGAGAAGACACTCAATGATGCCAAAACTGCGCAGAGTACGGCGGGTAACAAATGCCGTTACAAAGGCATGAGAAGACGCCGGAAGGCAGGGAAGGACGGAGAAAAATGGCAGAAACACTGAAAGAAAGAGACGAAATCAGAGAAGAAGATAAGTGGGACCTTTCGTCCCTGTTTGCCGGTGACGAAGAATGGGAGAAAGCCTTCGCCGGACTGGATGCGAAAATTGAGAAGGCGGCGTCCTTCCGGGGAAGTCTGTCGGACGCGGCGGCTATCCGTGATTTTTTTGAAGCGGAAACGGAGCTCGACCGCAGCCTCTCCGATCTTTTCGCCTATGCAAGCATGCGCAGAGATGAAGATACCCGAAGACCGGAATCCCAGTCCATGTATTCAAGGGCGTACGCAAAATATATTAAGGCTGCCTCGGATACCGCGTTCGGCAGCCCGGAGATCCTTTCTCTCTCGGAGGAAAAGCTGCGGGAAATCACAGATGCTCCGGAGATGGCGGATTACCGCTACACCATGGTTCGCCTGCTTCAGGAAAAGGCACATACGCTGACGGCGTCGGAGGAGAAGCTCCTCTCCGGCTTCGGCGAGGTGTTCGCGGCACCCAGAGAAACCGCGGAGAGCCTCCAGAATGCGGATCTGGTCTTCGACAGTGTGACAGATGGAGAGGGACGCGAGACGGAGGTGACCGGCGCCGGCTATATTCTGCTTCAGTCCTCCCCGGACCGTGTGCTGAGAGAGAATTCCTTCCGGAGCTTTTATCGCGGATACCGGCAGCACATCAATACCTTTGCGGCCGCCTACACCGGAGCAGTGAAGGCGGCGACCGCAGAGGCAGCGGCGCGGCATTACCGGTCATCGCGGGAAATGTATATGGCGCGGGAGAATATACCGGAAGAGGTATATGATAACCTGATCGCCTCCGTTCGCAGACACATGCCGCTGATGTACCGTTACGCGGCGCTGCGCAAGAAGATACTGGGCGTAGATGAGCTCCATTATTATGACCTGTATGCGCCGCTTTCCGCGGGCGGAAGCAGGAAATATACCTATGATCAGGCAAAACAGATGGTCCTGGATGCGGTTGCTCCGCTGGGCGCGGACTATGTGAATACGGTCAGAGAAGGCCTCGAAAGCCACTGGATCGATGTGTATCCGAACCGGGGAAAACGGGGAGGCGCATATTCGGGCGGAACCTATGATTCCAATCCGTATATTCTTCTAAACTTCACGGGCACGCTGGACAGTGTGTCCACGATTGCTCATGAAATGGGACATTCCATGCAGACCTGGCTGTCCAACCGGAAGCAGCCGCCGCAGTACGCGGAATACACAATATTTGTGGCGGAGGTCGCGTCCACCTGCAACGAAAACCTTCTGATCGAGCAGCTGCTGCAGAAATGCACGGATCCCGCGGAAAAGCTGTCGCTACTGAATCAGTATCTGGAAGGCTTTAAGGGAACGGTATACCGGCAGACGATGTTCGCCGAGTTCGAGAAGGAAGCTCATGCCATGGCGGAGCGCGGGGAGGCGCTGAATGCGTCCGCACTGAATAAGCTGTACGGCGGGCTGGTCAGAGACTACTTCGGACCGGATCTGGTGATGGATGATGAGGTGGCATGCGAATGGGCGAGAATTCCACATTTTTACAGTCCGTTCTATGTGTATAAATACGCTACAAGCTACTCTGCCGCAGTGGCGGTATCAGAGGCCGTGCTGAACGACGGGGCACCGGCTGTGGAACGGTATCTGGATTTCCTCTCCATGGGAGGAAGCCGGGATCCGCTCGACGAGCTGAAGAGCGCCGGCGTAGACCTTGGCACACCGGAACCGATTGACCGGGCACTCGAAAAATTCGGCAAGGTTCTTGATGAAGCAGAGAAGCTTGTCTGTGATATGAAAGCATAAGCAGGCAGAGAAGCTTGCCTGTGATATGAAGTCATAAGCAGGCAGAGATGCTTGCCTGTGATATGAAAGCATAAGCAGGCAGAGAAGATTGTCTGTAATATGGGACCATGAGCGTTTAAAAAGCGGCAGCCGCACGTATTCGTGCGGCTGCCGCTTTGAAATCAGGAACGCTGCGGCAGTGGGACTTCAGCCTGCAAAGCGCACGTCATCCAAATGGACAGTTTCCGGAACACAGTCACTCCCGGAAGCTGAGCTTATAGGTCGTTGTGGATTCATACCTCTGACCCGCCGGCAGAATCGGACTTGTGAAGCTTTCGATGTTGATGCTGTTCGGAAAATACTGTGTCTCGAGCGCGAAGCCGCATCGCCGGTCGTAAATGTGTCCGGACTTCGCGGTGTGGCGCGTCACATAATTCGCTGTGTAGAACTGCATGCCGGGAAGATCGGAGTATACATCCAGCTGCAGGCCGGTGACGGAGGAGAAAACCTCTGCCATCTTCCGTGTCTCACCCTTGTCCATCGCAAAGACAAAGTTGTGGTCATAGCCGTTTCCGAAGCGGAGCTGCTCATCATCCGCGTGAATATCAGCTCCGATCGATTTTCCGTTCCGGAAATCGAAGGGAGTTCCCTCTACATCAAGAAGCCTGCCCGTCGGAATGGTTCCCGCGTCGATCTCCGTGATCTTATCTGAGAACAGCTTGAGATTGTGATCCAGAACATCACCGTTCCCTTCGCCGTTCAGGTTAAAATAAGAATGGTTCGTCATGTTGCATAGGGTGTCCTGATCGGATATCCCTTCATAGTGAATCGAGAGATTCCCCTCACTGTCCAGCCGATAAGTCACGGTCACGGAAAACGCTCCCGGATATCCCTGATCTCCGTCCGGAGTGTCGAGCGTCAGCGAGATGGAAGCACCGTCGGGAGCGGTTCCCTGCGTCTTCCACATCCTTTTATAGTAGACATCGGGACCGCTGTGCAGATTGTTCTCACCGTCATTTTTTGCCAGATGGTATATCCTGCCGTTCAGCACGAATTCTGCGCCGCCGATGCGGTTGGCATTCCTTCCGACGGTTGCGCCGAAGCAGGCGTCGCTCTTCTCATAATCGGAAGCAGAGTCATATCCGAGGACGACATCGATAGGGGCGCCGTCGTCCCCCTTCACGGTAAAGGAGACAAGAGCAGCGCCGTAATCCGTAACAGACGCCGTGTACTTGCCGGCGTGTATCGTGTACAGCGCCGCCGTCTCTCCCTTGTCAGTTCTGCCGAAATCTTTCACCCATTCATTCATCATAAACCCACCTTTCAGAAATACCTTTTATTCTCCGGCCGCTGCCGGGGCCGTCTTTCATTATATTACAGCATTTCCTGCGCGAAAGACAGATGAAATGAAGAATACGTCCACAGCTTCATAATCCAGGAAACATCTTTGTTACAGTCGGTATGCGAATGACAACAGATCCGGGAAATCCCTGCCCGGATAACTGTGCCTACAGTAAAGGTGCACAAAAAATGATGCCGTAATTTGAGAGTATTAACGAAAAGTAAAAATGATATTGAAAACGTTTCCAACAGGTGTTATTCTCTAAACATAGAAAACGTTTCCAATGAAATCCGAATATGACACAATCCTTTAAAACAAGGGTTCCGATGTAGTTTTGGTTCATGGAGAGGAAAAGTTCGAAAACGTTATCTAAAGGTAAGAAGTAGCTAACGGGAGAATAAATTTCCGTAGCTCAAATGTGTAAATCAAAGGAGGATAAACACATGAAAAAGAAAGTTCTCAGTCTTGTACTCGGAACGGCAATGGCTGCATCCATGTTCGCGGCCTGCGGATCTTCAACAGATTCAAACAGCTCGTCTGCCGCTTCATCCAGCAGCGCAGCAGACAGCAGCGTAGCATCCGCATCTGCAGGAACTACCGAGAATGTTGCTTCCAACAGCGCAACCGCGACAACCGCGTCCGGAGACGGCAGCGTTTATCTGCTGAACTTTAAGCCGGAGACGGATGATGCATGGCAGGATCTTGCAAAGACCTACACCGATCAGACCGGAGTAAAAGTAAACGTACTTACCGCTGCTGATGGACAGTACGCAACCACTCTTCAGTCCGAGATGGCAAAGTCCGAGGCACCGACAATTTTCAATATCGGATCTTCCACAGATGCACAGACATGGGATGATTACACATATGATCTGAAGGATACCGACCTTTACAAGCATGACAGCGATCACAGCCTGGATGTCGTATATAATGGCAAGGTTGCAGGTATCGCGAACTGCTATGAGGCATACGGAATCATCGTCAACAAGACAATCCTTGATACCTATTGCAGTCTTGATAACGCAGTGATCTCTTCCATCGATGACATTGACAGCTTCGACAAACTGAAAGCAGTTGCTGATGATATTCAGAAACGTGTAGATGAGATCAACAAGGCAGGCGGATATGATCTGACAGGAGCATTCACTTCCGCAGGACTGGATGATTCTTCATCCTGGAGATTCTCCGGACATCTTGCAAATATGCCGCTGTACTATGAGTTCGTAGATGACGGACTTGAGGATCCGACGGCCGGCGAAGCTACCATCAAGGGAAAATACCTGGACAACTTCAAGAAGGTATGGGATATGTACGTATCCGATTCCGGAGCGGATCCGAAGACGCTTGCAGGCGGAACCTACAACGCAGAGCAGGAGTTCGGTATGGAAGAGGCAGTCTTCTATCAGAACGGCGACTGGGAGTACAGCGCGCTGAAGGATGCAGATGGAAAGAACGGATATCTCACAGCAGACGACGATCTTACCATGATCCCGATCTACTTTGGCGTTGATGACAAGAACGAAGGACTGTGCGTAGGTACGGAAAATCACTGGGCAGTTAACAGCAAGGCATCTGAGGCGGACATCAAGGCATCTCTTGATTTCCTGAACTGGGTTATTACTTCTGATGAAGGCCGCAAGGCTATGGATGATACGATGGGACTTTCCTGCCCGTTCGATACATTCACCGGCGATTACGCTCCGAAGAACGAGTTCGGTGCTGTCGCACAGAAGCTGAATGATGAAGGCAAGAAGTCTGTTGCATGGGCATTCAATGCTACACCGAATGTAGATGACTGGAGAGCTGATGTCGTAGCTGCTCTTACCGCTTACACCGATGGAACCGGCGACTGGGATGCTGTCAAGAAGGCATTTGTAGACGGATGGGCAAATCAGTGGAAGCTTCAGCAGGAATCCGCTTCTGAATAATCCTTTTCGAGATATTCATAAAAACTGACACGATCAGGTGGCACGCGGACATATGAAAATATGCCATCATACATAAAGTGATGACACCATAGCAGAAGAATAGAAGGGCTGCCGCATGAAAAACAATAGGATCATTGCGACAGCCCTTTTTATTCCCCTGAAAACAGGGAAGCTGTTTATTGAGATTGATTTTGTTTTAAAGAGAGGCTATTTATGTCGAAACCATTAAAAAAATACTGGCCGCTTTTTGTATTACCAACGATGGCGGCCTTTGTAATCGGATTTATTGTTCCGTTCGTGTACGGCGTTTTTCTCTCCTTCTGTAAATTCACGACAGTTACAGACTGGAAGCTTGTAGGAATCCGCAATTACACCAGGATTTTCTTTGTAAATGGAAAACTGGATACGACATTTATCCACTCCCTGTGGTATACCTGCCTGTTTACAGTAGTTACTGTTCTGATCATCAATGTAGTGGCATTTTTCATCGCGCTTGCGCTTACAAAGGGAATTAAGGGCACCAATATTTTCCGTACCTCTTTCTTCCTTCCGAACCTGATCGGAGGCATCATCCTCTCCTACATCTGGTTGATGATTTTCAACGCAATCCTTGCGAAATACTCCAAGACGATCGTATCCACACAGTGGACAGCATTCTGGGGACTGGTTGTTGTTGTTTGCTGGCAGCAGATCGGATATATGATGATCATCTATGTCGCGGGTCTTCAGAATATTTCGGCGGATCTTCTTGAGGCGGCAAAAATCGACGGCGCCAACAACTGGCAGCTGATGAAGGGCGTCATCATTCCGATGCTTCGTCCGACCATCGCAACCTGCACCTTCCTGACGCTGACAAACGGATTTAAGCTCTTCGATCAGAACTTCGCATTGACAGGAGGAAACCCGGGCAAGATGTCGCAGTTGCTTGCTTTGAACATCTACGACACCATGTACGGAACCACCGGATGGCAGGGCGTAGGACAGGCGAAGGCAGTTATCTTCTTTATTCTGGTTGCGATCATTGCGCTGATTCAGAATAAGCTGACAACGCGTAAGGAGGTAGAGGCATAATGGCACAGGCAAATACAATGAAAGTAAAAAAACCGAAAGAGAACGAAGTGTCTGCCGCCAGAAAATCCAAACACGGCACAGCGCTGACCGTATTTTTCTCCGTGCTGTCTTTCGTTTGGATTCTTCCTATTCTTATTGTTATCCTGAACTCTTTTAAGAGGAAGGCTTATATCTTCAAGAATCCTTTCGGAATAAGCAATGTATCCCTCTCTCAGGGCGCTGAGAGATGGCGCGCAGGAATTCATAAAACCTTCGTAGGACTGACAAACTATGCGACAGCAATCGAGAAGACGGATTTCTTCCGCTGTTTCGGATATTCTGTATTTATTACAGTGGTTTCCGTGGCTCTGATCGTTCTTCTCTGCTCCATGACCGCATGGTATATCATCCGTGTGAAAAACGCGGCGACGAAGACGGTTTATCTTCTGTGCATGTTCTCCATGATCGTGCCTTTCCAGATGGTAATGTTCACCCTTTCCAAGTTCGCGAACATTCTTCATCTGTCCAACCCGGTCGGCATCTGTGTTGTCTACCTGGGATTCGGAGCGGGACTCGCGATCTTCATGTTCACAGGATTTGTAAAGCAAATCCCGATTGAACTGGAGGAGGCTGCCATGATCGACGGCGCTACACCGGTTCAGTGCTATTTCCAGGTTATCCTGCCGGTTATGAAGCCGACGCTGATCACCGTTGCCATTCTGGATGCAATGTGGATCTGGAACGATTACCTTCTGCCTTCTCTGGTCCTGAATGTCAATAAGTACAAGACCATTCAGATCGCCGTTCAGTATCTGAAGCAGTCTCACGGCCAGGTAGACTGGGGTGCCATGATGGCAGTTCTCGTTCTCGCGATCATCCCGATTGTCATCTTCTACATGGCAGTGCAGAAATACATCATCGAGGGTGTCGTTGCAGGTGCCGTAAAGGGCTGATCCTGTCTTCACCGGGCTGTCCCGGTGGAAGACACAGGCATCGCATACGAATGAATCTGACAAATGGGTCCGGGAGTTTCCGGATCTGAGGAAAGGAAGAAAAGAAATGAGGGCAAGCGGAATACTGATGCCGATCTTCAGTCTTCCCGGTAAATACGGAATCGGATGCTTCTCGGAAGAGGCGTACCGGTTTGTGGACTTCCTGAAAAAATCAGGTCAGAAATACTGGCAGATTCTGCCGGTGGGACCGACGGGATTCGGAGATTCTCCCTACCAGTCCTTTTCTACCTTTGCGGGGAATCCCTATTTTATAAGTCCGGATGAGCTGGTGAGACAGGAACTGATCCGGAGTGAGGATATCCCGGAACCGGAGAAAGACGCAAGGGAAGACAGGGTCGATTACGGGTGGCTCTACAACACACGGTATAAGGTTCTGAGAGATGCGTTTGAGAGCTGGAAGGGCCGGAGACATCCGGAGTTTGAAAAATTCCTGGATGACAATCAGTACTGGATCGAAGATTATGCTCTTTTTATGGCGGAAAAGGAACACTTCGGCGGAAGAAGCTTTACGGAATGGGATGAAGATATCCGTTTCCGGAGACCGGAAGCCATGGAAAAGGCAAAGACAGATCTCGCGGATGAAATTCTGTACCACGAATACATTCAGTATGAATTTGACCGCGAATGGAAGAACCTGAAGAAATACGCAAACGACAACGGAATTCAGATCATCGGAGATATTCCGATCTATGTATCTCCGGACAGTGCGGACTTCTGGGCACATCCGGAGCTGTTCCAGACGGATGAGAACAATCTGCCGACAAGCGTTGCCGGATGTCCGCCGGACGGTTTTTCGGCTGACGGACAGCTGTGGGGAAATCCCCTCTATGACTGGGAGTATCACAGGGAAACCGGGTACGACTGGTGGCTGAGGAGAATCACGAAATGCGCGGAGCTCTATGATGTGATCCGGATCGATCATTTCAGAGGGTTCGACGAGTATTACTCGATCAAGGCGGGAAGCCCGAACGCGATCGGAGGACACTGGTGCAAGGGACCGAATACGGACCTGTTTGATACGATCCGTGAAAAAATCGGCGATATCCGGATCATTGCCGAGGATCTCGGCTACATCACGGAAACCGTGAAGAAGATGGTGAAGGACACCGGATATCCGAACATGAAGGTGATCGAGTTTGCCTTTGATTCCAGAGACTCCAGCGGAAGAGCGGCTTATTATCCGTACAATTACAGCAGCAACTGCGTCGTATACACGGGAACCCATGACAATGAAACTCTTGTGGGATGGCTGGGCAATATCCTGCCGGAAGAGAGACAGGAACTGAAGGATTATCTCGGAACAGACAGCGATGACGACTGTGAGATCGCAGACCGGACGATTCGTCTGGTGGAGAGCAGTGTAGCGGATCTCTGCGTGGTGCCGATACAGGACTGGCTGGGGCTGGATAATTCCGCACGAATAAACCATCCGAGCACAACCGGCACAAACTGGGTGTGGAGGCTGAAGGACGGACAGATCACGGAGCAGCTCGCGGAGAGAATTCACGAGATCTGCAGTATCTACGGAAGGATCTGAACAGCGGTTTTTACAGGACGTCTTGACATTCATAAGCATATGAGACATTATTGACGGTGGACAGACCCGCGTCGTCAGACAGACGGATGCGGGTTTTTTCAAGATCCTGATTGGAAACGTTTCCTATCAGAACAGACAGGAGCTGGCAGGGCTTTTGTGGAAATAGACAACAGGGAATGACATCAGAGAGGGTTTTAGGAGAAGAAGAAAAGTTGGCGGGGTTAACAATTAAGGACATTGCAAGAATATGCAATGTAAGCATCAGTACCGTGTCGAGAGCTATCAATAACGACCGGGGCATCAACAGTCAGACGCGAGAGCGTGTGCTTCAGGTGGCAAAGCAGTTCGGGTATGTGCCGAACAACAGCGCCAGAAATCTGAAGATGGCCGAGTCGAATACGATAGCTCTGATGTGCAAAGGCATGGACAATCCATTTTTCCAGGGGATGTATCCTTATTTTCAGCAGGAACTTGAGAAATACAATTATGAATTCCTTCTGCATTCGATGCCGGAGGAAATAGATGAGGGATACGAGGCGGAGGAGATCGCGAAGGAGAAGCGGCTCAAGGGGATGATCTTCCTCGGAGGCAGGCTGGACTATCCGGAGGCGGTACTGGGGAATATTCAGGTTCCTTTTGTTCTGTGCTCTGTCGCGAGCGCAGTCAGCGTGAACATGACGAATATGAATGTCTCATCGGTGTCCATCGATGACGAGAAGGAGGCCTACAAGGTCGTCCGGTATCTGATCCGGATGGGACATCGGAGAATCGCGATTATCGCGGGAAAAAAGCATGATCACACCGTCGCCTCCCTTCGTGAGTCAGGATACCGCAGAGCCATCAATGAAAGCGGTCTTGAGCTTGATCCGGAACTGATCCGGTATCTGGATGACAGCATTCCGGAGTATACGGAGGCAAATGGGTATGCGACCATGAAGAAGCTTCTGGAATCCGGAACGGATTTCACTGCAGTCTTCGTGATCTCGGACCGGATGGCTACCGGAGCCTACAAGGCGATCTACGATTCCGGAAGGAAGATACCGCGGGATATTTCCGTCGTCGGGTTCGATGGAATTGAGCTCTCCCGGTATCTGTATCCGTCACTGACGACTGTGGTACAGCCGGTCCGCAAGATGGTGAAATCCAGTGTGGAGCTGCTGCGGGCACAGATCATGGGCGACGATACAAAGAAACACCTCATCTACGACGCGGAGCTTTCAGAGGCGGACTCCGTCAGAAGCCTGCTGTAACCGGCGGTCATCGGAGTCTGAACCCCTGCCGATGATATTTGTACCTGCTTTAGACAGGTGACCGGCAGAGACAGGCAATACGGAGTGTTTGAGCACAGGATAACGAGGTAAAAAATGAGATCAAGTGGTATTTTACTTCCGATTTCATCCCTGCCGACCCGATATGGAATCGGCGGATTCTCGGATGAAGCGTTTGAATTTGTGGACCGGCTTGAGGAGGCCGGGCAGAGCTGGTGGCAGGTTCTTCCGCTCGGCCCGACCGGATACGGAGATTCTCCGTATCAGTCCTTTTCCACGTTTGCCGGGAATCCTTATTACATCTCGCTGGACAAGCTGAAAGAGGAGGGGCTCCTGACTGAAGAGGAGTGCGTGGAAGCGGACTGCGGTAAGGATCCGGAGTATGTGGATTATGAGAAAATCTACTTCAGCCGGTTCAAGGTTCTGAAGAAGGCCTTCGGCAGGTTCGATCAGGCGTCTCAGCATTCGGAGGAACTGGAAAAATTCTGTGAGGAGAATCACGAGTGGCTTGCGGATTATGCTCTTTATATGGCAATCAAGAACAGCCGGGGCGGTGAGGAGTGGAGCCGCTGGCCCGCGGAGCTGAAGGACAGGGACCATGAGGCGCTGAAGGCTGCTGAGAAAGAACTGGAGCCGGAGGTGAAATTCTACAGCTTCCTGCAGTTTGCGTTTGCAAAGCAGTGGAAGGCTTTGAAAGAGTATGCCAACAGCAGGGGAGTCGGCATTATCGGGGACATTCCGATCTATGTGGCGATGGACAGCGCGGACTGCTGGGCCGGACGGGAACTCTTTCAGTTCGGAAGTGACGGAAAGCCCTCGGGAGTTGCGGGATGCCCGCCGGATGCATTTTCCGCTGACGGTCAGCTCTGGGGAAACCCGCTGTATGACTGGGATTACCATAAAAGGACGGGCTATCGCTGGTGGATCCGCCGGATGAAGCGGTGCGCGGAGCTCTACGATTCCGTCAGAATTGATCATTTCCGCGGATTTGCCGGATATTATTCGATCCCCTTCGGCGCGCCGAACGCCAGAGAAGGACACTGGGAGAAGGGACCGGGCATGGATCTGTTCCGCGCCATCCGGGCGGAGCTGGGGGATCAGAATTACATTGCGGAGGATCTCGGATTTTTGACCGATGATGTGGTTGAGATGGTAGAAGAATCCGGATATCCGGGCATGAAAGTTCTGGAATTTGCCTTTGACGGTAGCCCTGACAACGGTTATCTGCCGGATCACTATGAGAAAAACTGTGTGGTATACACCGGCACTCATGACAATGAGACGGTCGCCGGCTGGTTCCGCAATCTGAACCGGAGGGGCAGGGCGTTTGCGAAGAAGTATCTCGGGCACAGGGTTGTTCCGGAAGAAGATTTCGTAAGGCTTGCGATGTTGAGTGCCGCGAATCTCGCGGTCATTCCGGTTCAGGATTATCTGGGGCTCGGCAATGAGGCCAGAATTAACCATCCGTCCACAATGGGAGAAAACTGGAAATGGCGGCTTGTTCCGGGGCAGTTTGATGTTCATGCGGCAGGACGGATCCGTGAGCTGACGGAGATCAGCGACAGACTTCCGAAGACAAAAAAGAAAGACATAACAGATACAAAAAAAGCGTAAACGGCCATGCTCCGCAGGAAAAGCAAGAGAACGGCGAGATCGCAGCCCAGCCGGTCAGGTGCGAACGGCAGCGGAGCAGGAACATTGGGACTGAACTTTATACAGAAGTTACACTTTGAGACAGCGACATGTGAGAGAATAAGGAGAATCAAAGCATGGGAACAATGGAAGCAAAAAGCGTAAACACGACAGATGCCGTTATGGAGGAGAGAATCGAAAAGATTCTAGCGGTGCGTTTCGGAAGAGGGCTGAAGGACTGCACGAAGGAAGAAATTTTTGAAGCACTGATGCAGATCACCAAGGAAGAGATGGAAGGCCGTCCGAAGGTAGAGGGCAGGAAGAAGCTCTATTATATCTCCGCCGAATTCCTGATCGGAAAGCTTTTGTCCAACAACCTGATTAATCTCGGCCTTTACGACAAGGTGAACAACATCCTGAAGAAGTACAAGCTTTGCGTTGCGGACATCGAGGGACTCGAGAATGAGCCGTCGCTGGGCAACGGCGGTCTCGGACGTCTTGCCGCCTGCTTCCTGGATTCGATCGCAACGCTGAACCTGTGCGGAGACGGTGTGGGCCTGAACTATCACTACGGACTGTTCCGCCAGGAATTCCTGAACAACAAGCAGCATGAGGTGATCAATCCGTGGATTCGCAAGGACAGCTGGCTGGAGCGCCGTCCGGAATCCTTCGAGGTGCCGTTCGGCAGATTTACCCTGAAATCCACGATGTATGACATCGATATTCCGGGATATGAGACCGGAAAGTGCAACAGGCTGCATCTGTTTGATCTGGATTCTGTTGACGACGGCATGGTTCAGCCGGACAGCATCAATTTCGACAAGAGAGATATCCAGAGGAATCTTACCCTTTTCCTGTATCCGGACGACAGCGACCGGGACGGCAGAATTCTCCGCGTATATCAGCAGTACTTCATGGTAAGCAATGCCGCACAGCTGATCCTGAAAGAAGCTGACGAAAGAGGCGTTGACATTCATAAGCTGGATGAGTATGTCGCGGTGCAGATCAATGACACGCATCCGTCGATGATCATTCCGGAGCTGATTCGTCTGCTCACCGCCCGCGGACTGTCCATGGATGAGGCAATTTCCGTTGTCACAAAGACCTGCGCCTACACCAACCACACGATCCTCGCGGAAGCTCTTGAGAAATGGCCGATCGATTATCTGGAGGAAGCCGTACCGCATCTTCTTCCGATCATCCGGGAGCTGGACAAGAGAGTCAAGGCGGCGGTGAAGGACGAGACCACCTACATCATCGACAAGGACAATCTGGTGCATATGGCATCCATGGATATCCATTACGGCCATTCCGTCAACGGTGTCGCGTCTCTTCACACAAAGATTCTCGAGGAGTCCGAGCTGAAGAACTTCTATAAGCTTTATCCGGAGAAATTCAACAACAAGACAAACGGCATCACCTTCCGCCGCTGGTTCATCGCTTCCAATCCGGAGCTCACCTCCTATATCGAGTCTCTGATCGGACCCGGATTCCGCAAGGACGCGACAGAGCTGGAGAAGCTGATGAAATATTATGATGACGAGAAGGTTCTCGATGAGATCGGAAAAATCCGTCACCACAACAAGAAGAAGGCGGCAGAGTATCTGTATGAGACACAGAACCTCGTGCTGGATGTGGACTCGATCTTTGATGTACAGGTAAAGCGTCTGCATGAGTACAAGCGTCAGCAGATGAACGCTCTCTACGCGATCTACAAATACCTTGAGATCAAGAAGGGTAACCTTCCGAAGCGTCCGATCACGATGATCTTCGGAGCAAAGGCGGCTCCGGCTTACACGATCGCCAAGGATATCATTCACCTGATTCTCTGCCTGCAGGAGCTTACGACAAAGGATCCGGAGGTGAGTCCGTATCTCAAGGTTGTCATGATTGAGAACTACAACATCACCAAGGCGGAGAAGATCATTCCGGCCGCAGATATCTCCGAGCAGATCTCCCTTGCATCCAAGGAGGCGTCCGGCACCGGCAACATGAAGTTTATGCTGAACGGAGCCGTCACTCTTGGAACCGAGGACGGCGCAAATGTTGAGATTCATGAGCTGGTCGGCGATGACAATATTTATATTTTCGGAAAGAAATCAGAAGAGGTCGTGAAGCTCTATGAGACTGCAGGCTATAAGGCGAAGGATTATTATGACAATGTTCCGCTCATTCACAGACTGGTCGACTTCATCATCGGAAGTGAAATGAAGAAGATCGGTGATCCGGTAAGCCTTGAGAGACTGCACCATGAGCTGATCTCCAAGGACTGGTTCATGACGCTGCTCGATGTAGAGGACTACATCCGCACCAAGGAGAAGATGTTCGACGATTTCAATGACCGCAAGAGCTGGTACAAGAAGGAACTCGTCAATATCGCGAAGGCCGGATTCTTCTCTTCCGACCGCACGATCGCACAGTATAATGAAGACATCTGGCACCTCAGCTGAGTACGAGGCTGCAGGACTGTCACGGGCTGCCGCAATGCGGCAGCCCGTAACTGTTTACCGCTCAACTCTTTACGGCAGGGATTTTACAGTATCTTTGACGTTTCAGCAGTGTGTAAACCGCAGCGGCTGCCTGGTTACTGTTCACGCATAGCTGACCAGGCAAGGATTTCAAAGCACCTTTGCCTGAGCATTACTGGCTGTTAAAAGTTTTATCCGTAAATTCTTCATTGAATAAATAGCGAGGACTTTGCGATGAGCACTTAGCGGGCGCTTGCGGCCGCTTACGTGCGACGCATACAAATCCCTTGGCGAATGAAATGAGCCTAGTAGATTTGCAGTTTGACGAAGGCGCTTGCGCCTGAGGAGTTCCGCAGCTTCAATAAATAAGGATAAAACTTTGTTACAGCCAGTTTGCGAATGGCAACAGGGCTGTGAAATCCCTGCCTTTCAGATATCCCGTGAACAGTAGCCTGCCTGTTTTTGCTGGATGGCAGTCCCGGATCCGATCTTGACGGAGAAAATAAATTCTGCTATTGTGCACATATGCGGTTCGGAAGACCGTGAGAGTGCATGCGAGGCATGAGTGATTATTAAAAGGAAGAAAAACTTATGAGCAGAGAGTCAGACGACGACCGGGAGTACAGGCGGTCCGGAAGAGAGACAGACGACGGCCGGGAGTACAGGCGGTCCGGAAGAGGGACGGATGACGGCCGGGAGTACAGGCGGTCCGCGGGAGGACAGAAGGACGAACAGAGACACAGAGGGTCGGGGAAGCGGAGAAAAAGAAAGAACCGTAAGAAGACAGCTCTCAAGCTCATGATCCTGATTATCGCTGTACTTGCAGCTGTTGCGATCATTTTTTTCCTGTTCCTGGAGGGAACGCTGAACAGCATCAAGAGAGTCGATACAGCAAACGAGGCATATGTCTCAAGGAGTGATGAGACCTTTGAGGTGGATTCCAGCGCAGGAAGCGACACAATGAATGCAAGTGATGTCAATTTCAACGGCAGCAATGTTGACATTATGGCCAGCGATGACGTGAAGAACATTCTGCTGATCGGCCAGGACAAGCGTGCGGATCAGAATACTCGCACCCGTTCCGATACGATGATCATCGCGTCGATCAATACGAATACCAATAAGATTACGATGGTATCGCTGATGCGCGACATGTATGTACCGATTCCCGGATATTCGGCAAACCGGATCAACGCCGCGTATGTGTTCGGCGGAATGAGCCTTCTGGATCAGGTGATCGAGGATGACTTTGGAATTACGATCGACGGCAACGTTGTCGTGGATTTTGACGGCTTCCTTGAGACGATGACGAAGATCGGAAACCTCGATATTGAACTGACCGAGGACGAGGCGAATTATATGAATGCCAATGAGGGACTCGGTTCAGCTGAGGACGACGCTTCTGTGACAGAGGCGTGGGGGCTTACCGCGGGCGTGAATTCGCTGACGCCGGAGCAGGCGCTTACCTACAGCCGTATGAGATATGTCGGCAATTCCGACTGGGATCGGACGGAAAGGCAGAGAAAGCTTCTGACCGCCGTGTTCAAAAACGCACAGAAGTCGAGTGTTACCAAGATTCTCAGCATGGTCAGCGATCTGATCCCGTATTTCGAGACGGACCTCAGCAATAAGGAGATCCTGAAGTATGTCAAGACAGTGTTCAGCGGAAATCTGGAGCTGAATTCCAAGAGCTACCGGATACCGGTAGACGGCGGCTACACCTCCCAGACCATCAGCGGAATGTCTGTATTGGTTCCTGACCTTGAGATCAACAGCGCATATCTTCAGCATTACCTGTATAATAAGAAGCTCAGCGAATCTCTGAAGGAAGCTGCCAAAAAGGCAGCCGCTTCCGCAAGCTCGGATACGGGAACATCCGCAGACAGCAGCGGTTCCTATGACAGCACGGATAATGGCAGCACTTATTCGTACAGCACGGACAGCGGGAACACGTATTCCGGCGGATACGACAATTCTCAGAACTCGTATTACGAAGATGAGAACGGATCCGGAGGAACGGAAACTTATGGCCAGGGCGATTATGGCGGAGGCACGGCAGGAGGCTCCGGCACAGAGAGCTACAATGGAAATGGAGACGCGGGAGGCGGTACGGGAACAAATTCCGGAACGGCCAATACCGGAGCAGATCCGGGAACCGCGGATCCGGGGACAGGAACCGGAGGATCGGAAAATTCCGGCGCTGCGGACAACGGCGGAGGGGGAACCGGCGGTTCGGGAACCACGGATAACGGCGGGGCAGGAACCGGCGGCGCAGAAACCGGCGGCTCAGGCCCGGGAGAAGGAAGCACCACAGGAGCTGACGGAACTGCGGCGTAACAGGGACAGCCGGAGCGTCCTGTATGGCAGGAGCGCCCGGAGCTGTCACGTAAATCAGGCAGTATTCTGAAAGGTACACGTCGAAAGATGCATAAAAAAGATCACCGGTTCTTCGGAGCCCCGGGTGCAGTGGCAGACCGGGCGGAGGAAACGGTGATCTTTTTTTACGCGAACAGTGAGCCGCAGCCGAATGCGAAGTATGCGTGTGCGGCGAGCTTCGCGATAGCGAGATAAAACCCGCGCAGCGCGTTTTATCTCGTTTTATGTGCGGCGGGTGCTGCCGTGAATATAATCCTCGAGATAATCGCGGACGGTGCCGATCAGGTACCAGACCGTCTCATAACGGATGAAATGCAGGGCGTTCTGATCCAGGAGAAACTGGTAGTTCACAGGAAATTCGTCGTCGCCGTCCCAGAACTGGAACCACACGGGGAAATTGTCGAACACCGGGAGAACGGCGCTTACGTCCGCACTTCCGGGCGACGGAGAACCGTGAACCGCGAGACAGGCATCCTTCAGCTCACTGGTTTTCCCCGCGAAGAGAGCCTTTTCACGGTCGGAGACGAGTGAACTTGCGTGATAGGCGCCGATGATGCCGCCGAGCTTTGAAACAGATGCCCATTCGCCGGAGAGAACCGGTGTATCGTGCTCCATAGAATAGGTGAACATCTCGTATACTGTCATGGATATTCCCGGGGACGCCTTGCGGAAGCCGATCCCTGTGCCGTTCTCCTGTGCGGCATTGAGGGGTGTGTATTTTGTATCATTCCCCAGGGATGATTTGTAAGACTTGTCTATCGCATGATCCGCCGCTTCCGGCGCCGTGGAGGAGATCATCGAAGGCCAGGGCGACTCAATCTGCACCTCGCCGGTATCCCGGAGAATGCGTGCCGGGAAGGAAAGGTACCGGAAAGAGATAGAGGAGTCATCCGCTTCCAGTTGATTCCGTCGGATGATCTGTTCCTGGTCAAAGTCAAGGAAAAGGTGTCGGCCCGACTCCGTCATGAGATCGTAGTTATTCTGTTTTTTGTACTGCTCAATTGTGTTCTGTATCTTTTTATTCTTTTCCATATTCTGTTCACCTCTTACATCTATACAAAGGACATTTCCCTGAGACAGAAACATCGAAGTATTCGTCATTCTGACTTCAGAATGTCTCCGGGTTTATCAAAACTTTCCGAGAAGACCCCAGCCAAATGTTTCATTTGGCCGGGGATGAATCGGCTGTTTTTGCACGCTTGTTGTAATGCCGTTTTGGGCGGCCCTGCTCTTCCACATATCTTTTCAATACGTCCAAAGTAACACCTCCTGAGGTTGCGATAAAATAACTGTCACTCCAGAACGAATCCTTCCACAGATACTTGCGGATCGTTTCTCCGTAATCACGGCGGAGTATTCTTGCCGAAACACCCTTCAGCACATTGACGATTTCCTTGATAGAGTATTTTGTCCCAAGGGATACCAGGATGTGGACGTGATCCACATCTGTCTCCATCTGCAGAATTTTCCCCTCGTAATGCTCCAATATCCTTGTACACTCCCGTTTGCATGCTTCGGCGACTTCCCCGGTAAGGCATGGTTTCCGATACTTTACAACGAGGACGATATGGTATTCCAAAGCATAAACAGCGTGAGGACCATGTGTGTATTCTGTCATGTCCTGTCCCCTCTAAAATAATCACCACCAATGTGTTATAAATCACTTGTACAATAGCATATATACGATATAATGTAAATATACACCAAATGTATTTCGGAGGCTTTTTTGCATGAAAAAAACGCTGCTTTCGCGGCATATCCTGTTTGCTTCCTTAAGCCAGAAGGAAGTGGATACAATCAGGAATGATATCGCCCTGTTCAACCAAATCAAACGCACGGTCACCAGAAGGAAGTCCGTATCGTGCGCTTCAGAGAAAGAAGCGGAGAAGACAGCGGACAAGCCTGACCTCCGCAGAAAGGAAAATGCGGAGCTCCGGAAAAAACAACCGAAATCGGTGCACCTGCAGCTGAAGGAAGCATTCGGCACAGAAGACCATTTCACAAACAGTGCGCTCCGCTCTGCCAACGCCGCGATCCGGTCTGTCAAGGAACTGAAACAGATGAACCTTGACAGGGCCGAGTCAGACGTCGATGACATCACAGCCAAGATTAAGGACAAAAAGAAAAGGCTGAAAGCGCTCAACAATATGCAGGCATCCCTCGTCAAACGTTCGAAAGCCAAAAAGGCCGGCCGCCGTATTCCTGCCCCGTGTTCCAACCCGATTGAGGTTTACAGGGACGGAAAGTGGTATATCACTTATTTCGGGAAAACCGTATCCGTTTATGAAAACGACTATCTTTTTGAGATCCGTTATCTCCGTCCGAAGATCAGGCAGCTGTCCGGAGCCATCAAGGCCCTTGTTTTGTGCAAAAACCGTCTGGAGCACAAGATCTCCCTGATGAAGGAGGACAAGGACGCTCATATCTGTTACGGAAGGAAAGACTTTTTCCGAAAACAGTCTACCGTATATGAAAACCAGCATGATGTATGGCTGTCCGGTTTTAGGAAACGCAGGAATAAAGCTCTTACGATTTCCGGGAGACAGGACGCGGACGGCGGGAACTTCCTCTTCCATTACGACCCGTTGTCACATACACTCTCTTACCGGTCACAGACTGGAAAAAGAACCATCGCGATTCCAAACGTTGTTTTTCCTTACGGACAGCCGGATGTTGACCACGCCGTAACAGTAAAGAAGCCGGAACGGAATGCGGTCACGTGGAGCATTGAGATCCACGGCCAGTCCTTCATCGTCAAATGCATGATAGAAGCTGTTTCGAATAAACGCATCAATGACGATTACAGCAACGGGTGTGTCGGGGTTGATTCCAACTACGACTGTCTCGCTGTAACAGAGACAGACGGAAGCGGCAACCTTCTGCGGCACCTGGTCATTCCCATTGATGTAACAGGAAAGTCCGGAAGCAACGAACAGTCCGTATCTAAGGCGCTGGACCAGGTTTTTGCCATATGCAGGGAGTCACACAAACCCTTCGCGATGGAGAGCCTGTCAATGAAATCCAAACCGCACCTGTATGGAGGAAAGAAACAGAACCGCCATATCAGCCTTTTCTCCGCGGATACTATTACCTGGCTTGCCGAAGGCAAGGCACTTCGTAATGGAGTGGCGTGCGCCTTTGTAAACCCGGCGTATACTTCACAGATTGGTAAGATGAAGTATATGCGGAGGTTTGGCCTCACCATCCACGAAGCCGCCTCCTTTGTAATAGCAAGAAGGGCGATGGGCATCCGTACAGAACGGCTGCCCGCGTGGATGCGGAGAGACCCTGTGGTGCAGAAAAAGAGGACTGCGAAAAACGCCGGCCGCAACGCATGGCGGGACGCATACACGCTGACGAAGAAGATCACTCCGGCGGAACGGATGCAGGGCCCACGCCCGTCATTTGCGTAACTGTTCCGGAAGGGGTATCAGGCAGTTTTTCATCTGTAAGCAAAGAAACGATTTGTTACTCGCAAACATCAGTATTCATGCCGTCAGGCAACATGCTTTTTCCTGTGGACGAGGATCACGAAGCAGGGGACTGTGTGACGCAGTGTCTGGCGGCATCCGACAAAGATATGCACATGGATCCGCGTCACGCGGACGGGAAGCAATACCGGGCCCTGATCCGCGCTGAGAATCTCACGACATATCTTTCAGGTATTTCCGTCATGGTGATTAACGGAAACCGGCCCGCTGAGGTTCAGCGGCGGGCTCAAAAGAGGCCCCTTTCAAATCCCTTCGGGGATTTGGGAGTGGGAGCTTCACTTTAGTCAAATGAAAGAAATTAGGTCCTGCGATTCGTCGAAGAAGACTGATATTTTTTGGACAATTTTCCGTAATAAAACTATTATATCACTGTCTTTCCGGAATATCTCGACAGATCGCAGGCGGTGATTATACGATCATGCATCGTTGACCTTATTGTTCCGGTTGCCTATAATAAAGAAGGATAGCGATTCAGCGCTCTGATCAAGAGATCCTGCGGTTTTCTCGGTGTGCTGAATATAGGTACCAGATAGTCGGCAAAAAATGCATCTTATAAAAAGGAGAACAGCTTTGAGTACAATTACAGGCATGAATCATGTGGCATTGAATTGTAATGGAAAAAAAGAGATGGACGAGGTTGTCAATTTCTATTGCAACGTTCTTGGATTCAGGAAAACAGCCGGATGTTACGTCGAAGGACTGGGCAATATGGCGATGATTGATACCGGAACAGGCTCGATTGAGTTGTGGGACAATGCGGATCCGAAACGCGGAGATGGTGTGATCGGTCATCTGGCTTTGACCGTCGAGAATGCGGATGAAGCAGTTGAGATTTTCCGCAAGGAGGGACTTCCGGTTGATTCCGAACCGGTTGATCTGGTGCTGGATACGGAACCGAAGATGAATATCCGGGTCGCATTCGTAAGAGGGAAGGCCGGAGAGTCGATTGAGATCTTCCAGGAGCGATAAGGAGAACTGTCTGTTCTTTCTTGTGCGTGAGGGAAAACGATGACAGTTATTGTGGACTGCTGTCCGGTGACCATAGGCGACAATGTCTTCTTCGGACCCGGGGTATCGCTTCTTACTCCCATGCATCCGTTTTGCTGGCAGGAGAGAAATCCCTATGTCAAGCAGGATGGAACGCTGACGGATCGGGAGTGCCATGCCGCGTGATCCGGGAAATTACCGATGCGGACAGGATGAATCCTCATCCGGAATCTGAATGAGCCGTTATTCGTTGTGTGCGTATTGCGCATCAGATATGATTGCCTGACACGAATACTTCCAATATTCACATATTTCGATTCACTTATTATGAAAGGGGTGATCTGCACAACTGGCTGGCTGTGCGGGTGGCCCCTTTGACATTGCTCTCAACCGACCGGGCCTCCGGCAATTCTTTCAAGCATTGACGGAAAAACTTTCCCTGTGCTATATTTATAAGGTTTAGACCGGAACGCCGCACGCGGAATGCCGCGTGGGGCTGCTGTATATTGCGCCGCGCGAAACACCGCGTGGAATGGATGGATCCTGCGGTCCGTGCGAGGACTCTGCGATCGGATTAGGAGTATAGAACGTGGCTGATTATAGAAAAGAGATTCAAAAGAGACGTACCTTTGCGATTATTTCCCACCCGGATGCCGGTAAGACGACATTGACGGAGAAATTCCTGCTGTACGGCGGCGCGATCAATCTGGCGGGCTCCGTCAAGGGAAAGGCGACGGCAAGGCATGCGGTCTCGGACTGGATGGAGATTGAGAAGCAGAGGGGTATTTCCGTCACCTCGTCGGTTCTTCAGTTCAATTACGAGGGCTACTGCATCAACCTTCTGGACACACCGGGACATCAGGATTTCTCGGAGGACACCTATCGTACGCTGATGGCCGCGGATTCCGCGGTGATGGTGATCGACGGAGGCAAGGGCGTGGAGCCGCAGACCAGAAAGCTGTTCAAGGTATGCGCCATGCGCCACATCCCGATTTTTACCTTCATCAACAAGATGGACCGGGATGCGAGAGATACCTTTGATCTGATCGATGAGATCGAGAAGGAGCTCGGGATTCCGACATGTCCGGTCAACTGGCCGATCGGCTCCGGAAAGAGCTTCCGCGGCGTTTATGACCGCAACACGAACAAGGTTCTGACCTTCTCTGATACCATGAAGGGGACGAAGGAGGGAAAGGAAGAAGAGATTTCTCTCGATGATCCGCATCTTCTGGATGTCATTACAGAGGACCAGAAGGAGCAGCTGGAGGAGGAGATGGAGCTTCTGAACGGTGCGGCGGAGGAATTCGACCAGGAGAAGGTGACCGCCGGAAAGCTCTCCCCGGTTTTCTTCGGGTCGGCTCTTACAAACTTCGGCGTGGAGACCTTCCTGCAGCACTTCCTGAAGATGACGATGCCTCCGCTGGCACGGATGTCCGACGAAGGCCTGATCGATCCGATGCAGGAGGATTTTTCCGCCTTTGTCTTCAAGATTCAGGCGAATATGAACAAGAATCACAGGGACCGGCTCGCTTTCATGCGCATCTGCTCGGGGCGCTTTGAAGCGGACCGTGAGATCTATTATGTGCAGGGCGACAAGAAGATGCGGCTTCTGCAGCCGCAGCAGATGATGGCGGACGACCGCCACGTGGTGAACGAGGCGTATGCGGGAGATATCATCGGCGTTTTCGATCCGGGTATATTTTCGATCGGGGACACGGTGTGCGCGCCTGGCAAAAAGTTCCGTTTCGAAGGCATCCCGACCTTTGCGCCCGAGCATTTCGCGAGGGTTACGCTGATTGACTCGATGAAGAGAAAACAGTTCGTGAAGGGAATCCGCCAGATCGCGCAGGAGGGCGCGATTCAGGTCTTTCAGGAGATTCACGGCGGAATGGAGGAGATCATCGTCGGCGTTGTCGGTGTTCTTCAGTTCGATGTGCTCAAGTTCCGGATCGAAAATGAATACAATGTGGACATCCGTCTTGAGATGCTCCCCTATGAATATATCCGCTGGATTGAGAACTGGCACGAGGTGGATCTGGACCATATCGTCGGAACCTCAGACATGAAGAAGGTAGAGGATATGAAGGGGCAGCCGCTTCTGCTCTTTGTCAATTCCTGGTCTGTGGGGATGGTTCTGGACCGGAACGAGGGCCTGGTGCTGACGGAGTTTTCGAGGAACTGATGCTGTTCCTTATTCACGGTATGTCTGTAATGAAGAATTTACGGATAAAACTTTTAACAGCCGGTAATGCTCAGGCAAAGGCGCTGTGGAATCCTCGCCCGGTTAGTTGTGTGAACAGTTTATCGTTAACGATACATTTGAAAGGCAGGAGTTTCACAGCACGGTTGCCATTCGCAAACTGGCTGTAACAAAGTTTTATCCTTATTTATTGAAGCTGCGGAACTCCTCAGGCGCGAGCGCCTTCGTCATACAGTCCTCGCTATTTACCCGATGGAGGATTTGCGGATAAAACTTTTAACAGCCAGTAATGCTCAGGCAAAGGCGCTGTGAAATTCCTGCCTGGTAATTAAACCGTGAACAGTATTCATATAGTATGATTATGCAAGAACGGTTCACAAAGACAGCTGTGTTTGGTATAATTGGAATAAATTCCGGTATCCGAAAGAGACAGGCATCCGGGACAGGCGGCAGAAGAACAGGCCGAGGGTATGAAGGAGGCATAAATGTCACAGAAGGGATCTAAGGAAAAGCAGAACACATACATGATTTATGATGATCACACGGTCGGGACTGTACAGATTGCGGATGAGGTGATCGCGACCATTGCCGCTCTGGCAGCAACCGAGAATGACGGCGTGGCATGTCTGGGAGGCGGGATCACGCATGCAAAGGCATCGCGCGCGGGTGCGCGCGCTCTGGCCAAGGGCGTCCGGATTGAGCTTCAGGAGAAGGTGATCCGGGCGAGCATTATCATCATCATGCGCTTCGGATATAATATTCCGGAGACGACAAAGAAGGTTCAGGAGAGAGTGAAGAATGCTCTGGAGACGATGACCGGCTTTGAGGTTGCGGATGTGAATGTAAGCGTCGCCGATGTACAGGTAGATAAGGATAAGTAAATATCTGCGCAGAAGGCGGCTGACAGAGGTTGTGACGGAATAATTAGATCGGGAGATATTGAGAGAATGATACGTACCCAGCTGAGAGAGACTATTTTTCGTCTCCTTTTCATGAAGCAGTTTGCCGACAAAGAAGAGATGAACGATCAGGTAACCCTGTACCTGGATGAAATGCGGGGAGGGCTTGTTGAGATGCCCTATGCCTCCTATGAGGATAAGGAGGAGGAGAGGGAGAATAATCCTGACTTCGCCAACGCAGAGGATGTGACCATGGAGGACGAGAAGTATATCCGCGAAAAGCTGTCCCGGATTCTCGAAAAGCTGCCGGCGATTGACGCGAAGCTGAACGAGGCGTCCAGGAACTGGAAGACTTCCCGCATGGCCAAGGTTGATCTCAGTGTCCTGCGGCTCGCGGTATATGAGATTCTGTATGACGAGGATATTCCGACCGGCGTGGCAATCGATGAGGCGGTGGAACTTGCGAAGCATTACGGCGGGGAGGAGTCCGGTTCCTTTGTGAACGGCGTTCTCGGGCAGATCGCGCGGGAAGAAAAGGAATGATCTGTATTGAATCATAATATATATTCGGTCGGACAGGTGAATGCATACATCCGGAATATGTTTGCGCAGGATTTTGCGCTGCGCATGATATCGGTGAAGGGTGAGGTCAGCAACTGCAAATATCACCGCTCCGGCCATATTTATTTTACACTGAAGGACGCATCGTCCGCCATTTCCTGCGTCATGTTCTCGGGCGACCGGAGGGGCGGGCTGGGATTTCTGATGAAGGACGGCGACCGCGTTGTTGTGACAGGGCCGATCGAGGTTTATACCAGAGACGGAAAATATCAGCTCTACGCAAAGAAGATTGAGCTGGAGGGAGCGGGTGCTCTGTACGAGCAGTTCCTGAAGCTGAAGCAGGAGCTGGAGGATATGGGAATGTTCGCTCCGGAATATAAGCGCCCGATTCCGAAGTACGTCCGCACACTCGGAATTGTAACGGCGCCGACGGGCGCGGCGATTCAGGACATCCGCAATATCTCACTGCGGAGAAATCCTTTTATTCAGCTGATTCTGTATCCGGCCCTGGTACAGGGCGAGGGCGCAGTACCTAGCATTGTCCGGGGAATTGAGACGCTGGACCGGCTTGGGGTGGACTGTATCATCGTCGGTCGGGGCGGCGGATCCATCGAGGATCTGTGGGCGTTTAACGAGAGAGAGGTCGCGCGGGCGGTCTTCGACTGTCAGACGCCGATTATCTCTGCCGTGGGTCATGAGACGGATACGACGATCACGGACTATGTCGCGGATCTCCGGGCTCCGACCCCATCGGCCGCCGCAGAGCTTGCGGTAGCTGATGTGCGGGAGATCCTTCAGCGTATGGAGGAATATCGCGACCGGATGGTTTCTGACATGGAGAGAAGCCTTTCCGGAGCCAGAGACCGGCTTTCGGCGGACCGGGCAAAGATCCGGTATCTGAGTCCGGCGAATCAGCTTCGGGAGAAGAAGCAGCGCCTTGCCGATCTGGAGGAGCGGCTGGAGGAGCGCGAGGACCGGATTCTCGGTGAGACGAAGAGGCGGTGGAACGATCAGCTGCGCCTGCTGCGGGACCGTTCGGAGCAGATCACGGAGGACAGGAGGCACCGTCTGGAGCTGCTGATCCGGCAGCTGGACGGCCTGTCGCCGATTCGGAAGCTGAACCAGGGGTATTCCTATGCAGAGGACGCGGGCGGCAGGAATATTTTTTCCGTGGAGCAGGTAAAGCCGGGAGATGAGCTGCTGCTTGAGGTTACGGACGGAGTCATCCACAGCAGCGTCACAGATACGAAGAAGAGAAGGAGAGAGGTCTGAATGGGGTCTGAGGAGAAGAAGGAGCTGACTCTGGAAGAATCTTTTCAAAAACTGGATGAACTGATCGCGAGACTGGAAAATCGGGACATCCCGCTGGAGGAATCCTTTGCGATATACAAGGAAGGGATGGACCTTCTGAAATCCAGCCGCGAGAAAATTGATACCGTTGAGAAGAAAATGCTTCAGATAAGCGAAGATGGTGAGCTAAGTGAATTTTGACGAGGAATTGAGGAAGCGCAGAGACAGGGCAAATGACATAATCGAGCGTTATCTGCCGGGGGAAGATGCGGTCCCCGGAAAGCTGGCGGAGGCGATGAATTACAGCATCCGGATCGGGGGCAAACGGATCCGTCCGATTCTGATGATGGAAAGCTATCGGATGTTCGGAGGACACGGGACGGCCGTGGAGCCTTTTATGGCTGCCATCGAAATGATTCACACGCATTCACTGGTGCATGATGATCTTCCCGCCATTGACAACGATGCGCTTCGCCGGGGCAGGAAGACGACCCATGCGGTTTACGGAGAGGCGATCGGGATACTGGCGGGAGACGCTCTGCTGAATTACGCCTACGAGACGGCTCTTCAGGCCTTCCGGCACACAGAGGACCCACAGCGGGTTGTGCGCGCGCTGGAGATCCTCTCATCGGAAACCGGTCTGTACGGGATGCTCGGCGGTCAGAGTGTGGACGTGGAGAATGACAAAAACGGCGTTTCCGCCTTGTCTAAGGAGAGCCTGGATTATATCTATTTCCACAAGACAGGCGCGCTGATTGAGGCTCCGCTGATGATCGGGGCTGCTCTGGCGGGCGCGGACAAGACTGAGACCGGATGTATGAAGGAGATCGGAAGCCGGATCGGTCTGGCTTTCCAGATTCAGGACGATATTCTGGACGTGACCGGAACCACGGAGGAACTGGGCAAGCCTGTCGGATCGGATACGAAGAACGACAAGACAACTTATGTCACGCTCCGGGGCTTGGACGGCGCGCGGAAGACGGTCAAGGAACAGACGGATGCCGCGGTGAGACTTCTGGACAGCATGCTTGGTGAGAAGGAATTCCTGAGGGAGCTTCTCATCCGTATGGCTTCCAGGAGCAAGTAGACGGTACGGTTCATGACGTGCCCGGATGGCAGGGCCGATCCTGTCGGATGGGTGTGAACAGGGACAAGACGGATTCCGGATGGGTGTGAACAGGGACAAGACGGATTCCGGATGGGTGTGAACAGGGACAAGACGGATTCGAATGGGTGTGAACAAAGACAAGACAGATTCCGAGTATGTGTGAACAGGGACAAGACGGATTCCGAGTGCGTGTGAACAGGGACAAAGCGGAATCGGAACGGAGATCTGCAGGGCAGTTACTGCAAGGAAATGCTGAGGGGGTGCAGGATAATGCTGGAAAAAATCAAGAAACCGAATGATGTGAAGAAGATTCCGGCAAACCGGCTCCCGGAGCTGGCGGATGAAATCCGTCAGTTCCTGATCTCGTCTGTCAGCAGGACCGGCGGCCACCTCGCGTCAAATCTGGGATCGATTGAGCTGACGATTGCGCTGCATTATGTACTGAATCTTCCGAAGGACAAGATTTTGTGGGATGTGGGGCATCAGTCCTATACGCATAAAATTCTGACCGGACGGAAGGACCGCTTTTGTACGCTGCGGCAGGAGGGCGGGCTATCCGGTTTTCCGAGACGGGAAGAGAGCAGCTGTGATTCCTGGGACGCGGGCCACAGCTCGAATTCCATCTCCGCCGGACTGGGTTATGTCCGGGCGAGAGACCTCAGAAAGCAGCAGTACACAGTTGTCTCCGTGATCGGAGACGGAGCGCTGACCGGCGGCATGGCGTATGAGGCACTCGATAACGCCGCACAGCTGAAGACAAATTTTATCATCATACTGAATGACAACAATATGTCAATTTCCGGAAATGTCGGCGGAATGCATGATTATCTCGCGACTATCCGGACCTCGCACGCGTATACGGATCTGAAGGAGCAGGTGACCGGGAAGCTCGAGAAGCTCCACGGCGGCGATGAGATGATTGAGCGCATCCGGAAGACGAAGAACAGCATCAAGCAGCTCGTCATTCCCGGCATGCTGTTCGAGAATATGGGCCTCACCTACCTGGGACCCGTAGATGGCCACAATATCTCCGCAATGATCCGCATCTTTGAGGATGCAAAGCGGATCAACGGACCGGTGATTGTCCATGTAAAGACCGAGAAGGGTCACGGCTATGCTCCGGCTGTCCGGCATCCGTCCCGCTTCCACGGAACCGGCGCGTTCGATGTCGCCACCGGAATCCCGGAGAGCAGGGGAGCTGTATCCTGGACGGATATTTTTTCCACGGTCATGGTGAAGATGGGAGAGCGGAATCCGGATGTCGTGGCGGTCACCGCGGCGATGAAGGAGGGAACGGGTCTGAAACGCTTTGCAAATCGTTTTCCGGACCGGTTCTTCGATGTCGGGATCGCCGAGGAGCATGGAGTGACCTTTTCCGCGGGCCTGGCCCTCGGAGGACTCATTCCCGTCTTTGCGGTCTACTCCTCTTTCCTGCAGCGCGGCTTTGATCAGATCATGAACGATGTCTGCATGCAGGGGCTGCATGTTGTTTTTGCGATCGACAGGGGCGGGCTTGTCGGCGCTGACGGAAAGACCCACCAGGGCGTTTTTGATCTGTCCTATCTGACGATGCTTCCGGGAATGACCGTGATGGCGCCGAAGAACAAATGGGAGCTTTCCGACATGATGAAGTTTGCCGTCGCCTTTCACGGACCGATTGCCATACGGTATCCGAAGGGAGCTGCCTGCAGCGGTCTCATGGAGTGCCGCGGGGAAATTGTTCTCGGGAAGGCGGAGGTCATACGAAAGGGCAGGGGAATCGCACTTCTCGCAGTGGGCTCCATGGTGGCGGAGGCGGCGGAGATTGCCGGACGTCTGGAAGCGGACGGTCTGAATCCCACGGTTGTGAATATGCGGTTTGTCAAACCGATTGACAGGGAGCTTCTGCGGCAGCTTGCCTGTGACCACGGCCTCTTTGTGACGATGGAGGAAAATGTCAGGTGCGGCGGTTTCGGAGAGCAGGTTCTCGACGAGATGAAAAGCATGCCGCGGGAGAATCCGGTACATGTGGAAATTATCGCGGTCCCGGATACATACATTCATCACGCGGGACGGGATTCCCAGATGCGCACGGCGGGCATTGACGCGGAGACGGTTTATCGGAAAATCTGTGAAATCGTGAAAACTGACGGCGGATCATCGTTCACGTCATGATCAGAAGAGTCGGAATTTTACAGTTTTGCCGGTCTCAAAATGGCAGGCGGTCTTTTGCGCGGGTTTCGCGTAAAATCGGCATGCCGGGCAGTTCCGGCGAATATATTTTGTATCATGATGGGAGGAAAGAAGCGTGGCGAAGAAACGCCTGGATATACTGGTGACAGAAAGAGGACTGGCCCCCTCGCGGGAAAAGGCAAAGGTGCTGATTATGGCCGGTGAGATTTTTGTGGACGGGCAGAGGGAGGATAAACCCGGGATGACGTTTGCGGAGACGGCGGAAATCACGATGAAGGGACGGGATCTTTTTCCCTTCGTGAGCCGGGGAGGGCTCAAGCTGGATAAGGCGGTGAAGAGCTTCGCCTTGGATCTTTCCGGAAGAGTCTGCATGGATGTGGGAGCGTCTACGGGAGGCTTTACCGATTGCATGCTCCAGAACGGTGCGGTCAAGGTATATTCGGTGGATGTGGGACGCGGACAGCTGGACTGGAAGCTCCGCGAGGATCCCAGAGTCGTCGTAATGGAAAAGACAAACATCCGCTATGTGACGGCGGATGATATCCAGGAGAGGCCCTCGTTCGTATCGGTGGACGTTTCCTTCATATCGCTGACCAAGGTGCTGCCTGCCGTGAAGGAACTGATGGAGCCGGAAGGAGAGCTGGCGTGTCTGATCAAGCCGCAGTTCGAGGCGGGTCGGGAGAAGGTTGGAAAGAAGGGGGTCGTCCGGGATCCGGAGGTGCATGAGGAAGTAATCCGGACGATTGTTTCCTTTGCCGCCGAAATACAGCTCTGGCCGGAGAAACTTGATTTTTCACCGATCAAGGGGCCGGAGGGCAATATTGAATATCTGATCTATCTTAGAAAATACGCTGACGGCAGCGGCAGCAGCCGGATCACGGAGAATATGATCCGGGATACGGTAGCGGCCGCACACGGTGCCCTTGACAGGAAAGCGGAGAAATGAAATCCATGACAGCAATGAAGAATTTTTTTATCATCACGAACCTTGCCAAGGATCCAGATCGGAGCATCACGGACTCGATTGTAAGATATATCGTGAATCGCGGCGGTAAGGCCGCGGTTCACAGCGACAGCGCCGTCCCCGGGTCGGGACGCCGCAATACCGAGCCGGATGATATCCCGGAGGATACCGACGGCATCATCGTGCTCGGCGGCGACGGAACTCTGATCCGCGCCGCGGATGACGTGGTGGACAGGCAGATCCCGCTCCTCGGCGTCAATCTGGGAACGCTGGGGTATCTGACCGAGATTGACCGGAATTCCATTTTTCCGGCGCTGGATGCTCTGCTGGAGGGAAGATATCAGGTTGAATCCCGCATGATGCTCCGCGGGAGGGTCTATCACGAGGGCATGCTGATCAGTGAAGAACGTGCATTGAACGATATCGTGATCGGGCGGGAGAATTCGATGCATGTGATCTCAATTACAAACTATGTCAATGACGCATTTCTGAATTCCTATCGCGCGGACGGCATGATCATTTCCACTCCGACCGGATCGACCGGGTACAGCCTGTCTGTAGGAGGCCCGCTGATTTCGCCGGAGGCGCATCTGTTCCTGATGACGCCCATTGCCGCTCATACCCTGAATACCAGAAGTATCATTCTTCCGGAAGAAAACAGAATTACCGTGAGGCTCGGGCCCGGGAGGGACAATACGACCGAGCATGCGATGGCGTACTTCGACGGAGACCGTAAGGCGCCGATGGTCACCGGGGACAGTGTCGTGATTGTCCGCGCGGACAAGGACGTGAAGATTACGAAGATTCATAATGACAGCTTTCTCGGTACGCTGAGAAGAAAAATGAGTCATATCTGAAGAAGAAGACCGGGAAACCGCAGAAACAGCACGGGTGCGTACCCGACGGCAGCGGAAGATATGAGGGAATATGAACGCAATGAAGCTGCAGCGGCGCGGGTGCGTGCAGACGCCGGGATGTATTTCACGGATGGAGGATTCGGGTGAAGCTTGAGAGACAGACGGAGATATTAAGACTGATCCATGAATATGAGATCGACACACAGGAGGAACTTGCCAGAAGGCTGCAGGAGAACGGTTTTGACGTGACGCAGGCAACCGTCTCGAGAGATATCCGTGACATGAAGCTCACCAAGGTGGCCGGAGAGAACGGCCATCTGCGGTATACGCTTCTTCAGAACCAGGCGAAGGATACCGCCGGGCGCTATGTGCGGATGCTCAGAGACGCGGTTACGGCGGTCGACGTGGCGGGAAACCTGCTGGTGGTTCACACCGCTTCCGGGATGGCGATGGCGGCTGCCGCCGTCATTGATGAGATGAACTGGGAGGAGATCGTCGGATGCATCGCAGGTGACAATACCATTTTCTGTGCCGCACGGGGCGCGGATGAGGCGCTGAGCGTGAGAGACAAGTTTCAGAAGCTGCTGGAAAAATTCTGAGCCGCGGCGGAGACCTGCAGGTTTCCGCTGAGACGGCAGCAGACAGGAGGTAGAAAAAATGCTTACAGAGCTTCATGTCAGAAATCTGGCGCTGATCGATGAGGCGGAGGTGGCCTTCGGCCCGGGACTGAATATACTGACCGGAGAGACGGGAGCCGGAAAATCCATCCTGATCGGTTCGATCAATCTGGCGCTCGGCCACAAGCTGCAGAAGGAAATGCTGCGCAAGGGGGCCGGAGCCTGCCTTGTCGAGCTTGTTTTTCAGATTGAGAATCCTGCAGTTCTGCGTCGCCTTCAGGGCATGGACGTAGAGACGGAAGAGGGACAGCTGATCATCACGCGGAAGATCACGGACGGCAGAAGCATCTGCCGCCTGAACGGAGAGGTGACGACGGCCGCGAGGATCCGGAAGATATCGAGTCTGCTTCTGGATATTCACGGGCAGCATGAGCACCAGAAGCTCCTGTATCCGGAGAATCAGCTGGAGATTCTGGATGAGTATGGACAGGATATTCTCGCCGCGCCGCTTGCGCAGGTGGAGAATTCCTACCAGGCATGGCGAGCGGTGTGCGAGGAGCTGAAGGAATACGAGATCGATGAGAAGGAGAGAGAGCGGGAGCTTTCGTTTCTGAAGTACGAGATCAGTGAGATCGAGGACGCCGCGCTCACCCCCGGCGAAGAGGAGGAACTGGAGAAAAAATACCGCCTCATGTCAAACAGCCGGAAGATCGCGGAGTCACTGAACGAGGTGCACCGGCTGACCGGGTACGAGGACGGTGCCGGCGACATGACCGGCCGCGCGGTCCGGGAGCTGGCGCAGGTGGCGGGATACGATGAGGCGCTCTCGGGATTCGCAGCGAGCATTTCGGATATCGACAATCTGCTGAATGATTTCAATCGGGAGATCTCGGACTATTTATCGGAGTTTACCTTTTCCGAGGAGGAATTTTTTGAGACGGAGAAGAGGCTCGATCTGATCAACGGCCTGAAGGCCAAATACGGCAGGACGACGGCGGAGGTTCTGGCATATCAGGAGCAGCAGAAGAAAAAACTGGAGAAAATGGAGAATTTCGACCGGCGGAAGCAGGAACTTCTGAACAGGAAGGAAGCGCTCGAAAAGAATCTGGAGCTTGACTGCCGGACGCTTTCCGAGGCGCGTAAGAAGGCGGCAGCGGAACTTTCCGCCGGAATCCGGGAAGGCCTGAAGGAGCTGAACTTCCTTTCGGTGGAATTTGAAATCCGCTTTGCCAGAACCGCAAATTACAGCAGAAACGGGTATGACGCGGTCGAATTCCTGATCTCGACCAATCCGGGGGAGCCGGTCAAGCCTCTGGCGTCCGTCGTGTCCGGAGGTGAGCTTTCGAGAATCATGCTCGCGATCAAGACGCTTCTGGCGGATAAGGACGATACGGAGACACTGATCTTCGATGAGATTGACACCGGAATCAGCGGAAGGACGGCGCAGAAGGTATCGGAGAAGATGGCGAGGATCGGAAGAAGCCATCAGGTGATCTGCATCACGCATCTGGCGCAGATCGCCGCGATGGCGGACCATCATTTTGAGATTGCGAAAAGCGTGGAGAACGCGTCGACCATCTCCCGGATCCGCGAGCTGAACAGCGAGGAGTCCGTGGAGGAGCTGGCGCGCATTCTGGGCGGCGCCGAGATCACCCGCGCCGTGCGGGACAACGCGAGAGAGATGAAGCTTCTCGCCGAGGAGAAAAAGAAGGCGCTTTAACTGTCGCTGTTCACGGTCATTTCTGCTTTGTGGCGAAGTGCCGGATCACGACGAAGAGCACGATGGCGCCTGCGGCGGAATATCCGAGGAAACCGAGCAGAGGCATTCCGAATATCTTCGGATGCATATCCGTGAGACAGAGAATGCTGGATGAGATCAGAAGCGCGACCACCCACATGCCGATGACGATGTTCTGAACGAGCTTCCGGAGCAGCCAGGCGAGATTTTTCGAGGTCTTCAGCTCCAGGTTGACCCGGCTTTGGCCGTTCAGGTATTCCTTCATGATGCGGCTCATCAGGGAGGGAAGCTTCGCGGAGTCTCTGGCGGCGTGGAGAAGGTCCTGCCCGCTGTGACTGAGCGCATCCTTCCAGTCAAAGCTTTCCATGTAAGAGGAGCGGATTCGCTGAGCGGCGATTTCCGCCATATTGATGTCCGGACTGATCTCTGCCAGATCGCCCTCCATATGGGTCAGCCCTCTTGCCAGCATGGTGAGACCGTGCGGCATCGTGATCTTGTTCTTCTTCATGGCGTCCATGACGTCCATGAAGAAATCCGCAATGTCAATTCCGGCGATATCTGTGTCGCCGTAGCGCTGAAGAATATCGCGCAGATCCTGGTAGAGCTGCTCTCTGTCGGGCTTTCCCTTTCGGAAGTCGGCCAGGGAAAGCACCGCGTTCTCCACACGGGAGACATCGTGATCGGCGATTCCCCTGACCGCCTCGGTCAGGAGATTCCGGTCTTTTTCGGTGAGGCGGCCCATCATTCCCATGTCGATCCAGATGATTTTTCCGTCTCGTATCCGCAGATTTCCCGGGTGCGGATCCGCGTGGAAGAATCCGTCGTCAATGACCTGTTTGATGAAGTTGTCGACCAGCTTTGCCCCGATTTCGTGAAGATCATAGCCGTTTTTCTGAAGGGATTTCGTATCCGTAATAGAAAAGCCGTCGATGTATTCCATGACGAGAACCTGTGAGGTCGTGTACTGACGGTAGAGAGTCGGAACGCCGACGAACGCGATGTCTCTGTTGCAGCGGGCGAATTCTTCCATGTTGTCCGCTTCCTTCAGAAAATTCATTTCCTCCTGCGCGACCGACCACAGCTCGTCAAGGACCTGGCTTAAATCCACAACGTTCTTCAGGCCGCCGATAGAAGGCAGGAGTCTCACTGCACGGTGGAGGAGCCGGATATCCCGTGACATGGTGTCGTAGATGCCCTTGCGCTGCACCTTGACGATGACGTCCTCCCCGCTTTTCAGACGCGCGCGATGTACCTGCGCGATGGAGGCGGAGCCGAGAGAGACGGGATCGATGATCTCAAAGATCTCCGACCATTTTTCCCCGTAGGAGCTCTCGATGACGGAGATGACGTCGGAGAAAGGCATGGGCGTCACCTCGGAATTGAGCTTCATCAGCTCCGTGCAGTATTCCTTCGGCAGAATATCGGAGTGAAGCGACATGATCTGTCCGAGCTTGATATAGGTGGGGCCCAGTTCCTCGATGACGATCCGGAGCTTTTCCGGGGTGACGCCGCGAAAGACCTTGTTCTCGAATAGAATCTGTGTGATTTCTTTCAGACGAGAGGAGCTGTCCGGTTTATTTTTTGACATTGCCGAAATGGAAGGATTGTTATTAGCGTTTTCTTCTGCATGATTCATGGGCAAATTCTCGCATTCTGTGTATGGATACTGTATAAGCATAAAGTCTCTTACGCGCGCTACGCGACAGGCGACCTTTCTGCGTTTTCGAAGAGCTGTTAATGCATGGCTACTGTATAAGCTACGGATTGCTCCGTGCTGCGCACTACCGCAATCCTACAAGTATGAGCACTTACGTGCCGCTTACGCGTCACTTCGTGCTCATACTTGTTGCCTTCGAAATCGCATAAAGTCTCTTACGCGCGCTACGCGTGCGACGAGCCTTTCTGCGTTTTCGAAGAGCTTATACAGTAACATCGCCCCGCAGACGGAACAGCGCAGATGATGAGACTGCAGACTGTTCTATGCTGTGGGGCGATGGGGACAATGGATCAGGCTTCCCGGATGAAAGGCTCAGTCGATTTTAGATTCTTCTGTATCGGCCGCATCCTTGCGGGCAAGCTGCTCCTTTAAAGCAGCAAGCTGTTCCGGGGTCAGTTTGTCGAGCATTTCGGTGAAGTCGTCTCCCTTTGGAGCGGAGGATGTCTGACAGGAGTCTGGTTTTACCTTTGCCTGCGCTTTTTCCTTTGCGTCAGCGGCGGCATCGTCCATTTTGTGCTTGAGCTCCTGGTTCAGAACTTTACCCTGCTCAACGGTCAGTTCTCCTTTTTCTACGAGGCTGTCAATGGCAGCTTTTGATTTTTCTGCGCTGAGAGCTACCGCTCCAACGCCGGCCAGAAAGATTTTGCGGAAAGTATCCGTCAGTTTCAAATCGTCACTCATAATTCATTCCTCCTTTATTTTTCTATGTGTGGGAAATGCGTTGGTTGCTGCAGGAGCCAGGGAGCTGACCTGCGAATGGGAACGGCGCTGTGAAAGCGCTGCTTTTCAGATATCGGGTGAACAATAACGGTCAGAACACCTTGGGCACAAAGATGAGAAGCCCGATGATCGCGGCAAAAATCGCGGAGATCAATACGGCTCCGGCTGCAGCGTCCTTTGCGAGTTTCGCGAGGGGTCTTCTCTCCTCAGAGACCAGGTCAACGCAGGCCTCGATAGCCGTATTGACGATTTCAAGACTGAGCACCTGGGCGAAAAGGATCAGGCAGATCAGCCATTCCGTGATGCTGATCCGAAGAATACAGCCGGATATTATGACAAGCGACATAATCGTCAGGTGAATTTTGATATTGCGTTCTCTTCGAATACAGGCCCATATGCCCTGAAAGGCATATCCGAAACTTTTATATAAGGGACTTTTCTTCAATGTGACGTCCGTCCTTTTCGTGAAGGGATTTTCCTTTCCCGGTTCAGAAGCACTTTTTCTATATCTGAATTGTACCACCGTCAGAGAAACAATACAACGTGAGAAAGCAACCGCTGCGAAACTCCGGATGACCAGGCGTCTGTGGAGTGTTCTGCGCATCGTGAAGAAAGGGCATTTTTCCCTTAAAAATCGGGATTGCATAGCGGATATTTTTCGTATATGATAGGGGCTGTATCATTTTATAGGATTTTTAAAGAAAAGGAGAACTTATGAAAAAGAAATTTTTGTGTTTAGGCCTTATTGCCGCACTTTGTGGCGCCATGACTGCCTGCGGTTCTTCAGCGGGTTCATCTTCCGTATCCTCCGGCTCAGCTTCCGGGACGGTGACAAAGGTATCTGGCGATGCATTTAAACTGGGAGCTTCCGGTCCGCTTTCCGGAGATGCTTCCGTGTATGGAATTGCGGTAAAAAATGCCGCGGAGCTTGCCATTGACGAGATCAACAAGAAAGGCGGCATTCAGTTTGAGCTGAATTTCCAGGATGACCAGGCAGATACCGAGGCAGCGGTTAATGCTTACAATACGCTGGCTGACTGGGGGATGCAGGTGTCTCTTCTGACCGTTACCTCCGGATCCGGACAGTCAGTCGCTCCGCTTTACAAGCAGGACAATATTTTTGCAATTACACCTTCCGGTTCTTCTACGGCTGTGATCTATCAGGATGCCGAGAACAACAAGGACCCCTACGGAAATATCTTCCAGATGTGCTTCACGGACCCGAACCAGGGAAAAGCTTCTGCGGATTATCTGGCAGAGCACACAGACCTCGGTACAAAGGTCGGCATCATCTACCGGAATGATGACAACTATTCGACCGGAATCTACAATACCTTCGTGGCAGAGGCGAAAGAGAAAAATCTGAAAATCGTAAGCACGGGAACCTTCACAAAGGGCGCGACCGACTTCTCGGTTCAGATCAAACAGGCAAAAGATGCAGGAGCGGACATTGTGTTCCTTCCTATTTACTATCAGCCGGCATCGCTGGTTCTCCAGGCGGCAAAAAACGCAGGCTATACACCGACCTTCTTCGGATGCGACGGAATGGATGGTATTCTTACCCAGGACAACTTTGACAAGTCTCTGGCGGAGGGATTGTACATGCTGACACCGTTCTCTGCAGACGCAACCGATGAGAAAACCCAGAGCTTTGTGAAAGCATACAAGGATAAATACGGCGAGACTCCGAACCAGTTTGCGGCAGATGCGTACGATGCGGTCAACGCACTGGCGCAGGCACTGGAAAATTCGGATGTAACGCCGAAAAGCTCTACAGACGATATCACGGCAGCACTGACAAAACAGTTTACATCCATGACCTTCCAGGGTATTACCGCTCCCGGTGACATCACATGGAATGAGAATGGAGAGGTTTCGAAGGAGCCGCGTGCCATTGTAATTAAGGATGGCGCTTATGTTTCTGCTGAATAAGTAAAGAATCTGTCCCGGGGCGCCGGTCTTTTGCGGCGCTTTTGGGGCAGATATCTGTTTTTTCTGAATTTGAGGAGGTACTCCAATGCAATTCCTGTCATATCTGATCAGCGGTCTGGGGCTGGGAAGCGTCTACGCGATTATGGCGCTCGGATATTCTATGGTTTACGGAATTGCAAAAATGCTGAACTTCGCGCATGGCGACATCATCATGGTCGGCGCGTATGTTGCGTTCTTTGCAATTTCCGGAGCCGGGATGCCGCCCGCAGTCGCGATTCTTCTGTCTGTCCTGGTCTGCACCGTGCTTGGCGTTGTCATCGAACGTCTCGCCTATAAGCCGCTCCGTGAGGCATCCTCCCTGGCGGTTCTGATCACCGCGATCGGCGTTTCGCATTTTCTGGAAAACGGCGCATTGATTCTCTGGGGCGCGGATTCCAAGTTCTTTCCGTCCAACATCTTCCCACAGGGCGGACCGACCATCGGATCCCTGACGATCTCCTGGCTGACCATTATTACCATTGCGGTCTGCTGTGTGATTATGATCCTCTTGATGCTGTTTGTGGGACGCACAAATACAGGACGCGCGATGCGCGCATGTTCGGAGGACAAGGGCGCGGCTACATTGATGGGAATCAATGTCAATGCGATAATTTCCCTTACCTTTGCCATCGGTTCCGGACTGGCCGCAATAGCGGCAGTGCTGCTGGGGTCGACATATCCTTCCATTTCGCCGACACTGGGAGCCATGCCCGGAATCAAGGCATTTACCGCGGCTGTTCTCGGAGGAATCGGTTCGATTCCGGGAGCGTTTCTGGGAGGACTTCTTCTGGGCGTGATCGAGAATCTGTCAAAAGCATATATTTCGCAGCAGCTTTCTGACGCGATTGTATTTGGAGTATTGGTTGTGATCCTGTTGATTAAGCCTGCCGGGCTTCTGGGCCGCAAGGTAAGCGAAAAAGTCTGATAAGGAGGCCGAAGATGAAAGAAAAATTTAAAAGCAATAGAAATTCAACGGTTTCCTATTCTCTTGTGATTGCGCTCTTTATCATTCTGAGCATCATGAGCGGTGCCGGACTTCTGGGCCGGAAGTATTCCTCTCTTCTGGTTCCGGTTTGCTGCTATATCGTGGCGGCGATCGGACTGAACATGAATGTTGGTATCTCCGGAGAGCTGAATCTTGGCCAGGCCGGATTTATGTCACTGGGCGCGTTTACCGCAGTGATTGTGGCGGGTGCCTTGAATTTTCATGGCGTAACAGCTCCGGCGCTTGTTCTTCTGATCTGTATCGTATGCGGGACGTTGATCGCCGGATTTCTCGGCTGGCTGATGTCGATTCCGGTGCTGAAGCTGGAAGGAGATTACCTGGCGATCGTGACACTGGCATTCGGTCAGATTATCGTAAATATAATCAACAATGTATATCTCGGCATTGACGAAAACGGGCTGCATTTCAGCTTTGTCAACAACTCGATTCAGATGCAGGAAGATGGAAAAATGTTGATCTCAGGGCCGATGGGAGCTACCGGTGTGAATACAGCTTCCAGCTTCCTGGCCGGTTTCCTGCTGGTGCTGATCTCCCTGATCGTGGTCTATCATATCATGAACAGCCGGAACGGCCGTGCGATCATGGCGTGCCGTGACAACCGGATTGCAGCGTCAACGGTCGGAATCAATGCGGTCGCGGAAAAAACGCTTGCCTTCGTTATCTCCGCCGCTCTGGGAGGTGCTGCCGGAGCGCTCTATGGCATGAATTATTCTTCTTTTGCGGCGACAAAATTTGATTTCAACCTTTCTATCCTGATTCTGGTTTACGTGGTACTGGGCGGTCTTGGCAATATGACCGGTACGATCATTGCCACGACTCTGCTGGTGGTGCTTCCGGAGGTGCTTCGATTCCTTTCGATCTACCGGATGCTGATCTATGCGGTTGTTCTGATTGTGATCATGATTGTGACCAATAACCAGACGATCCGGCTGAGACTGAAAAATTTACGCCAAAACAAGAAGGAAAGCGGAAAGGGGGCGAAGACCAATGGCTGAGGAGAATAGAAAGCCGATTCTGGAGGTGCAGGATCTTGGCATTGACTTCGGCGGTCTGACGGCCGTTAATAACCTGAATATGAAAGTCTATCCGGAGCAGATTGATGGTCTGATCGGCCCGAACGGCGCAGGAAAGACGACGGTTTTCAATATGCTGACAAAGGTATATCAGCCGACCCGCGGGAAAATTTTTCTGGAGGGAAAAGATCTGGAAAAGCTCAATCCGGTGGAGGCTTCGCAAGCGGGAATCGCCCGCACGTTCCAGAACATCCGTCTCTTCTACAACATGTCGGTTATTGACAACGTGAAGACTGGTATGCACAACCATTTTCATTACAATAATTTTGATGCCATCTTCCGTACCGGTCGATTCCGCCGCGAGGAAAAGCGGGCGGATCAGGATGCGAGAGAGCTGCTGGAGATCTTTCATCTGTCGGAGTATGCGGATCTGACCGCCGGAAACCTTCCGTACGGCCAGCAGCGTCGGCTTGAGATTGCGCGTGCCATGGCGACGCAGCCGAAGCTTTTACTGCTCGATGAGCCGGCTGCAGGAATGAACCCGCAGGAGACCGAAGAGCTCATGGCGATGATCCGTGAGGTGCGCGATCACTTTAAGATCGCGATTCTGCTGATTGAACACGATATGCAGCTGGTTATGCAGATTTGCGAGCACATCACCGTGCTGAATTACGGCATGCTTCTGGCCGAGGGAACGCCGCAGGAGATCCAGAGCAACCCGGATGTCATCAAAGCTTATATCGGCGATTAAGGAGGAAATACAGGATGCTGAAAGTTGAAAATCTGAAGGTGCGCTACGGCATGATCGAGGCAATTAAAGGCATTTCCTTCGAGGTCAAGGATGGAGAAATCGTGACGCTGATCGGCGCAAACGGCGCCGGGAAGACAACAACCATGCATGCGATCTCCGGACTTTTAAAACCTGCGGCGGGGTCAATCACCCTGGATGGTCATGATCTGGTGAAGATGCCGCCTCACAAAATCGTTTCGCTGGGACTGGCTCAGGTTCCGGAGGGCAGGCGTGTCTTTGCACAACAGACCGTAGAGGAAAACCTGGTACTCGGAGCATATACGAGAAAGGACAAGGGAGCGATAGCGGAAGACCAGGAGAAGGTTTTTGAACTGTTTCCGAGATTGAAGGAGCGGAGGACGCAGCTGGCGGGAACCTTGTCCGGAGGGGAACAGCAGATGCTTGCAATGGGACGCGCGCTCATGGCAAAGCCGAAGATTATTCTGATGGATGAGCCGTCCATGGGACTTTCGCCTCTTCTGGTCAAGGAAATTTTTCACATCATTCAGGATATCAATAAACAGGGCACAACGGTGCTTCTGGTTGAGCAGAATGCACGTATGGCACTCGCCATTGCGGACAGGGCTTATGTGCTGGAAACGGGGAAGATCACGCTCGAGGGCACCGGCGCGGAGCTGGCGGAAGATGAGCGGGTGAGAAAGGCTTATCTGGGAGGTTAAATTATGTTTGTAAAGGATCATATGACAAAGGACCCTGCGGTTATCACGAAGGACGTTTCGCTGATGAAGGCGACGGACATTATGGGGAAGGGAAGATTTCATCGCCTTCCTGTCGTGGATCAGGAAGGAAGACTGATAGGACTTGTGACAGGCGGACTGGTCAAGGAAAAATCCGGCGCTGACCGGACTTCCCTGTCTATCTATGAGCTGAATTATCTTCTGACACGGACGACAGTCGGCGACGTCATGATTACCGATGTCAGGACCATAGGGCCTGACGCGTTTCTGGAGGAGGCTTCCGGAATTATGGCGGACAACGATATTTCGGTGCTTCCGGTCGTGGACGATGACCGGAAAGTTCTGGGGATCATCACGGATCGCGATATTTACCGCGCGTTTATTGACCTCACCGGATACCGCAAGCAGGGAACGCGGTTTGTGATTTCCTGCGAGGACCGTCCTGGACAGCTTCTCAGGGTTGCACAGCTGTTCGCTGAGGAGAACGCGAATCTGGAGAACCTTGCGGTTTACCACACGGAGCGGGGAGTTGAGATCGAGATCAAGGCGACCGGTGAGGTTTCTGTGGAACACATGACAGAGGTTCTCAGGGGAGCGGGTTTTGAAGTGACCAACGTCCTTCAGAGACATGCGGACGGAAGCTGTGACAGATATTGAGAAAAGAAAATTAAGTTTTGTGAGATTTGTTACGGCAAAATCTTTTTTTTCTGGTATACTGTACTCATTCTGATAATGAGCACAATTCCAGGAGGTATTAGGATGGATACAAATAATGCAATGTTCTGTTACCAGTGCCAGGAAACGATGAGCGGCACAGGCTGTACAAGAGTAGGCATGTGCGGCAAGAAGCCGGACCTGGCCGCGATGCAGGATCTGCTGATTTATGTGACGAAGGGGCTGTCCGCGATTACCACGCAGCTTCGGAGAGAGAAGACGGAGATCACGGCAGATGTGAACCACATGGTGACCGCAAACCTTTTTGCTACGATCACGAATGCGGATTTCGATAAGGAAGACATCATCTCCAGAATCGAAGCGACACTCCGGAAGGAAGAGGAACTTCTGGCAAAGGTGAGCAAAAAGGATGCCCTGCCGGAGGCGTCTCTGTGGAGAGGATCCCGTGAGGAATTCGCGGTCAAGGCTTCCGGCGTCGGAGTTCTTGCAACCAAGGATGAGGATATCCGCAGCTTCCGTGAGCTGATCACCTACGGAGTGAAGGGCCTTGCCGCTTACGTGAGTCACGCCAATGCGCTGGGGAAGGAAGATACCGATATCGATATGTTCATGCAGAGAGCGCTGGCACAGACCATGGATGATACGCTCACGGGCGGAACTCTTCTGGCGCTTGTGATGGAGACCGGACGCTACGGTGTCCGCGGCATGGATCTGCTGGACCGTGCCAATACGGAGGCATACGGAAATCCGGAGATCACGAAGGTGAATATCGGTGTGCGCAGCAACCCTGCGATCCTGATCTCCGGCCATGATCTGAAGGATCTGGAAATGCTTCTGGAGCAGACGCAGGGGACCGGCGTGGACGTATACACGCACGGTGAGATGCTTCCGGCGCATTACTATCCGGCCTTCAAAAAATATGAGAATTTTGCGGGAAACTACGGAAATGTATGGTGGAAGCAGAAGGAAGAATTTGAAAGCTTTAACGGCCCGGTTCTTCTGACCACGAACTGTCTGGTCCCGCCGAAGGATTCTTATAAGGACCGTCTGTTCACAACCGGAAACGCGGGATATCCGGGATGCGTTCATATTGATGCGGATGAAAACGGCCACAAGGATTTTTCCAGGATCATTGAGCTGGCAAAGACGCTGCCTTCTCCGACGGAGATCGAAACAGGAGAGATCGTCGGCGGCTTTGCGCACAACCAGGTATTTGAACTTGCGGATAAGGTTGTGGATGCGGTGAAGAGCGGAGCGATTCAGAAATTCGTTGTGATGGCGGGCTGCGACGGCCGCGCCAAGACCAGAAGCTATTACACGGATTTTGCGAAGGCGCTTCCTAAGGATACGGTGATCCTTACAGCAGGCTGCGCAAAGTACAGATACAACAAGCTTGATCTCGGGGACATCAACGGCATTCCGAGGGTGCTGGATGCAGGGCAGTGCAACGATTCGTACTCTCTGGTTCAGATTGCGCTGAAGCTGAAAGAGGTGTTCGGATATGACAATCTGAATCAGCTTCCGATCGTCTACAACATCGCCTGGTATGAGCAGAAGGCCGTGATCGTTCTGCTGGCCCTCCTTTACCTGGATGTGAAGCACATTCACCTCGGACCGACGCTTCCGGCGTTCCTTTCTCCAAACGTGGCGAACGTGCTGGTGAAGTATTTCGGTATTTCCGGAATCAGCACGGTTCAGCAGGATATGGACTCCATGCTCGGCGGCTCCGATCAGCTGATCCGCGCGGACATGATTGTCGGCGATATTGTACAGGCATATCCTTCGCTGGTGCCGGTTATGCTCAGCTGCGGCCTGCACTGCATCGGCTGCGGCGTGTCCGAGATGGAGACGCTCGAGGAAGCATGTATGACCCACGGACTGGATGTATATGATATGCTGGACATTCTGAATGACGAGCTTGCACACGAAAAAAACGGTAAATGATCTGACGGAAATATGAGAGTCCGCCGCACCGGCTGCAGATGCAGCTGGTGCGGCGGACTCTTTCTGTAAGTAATAATATTAGAAAAAGATGAGCAAAACGTAAAGCGGAGCAGGAATTTTTCCTGCTCCGCTTGCGGTGTGTCCTTTTTTGCGGCGTTTTATATTTCCGTGTTATCAGAGTGCTGATCCTCAGAGGTCACGGAAGAATTAATCGCGGCAGTTGCTGCCGCCGCTTCCCGGCCGCCCCGGCCGGTTTCGTCCGTGATGCAGGGATCCTTCGGAGCAGCCGGCTTCGGTTTGGCGTTCCGGTTGACAGGTGTCGCATCACCGATTCCCAGCGCCTCGCCGGCTACGCCGAGAGAGGAAATGACATTCGCGATATCAGAAGGCATGTAGATCTTGGTGGCTCTTCCATCGGAGACATCCTTGAGAGCCTCGATCCCCTTCAGCTTCAGGACGCTTTCGCTGATGCCTGCCCTGTTCAGATCGCTGATACCTGCCGCTTCCGCCTCATAGACAAGCTTGATGGATTTGGCGCGTCCTTCGGCCAGAGCGATCTGCGCGTCGCGTTCCGCCTCGGCGGCCAGGATTTTCGCTTTCTTGTCGCCTTCTGCCCGGCTTACAACGGCTTCCTGATGCGCCTGTGCCTCGAGAACGGTCTGACGGCGTTCGCGCTCCGCACGCATCTGCTTGGTCATGACCTCTTCGATCTCTTTCGGGGGCTGGATATTCTTGATCTCCACGCGGGTGACCTTGATGCCCCAGGGATCGGTCGCCTCGTCGAGAATCGCCTGCATTTTTCCGTTGATCGTCTCGCGGGAGGTGAGGGTCTGATCCAGTTCCATATCGCCGATGATGTTCCGCAGCGTCGTGGCGGAAAGATTCTGGAGACCGGCGATCGGGTTTTCAATTCCGTAGGTATAGAGCTTCGGATCAAACACATAACAGAAAACGACAGAATCGATCATCATGGTGACGTTGTCCTTGGTGATGACCGGCTGTGGCGGGAAATCCAGGACCTGTTCCTTCAGGGAAACCTTTTTTGCAATTTTCTCCACGACCGGCATCTTCAGATGAAGACCCGCGTTCCAGATTGTCTTGAACTTTCCGAGGTGTTCGATGACGTATGCTTCCGCCTGCGGAACAATTCGGATATTCGCCGCAATAAGCCAGATGATGAGGACTGCCAGAATAATCCAGATAATAAACATGAGAATACTCCTTTCCCAAATACCTGTTGTCGTCGCAAAGCCATAGCCGGCCTTGCACACCCTTCGGGTGTGCGCCCGTCTCTGTCATGCGACTGGACTTATACAATAAACGGTTAACGATACATAGTGCTACAAACTGTATAAGTCTCCGCGTCACTTCGCTGCTTTGCAGCTTCCGTGCCGCTAACAGGTATTCGCATTTCCGCGGTGTTCCACACCGCTTCATGCTCATACCTGTTGTCGTCGCAAAGCCATAGCCGGCCTTGCACGCCCTTCGGGTGTGCGCCCGTCTCTGTCATGCGACTGGACTTATACAGTAAGTATATCATGACATTTTCGGCATCGCATTAAATATTTTCGGAAAATAAAAACTGTGAAAGCAACAGTAAAGCGCAGACGGATTGTTTTTTCTGTACCCGGCGATATATAATACAGGCAGTGACACGTTACGTAGAATAATCTGACAGAAATGTGAGGGTGGTATGCGATTCGAAAAGAAACATGTTGAGGTGATTGATGATCCGGTCCGTCACGCGGAATCCGTGTATCAGAGAAAATTCCGCGTTGCGCAGCGGGTCATACCCTGGGAGCCGTTTCTCAGTGTATGCGTGACCTCTCAGTTTGCTTCCCTGGGTAAGGGGTATGAGAGACACTGCGGCCCTGTGGCGATCACAAACCTGATTCTAGCCCTCCGCAGGCAATGTTTTTCTTCCGTGAATGAGGGACAGCCGGGGGGAAGTAATCACGTAAATGCGGACAGGCTTCATGAACAACAAAATTCCGGTCAGCGGCTTCTGCCGGAGGATGTCTTTCTCTGTGTGAGCGGAATCGGTGAAAAAATGCTGATTTATCACAACATGGATCTTTTTCATCATTTCGGGGGAACCAGTGACGCTCTGACAGGACTTTATATTCGCACCTGTCTGAAGAAGTATCACATGAAGTGCTGCGTTTCGCCGTGCATTCCGCTGCGGAAGGGGCTTTTCATGGAGTGGGCGAAGCAGAACCGGACTCTGTATCTGAAGCTTCGGAATCATCCCTGCTATGGAAACCATCATGTGATCTGCTACGGCGCAGTCGAGGTGGAAAGTGAGGACAGGGAGGAACACGGGCTGTATCTCGCGATCGCGGACGGATGGGCGCCGCATCTGAGATATCTTGCGGTTTCCGGACTCGGAATCTGTTCCGGATATCAGATCATTCCCGAAGAAAACAGAAAAAAAGGACAGGCGTAAGCGGAGAGGTATCGGTTTGAGTGACAAGATGAGAGTTGAGCAGAGAAGCTGGACCAAGACGAGCATCGTCCGTGTGTTTTTCGTCGTGATGCTGATCGCGATGCAGTTCGCGTGGATTTTCGAGATGATCACCTATCTGGAAGCAAGGGTGACCTGGCTTTCAACGGCGATTACCTTCGGCGCCATGGTCCTGACGCTGACGATTTTTGCACGGCATATGAACGCATCCTACCGGATGTTCTGGATGATTGTCGTCATGGCCTTCCCCATGCCGGGCATCGTGTTCTATGCACTTATGGGAAGGAAAAATTCCACGCGCCGCATGCGCCGGGAATTCGAGACAATCGACCGTTCCGTTTTCCGGAAGCTGAAGCAGAGCCGGAAAACGCTGGAAACGCTGGAAAAAGAGGATCAGAGAGCGGCCGGAGCTTCCAATTATCTGTGGAAGACGTGCGGCTTTCCGGTGTACCGGAACACACGCGTGAAGTTTTTCGCGGACGCGGCGGATGGTTTTGAGGCGCAGCTTCAGGACCTGGAGAAGGCGAGACACCACATCTTTATGGAATACTTTGCCATTGAAGAGGAAGGCGCCTTCGAAAGGGTCTTCCGGATTCTGAAGAAAAAAGCGGAGGAAGGCGTGGAGATCCGCATGATCTACGACGATATCGGAAGCGTTGCCTTTCTGAACCGGAAATTCAACCGGAAAATGGAGGAGGCGGGCATCCACTGCATCCGGTTCAACCCGGTACTCCCGCTTCTGAATATCTTCGTGAATAACCGGGATCACAGGAAAATCATGGTGATCGACGGCAAGGTTGCGTACACCGGCGGTTACAATCTTGCGAACGAATATTTCCATATCACAAGGCCTTACGGATTCTGGAAGGATACCGGAGTACGTCTCGAGGGCGCGGCGGTGCGAAGCTTTTCGCTGATCTTTCTGGAGATGTGGGATCTGCTCAGTCACACCGATCCGGCCGGCGATGTGAAAAAATATCTGCCGGAGATCCCCTGCGGGATCGAAAACGACGGCTATGTGCAGCCCTATGCGGACAGCCCTCTGGATGACGAGCCGACCGGAGAAGAGGTCTATATGAACATGCTCCGGACGGCCAAGAGCTATGCGTATTTCGTGACGCCGTACCTGATCATAACGGACGAAATGCGCCGGGAAATGGTGGGCGCCGCGAAGAGAGGGGTGGATGTGAGAATCATCACACCCGGAACCCCGGATAAAAAGCTGGTCTATCAGGAGACGAGATCCTACTATTCGGGGCTGGTCCGCGGAGGCGTGCGGATTTACGAGTATACGCCGGGATTCTGCCACGCGAAGATGAGCGTCGTCGACGACCGGTCAGCAACGGTCGGAACGATCAATCTGGACTACCGGAGCCTGTATCTGCATTTTGAGGACGGCGTGCTGTTCCACCGCGGCAGAATCGTAGGCGAGATCAAGGCGGATTTCGAGAAGATGTTCCGGGAATCCGAGGAGGTGACAAACCGTTACCGCAAAGGGGCACAGACAATTCTGAAGCGTTCTGTCCGCGCAGTGCTCCGATTCCTGGCGCCTCTTCTCTGATCTGTTCATGCACAACTGACAAGGCATGGATTTCAAAGCACCTTTGCCTGAGCATTACTGGCTGTTAAAAGTTTTATCCGTAAATCCTTCATGGAATGAACAGCGAGGACTGTTTGACGAAGGCGCTCGCGCCTGAGGAGTTCCGCAGCTTCAATAAAGAAGGATAAAACTTTGTTATAGCCAGTTTGCGAATGACAACAGGGCTGTGAAATCCATGCCTTTCAGATATCCCGTGAACAGATAACTGATCTTCTCTGATCCTCTGATTCGTGTTTGTTTTCGAGAATGCCGCTTGCAATTGAAAATACAGTGTTATATAATGAAGCGACTGAAAAGTGTAGCATTTTACTAGGGTTTATTTTTCAGAAGCTGAAAAGCAGCAGATGGATGCTGAACTTATACAGTTTGCGGCGTGTTTTGCCGCATGAGTATTTATCGGGCAGTACGATTAGGAGGATGTTATGGCAGATATTTTATTACAGGTGAAGGACCTGTCAGTCAGTGTAGAGGACAAGGATATCCTGAAGGGCTTAAACCTCGAGGTGAGAAAGGGAGAGACGCACGTTCTGATGGGACCGAACGGCGCGGGCAAGTCTACACTCGGAAATGCGCTGATGGGCAATCCGAATTACATCGTCAAGAGCGGTGATATTATTTTCAACGGCAAGAGCATACTGGACGAGCCGGTGAATCAGAGAGCAAAGGACGGGCTGTTCATGTCCTTCCAGAACCCGCTGGAGGTTCCGGGAATTTCTCTCTCGAACTTTATCCGCAACGCGCTGGAGAACCGGACGGGAGAGAGAATCCGTCTCTGGGATTTCCGCAAGAAGATCGCGGCGTCAATGGATGTTCTGCAGATGGATCACTCCTATGCGGAGCGTGATCTGAATGTCGGCTTCTCCGGAGGAGAGAAGAAGAAGGCGGAGATTCTTCAGCTTCTGATGCTGAACCCCTCTCTCGCCATTCTGGATGAGACAGACTCCGGTCTGGATGTCGACGCGGTGCGCACCGTGTCCAAGGGCGTCGAGGAATACCAGAAGAACCGCGACGGCTCGCTGATCATTATCACGCACAGCACGCGGATTCTGGAGTCCCTTCATGTCGATGCCACCCACGTTCTCGTGGACGGCACGATTGTCGAGGACGGCGACGCGTCGCTGGTAGATGAAATCAATGAGAACGGATTCGAGCGGTTCATCAAGGAAGAAACCAAAGAGGCATAAGGAGATCATATGGCAAAGGAAAAGACATACGTCGAGGATATAGACCGGAGTATGTACGACTTCCGCAATGAGGAAAAAGATGAATTCCGAATTGAGGAGGGCCTGACTCCGGATATTATCCTCGAGATTTCAAAAGAAAAAAACGATCCGGAGTGGATGAGAGATTTTCGTCTGAAATCTCTGGATATTTACAACAAGAAGCAGGTCCCGGACTGGGGACCGTCCATCGAAGGACTGGATATGGACAATATCGTCACCTATGTGCGTCCGAACACAAAACGGATGGCAAAGGACTGGAACGATGTTCCGGACGAGATCAAGGATACCTTCGAGCGTCTCGGAATTCCGCAGGCGGAGAGAAAATCCCTTGCGGGCGTGGGCGCGCAGTATGATTCCGAGCTTGTATATCACAACGTGAAGGACGAGGTGGCGGCGCAGGGCGTGATCTACACGGATATCGAGAGCGCGCTTCGCGGAGAATATGCGGATATGATCCGCAGCCATTTCATGAAGCTCGTACCGCCGACGGATCATAAATTTGCGGCACTTCACGGCGCCGTGTGGTCGGGCGGATCCTTTGTGTACGTTCCGAAGGGAGTTCATGTGGATATTCCGCTGCAGTCCTATTTCCGCCTGAACGCGAAGGGAGCAGGACAGTTTGAGCACACGCTGATCATCGTGGACGACGACGCCTACCTTCACTTCATCGAGGGATGCTCGGCTCCGAAATATAATGTGGCGAATCTGCATGCCGGCTGTGTCGAGCTTTACGTTGGAAAGAACTCGACCCTTCGGTACTCCACGATCGAGAACTGGTCCAAGAACATGTACAATTTGAACACAAAGCGCGCGCGTGTGGAAGAAGGCGGAAAAGTGGAATGGATTTCCGGATCCTTTGGCTCCCATGTTTCATACCTGTATCCCATGAGTATTCTGGCAGGCAGGGGCGCGAGGGCGGAATTCACCGGCGTGACCTTTGCGGGCAGAGGGCAGAATCTGGACACGGGATGCAAGATGGTGCACAGCGCGCCGGACACTTCCTCCTATGTGAGCACCAGATCTATTTCGAAGGACGGCGGAATCAGCACCTTCCGGAGCTCTGTCGTAGTCAACAGCCAGGCGAAAAACAGCAAATCATCGGTATCCTGTCAGTCTCTGATGCTTGACGCCGAGTCCAGATCCGATACCATTCCGGCTATGGATATCCGGACGCAGCAGGCGGATATCGGGCATGAGGCAAAGATCGGCCGTATCAGCGATGACGCGGTCTTCTATCTGATGAGCCGAGGACTGTCCGAGGAAGATGCCCGCGCGTTGATTGTCAGCGGATTTGCGGACAACGTAGGCAAGGAGCTTCCTCTCGAGTATGCGGTTGAGATGAACAATCTGATCCGTCTTGAGATGAAGGGCAGCATCGGTTAAGGAGGCAGACATGGGAGAAATCAGAAATATTAAACTCAACCGGCTGCCGGCGATCACCTGGTACTGGCTGAATATGAATGAGGCAAGCGTCGGAGCGAATTTTTCCGGCGCGGCTGTAGTAAACGCGGAGGTTCCGGAAGGAATTCGGACCCGCGAAGAAGAGAAGAATCTGTTTCCGGAGCAGCCGACGGGAGCGGGGAAGGCTTTCACGAAGGCTGTTGAGGCATCCGCCAAGAGCGTGCAGGTGTACACCGCACCGGCGGGCACGAAGGCAGATGCGCCGCTTCGGCTGCAATACTCCTATCAGGATGGCGACAGAAGTGTAAATGCGGTAGATCTCGTGGCAGAGAAGAACAGTGAGCTTACGGTAGTGATGGATTTTACGGCGGCTCCGGACGCTTCCGGTTCGGCGGCGATTCAGACAAAATTTTCTGCCGGGGAAAATGCGGTTCTCCGTCTGGTACAGATCGTACGGGTCGGTCAGAACTTCAGCTTCATCAATGATCTCGGAGGAAAGACGGGAGACAACGCCAGGGTGGAGGTCATTCACCTGGTGCTTTCCGGAAAGGAAGTCTATCAGGGGTATCAGATTGATCTCGCCGGCTACAAGAGCAGTCTGAAGACCGATATTGCCTATCAGGTTGCGGGAGAAGGGCATCTCGACATGAACTATTTTGCGAATCACATCGCGAAAAAAACAGAGTGCGAGATCAACGTCAACGGCGTACTTCGCGACAAGGCATCGAAGATTCTCCGCGCCACCATCGATCTCAAACGCGGTGCGGTTGGAGCGGTAGGAAATGAAAAGGAAGATGTCCTTCTGATGGATGAGGGCGTAAGAAACCAGACGATACCGCTGATCCTCTGCACGGAGGAGGACGTGGTAGGAAATCACGGCGCCACGATCGGAAGGCTGGACGAGAGCCTTATGTTCTATCTGGAATCCAGAGGTCTGAACAAGGAAGAAATCTATGAAATGATGGCCAAGGCCAGAATCGACGCCACAGTCCGGATGATCCCGGATGAGAAGACGAAACAGGAAATCAACGAGTTTCTGGGAGGAGGCCTCGAGGATGACGAAGACTGAACGCAGGGAGGAGGATGCGCGGATCCGCAGGGATTTTCCGCTCCTGACTCCCGGTGAGGCATATCTTGACAACGCGGCGACAACCCAGAAGCCGCAGGCAGTTCTGGACGCGGTCACGGAATACTATCGGAAATCAAACGCGAATCCGCTCAGAGGACTGTATGCGCTGAGCGTGGAGGCGACCCGTGAGTATGAGGATGCGCGGGAAGCGGTCCGCTCGTTTATCAACGCGAAGAGTACGGAAGAGATCATTTTTACCAGAAACGCAACAGAGAGCCTGAATCTGATCGGCTATTCGTGGACCGCGGATCATCTGAAAGAGGGAGACGAAATACTGATTACTGTCATGGAGCATCACAGCAACATGCTTCCGTGGCAGCAGGCGGCGAGGAGAACCGGCGCGGTTCTGAAATATCTGGAGCCGCAGCAGGACGGCACCATCACAGAGGAGATGTTCCGCAGCGCGCTCACGCCCAGAACCCGGCTCGTGTGCATGACACAGATCTCCAATGTCCTCGGCTGCAGAAACGATGTGAAGAGATTTGCTTCGATCGCTCACGAGCAGGGAGCGGTGTTTGTGTGCGACGGCGCGCAGAGCGTGCCCCACATCCCGGTGGACGTGCAGGATTTGGATGTCGATTTTCTGGCATTTTCCGGCCACAAGATGCTTTCGCCGATGGGAATCGGCGTGCTGTACGGCAGGAAAGAGATTCTGGAGGAGATGCAGCCCTTCCTGTTCGGCGGAGAGATGATCGAGTATGTGACGCGCGAGGGAGCCACTTACGCGGAGCTTCCGCACAAGTTCGAGGCGGGTACCGTAAACGCCGGCGGCGCTGTCGGTCTTCACGCGGCTATCGATTATTACAATCGGATCGGGTTTGACCGCATCGTAGAGAGGGAGGAGCATCTGACCCGTTACGCCATGGAGCGGATGAAGGAAAATCCGTATATTACGATTCTCGGGTCGGAGGATCCGAAGAATCATCACGGCATCATCACCTTCAAGATCGAGGGCGTACATCCTCATGACATCGCGGCGATTCTGGACAGCCTTCATGTGGATGTCCGGGCGGGGCACCACTGCGCGCAGCCGCTTCTGAAGTTTCTCGGCATCCCGTCCACCACGAGAGCCAGCTTCTGCTTCTACAATACGGAGGACGAGGCGGACAGGCTGATTGACGCTTTGAATTCGGTAAGGAAGGAAATGGGTTATGCAGAATAATACCTTTTATAACGAGATTCTGACCGATCATAATCTTCACCCGGCGCACAAGCATGAGCTCGAGGACGCAAATTATGAGCTGGAGGGCGTGAACCCGAGCTGCGGCGACGATATTGTTCTCAAGCTCAAGGTCGAAGACGGAAAGATCACAGACGGAGCATATGTCGGAGACGGCTGCGCCATCTCCCAGGCTTCCGCGGATATGATGCTGGATCTGGTCATCGGAAAGACAGTCGATGAGGCAAGGCATCTTTCAGACATCTTTCTTCGGATGATCAAGGAAAAAATCACCGACGAGGAGAGAGACGAGCTGGAAGAGGCCGGTGTGCTTCAGGACATTTCCCATATGCCGGCCCGAGTAAAGTGCGCCGTTCTCGGATGGCACACCATGGACGAGATTTTCGACGATCCGGAAAAAGCGAAGAAGAACTTTACATCGATAAAGGGACCGTCTGATTCCTCGAACATCTGCCATATGTAACCGGTACAGATACAGAAATGGATAAAAATGTCATTGTATCATTAAAGGGTTTTCAGTATATCCGGTCGGAGGAGGAGAACAGGCCGGTGGAGGTCATGTTCCCCGGTGTGTATTACCATAAGAACGGTCAGCATTATGTCGTGTTTGACGAAGTTCAGGAGGAGCTTCCCGGGAAGACGCACAGCGTTCTGAAATTCACGGAGGATCGCCTGCTCGTCCGCAGAAGCGGAGTGATCGAGGTCGAGATGCTCTTCGAGAAGGAGAAGAGAACATCCGCATCGTATCATACGCCGTTCGGGATGATGAACCTTCAGATTTCGGCGACATCGTTCCGGCTGGAGGAGCAGGAAAACCGCATTGATTATAAGGTGGGGTACGCGCTTACCGTAGAGGAGGACGTGACCGCGGACTGTGAAATCGAGATCCGCATCGAGTCACAGCGCGGCGGAGCGTTTCATCTGACTGATGAATGACGGCAGCGGGGAGAACAGACGCTCTGCGGATGAAGGCCGGCAGCGGCGCCTTCGTTTCCAGACGGCACTGCGGTCACATGCGGGACGTCTTTTGATATGCAGCTGCAGCAGAAAAAAGAAAGGAGGTCGGAATCACAGGATTCTGACCTCCTTTCTGGTGACCCGGGGATGCGGATCATCTGGGGAGCGGGATTATTCCTCACCGCGGCCCTTGCGGAGCAGCTGCTCCATTTTGCTCTCTTTCTTCTTCTTGCCGGCGTTATCAAGCTTGCCGCGAATTGCGCGGACATCTGTTATATACAGGCCGGAAATCGTAGCCTTGACCTCCTTCTTCAGGGGAATCACGTCGAATACGTTCTTGTCGCAGATGAAAGAAGAAACCATGGCACCTCGTCCGGTATTGACTCTGGCCTTGACAACGGGGAATTTACGTCCGCGAAGCATTTTCGGGGTCTGCTGCAGAACGACATCCGGGAAACCGGCATCCTTCAGCTTTACTTTCTTCTTGTCAATAACCAGCATTGTGACATTCTGCTTCTGCGCATCGATCTGCTCCTGCTGTTCCGCCTGCTTCTTCTCGGCGCGTTTGCCCAGAAAATACAGGACGGCAATCACAGCGGCGACGATCGCAATTACGATGATCAGAACTACCCACCAGCGCATGTCCTCGTACCTCCTACCTGTTTGTTGAAAATATCTAATCTATTTTAGCATTCCTGCGGGCAAAAGGCAATCCGTTTTGAAGCGGCGGATATTGCTAAGAAAGCGGATTTGCGTTATGATAATTCACACGGTCGGGGCGGCCTTGCGCGTGTCTGATACAGCATATGGCGGCTTCGAGAGCTGTGAAGCGGAGCAGCGGCCGGCTTTATGCATACTGTGGCGCGGGCAGAGCCTGCCATGCTATTTGTGAAACATGTTCGCAGGAGGAAAATGCCTGCAGGGGGGATCCGTTGACTGATAATAAGAACAGGCAGAGAAATTCGGGCGAAGACCACAGAAGAACCGATGAGAGAAGTTCGGGCGGAATTTACAGCAATCCAGGCGGAAGGAATTCCGTCAGGGAGCGTGACAGAGCAGACGGAAAAATTTCCGACGGAAAATCCGGCGTGCGTGAGCTGCGGACGAGGGATGGCACAAAGTCTGAACAGGACGAGGAAAAGCTGGCAAGAGAGAAGGCGCGGAGGAGACGAAGGCGGCAGGAGCTGGCGCTGCGTCGCAGGAAGCGCCGCAGAATTATCCGTCTGGTCCGGATTTTTCTGGGCATTCTCGTGGCGGTGCTGGCCTTCGCCGGCGTGATGGCCGTCGCCGGAAAGTACAGACGTGACAAGGCAAAGACAGCGGCGGACGCTGCCGCGGCGGCAGAGACGGCGCAGACGATGGATACTTATCCGGCTTCTGAGGTGCTGAATCTCACATTTCCGGTTCTGACGCTGGACGAGGCTGCCTCGTCGTCCGGATCCGCGCAGGACGGCGCGGCAAATCAGAACGGCACAGCAGGGCAGGACAGCACAGCAGATCAGGACAGCACATCGGATCAGCAGAGCGGAACGGCGGACGGAAGTGCGGATTCTGACGCCGATGAGTCCGTCTCCGGAAGCTCTGCGTCTGAAACCGGCGAAAATACGGTGCTGACAGTGACGGATTTCAGGAAGATTCTTCAGGATCTGTATGATCAGAAGTATGTTTTGACTGATGTGTCCGGTCTGGCGGAAAGCGCGGACGGCACAATGAAGGAGGGAACGGTGTCGGTTCCCATCGGCAGGAAGCCTCTGACCATTACGGAGACGGGTGTCGGTTATACGTCTGGTTACAACGGGCATGCGGACAGTCTGACGCTGAAGGATGACGGAAGCCTGACCAATACTTACACGGATTCCGATGGAAAGGTTCAGACAGGCGATGTCGATGTCATCACCTGTCTGGACGCGTTCGTCCGAGAGCATCCGGATTTTTCCAGTCAGAACGCGCGCGGCATCATCGGTGTCACCGGTCAGAACGGGATGTTCGGATATGCCCTTGAGGCTAGCGGAACACAGGTGGGTAAGCTCAGCGCGGACGCGGTGCGCGAGGCGGCGGAGAATGAAGCACGCTATTCCGGTTCTAATACCGGGAGCACGGATACGGGAAATACAGATACAGGCAGTACAGATAACGGGGATTCGTCCGGGACGGCCGGCACCGGAACGGATCTGATTCGGTCCGGGGACGGCGGAAATGCTTCTCAGGATCGGGCAGGGACGGAGAGCATTTCTGCAGACAGCTCGGGCAATGCGGGAAGTACGGGTGATGCGGCTTCTGAGATCGCGGAAACCCAGGTGGAACAGAACAAAGAGACGCTTGCTTCCCTGATAACAGCACTTCGGGATGAGGGATGGCGATTCGCCAGCGGTACCTTCGCGGATATCAGCTATGCCGGGGATTATGAGCTGGTAAAGGCGGATGCGGACAGCTGGGAAGAAAAGATCGGCAGTCTCCTTGGAGATACAGATACACTGGTTTTGCCCCATGGAGGCGATATCGGAGGCTGGAGCGGGTATTCGGACGGCGATTCGCGGTATGAATACCTGAAGAGTCTGGGGTTCCGGTATTTTATGACGGAAGATGATCAGGAATTCACCTGGATCCAGACAGGAACGGATTACATCAGAATCGGAATGCACACTATCACGTCTGCGGATACCTATCGCAGCGTCATGAATATGCAGTAGAAGGCTGTGCCCCGGATGGAGGGCAGCATCAATCGTGTACTTTACCTGCTGTGAACAGACAGAGGGCATGGGCGGATGAGCGCGTTCTGCAGCAGGAGTATTCCGGAATGTCCGGCAATCATACTTTAGGCAGGTACCATATTATATGAAAAGAAAAATAGTAATCACATGGATGTGTCTCGCAGTATCTCTGGCAGCGGCAGGCTGTGGGACAGGCGGAGGCGGAACAGCCGCCTCTGAGACAGCGGCGGTTTCTTCAGCATCTGCGGAGGCGGACTCCTCCCTGTCAGCGGTTTCCTCTTCCTCGGAAAGCCTTTCGGACAGGATTCTCGCGGCTCCGGTCAGGGACGGGGATTTCAAGATCGCGGACGCAATCACGCTCGGCAATTACAAGAAGCTGAATCTCACGAAGGAGGTTCAGAAAGTGACGGACGATGACATCACCTCCTATATCGCATCGCAGATGACACCGGAGGAGGTGCAGGACAAGAACGCGTCAGCGGCTCTGGGAGATACCGTGGACATTGCCTACGAGGGGAAAATCGACGGCAAGGCTTTTGACGGCGGATCGAGCGACAGCTATGATCTGACACTGGGGTCCGGCAGCTTTATCGAGGGATTCGAAGACGGCGTGGTCGGCATGAAGAAGGGGGAGACGAAGGATCTGAATCTTCGCTTTCCGGACGATTATTTTTCGGATGATCTTGCAGGAAAGGACGTCGTGTTCACCGTAACGGTGAATGCCATCAAGAGAACGCCGGAGCTGACCGACGAGTGGGTGAAGAATTACACGAATAATTCCGTTGCCACAGTGGCGGATTACAGGGAATCCGTGAAGGAATCTTTGACACAGCAGAATGAGGAAAACGCGGAATCTGCGCTCCAGGGAGATGCCTGGAATCAGGTGCAGGAAGCCAGCGTCTATCATTTTCTTCCGAAAGAGTATGTGGATGACGGAGAGAAAACCTTTGAGGCCAACGTGAAGTCTGAGGCGGAGAAGTACGGACTCTCGCTGGATGAGTATATTGAACAGTCAGGGATTGATCAGGAGACTTATAATAAGCAGAAAGAGCAGAACGGACGGTATGCGGCCGCGAGTGAGCTTTTGCTGAAGGCGCTTGTGAAGGCGGAGAAGCTCTCGGAGGACAGTCAGGCTTACAAAAAGGAACTGCAGAAGGCTGCGGACCTCTACGGCGTATCTTCCGATGATCTGATCAGCAAAAACGGAAAGGATAATGTATACAACTATGTCATGACCAATGTCGTGCTGGACCGGATTATCAGCTACGCCAATGTAACGGAGAAGGGAGTATCTTCCGGATCTGATGAATCTGCGGAGAGCGTAAATTCCTCTTCCCAGGAGGAAAACAGTTGATTGATACAGCGGACGGTGATACAGGCTTCGCCTGTATCGGATCATGGATACATTTTCGCGTCACTTCACTGCCGTGCAGCGTTTGTGCCGCTTACAGGTATTGATTATGGAAAAAGATAAAAACAGGAATCCGGAAGAATTCCGGAAAAAGCTGCAGCAGCTCCTTCAGACTGCCGACAATCTCGGAGGTCACATAGCCAAAAGCGATGTGATGAAATTTTTTGAGGGGGACGGTCTTTCTGATGATCAAATGGATCTGGTGTACGATTTTCTGCTTTCAAAGAAGATCATCGTAGAAGGTTTCGAAGGGAAACCGTCCGCTGCGGGAGCGGACGGCTCCGCTGACGAATCGGGGCGGGAAGATGCGAACGGCGAGGATGACGGCTATCTCTGGACGGAGGAGGATCAGGCCTGGCTTGACGATTATTCCGCGGAACTGGAAAGAATTCCCCCGGAGAAGGACGGGGAATGGGACCGCCTGACGGAGGAACTCAGAAACGGAAGCGCCGATGCAAAGCGCAGAATCGCGGAGCTTCTGCTTCCGGAAGTTGTCGAAACCGCCAGACAGATGTATGAGCCGGGTGTCCATCTTGCGGACATGATTCAGGAGGGGAGCCTGAATCTGGTTCTGTACATCGATGCGCTGGATCCCACTGAACTGTCGGGCCGTGACGAAGTCCGGAGGAAGCTTATGACAGAGGTTCGCGAGGGAATTCTTGCGCTGCTGGAGGAACAGAGGGACGTTCACACCCGGGACGAGCGGATGGTGGAAAGAGTCGAGGATCTGAAGCGAAGCATTACCGCTTTGAAGGAACAGCTCGGCCGGAAGGTCTATGTGGATGAGCTGGCGGAGTATATGAACATTTCGGAGGATGAGGTGGAGGATATTCTTCGTCTTGCGGGAGAAAATATCCCGCAAGAGGGAGAAGATCAGAGAGGTCCTGCCCCCGGAGCGGTTTCCGGCGAAAGCGGAGGCAGATCAGCGGCTCCAGAGGGATCAAATGAAAACGGAGAAAGCACAGCATTTTTCCGGACATCCGGGATCCCGGATCGAAAGGGAAGAAAGTCTTTCTATAATCCTGCCGGACGTATTCGCCGCAGATGAGTTTATTACATGCCGGAGCAGGCGTATGTCGGAGCGACATCGCTGCTCCGGCATATTTTTTTGAAAAACCTCATAATTCCTATTGACAAACCGGGGGTTAATCCCTATAATCCTATTTAACAGCTAGGAAATATAGAAAAAGGGAGGTAACAAAGAATTGAAGGACCAGAGAAATCTTCCGGTTGTGAACGGGGACATGCGATGTTGTTGCCTCCGGGTGAAAGCGTAAACATAGAACCAAACGGCGGACAGGACCGGTGAAAAGTGATGCTGAGGGCAGCATTTCCGGCGATGCCGGAGGTACGAAGATTATTACAGAAGAAAGACGAACAAGAACATGATGAGATCCTCGGCAGAGGAAGAAAAGGAGATTAAAAATGGCTAAGATTTATAAGAACGCAACAGAGCTGATCGGAAAGACACCGCTGGTAGAGCTTACAAGCTTTGAGAAGGAGTATAATCTCGATGCGAGACTGCTGGTTAAGCTGGAGTACTTCAACCCGGCGGGAAGCGTCAAGGACAGAATCGCAAAATATATGATTGAGGATGCCGAGAAATTCGGAAAGCTTCAGCCGGGCGGCACAATCGTAGAGCCGACCTCCGGCAACACAGGAATCGGCCTTGCGTCCGTAGCTGCTTCCAAGGGCTATAAGGTTATCCTGACCATGCCGGAGACGATGAGCGTTGAGCGCCGCAACATCCTGAAGGCATACGGTGCGCAGCTTGTGCTTACAGACGGAAGCAAGGGAATGACCGGAGCAATTGCAAAGGCAAAGGAGATTGTGGAAGCAACACCGGGAGCGGTTCTCACCGGACAGTTCGACAATCCGGCAAATCCGAAGGCACATTATGAGACAACCGGCCCCGAGATCTGGGAGGACACGGACGGAGAGGTAGACTACTTCCTGGCAGGAATCGGAACCGGCGGAACCCTTACCGGAACCGGAAAATACCTGAAGGAGCAGAAGTCCGACGTAAAGGTAATTGCTATTGAGCCGACGACATCTCCGGTTCTTACGGAGGGTCACGGCGGGCCGCACAAGATTCAGGGTATCGGCGCAGGATTTATCCCGAGTATTCTGGACCAGAAGGTATACGATGAGGTTATCACCGTCGACAACGAGGTTCCGTTCCAGACTGCAAAAGAACTGGCGCACAAGGAGGGAATTCTTGTCGGAATCTCTTCCGGTGCAGCACTCTGGGCAGCTATTCAGGTCGCTAAGCGTCCGGAAGCAAAAGGCAAGACAATCGTAGCACTTCTCCCGGACAGCGGAGACAGATATTACTCAACCGCATTGTTCGAGAACTAAACACCGGGAACGCAGGCCGCCGGAACCGGCGGCGATGCGGGCAGGAGAGCGGGGACTGCCGAGAGCGGCAGCCTCGCAGATACAGAAACCGACACAGCTGAAGGCGGCAGCCATACAGAAGCAGAAACCGAAGCAGCCAAGCCGGCAGCCATACAGAAGCAGAAACCGAAACGGCCGAAGCCGGCAGAATTACTGATGGTGGAATCATTACCGATTCATCTGAATGACAGGAGAAAAATATGAGCGAATTAACTGAGAGAAAGCTTCACTTTGAAACACTTGCCCTTCATGTAGGACAGGAGCAGGCAGATCCCTATACCGATTCCAGAGCAGTCCCGATTTATCAGACCTCATCCTTTGTATTCCGCAACAGCGATCATGCGGAGGCGAGGTTTGCGCTGAAGGACGCGGGAAATATTTACGGAAGACTGACAAACCCGACGGAGGATATCTTTGAGAGACGTGTAGCGGCTCTCGAGGGAGGCGTTGCGGCACTTGCCGTTGCATCCGGCGCTGCTGCCGTGACCTATGCGTTCCAGGCGGTCGCAAAGGCAGGCGATCATATCGTATCCGCAAAGAACATCTACGGCGGCACCTATAATTTCCTTGCGCACACCTTCGTCGATTACGGCGTTACCACAACGTTTGTAGATCCTTTCGACCTGAAGGCTGCGGAAGCGGCAATTCAGGAGAATACCAAGGCGCTCTATATCGAGACTCTCGGAAACCCGAACGGCGAGGTGGTAGATATTGAGGCGTGGGCTGATATCGCTCACAAGCACGGTCTGCCGCTGATCATCGACAATACCTTTGCGACACCGTATCTGATCCGCCCGATTGAGTACGGCGCAGATATCGTTGTTCATTCCGCTACAAAGTTCATCGGCGGACACGGAACCACCATCGGCGGTGTCATCGTGGATGCCGGAAAGTTCGATTACAATTCTCCGAAGTGGCCGTGGCTGTCCACTCCGAACCAGTCCTACCACGGACTCACCTTCGCAAAGGACACCGCGCCGGCGACAATTGCCACCTATATCCGTGCGATTATCCTTCGTGACGAGGGAGCGACGCTTTCTCCGTTCCATGCCTGGATCTTTCTTCAGGGCCTTGAGACGCTGAGCCTTCGTGTGGAGCGTCAGGTTGAGAACACCAAGAAGGTCATCGAGTACCTGCAGACAAAACCGGAAGTGGAATCCATCAGCCATCCGGCGGCATCCAAGGATCCCGCTCAGCAGGCGCTTTACAAGAAGTATCTTCCGAACGGCGGCGGCTCCATCTTCACCTTTGATCTGAAGGGCGACGAGAGACACGCAAAGGATTTCATCGATCATCTGAAACTGTTCAGCCTTCTCGCAAATGTGGCGGATGTTAAGTCTCTGGTCATCCATCCGGCATCAACGACGCATTCCGAGGATAATGATGAGGAGCTTGCAGATCAGGGCATTCGGAAGAACACGATCCGTCTGTCCATCGGTACAGAGCACATCGATGATATCATCGCAGATCTTGAGGAAGCGTTCCAGGCTGTGAAGCAGTAAGAGAAGAGACGGTATCAGAAGAAATAAATGTCAGCCGGAGCTGTTGCGGCTGACATTTTTCGATTTCGTGGACAGTGAGCCGGATCCGAACACTTGAATTGTGCCGGAGGCACGGCGGACATCGCGAGATCGGAGGGATGCCTGGAAAGCAGGATTCATTTCGATGGAGGGAATCAGATGAAAATATCTACAAAGGGAAGATACGCGCTGCGCATGATGCTGGATATCGCGCAGCACGATACGGGAGAACCGGTGAGAATCAAAGATATTTCCGCCAGGCAGGATATCTCGCTGAAATACCTGGAGCAGATCGTGTCTGTACTGGTGCGGGCAAATTATCTTCGCAGCATCCGGGGCCCGCAGGGCGGCTATCGGCTGACGAAAAGACCGGAGGAATATGTGGTCGGAGACATCCTCCGGCTGACAGAGGGAAACCTCTCGCCGGTGGAGTGTCTGTCGACGGAAACAAATGACTGCCCGCGCGCGGACAGCTGTGTGACGCTGCGGATCTGGAAGGAACTCGATGAAGCGATACGCGGCGTCGTGGACAAATACACTTTGGAAGATCTCGTGAACTGGAGCGAGCAAACGGTGAACAATTTTGTGATATGACCGGTTGCCTTCGGAAACGCATCTGTATTCCTTCATGTGCTTTGTGTGTGACGAGCATGTCTGCGTTTTGAAGAGCTTGTTCAGGAATACTCAGGCATAGGCAATGAAAAAACTGTCTGGTCAGTGAATCGTGAACAGGACATTCATTGACCGGACGGAGTATCTGCGGCGCTTATACTCGCGGACGCTGCGGCCCGGGCCGGGATTTCTCCGACTCCGCTGAGAACCGCGGACGGACGGTAGCCGTACATTCGGAGTGTATCCGGCGTGGAAATGCCGGAGAGTACCAGAACGGTGGACATGCCGCTCTCCAGGCCGGATATGATGTCGGTGTCCATGCGGTCGCCGATCATGACGGCATCCGCGGAATGACAGTTCAGCATCCGAAGTCCGGTCCGCATCATCAGAGGATTCGGTTTGCCGCAGAAATATGCCTTTACGCCCGTGGCGATTTCAATGGGCGAAATCAGAGCGCCGCAGGCGGGAGCAATTCCGTTTTCGATCGGGCCGCTGACATCGGCGCACGCGCCGATCAGCTTGGCACCGCCGAGGACCAGGTTGCAGGCTTTGGTCAGCGAGTCGAGGGAATAATTGCGTCCCTCGCCGACAACCACGTAATCCGGATCGACATCGTTCATTACAATTCCGGCGTCATACAGAGCGTTCAGGAGCCCTGCCTCGCCGATTACATAGGCAGAGCAGCCGGGCGCCTGATCCTGAAGAAAGGCGGCAGTTGCCTGTGCGCTCGTGTAAAAATGCTCTTCGCCGACTTCCAGTCCCATACGGGCCATCTTCTGCTGAAGACCCTTCGGCGTCAGATTGGAGTTATTGGTCAGAAAGAGAAACTTCTTGTCATTGTCCTTCAGCCAGCTGAGAAATTCCGGTACTCCCGGCAGGATCGCATTTCCGTGGTAGATCACGCCGTCCATATCGGAGATAAAGCCATGTATATTGTTGAAATCAATCATTTTCGTAATCCTCCTGTTTGGAATCCGCAGGATATCCGGTTTTTCAGCCGCATCAGACGGGCGGAACCGCATTCAGCAGGTCAAACTGCTCCAACAGAGAACCGCATTCAGCATGTCAACCCGCATCCAACAGGCAAAACCGCATCCGCAATCCGTATTTCTCTATCATAATCCTGCAGCAAATTTCTGTCTATGCGGAGAGGGTACGATTTTTCACACGATTTCATTACTGTTCACGCGCAGCTCCGATATAGAAGGATAAAACCTTGCCACAGCCAGTCTGCGAATGGCGGCAGGGCTGTGAAAGCTCTGCGTTTCAGAAGCTCATGAACAGTTACCTGCCATGAGAAGCGCAAAAAGTGCGATGAAAACCGTAAAAGAGTGAAAACGGTAAAAAGTGAAAACCGTGAAAACCGTAAAAAGTGAAAATCGTAAAAAAGTGATTGACAGCCTGAATCATGTGTTATATAATTTTATTCGTTGACACGGCAGATCGAAGAGAACCGTTAAGTAATTTCATATGCAGGTGTAGTTCAATGGTAGAACACCAGCCTTCCAAGCTGGATACGTGGGTTCGATTCCCATCACCTGCTTGAACGGAAGAGAACATCGTTCTTCTGTTCTCGTATTAATATGCGCGAGTGGCTCAGGGGTGGAGTACAACCTTGCCAAGGTTGGGGTCGCGGGTTCGAATCCCGTCTCGCGCTTTCGGCATAAAGATCGGAAACCAGGTAAAAGCAAGGGTTTCCGGTCTTTTTTTGTTGCTTATAGCCAAAATGAGCGACAAATATGCGACAAGGAGAACTAAAAGGTTACTGCATTTTGTGAGTCATCCGCTTTTACTTTTTTTCTGTTTGTATTAAGATAGAGGAGTAGTGATTGTTATCCGGATTTGTGCGGATAAAGGCGCAGCGGTGGTCCGGAGGGTTTTGTAAGGAGAAAGGAGAATCTTTATGGCAGTATTGGACGGATGCGAGGGAGCGAAGAAGACACCTGTATTGCAGGAGGTAAAGTGCCCGGTATGCGGCGAAATTGTGGAGGTTTTCACGAAGGAGAGTATTCTCGCGGAGGATTCCAAGTGCGAGAAATGCGGTTATGTATTTAAGGCCGGAGAGCATATCTGATGCCCGGTCTGATCTCTGAAGTGATGTCAGGGCTTACGGAGGCTCTGGCAGTCGGCAGCCTGATCCTGGGGATTCTTCAATGTTTCTTCGGTTTCAGGCTGCTTCGGTTCTGGATTTCCGTGACCGGATTCGTGCTCGGCATCTATCTCGGCAAGACCATCTCCTCTGAATTTCTTTCCAAACCGGAGTATGTGCCGTGGCTGATCGGCGCTGTCTGCGGTTTCCTGCTGTGCTTTCTTGCCTACAAGATCTATCTGGCGGGGGTATTCATCTTCTGCGGCATCCTGGCGGCGTCCGTGATCGGTCAGATTCCATTTCCCGAAGGACAGGCCTGGAAGGTGCTGTGCTATGTCCTCATGGCCGCAGGGTTTGTGCTGGCGGGTGTGCTGGCGGTGAAGTTTTCCCGGCCGGCGGTGATCTTTATTACAGCGGGAGCGGGGGCTGCCGCAGCTGTGCACGCGCTTGTATTGATGAAGACGAATATATCGGGCAGCACGGACCTTCAGAAGCTTGTGACAGCTGTCATGTTTGCTGCCGGAGCGGCGGTGCAGTTCCTGACGACCAGGCGGAACGCGTGAGGCCTGGCAGCGTCTGATTTTCACTGCCGCGGAGCCGGGGCAATGGTTTGCTGTTCACGGGATATCTGAAAGGCGGAGATTTCACTTCTGCTTGAACAGTAATGGCAATGGCAGATGCCGGAGTGAAAGTGAAATTTTTTCTTGCACATGAAAATTTAACGTGTATACTTTATTTCTGCGGAATAATTTTGGAATTCCGTAAAAAAATAAACGGGGCAGTGTTTTATGGACCAGATTGACTATAAGATCTTAAAGGCATTACAGGAAAATGCAAGGGAGACCGCGTCCAATATCTCCAAACAGATTCATCTCTCGGTTTCCGCCGTGATCGAGCGCATTCACAAGCTGGAGGAGAGCCACGTGATCGATAAATATACGATTATCGTCGACGAGAACCAGGTCGGAAATCTGATGACGGCTCTCATGGAGGTCGCTCTGGAGAAACCGATGTATTATGACGGTTTTGCGGAGGCAATCCAGGATATGGACAGTGTCGTTTCCTGCTACTATGTCACAGGCAGCATGGACCTTCTGTTAAAGATTGCGTGCAATTCGCCGGAGGAGCTCGATCAGATTCACCGTAAGATCATGGAGCTCCCAGGTATTAAGGACACGAGGACACACGTCGTCCTGAAAAATGTGAAAAATGTATACTCGGCGATCCGTAAGCCGAAAAGCCCGGAGAAGAAGTAAAGGAAACAGAGGGCAATTGCGGAAGGATATAATAGCTACCGAAAGAAGGAACAGTCATGGATAAGTATCTGAGAACGTATGCGGAGGTTTCTCTCCCGGCCATTCATCACAATGTGGAGGAGGCCAGGAAAAGATTGCTGCCGGGAACAAAGATCCTGGCGGTGGTAAAGGCCGATGCCTATGGACACGGTGCCGTGCGGGTGGCAGAATCACTGGAGGATATCGCAGATTTTTTTGCCGTCGCGACACTGGAGGAGGGAGTGGAGCTTCGGGAGCACAACATTGGGCTTCCCATACTGATTCTGGGGTACACTTCGCCGAGACAGTACAGTGAGATGATTGCCTGGGACATCCGCCCGAGCATATATAATTATGAAGACGCACGGCAGCTGAGCGAAGCCGCCGTGCGCGAGGGGAAGACTGCGCGGATCCACATCGCTCTTGACACGGGAATGACGCGGATCGGATTTCAGGTCACGGAGGCAGCCGCGGATGAGATCCGGAAGATTTCCGAGCTTACGAACGTGGAGATCGAGGGGCTTTTCACGCACCTGTCGTGTGCTGACATGACAGATAAAACATACTGTGAGAGACAATTCCGGGAGTATGACACAATGCTTTCATATCTGGAGAAGAGGGGCGTCGGGATACCGATCCGGCATGTGTGCAACAGCGCCGCGATCATGGAGTACGAACCGGATGATCCGCACCGCTTCGAGATGGTGCGCTCGGGCATTATCACCTATGGGATTTATCCATCGGAGGAAGTGAAGAAGGACAGACTCGATCTGATTCCGGCGCTTGCGTGGAAGACCCATGTCATCCATGTGAAGGACGTGGGGCCGGGCATGGGAGTCAGCTACGGCGCTACCTATGTCACGAGCCGTCCGGTCACCAGAATAGCCACCGTCTCTGTAGGATACGCGGACGGGTATCCGCGGGCGCTTTCCTCAAAGGGCAGAGTGTTGATTCACGGAAAATCCGCGCCGATTCTCGGCCGCGTCTGCATGGACCAGATGATGGTCGATGTCACCGATATCCCCGATGTAAAGGTGGAGGATATTGTCACACTGGTCGGACGCGACGGCGGGGAATGTATTCCGATAGAGGAGATCGCGGATCCTGCCTGCAGCTTCAATTACGAGATGCTATGTCATATTTCACCAAGGGTTTACCGGGTCTACACCGATAAGTTGTACATATAAGCACAAAATAATCTGTGGCAGACCGAAAAGTGAGCACATAAATTTGTGCAGGAAACCCGCAAGAAAAAGATGCAAAATTCTGTGAATTCAGATAAAGTATAGGTAGAACATGATAAGCTGTTACTGTGCACGGGATATCTGAAGGGCAGGAATTTCACAGCCCTGTTGTCATTCGCAAACTGGCTGTAACAAAGTTTTATCCTTATTTATTGAAGCTGCGGAACTCCTCAGGCGCGAGCGCCTTCGTCAAACTGCAAATCTACTAGGCTCATTTCATTCGCCAAGGGATTTGTATGCGTCGCACGTAAGCGGCCGCAAGCGCCCGCTAAGTGCTCATCGCAAAGTCCTCGCTATTTGTTCCATGAAGGATTTACGGATAAAACTTTTAACAGCCAGTAATGCTCAGACAAAGGTGCTGTGAAATTCTTGCCTGAGCAGTTAAGCATGAACAGTAACGATAAGCTGTTCTACACGTAACAGTTTCAGTAATTCATCAACAATTCAATAGAAGAGGAGGAGATTGTTGCATGTTTGGTCAGGAATATGATGCTTTATCGAATGGCGCGGTCGCGAAAAGGAATCTGCTTCAGAAGAATCCTCTGGGTTATCTGCTGCTGAGCGCGCTTGCGGGAATGTTCATCGGGTTCGGAAATCTGCTCACCAATGTGGAGGGCGGACTCCTGAACGGGGCTCCCTACACGAAGATTGTCATGGGCGCATCCTTCGGAGTAGCGCTGAGCCTTGTGGTTATGGCGGGCGCAGAGCTCTTCACCGGGAATAATCTGGTGATGATGAGCGGAGTTCTGAAGAAGAAGATACGGATCGGGGATGCTTGCAAAGTATGGATCGTCTGCTGGATCGGCAACCTTCTCGGCTCCATCGTGCTGGCTCTTCTGTTCCACTATTCCGGCATGAATACGGACGCCGTTTCCGCCTTCCTTGCCGCGGGCGCAGCGGCAAAGATGAGCGCGCCCTTCGTTCAGCTTCTGATGCGCGGCATCCTGTGCAATATTCTTGTATGTCTCGCAACCTGGTGCGGCGTGAAATTAAAGAATGAAGCGGCAAAGCTGATCATGGTATGGTGGTGCCTGTTCGCGTTCGTAACCTGCGGGTTTGAGCACAGCATCGCGAATATGACCCAGCTTACGGTTGCTCTCCTGGATCCGGCGGGGCAGGCGATAACGATCGGAGGATACTTCTATAATCTGATCACTGTCACAATCGGCAACATGATCGGCGGAATTATTTTCGTGGCAATTCCGTACTTCATTGCGCAGATCAAGGATCAGGCTGCGTAAGACAGCCGGCGGTGAGGCATTCAGACGTACGCCTTCAGAAAACCGGCGGGGACGGTAATCAGTTGATTATTGTCCCCGCCGGTTTTTGCATGTTTTTCTTGACACCGATTTCCCGCCTATGATACCATAGCCCTGCACTTAGCAATTTATCATGGTAAAGTTAGAACGCGATGCCATACTGCTGTCAGCGGCATGAGGGCATGGAGCGCGGATCAGAAGAGGGAGAATTGCATATGAAAAAGAGAATTATCGGCAGCGTGCTGGCTGCTTCTATGGTACTGGCTATGGCGGGATGCGGGAGCACGGCTTCGGAAAGCACGGCATCCGCTGCCGCATCTTCTTCACAGGCGGTGACGGCTGCTTCTGCGGGCACTTCCGGATCATCCTCCGGAAGCGATGTGGATTATATCAAAAACAAGGGAAGTCTTATTGTCGGAATCACCGACTTCGCTCCGATGGATTACAAGGAGGACGGCTCTGACGAGTGGATCGGGTTTGACGCCGATCTGGCCCGTGCGGTCGGCAAGGATCTCGGCGTGGACGTGCAGTTCGTTGAAATCGACTGGGACAATAAGATCCTCGAGCTTGACAACAAGAGCATCGACGTAGTCTGGAACGGCATGACGCTTACCGATGAGGTTACAAAGTCCATGGCCTGCACAAACGCATACCTGAACAACGCGCAGGTTGTCGTTGTTCCGGCGGACAAGGCGGATCAGTATCAGACCGTCGATTCTCTGAAGGACCTTTCCTTTGCGGTTGAGGCGGGTTCTGCCGGCGAGGAGGCCGCCAAGGAGAACAACCTGAATTACACTTCCATGACTTCTCAGGCAGACACCCTTATGGAAGTATCCGCGGGAACCTCAGACGCCAGCATCATCGATCTGCTGATGGCCGGAGCAATGATCGGAGAGGGAACCAGTTATGACAAGCTTACGCACACGGTTGAGCTCACAACTGAGGAGTACGGCGTCGGATGCCGCAAGGGCTCCGATCTGGCCGACTATATCAACGATGAGTTCGTAAAGCTCTATCAGGACGGAACCATGAAGACGATCGCCGAGAAATACGGCGTGCAGGATGCGCTTGTAGAGCAGAAATGATCAGAAGGTCCGTCTTTCTGCATGGCGGTTTCGTATCGTCGGCAGAATGCGGCTGACGATACGTGACGGGGCCTGTTCGGATGAGCGGTGACTGCTCCGGTCAGCGGAGCGCAAGGGTTTATCGGACTGTCACATGAACGGATGCGGTTTCCGCCGGCGCGGCCCGGCAGAAACCGCGCCGGTTTGTGTGGCAGTTTTAGAATGTTTAGAAGAATTCGGGGGAACATTTATGTTTGCTGAAGTTACATTATCCCTGCTCGAGGGCTTTCTGATGACGGTGAAGCTGTTCGTGCTTACACTGGTTTTCTCACTTCCGCTCGGACTGTTCATCAGCTTCGGATCGATGAGCAAGGTAAAGGTGATCAACATACCGATTAATTTCCTGATCTGGATTGTCCGGGGAACTCCGCTTCTGCTGCAGCTTCTGATCATCTATTACGGTCCCGGCATCATCATGAAGAATAATATCTGGGGAGCCGGCGACGGTGGAAGATTCATCGCGGCTCTCGTCGCCTTTGTCATCAATTACGCCTGCTATTTTTCCGTGATCTACAGAGGCGGAATTCAGGCGGTTCCGGTCGGTCAGTACGAGGCGGGCGAGGTGCTCGGCATGACCAAAGGCCAGATTTTCCGGAAAATCGTACTGCTGCAGGTCATCAAGCGGATTGTGCCGCCGATTTCCAATGAGATCATCACGCTGGTCAAGGACACTTCTCTGGCCAGGGTCATCGCCGTTTATGAGGTGATCTGGGCTGGGCAGGCATACATCAAAAGCGCCGGAATCATCTGGCCGCTGTTCTATACCGGCGCGTTCTACCTGATTTTCAGCGCGCTGCTCACATGGCTGTTCCATTATATAGAAAAAAGACTCAGCTATTTCCGCTGATGCACTGTGCTTACGATTTGGTTTTCAGTGATCTGTGAAGGGCTCTGAACAGCCCGGCGGCGGATAAGACAAATATCGGTAAAGGAGTAGCAGAAGATGGCTCTACTGGAGGTTCGCAATATACAGAAAAGCTTCGGCGACACCGAGGTTCTCAAGGACATCAGTTTTTCCATGGAGAAGGGAGAGGCGCTTTCCATCATAGGATCCTCCGGAAGCGGCAAAACGACATTGCTGCGTTGTCTGAACTTTCTGGAAAAACCGGACAGAGGAAGAATTCAGATCCGTGACGAGGTCCTTTTTGACGGAGAAGACAAGAGGAAGGCATCGGAGGAGGAGATCCGGAAGAAGAGGCTTCACTTCGGCCTTGTGTTCCAGTCCTTCAACCTGTTTCCGCAGTATACGGCGCTGGAAAATATCATGCTTGCGCCGAAGCTGGACGCGCAGGCGCATCACAGGGCGGACAACGGGGAGATCGAGGCGCGCGCAAGAGAGCTTCTGGCGCAGATGGGGCTGTCCAACCGGAGTGACAATTATCCGCATCAGCTTTCCGGCGGACAGCAGCAGCGGGTGGCGATCGCGAGAGCGCTGGCTCTTCAGCCGGATATCCTCTGCTTTGACGAGCCGACGTCGGCGCTTGATCCGGAGCTCACCGGCGAGGTGCTTCGTGTCATCCGTGAGCTGGCGGACAACCACACGACGATGATCATCGTGACGCATGAGATGAAGTTTGCGCATGACGTCGCCGATCAGGTTATTTTCATGGACAACGGCATTATCCTTGAGAAGGGGAGCCCGGATGAGGTATTCGAGCATCCCGTGCATGAGAGGACGCGTCAGTTCCTGGCGGGGTACGGCAATCCGCAGTAATACTGCGGTTACTGTTCATGCGCCACGAAAGCGGCAGCAGGACTGTAAAATCCCTGCCGTGTAGAGTTGGGCGTGAATCAATGTCATTAAGTTAAACTCTATGAGTTAGATTCCATTGTTGGTCTAAC
>CAIFEZ010000004.1:0-7121 GCA_903789595.1 uncultured eubacterium 1-6
GTTTGCGAATGGCAACAGGGATGTGAAATCTCTGCCTTTCAGATATACTGTGAACGGCCGCGATGCGGCCGAGCACATTTTTGTTTGAAGAAAACGCATTCCGGCGATATACTGTTGTAAAAGGAGAAAGAAAGGCAGAGGACATGGCATACAATACTTCAAAAGAACTCCGAAATGATGTGATTTATTCTGTTTTTGTAAGAAACTACAGCGGAGAAGGTACCTTTGACGCGGTCCGGAGAGATCTGACCCGGATCAAGGCTCTGGGAACCGATATCATCTGGCTGATGCCGATCCATCCGTGCGGGGTGAAAAACCGCAAGGGGAGTCTGGGATCGCCCTATGCGATTCGGGATTACCGTGCGGTGAATCCCGAATTCGGAACCGCGGACGATTTTCGAAACCTTGTGGACGCGATCCATGACAACGGCATGAAGTGCATCATTGACGTTGTCTACAATCATACTTCACCAGACAGCGTTCTGTCGAAGGAACATCCGGAATATTTCTATCACAAGCCGGACGGAAGCTTCGGCAACCGGATCGGCGACTGGTGGGACGTCATCGATCTTGATTACAGCTGCCGTGAGCTCTGGAAGTACCAGATTGACACGCTGAAGATGTGGGCGGGCGAATATCATGTGGATGGGTTCCGCTGTGATGTGGCTTCTCTGGTTCCGATCGCGTTCTGGAAGGAGGCAAGACAGGCTGTTGAGGAGGTGCACCCGGGATGCATCTGGCTCGCCGAATCGGTAGAGTCGGAATTTATCGCGTTCAACCGAGCGCACGGCATTCCGTGCGCATCGGACTCGGAAATCTTTCAGGCATTCGATATCAGTTATGAGTATGATATCTTCGGGGTGTTCAACGATTATCTCACTGGCAGAAGAAAACTGGCGGATTACGCCGATGCGGTCAACCTGCAGGAGTGCATCTACCCCGACAATTACGACAAGCTGAGATTTCTTGAGAATCACGACCAGCTTCGGGCCTCCTTCATGATCCGAGACCCGAAGATGCTGCGCAACTGGACTGCGCTGCAGTATTTTCAGAAGGGAACCGTTCTGATCTATAACGGACAGGAGAGATGCGCGGATCATACGCCCGGGCTCTTCGACAAGGATACAATTTCATGGGAGGGAGAAGATATCACACCCCTTCTTCAGCAGCTTTACCGGATTCGAAAGAATGATCTGCCGGCGGACTGCAGCATCCGGCTGTGTGCGGAGAAGCGGGATATTCTGGTCGGAATCCGCACAGAAAGCGCGGATCATCCGGCAGGAAAAACCGGGAAGAGAACCGTCGGTATCTTCTCACTTCGAGGGGAGACGGGGCTGATTTCCGCAAAACCATATGAGATACCGGACGGCATCTATACAAATTTTATTGACGGAACTAAAGTGGAAGTGGGTATGGGACGGATTTCTGTCTGCGGCGAACCAATGATTTTTACGATTTAAATCCGACCGGAAATGTTCCTGTAATGTGTGCAGAGATGTTATGCTGCATTTGTTTAACTTGTTTTTTGTCAGAGATTTTTTCTGCGCTGACTGCAGTCCGTGATTCAGAAGATCACGTTATGCAGGAAGCTGCAGAGTATAAAATCTGTAATGCAGTCTGCTGTTCCGCTGCGGAGGTGACAGGGTTATGGAACTTAAGAAGTATATCGGCTGCTCCAGGGCAGCGAGAAAGCTTGACAAGGCGGATCTGGTACTGAAAAACGCCAAGATTGTCAATGTATTTACCGACCGTGTGGAGGAAGGCAATGTAGCGATTACGAACGGCATGATCGTCGGAATCGGGGATTATCATGGCGTTCGGGAGATTGATCTGGAGGGACAGTATCTCACCTCCGGTTTTATCGATGCGCATCTGCATCTGGAATCGACACTTGTCAACCCGCAGGTACTGATCGCAAAGGCAACGGCGCACGGCACCACAACCTTTATCGTCGATCCTCATGAGGTGGCAAATGTGGCGGGGACAGCCGGGATCGACTATCTCCTGTCACAGACCGAGAACTGTCCCGCGCATGTCTACGTGATGATCGCTTCCTGCGTTCCGTCCACGCCCATCGATGACAACGGCTGTGCTCTGACGGCGGATCAGATGGCGCCTTATCTGAAAAACCGCAGGGTTCTCGGCCTCGGCGAGGTTATGGACTGTATGTCTGTCATCAACGGAGACCCGGAGATGAACCGCAAGCTGGAGCTGTTTGACGGAAAGGTGAAGGACGGCCACGCGCCGAATCTCACCGACGAAGAGCTTGCCGCCTACGTAATGGCGGGTGTGACCACCGATCATGAGGGCACGACCTACGATTACGTCATGAAGGAGCGGTCTATGGGCATGACCTGCCATATCCGGGAGGGAAGCGCGGCGCGTAATCTGGAAATGATCGTGAAGGGAATCGTCGAGAACAATACTAATACCGAGGGTTTCTGCTTCTGCACCGACGATAAGCACATCGAGGACATCGCCCGGGAGGGAGACATCGATCACAATGTCCGGAAGGCGGTCAGCATGGGAATCAGTCCGATCGCGGCAGTCAAGATGGCTACAATTCAGCCGGCGCGGTGCTACGGACTGAGAAGAACGGGCGCGGTTGCACCCGGATATGACGCGGATCTTGTGGTCTGGGATTCCATCAAGGACTTCAATGCACAGATGGTTTTCTACAAGGGACATCTCATCAGGGGAGAGCAGAGAGTGAAGCCGGCGCCCTGTCCGGCGAAGCTGACAGACACCATTCACCTCGGGACCATCGACCCCGAGAAGCTGAAGATACGCCTGGACGGGCGGCCCTTCCCGGTGATCCGCATGATCCCGGGACAGATTCTCACCGAGCGGAGAGATCTGGTCCTTCCCGGAGAAGATTATTTTGAACCGGACGGAGATCTTGACAAGATTGCGGTTTTTGAGCGGCATAAGGCGACCGGAAAAACCGGTGTCGGCGCCGTGCAGAATTTCGGGCTCAGAGGAGGGGCGATCGCGTCCTCAGTCTCCCATGACAGCCACAACATCATCGTCATCGGAGACAATGACCGGGACATTCTTCTTGCAGTGAAGGAACTCGAAAGAACACACGGCGGGTACACGATCATTCGGAACGGAGAAGTCTGCGATACCCTGGAGCTCCCGATTATGGGGCTGATCTCCGACAGGAGCTACAGCTATGTCAATCAGAAGCTACGGAAGATGATCCGGACAGCGCACAAAATGGGGGTTCCCGGGGATATGGATCCTTTCATTACACTGTCCTTTATGGCGCTCCCGGTTATTCCGGAGATCCGCTGTACGCCGAGAGGCGTTTACAGCGTCACGGACGGTGAATTTCTGCGGCAGGCCTGAAAAAAATGCAGTAACCACTTGACGGGAAAGCCTGCAGATGTTAACCTAACTCCTACAGAAGCATAGAGGGAGTAATCGAAATAGCCCGTCAACAAGCGCGTCTGTCCATGCGGCAGAATGGTTGGCTATACCTGAGAATTCCATTACAGGTGATGAGACTTTATGCAGACGGAGGGACAGAACCGGGTGTTCTGCTTTTCCGTCTGCGTAAAGTCTCTTTTTTACGCGAACGGTGACCCGCAGCCGAATGCGAAGTATTCGTGTGCGGCGAGCATCGCGACAGCGAGACAAAACTCGCACAGCGTATTTTATCTCGTTGCGGTTGACGGCACAGCAGAAAGGAAGGTGCAGCTATGGCTGACTGGTATCAGAAGGAGTCGGAAGAAGCTCTTCGGGAGCTTCATTCCGGAAAGGACGGCCTCACGGATGAGGAGGTCAGTAAGCGCCGGGAACAGTACGGATTCAACGAGCTGAAAGAAAAAAAGAAGGAATCGGTATTTCAGGTTTTCCTGAGCCAGTTCAAGGATCTGATGGTCATCATTCTGATCATCGCCGCGACAATTTCGATGCTGACCGGCGATGCGGAGAGCACGCTGGTTATTTTTGCCGTTCTGGTACTGAATGCGGTCCTCGGAACGGTGCAGCATGTAAAAGCGGAGAAATCTCTGGAGGCGCTGAAGGCGCTGTCCTCGCCGACCGCCAAGGTCATCCGGAACGGCGAGCGTGTCGAGGTAGAATCCCGAGAGGTGGTTCCGGGCGATATCTTCGTGGCGGAGGCCGGCGACCTGATTGTCGCCGATGGAAGGATCCTGGAGAACTATTCTCTGCAGGTTAATGAGAGCTCTCTGACCGGGGAATCTCTGAATGTGGACAAGAGTGACGGAACGCTCTCGGGGGATCTGCCGCTTGCCGACCGGAAGAATATGGTCTATTCGGGCTCTCTCGTCACCTATGGTCGCGCCGTCATACTGGTGACAGAGACGGGAATGCAGACGGAAATCGGCAAAATCGCCGCGCTGATGAATCAGACGGGTGAGAAGAAGACGCCGCTGCAGAAAAATCTGGATGATTTTTCGAAAAAGCTCGCGACAGGAATTCTGATCATTTCCGCGGCGATTTTCGTACTCGGCATCGCTCGGGGCATGCAGCTTCTCGATTCGCTGCTGTTCGCGGTAGCGCTGGCGGTCGCGGCAATTCCGGAGGCGCTCAGTTCGATCGTGACAATCGTGCAGGCCATGGGAACACAGAAAATGGCCCGGGAGCACGCGGTCATCAAGAAGCTTTCCGCGGTGGAATCGCTGGGCTGCGTATCTGTTATCTGCTCCGACAAAACCGGCACGCTGACTCAGAACAAGATGACGGTGCAGCAGATCTATGCCGGCGGAAAAGTATTCGGGGCCGAGGACTTTGATATGCATCAGCAGACACACCGCTATCTTCTCTATGATTCGGTTCTCACCAACGATGCGACGCTTTCCAATGGAAAGGGAGTCGGGGATCCGACAGAGTACGCGCTCCTGGAGATGTATGGCAAGGTCAAGGGCCTCATGCAGAAGGAGGACGACCTGACGCTCTCCTATGAAGATCTTCGAACAATGCTGAAACGGATCGAAGAGGTGCCCTTTGATTCCGACCGGAAGCTGATGAGCACAAAACATCGGATTCACGGCGTGCCCACTATCTTCACGAAGGGTGCGGTAGATGTGCTGCTTGACCGCTGTGATCTTATCCGGATCAGCGATGAGGAAATTCGGCCGATCACCGCAGAAGACCGGCAGAATATCACGGATCAGAACCGGAAGTTCTCGGAAAACGGCCTGCGGGTTCTCGCCTTCGCGTATAAGGAGTCCGATGAGGAGCTTACGCCGGAGACGGAGTATCACTTCACCTTCCTCGGCCTGATTTCCGAGATGGATCCGCCGAGAGAAGAGTCAGTTCAGGCCGTACAGCACGCGAAGGAGGCGGGAATCCGTACGGTGATGATCACCGGAGATCACAAGATCACTGCAACCGCAATCGCGAAGCAGATCGGCATCTTTCAGGAGGGCGATCTTGCGGTAACCGGGATGGAGCTCGATGCGATGTCCGATGAGGAGCTCAGCGGCAAGATCGAAAAAATATCCGTCTATGCCAGAGTATCGCCGGAGAACAAGATCCGGATTGTTGACGCATGGCAGAGGAAGGGTAAAATCGTTTCCATGACCGGAGACGGTGTGAACGACGCGCCTGCTTTGAAGAAGGCGGATATCGGAGTCGCGATGGGAATCACGGGAACAGAGGTGTCGAAGGACGCCGCCTCCATGATACTGGAGGATGACAATTTCGCGACGATTATCAAGGCAGTGGCAAACGGGCGCACCATCTATACAAATATCCGGAACGCCGTTCTCTACCTGCTGTCAGGCAACCTGTCGGCGATCATCACCGTGCTGTTTACCTCGCTGCTGGGGCTTCCGATTCCATTTCAGCCGGTACAGCTTCTGTTCATCAATCTGGTGACGGATTCTCTTCCCGCGCTGGCGATCGGTATGGAACCGGGATCAGATGATGTGCTGAAGAAAAAACCGAGAGATCCGAAGGCGGGAATCATGGACCGCAGTTTTGCGCTGCGGATGATTCTGCAGGGCGGGCTGATCTCCGTATCGGTTATTGCCGCTTATCAGATTGGTCTTAGAGAAACTCCGGCCATGGCGTGTTCGCTTGCCTTCCTGACGCTGACCTGCTCGCGGCTTCTGCATGGCTTCAACTGCCGCGGAGAGAAAAGTCTGGTCCGTCTCGGATTCCGGAGGAACCCGTACAGCCTCGGCGCATTCCTTCTCGGACTGCTTCTGGTGATTCTTGTCTCCATTACGCCTGTGGGACAGAGCCTGTTCTCGGTATCCCCCCTGAATGGTATGCATATCCTCGTAATCGGCGTTCTGGCGCTGATACCGACGGCGATCATTCAGATTGTGCGGATGATCCGCGGAAAATAACTGTGCAGCGCGGCGCAATTTGCGGTTTATTCGGCTTCGGTGATTTTACAGGCATGGCCGGTTTCTTAGATTGGCAGTATCTTGTATGATAAGTGAGGAAAAAATGAATAACAGCAGATGTACGGAATATTTCAGAGATGATCCGGTTCTGATGGAATATCATGACCGTGAATGGTGCAGAATCCGGCACGATGACCGGTTTGAATTCGAAATGCTCTGCCTGGAGGGCGCCAGTGTCGGGTTATCCTGGAAGACAATCATTCATAAGCGGGCCGCTTATCAGAAGGCCTTTCACAATTTTGAAATAGACGCCTGTGCCGCGATGACCGATGAAGAGCTGGAAGGCCTGATGAGCGATGAGGGCCTGATCCGGAACCGGAGCAAGATCTTCAGTGTGCGCAGGAATGCAGCCGCGGTGCAGAGGATCTGTGAGGAATTCGGATCCTTCGATGCGTATCTCTGGAACTTTACGGACGGCAGGCCGCAGGACGGCCATTGGAAGACTCCTGAGGAGATCCCCGCGGTCTCCGCGCTTTCCAGGAAAATGAGCCGCGATATGAAAAAGAGGGGGATCTCTTATGTGGGCCCCGTCATCACCTATTCCTTTCTTCAGGCTGTCGGTATTGTGAACGATCACCTGGAGGACTGCGAAGCGAGATCATGATATGAAAACTGCCGTGGGGGGGCCCCCCCCCCCCCCCCGCCCCACCCCCCCCCCCCCCCGGGGCGGGGTTTTGATTTTTTTTTTGTTAGTGAAATATTAAATGAAAAGGGGGGAGCGAAGGGCACAGTGTA
>CAIFEZ010000004.1:7131-184573 GCA_903789595.1 uncultured eubacterium 1-6
GGGGCCGCCTTTCTTTAAACCCCCCCCGGTCCCGCCCCCGCCCGCTCCCCCCCCCCCCCCCCCCCGCCCCCCCCCCCCCCCAAAAAAACCCCCCCCCCCCCCCCCCCCCCCCCCCCCACGGCAGTTTTCATAAGCCCGGCATCACTTCGCTGCTTTGAAGTTTTTCATGCTTGCAGGAAATGGATCAGTCCTCTGCGGAGAGAAGCTCGATCTTGAAATTGAGTTCCTTTCCCGCCATCTCATGATTGGCGTCAAAGGTAATCGTACGGTCATCCTTCGCTGTGACAACAACCGGGAACGGCTGCCCCATCGCATTGGAGAGATATACATGATCGCCCGTCTTCAGGCCTTCGGCGCCCTCCATCTGGCTGATCTCCACCGTGAAAATCGCTCTGGGATCGCGCTCTCCGTAAGCTTCCTCCGGCGTGAGATGAATATTTACGATGTCTCCGACATTCATGTCCACGACAGCCTTATCAAATCCCGGAATCATCATGCCCGTGCCGCATACAAATTCCAGCGGTTCTCCGCGGTCATAGGAGGAATCAAATACCGTGCCGTTGTTGAATGTGCCTTCATAATGCGTTTTGACCGTCTTTCCGGCGTTCTTTCCCTCGAGAATCACCTTCATCTCGTGACAGCCGCCGCTGCAGCATCCGCCGCAGCTTTCTTCCACATCACCGCCGCAGCATCCGCCGCATCCGTCTTCACCATTCTCACCGGTGCCGGCCGCATCGCCGCCGCATCTGCCTTCGCCGCTTCCGCAGCAGCCCCCATGGCTCTCTGAATCATGATGATGGTCACAGTTCACGCCCTCAGAAGTCAGCTCTCCGGCGAGAAATGCCCGGACTGCTTCATCCGCGCTGCCCTGCGCACCGGATACAATCTCGAGGCCCGCGGCCTGAAGAGCCGACTGTGTACCGCCGCCGATGCCGCCGCAGATGACCGTGTCCGCGCCGAGGTCCGCCAGAAGACCGGCCAGTGCCTCGTGGCCGATGCCGCCGGCACCGATTACCTCGTCTGACACGATCTGTCCGTCTTCAACGGTATAGATCTTGAAATTCTCTGTTCTTCCGAAATGCTGGAAGATATTTCCGTTATCATAGGTTACCGCAATTTTCATAAAAAATCCCTTCATCTGTTGCTTTTGCATTCCTCATGTTATCAATGCTACGGCGATCGCCGCAGTACAAACAGTATACTCAATAAGCCGCGGAAAATCAACATCCCCTGGCCGGGTGCGGTTAAGCGTGAACGGTTACTGTTTACGGGATATCCGAGAGGCAGGAATTTCACCGCCCTGCTGCTGTTCGCAAACTGGCTGCAACAAAGTTTTATCCTGATTTAACGGAAAAATTACACACAAACGATGAAAGATGTGTTACAATACAATCAGTTCCGGATTTCAGAAAACTGTATGCCGCTGACAGTGGCGGTGTGTCCCTCCGCGGCGGAGGCAACAGAGCTTTCCGGAAGAATGAGCAATCGAATAGTGCAGCTGGAGAACAATGAGTCAGTCGCTGAACAGTACAGAGTACTGTTTATGTGCTGACTCTTTTTTTACGCGAACAGCGAGCCACAGCTGAATGCAAAGTATTCGTGTGGGGCGTGCGTCGCGATAGCGAGAGGCATACGACCGCTGTATGGCCGGGCGCGAAGAGCGTCGCGAAAGCGGGATAAAACCCGCGGGGCGTGTTTTATCCCGCTACCTGTGAGAGCCCTTGCAGATCAGAAATTTATGATTTAGGAGGTTGAAGTTACAATGCTGTATGATGTGATCATTGTAGGTGCGGGTGTGAGCGGATGTGCGATTGCCCGGGAGCTTTCCAGATACAGACTGAACATCTGTGTGCTGGAAAAGGAAGAGGATGTCTGCTGCGGCACGACAAAGGCAAACAGTGCGATCGTGCACGCCGGTTTTGATGCCGCGACGGGCAGCATGATGGCGAAGCTGAATGTCCGCGGAAATGAAATGATGGATCAGATCGCGGCGGATCTCGATGTCCCGTTCCGGCGGAACGGAGCTCTCGTGGTCTGCACGGATCCGGATGAGCTTGGCGGTCTTCAGGAGCTGTATGACCGGGGAATTGCCAACGGTCTGCGTGCGGACAGCATGGAAATTCTGAACCGCGAGGAGGCTCTCGCCATCGAACCGAATCTTGCGGACGATGTGGTCGGTGCCTTTTACGCGAAGACGAGCGGAATCATATGTCCGTTCCTCCTGAACATAGCGATGGCGGAAAACGCAAATGTCAACGGCGTTGACTTTTTCTTCAATACGGAAGTGGAAAAAATCGAGGCGGAGAATACCGCTCCGGGCGGAGAGAGAATCTGGAAGATACGCACCTGCAACGGAGAATACAGGACCCGCTACATCGTCAACGCGGCGGGTGTCTATGCAGATGTTTTCCACAATATGGTAAGCAGCAGAAAAATTCACATCACACCGAGACGCGGCAGCTACTGTCTGCTCGATCGTACGGCAGGGAATCATGTATCCCACACCGTGTTCGCACAGCCCGGAAAAATGGGAAAGGGCGTACTGGTAACGCCGACCATTCACGGCAATCTGCTGATCGGACCGAATGCACAGGATATCGAGAATAAAGAGGGAACGAACACAACGGCTGACAGCCTGAATGAGATTATTGAAAAGGCTGCGAGGAACGTGAAGAATATCCCGATGCGCCAGGTGATCACATCCTTTGCAGGCCTCCGGGCTCACGAGAACGGCCACGACTTCATCATCGGAGAAGTGGAAGATGCGCCTCACTTCATCGACTGCGCGGGAATCGAGTCTCCCGGACTGTCCTCCAGCCCGGCAATCGGCGAATATGTCAGAAAGCTGCTGGAAGAGAAGATGAAACCGGAGCGGAAGGAGAACTGGGTCGGCACCCGCAGGGGAATTTTGAATCCCGACTCTCTTTCCTTTGAGGAGAGGAATGAGCTGATCCGGAAGAATCCCGCCTATGGAAGAATTATCTGCAGATGCGAATCCGTGACCGAAGGAGAGATTCTGGACGCGATCAGGCGTCCGCTCGGCGCGCGCTCACTGGATGGAGTCAAGCGCAGAACGAGAGCGGGCATGGGACGCTGTCAGGCAGGCTTCTGCTCTCCGCGCACAATGGAGATCCTGCATCGGGAGCTCGGGCTTCCCTATGAGAAAATCACAAAGAGCGGAGGAGATTCCAGACTGGTCATCGGCCGCACAAAAGAGCACAGTGGGGAGGAAGAATGATGGAGACAAACGAAATGATGTCCTATGATATTGTGATTGTCGGCGGCGGCCCCGCCGGTCTTGCGGCAGCCATAGCGGCCAGAAAAAGCGGAACCGAACGGATCCTGATTCTGGAAAGAGACAAGGAGCTCGGAGGAATTCTGAACCAGTGCATCCACAACGGATTCGGACTTCACACCTTCAAGGAGGAGCTGACCGGTCCGGAATACGCCGACCGTTTTATTCAGCAGGTATATGAGATGGGGATCGAGTACAGGCTCGACACGATGGTCATGGACATCTCGGCGGACAAGGTTGTAACCGCGATGAACCGGAGCGACGGCATGTTCCGAATCCGCGCGGGTGCGGTGATTCTCGCGATGGGCTGCAGAGAAAGACCGAGGGGAGCGCTGAACATACCCGGATACCGGCCCGCCGGGATCTACAGCGCCGGTACCGCACAGCGTCTGGTCAATATCGAGGGATATATGCCGGGCCGCGAGGTGGTTATCCTGGGATCGGGCGATATCGGACTGATCATGGCCCGCAGAATGACGCTGGAAGGCGCAACGGTAAAGGTTGTCGCGGAGCTCATGCCATACTCCGGAGGCCTGAAGAGAAATATCGTTCAGTGTCTGGACGACTTCGACATCCCGCTGAAGCTGTCGCATACCGTAGTGGACATTGAGGGAAAAGACCGCGTAAAGGCGGTTACCATTGCCAGGGTCGGAAAAGATATGAAGCCGATACCGGGCACGGAAGAGCGGTATACCTGCGATACGCTCCTTCTCTCCACCGGTCTGATTCCGGAGAATGAACTTTCCGCAGGCTGCGGCGTCGAGATGAATCCGGTCACAAAGGGACCCTTTGTCAATGAAATCATGGAGACCAATATTCCGGGCGTTTTTGCCTGCGGCAATGTGCTTCATGTTCACGATCTTGTCGACTACGTCTCGGAAGAAGCCGGAAAAGCCGGAGAGGCTGCCGCCAGATATGTGCAGAGCGGGTGCACCGAGGCTTCCAGGGAGCGCGCTCCCATACGTCTGACCGCAACCGGAGGCGTCCGTTATACCGTTCCCTCCACCATTCACACGGATCGGATGGACGATCTGCTGACTGTCCGTTTTCGGGTCGGAGCGGTTTACCGTCAGGCATATGTAAGCGTTTATTTCGACGATGAGCGCGTTCAGCATCAGAAGAAGAAAATCATGGCGCCCGGAGAAATGGAGCAGATCATCCTTCAGAAAAAGAAGCTTCTGGAGAAACCGGATCTGCACACCATCACGATTAAAATCGAAGAAGACGATGCCTCGGATGCGATCAAGAGCTCTTCGGACGGGAAGGCCATAAGCAGCGCAAATGAGACATCCGGAGCGGCGGACGGCGCCGCGCACCGGCAGACCATGTGAAGGAGGCACGGAGAATGATTCAGAAAAGAGATCTGACCTGTATCGGCTGCCCCATGGGCTGCCAGATCACAGTAGAATTTGAAGGGGAAGAAATTAAAAGCGTAACCGGGAACAACTGCAAAATCGGAGACAGGTATGCGAGAAAAGAAGTCATCCATCCGGAGAGAACGGTTACATCAACTGTTGCCGTAACCGGGGGCGATAAGGAACGCTGTTCCGTGAAGACCAGGGGAAACATCCCGAAGGACATGATTTTTGAATGCATGGACGAGATCAACCGTGTCTGCATTCCGGCCCCGGTAAAGATCGGAGACGTCATCATCCCGGACGTATGCGGAACGGGAATCGACGTTGTCGCGACAAGGAATATTCACAAGGTATAATACATGACGACAGGGCAGAGACCTCTCAGAACGTTCGTTTGCGGACGCGGGAAGGCCTCTGCCCTGTTTTTTTTACGCGAACAGCGAGCCACAGCCAAATGCGAAGCGTCCGGTGTGCAGGACGCGAAGCGCAGAACAAGCGAAGCGTGATTCTGCGAAGAACGAACAGCACACCGGCCGCAAAGTATTCGTGTGGGGCGAGCGTCGCGATAGCGAGATAAAACCCGCGAAGCGCGTTTTATCTCGTTACACGGACAGTGAGCTGCAGCCGGGCTGCAAAGGACAGCGGGACTGTAAAATTCTTGATGTAAGGAGTTGGTCGGTGAACAGTAATATTCTCGGAATTATTTGTCTGCAATTTCCAAAATGGGTAGAGAAATTGAATACAAAATATGTTAAAATACACATAAGTCCTGGTTATTTAGGCGTATGAAACGGATAACCGAGATTATGGAAACGGTAGGATTGCGGAGAATCCGAAATTTCACGGAAGTGGACATAGATGGTCAGGACAATCAAATATTTCAGAAAGGAGAAAGATGGTGAATTATACCAAGTATGCGTTGAAAGACAGCGAAGAACTGAAATCTCTGCTGAACGACAGAGACAATCTCTTTGTTGTCGCCTGTAACAAATGCTTCAAGGAATTCGATACTCTCAATGAGCCGGATGCGGACGAATTCGCGAAGCTTGCGGAGGCACAGGGCAAAAGGATCACAGGTATCGCCAAGGTCGATTTTCTCTGCAATCAGGTTCGGACGAAGGAGCGTCTGCCGGACATGATTCCGGAAGGAACCGACCATATTGCGGTGGTTGCCTGCGGCCTTGGTATTCAGACGGTCGCGGACATGGAGGTAAAACCTGTCCTTGCCGCGGCAGATTCACTGAACTATACCGGTTATCACGGTATGGCCCTGACGAAGAAGACCTGCGGTGCATGTTCACAGTGCTATCTGAATCTCACCGGAGGTATTTGTCCGATTGTCGACTGCTCCAAAAGCCTTCTGAACGGTCAGTGCGGAGGCGCGAAAGACGGGAAGTGCGAGGTTGATCCGAAGAAGGACTGCGCATGGCAGAAGATTTATGACAGACTGAAGGCGCAGGGCCGTCTGGAAGAATTCCTTGCCCGGCCGGTGCAGTTCCGCGATTATTCCAGGATCGGCCACAGAGAAATCAATGAATATGTGAAGAATCTCCGGGAGAGAAGATTTGCCGGATACTACGGAGGAGTACATCCGAGCGAGCGCAAGGAAATCACAGAGGATATTCCGCTCGCGAAGTTCCCGGAGCCAGAGCAGGTGATCATTCCTCTGTCTATGCATGTCGGGAAACCCGCGACTCCGATCGTTCAGGTGGGAGATCATGTGAACGTCGGACAGAAGATTGCAGAGCAGGACGGTTTCATCAGCTGCTGCGTACACTCCAGTGTAAGCGGTACCGTCGCGGCCATCGAGCCGCACACCCATCCGAACAAGGGACCGGGCGTACTCTCGATTGTAATCCGCTCTGACGGAAAGGACACCCCGGACGCGTCCGTGAAGCCGGCCGGGAAGCTGGAGGATCTCACTCCGGATGAGATCGTCGAGATTGTGAAGGAAAAGGGAATCACAGGAATGGGCGGCGCCGGCTTCCCGACCTATGTCAAGCTGAAGCCGAACAAACCGATCGACGCGGTTCTGCTGAACGGCTGTGAATGCGAGCCTGTTCTCACCGCCGATCACCGTGTTCTTCTTGAATATCCGGATGCTGTCATCTACGGGCTGAAGGCGATCATGAAAGCGGTGGACGCGCCGAAAGGCTATATCGTCATCGAGGACAACAAGCCGGACGCGGTGGCACTCCTCGAGTCAAAGGTGAAAGAGATTGACAATATTGAGGTGCGCTGCGTGCGCACCAAGTACCCGCAGGGAGCCGAGAAGATGCTCATCAAGAACGTGATGGGACGCATGGTTCCGAGCGGCGGTCTTCCGGCTGATGTCGGCGCCGTCGTGGACAATGTCAGCACGGCGAAGGCCATCGCCGACGCGATTCTTACCGGCATGCCGCTGGTGGAGCGCGCGGTGACCGTATCGGGCGAGCATATCGTTCACCCCGGAAACTTCATGGTGAAGATCGGTACGAATGTACAGGATATCATCGATTACTGCGGCGGGACGACCGGAGATGACATTACTATCAAGATGGGCGGCCCGATGATGGGATTTGCGATCACCGACACGAACGTGCCGGTCATCAAGGGATCCAACGGTATCATCGCCGTTGATACACAGTACAGTGAAGAAGAGGCGTGCATCCGCTGCGGCCGGTGCGTGGATGTCTGCCCGATGGAGCTCGCTCCGCTTAATTTCGCAAAATATGTGGATGAGGGCAATGCGAAGGCTCTTCTCGCAGAACATATCAGAGACTGCTTTGAGTGCGGATGCTGCCAGTATATCTGCTCCTCCAAAATTCCTCTGGTTACCAAGATCAGAAAAGGAAAAGTCATGATCAGGGAGGTGAAGTAAGGTGCTGATTACAGAGTTAAAATCGAAGGATGTCATCGAATCTCTCATTTCCGGAAAATCATTTATCATTAACTGCCACGGATGCATGGAGGTTCGGTTCCCCGAAAAGGAAGCGGATGCTCTCGAAAAAGACCTTGTACAGGCCGGGAAGGTGACGGGAATCGTCACGACCGATTACATCTGCAACCCGGACAACCTGAAGCTTCAGCTGAAGAATCACGCAGAGGAAATAGACGCCGCAGACTCGATCCTGGTATTTTCCTGCGGGGTCGGTGTACAGACGGCCGCGGATCTTTACCCGGACAAGCCGGTGTATGCCGCGTGCGACACCATCCGCCTGCCTGGATATCAGGGCGTCACGCCGCTTGAGACGGACTGCGGGCAGTGCGGGACCTGCTATCTGAATCTGACAGGAGGAATCTGTCCGATCACCGCATGCTCCAAGAGCCTTGTGAACGGCCAGTGCGGCGGCGCAAAGAACGGCATGTGTGAAGTAGACCCCGAGATGGAATGCGGATGGGAGCGCATCTACAGACGGCTCAAGGCCCTCGGACGGCTCGATGCCATGCGCTGTCCGACCCAGCTGCACAATTTTGCAACTGATGAAGCAACCAGAGAATGTAAAGAATCATAAAGGAAAGCAATTCGGCTCCCGGATCTGAAACCCCGGAAGACAGAGTTCCCGGGGCCGGGATGTCGAAAGTCTGCCATATATCACGAATATCAGGAGAGATCATTATGAAAATTACAGAGTTGTTTAAACAGGGCGAATTTGTTGTATCTGCCGAGGTCGGTCCGCCGAAGGGATTTCATATCGAAGAGATGGTAGAGAGCGCAAAGAAGTATCTCAGCAAAGTGGACGCGATCAATGTCACCGACTGTCAGTCCTCCGTCATGCGCATCGGCTCACTTGCCGTATGCAAGACACTGAAGGATGCGGGACTGAATCCGATCTTCCAGCTCGCCTGCCGCGACAGAAACCGGATTGCTCTGGAATCTGATCTTCTCAGCGCCGCACTTTTCGGCATCGATAATGTGCTCGCCCTCACCGGCGACCATACGAAGCTGGGCGATCATCCGGACGCAAAGCCGGTGTTTGATCTGGATTCCGTTTCTCTTCTGCACACCATGTGTCTGCTGGAGCAGGGAAAGGATCTCGGAGGCAACGATCTTGTCGGTGAGCCGCCGAAATTCGCTAAGGGCGCTGTTGTGTCTCCGTGCAGCGATTCCGTGGACGCACAGCTCATGAAGATGGAGCGCAAGGTCGCAGCCGGAGCGGAGTATTTCCAGACACAGGCTGTTTTCGAGCCGGAGAAGTTCATCAAATTCATGGAGCAGGCGAAACAGTTCGGCAAGCCGGTCATGCTCGGCATCATCATCCCGAAATCTGTCGGCATGTGCAAGTTCATGAATAATAATGTCGCTGGAATTTCGGTTCCGGATTCCATGCTTGACGAGCTCAGAGCGGATAAGGAGAAGACAAAGGCCGGAGTCACAGGAGTAGAAATCGCCGCCCGCATTATCCGGGAGTGCAGACCTTACTGCCAGGGTGTTCATATTATGTCTCTCGGGTGGGAGGACAAGATTCCGGAGCTGCTGGAAAAGGCCGAGATCCGATAAAGAAATGTGAATAACGAGGTCTCAATAAAAGGATTTGAATAAAGAAATCTGATAAGAAGAAATTCGTTTTCGCTTTTTTCCGGAGAAGAACGGGAGAAAGACGTAAAGATTGCATTTTTAAGGCGGTCCGCATCATACCCCGCGGTAAGGGGTATGATGCGGACCGTCTTTTTACGCGGACAGTGAGCCGCAGCCATTCTGACGGCCGGAATGCTTATTTCGTGAGTGCCAGAAATTTCTCCTTCATATCGCAGTGCAGAAGGATGCCGTGCTTTTCCAGCACCTTCTGCATCGCGAAGAGCGTATCGGCGACGTCCTTCCGATTGCAGCTCTCGCCCATATGTCCGATCCGGACCACTTTTCCAGCAAGAACGTCAAAGCATCCGGAGATCAGAATATTGTAGTCCTCCGCCATCTCCTTCAGCAGCTCCCGGTCGGTGATTCCGTCCGGCACGTTGATCACGGTCACCGTGTTGGACATGCCGCTCCTCAGATAGAGCGAGAGGCCGGCCGCCTTTACGGATTCCCGCACGGCGCGGGCGATTTCCGCGTGTCTGTTGAAAACGTTCGGGTCCGCCAGGAAATTGTCAAGTGCCTGACGCAGTCCGTTGATATCGCTGACCGGCATGGTGTAGGGGAACCACTGATCCTCGTAATAATTCTTCATGGCCAGGATGTTCGCGTAAAAGCTCCGGATCGGAGTCTTCCGTTCTTCCATCGCGCGAAAGGCACGGTCGCTTACCCAGAGCATTGTCAGACCGGGCGGACAGGAAAGCGCTTTCTGCGAACCGCCGCAGAGAATGTCAATTCGGCTTTTGCCCAGATCAAGAGGCTCTCCGAACATGCCGGCCACAGAGTCCGCGATGGTCATAATGCCGTAGGAGTCCAGGAGTCTGCTGATGGCTTCCACATCGTTCAGCACGCCGCTGGGTGTATCGCAGTGGACAACCGTCGCGTACTTGAAATTATGATCCTTTTTCAGATATGCGTCCAGCGCTTCCAGAGGAACCGGTTCGTGATAATCGGTGGTAAACAGTACCGGAACGCCCTCATATATTTTCACAAAATCCGCAAATCCTTTTCCGAAGATGCCATTGTCGATGACGAGAACCCGGTCTCCGGGCTCAGTGAGAGAAGCACAGGCTGCCTCCAGACCGAGAATGCCCTCGCCCCCGAGAATCAGGGCTGTCTGATCAGTGTGCAGCGCCTTTGAGAGCAGCCCGCAGGTTTCATGATAAAAATCGTAAAAGGCCGGATCAATATCCGGATTGGTGCAGGGCAGCGCCCTCGCATTGCGGACGTTTTCGCGGACCTGAGAAGGTCCCGCCGTCATAATCTTGTACATAATGTCATCACCTCTGCTGGTTATTGTTCTGCGATTTCAAAGACAACAGGTATGAAGATGAACGCGGAATCCGGGCGTGCGCAGACAATGCGACGCACCCGCGCACTCGTTCAGGCCGCCGCGGGATAGGCGCGGCGTGTAACTCTCCGCAGGATCGGGAGCACAGCCAAAACGATAACGGCCGCCGCCGCGACCTGAAGAATATTGCCCGGGACCGACCCGAGGGGTGTGACCCAGTTTCCATAGAGGATCACCTCGGCAAAGTAGTAGCCGACAATCTTGATCACCAGGGCCAGCACCATGGAAATGGCGTCATTCACATGCACATTCCGGAACGGACGCTTCTCCGCGAAGAGCCCGACTTCAAAGCCCATAAACCCGACGATGATCAGCGTAAAGGGTGCCCACGCTGTCCAGCCGCTCAGAAGATCGAAAAGGCCCATCCCGATTCCGCCCGCGAGGGATCCGGTTTTTCTGCCGAACAGGATCGCGGCGATAAACAGGGGAACATTCCCGAGATGAATCAGCCCGCCGCTTCCGACAAACGGCAGCCGGACGTTGATCAGCCACGTCGCCACATAGGTGAGAGCGATCATCAGCGCCGTGGTCACCATCTCCTGCGTGCGGTTTCGGAACGGGATCACGTTTGATACTTCTGTCTTCTCAGTCTCATGATTCTGTGCCATAATTGTTTCCTCCCGCCATTTCATTTTGAAAATCCGGGTACTATTCTATACGTTTTTGGATATATGAGTATTTCCAATTCGGGAGAAAAAAACAGAACCAGATCAGATGCTTTTCTGAAATAGATCCGGGCGGCCGTTCCGGTCGTTGTCTCTGAGCAGCATGCCCAGAAGAAAGCCGGTGAGCATTCCCCCGAGATGCGCCCAGGAATTGACTCCGGCGCCGATGCTCTGGAAGAAGGTGAGAACGGAGAAGATAATCATCAGCCACGGATTCGCGCGCCGGTTCGTCTTCTTCCGGTCAACGACAGCGGCTCCCGCGTAGGCGCCGATCAGACCGAAAACTGCTCCGGACGCTCCGGCGGATACACTGTAGTCCGCGGCAGCAATATCGGCGGCGAGGCTGAGGAGGTTTCCGCCGATTCCGCTCGCCAGATACAGAATCAGATAGCGGACTCTGCCGTATTGCCGTTCCAGTGACCAGCCGCAATAGGACAGCGTGATCATATTGGAAAAAATATGACTGAAACCGAAGTGAATGAACATGCTCGTGAACAGGCGCCACCACTGATGTCCGTGGATCATTGCCGGCACGTACTGAACGCCCAGAGCAGCAACAGCGTTGTCCCCATTGCTGCCTCCGGTTATTTCTTCCATCACAAATACAAGGATATTTGCGAGAATCAGCACAATTGTGACCACAGGCACAGCGTCTTCACCGCCGGTCCGGCTTCTTTTCCTGGCTGCCCGGAAAGGAGAGCCGGAGTCCGGCTCAAATGGTGTCCCTCCCTGGGAATACCAGGAATTACTTTCGTTGATCCAGCTGTCGATCCGCTCCTGTCCCCATCTTTCTGCCTCGTCCCGGGTTCGGAACAGCCCTGTCTGAAGCACGTTTTTCTGCGGACTCAGGACCTCACAGCGAACCCCGGCCACCTCATAATAGAATCTGAGTGTATAATTTCTATATTTCTGTGTTTTCATCGGGCAGATTCCCTCCTCAATTCACGTACTGCGCAAATTGTACCACAAAGCGAATGCGGATTGGATTGTTCCGGCCGCAATTTCTTTTTGTGCTTATCTGTTACGTTGCTGCTTACGCACAGCTGACAAGGCAGGGATAAGCGCACCTATGCCTGAGCATTATTGGCTGTTAGAAGTTTTATCCGTAAATCTTTCGTTGAATGAATAGCGAGGACTTTGCGATGAGCACCTGGCGGGCGCTTGCGGCCGCTTACGTGCGACGCATACATCCCTTGGCGAATGAAATGAGCCTGGTAGATCTGCAGTCTGACGAAGGCGCTTGCGCCTGAGGAGTTCCGCAGCTTCAATAAAAAAGGATAAAGCTTTGTTACAGCGAGTTTGCGAATGGCAACAGGGATGTGAAATCTCTGCTTTTCAGATATACCACAAACAGTATCGTTTCTTCCGTGTGATTTCCGCTGTTTCGTGTTATAATCAGAGAAAAGCTTATTTTCCGGGGACGCATTCTGAACAGGAGACCGTATCCGGTACGACAGATATGAGGACAAACTATGAGTGTAGCCAGAACAGGCATGAATCAGACAAGCATCCAGGATCTGAACAGAGAACTTCTCCTGAATCTTCTCCGCAGCGAAGGCGAGTGTGCACGGATTACCCTTGCAAAGCTGTCCGGTCTGAAGCAGGCCACCGTAACGAACATTATCAACGACTTTATCCGATGGGGAATTGTGAGAGAAGTCGGCTTTCTGACGGGAGAGAAGGGGCGGCGCTCCATCGGGATTTCTCTGAACAAGGAGGAATACGGTGTCATCGGAATTCGGATTACGCGAAGAAACTATTCGTTCGGATTGTTCAATATTGCAGGAGAGGAAATTTTTTCCCGGATCTCCGAGGATGATACCGGTATATCCGCGAAAGAGGTCTTCGCGCATCTTCTGGATTCGGTGGATCAGTGCATTCGGGATGCGGGAAAACGGAAGATTCTGGCAATCGGTGTCGCAATCCCCGGACCGTACAACCGGACGGCCCGGAGAATAGAGCTGATGACGGGTGCGTCCGGATGGAACGAGGTACCGATCGAGCAGGAACTGAAGAACCGGTATCACCTTCCGATTTATATTGAACAGAACGCGAACGCGGCAGCCGTTGCACAGTACTGGTATAACCGGGACAAGCTGGACAATGATCTGCTTGTCTATATTGCAGTGGGGCAGGGAATCGGCGCCGGAATCATCAGTGACGGAGAACTGGTCCGCGGAAGCATCGGCACAGCCGGCGAAATCGGGCATACCTCCATCGATATGGCAGGCCCCAGATGTATCTGCGGCAACAGAGGGTGTCTCGAGAACTACTGCTCCTCTATCGCATTTACAAAATTTCTCAATGAACGGATCCGAAGGCACAGCTCCTCCAAAGGCCAGATGACCGGCTCGACGGAAGAGGACCGTGACCTGACATTCCGGGAAGCCGCGGAGCTTGTCCGAAAGGGGGATGAGGACGCCGTGGCAGTCTATCTGGAGTGCTGTGACCGTCTGGCGGTCGGCGTTGTCAATATCATGAACAGCTTCAACCCGAAGTATCTGATGCTTGGGGATGAGATGTCCCACGTGGCGCCGGAACTGATGCTTCAGAGGGTAAAGCAGCGGGTAAGAGAGCGCACAATCCCGGCTATTTTTCAAAGCACGAACATCAGTCTGTCCGTCGTCGAGCATGACTCGATGGTGAACGGCGCGGCTATCGTGGCGATCACGGATATATTCCGTCATCCCGCCGATTTTTTCGCTGCAATTCACCATTGACTGAAAAGAAGAGTTGTGAAATCTCTGCCTTTCAGATTTTTCGTGAATACTTTTTTAAGAGATGCACAGGAAGATTCGAAACAGCCATTGACTTTATACATTAATTGGATTAATCTATAAGACGGGCGAAGAAATAATGGTGCAGGGTTTTGCATGAAAGGTTTTGCGGTTTCGCCATATTCTAAGTGGTTTCAATGATAAGATTCTATATCATTCATTTAAGGAGGGTCAAAGTAATGAAATTCTTTATCGACACAGCAAATGTAGAGGAAATCCGTGAGGCTAATGATATGGGCGTCATCTGCGGCGTTACCACGAACCCGTCGCTGATCGCGAAGGAGGGTCGCGACTACAAGACTGTCCTGAAGGAGATCACCGAGATTGTAGACGGCGCCATCTCCGGAGAAGTCAAGGCTACCACGACCGATGCGGAGGGCATGATCCGTGAGGGACGCGAGATCGCCGCGATTCATCCGAATATGGTTGTAAAGATCCCGATGACGGCAGAAGGCCTCAAGGCGATCAAGGTTCTTCATTCCGAAGGAATCAAGACGAACTGCACGCTGATTTTCACGGCGAATCAGGCACTTCTTGCCGCAAGAGCCGGCGCTACCTATGTCTCTCCCTTCCTCGGACGTCTGGACGATATCAGCACAAGGGGCGTGGATCTGATTCAGGAAATTTCCGACATTTTTGCCGTCGCTGATGATATCGATACACAGATCATATGTGCGTCCGTCCGCAATCCGATGCACATCACAGACTGTGCCCTTGCCGGTGCGGATATCGCGACTGTTCCGTTTGAGGTGATCAAGCAGATGATCCATCATCCGCTTACCGATGAGGGAATCGTAAAATTCCAGAATGACTACAAGGCTGTTTTCGGAGAATAAGTCCCGGATGGTATGCCTTAAACAGCAAGATACGATCAATAAAATGAGAATGGCCTTTCGTTACAGGAGAATTTGAAAGAAATGGAAAATCTGGAATTACAGAAAATCGCAAATGAAGTCCGAAAGGACATCGTAACCGCCGTACATTCCGCGAAATCCGGCCATCCGGGCGGATCTCTCGGAGCGGCGGATATTTTCACCTATCTGTATTTTGAGGAGCTGAAGAACATTGACCCGCATGATCCGAAGAAGCCGGACCGCGACCGCTTTGTCCTCTCCAAGGGCCATTGTGCGCCGGGGCTGTACTCCGTTCTGGCGGAGAGAGGCTACTTCCCGAAGGAGGATCTCGTCACCCTCCGTCATGTGGGCTCCTACCTGCAGGGACATCCGAACATGAACGATACGCCCGGTGTGGACATGTCCACCGGTTCGCTGGGACAGGGCGTTTCCGTCGCCTGCGGAATGGCGCTCGCCGCGAAGCTTTCCGGAGAAGGCTATCACGTGTACACGCTGCTCGGCGACGGCGAGTGCGAGGAGGGCGAGGTCTGGGAGGCCGCGATGTTTGCGGGCGACAAGAAGCTGGACAACCTCACCGTGATCGTGGATTACAACAACCTTCAGATCGACGGAACCCTGGAGGAGGTCAACTCGCCGCTCCCGCTCGATCAGAAGTTTGCGTCCTTCCGCTTCCATGTCATCTCCGTTGCGGACGGAAATGACTTCGATCAGCTCCGCGCCGCGTTCCGCGAGGCCGCCGGGATCAAAGGCATGCCGACGGCGATCATCTGCAGAACCGTCAAGGGAAAGGGCGTCTCCTACATGGAGAACAGCTGCGGCTGGCACGGCAAGGCGCCGAACGACGAGGAATACGCGGAGGCAATGGAAGAACTGAAGAAAGCAGGTGAAGCATTATGTCAGAAGTAAAGAAAATCGCCACCCGGGAGAGCTACGGAAACGCTCTGGTGGAGCTCGGAAAGAAGCACGACGACCTGGTGGTTCTGGATGCGGATCTTGCGGGAGCAACCAAGACCGGAATCTTCCGGAAGGCTTTTCCGGAGCGGCACATCGACTGCGGAATTGCCGAGGGGAATATGATGGCCGTCGCGGCGGGACTTGCGGCGGCGGGAATGGTTCCCTTTGCGAGCAGCTTCGCGATGTTTGCGGCGGGCCGCGCCTATGAGCAGGTGAGAAATTCCATCGGCTACCCGCACCTGAATGTGAAGATCGGCGCGACGCACGCGGGCATTTCCGTCGGAGAGGACGGAGCGTCCCACCAGTGTCTCGAGGACATCGCGCTGATGCGCGTGATTCCGGGCATGACCGTCATCGTTCCGTCGGACGATATCGAGGCGAGGGCAGCGGTCGAGGCAGCGTACGCGTACAAGGGACCGGTGTATCTGCGGTTCGGACGCCTGGCGGTTCCGGTCATCAATGACCGTCCGGATTACCGGTTTGAGATCGGCAAGGGCATCACGCTCCGGGAGGGGAAGGACCTGACTATCGTCGCGACTGGGCTTGAGGTGCAGCCGGCGCTGGAGGCCGCCCGGAAGCTGGAGGCGGACGGCGTGGACGCGGAAGTCATCAACATTCACACGATCAAGCCGCTGGATGAGGCGCTTATTCTTGCGTCTGCGAACAAGACCGGACGGGTCGTCACGGTAGAGGAGCACTCCGTGATCGGCGGACTCGGGGGAGCCGTCTGCGAGGCGCTTTCGGCAAAGGCACCGGTTCCGGTGCTCCGGATCGGCGTCAATGACGTATTCGGCGAGTCCGGGCCGGCGGCGGAGCTTCTCCACAAGTACCGTCTCGACGACGAAGGCGTATATGGTCAGATCCGCGAATGGCTTTGAACCCTGCAGCTCCTTTTGCAAAGAAAAATTTCGTGATCAGTCATCCTGCAAAGTGCAGGGAAAAATATAGGAATGAGCAGGTGTGCCATGAACAAACCGATCAATAAGGTTCTGATCTTATCAGACAATCATGGAGATATTCTTCCCATGAACCGGATCATCGAGGCGGAATGGCCGTTTGATGTGCTGATTCACTGCGGAGATGCGCAGTGCAGCCTGGATCTCGTTCTGAAGCACCGCGCGGAGTTCCGCCTCCTGGCGGTCAGCGGAAACTGCGATTTTCACTCCTCGTTTCCGGAGGAACGCATATCGAAAGTAGGGGATCACACGGTGATGATTGCCCACGGGCATCATCACTTCGTAAATTTCGACACGGATGTTCTGGTAAGCGCCGGAATCCGGAATCATGCCGACATCATCTGCTTCGGCCATACCCATGTCCCTCTGATCCGCGAAGAAAAGGACATTCTGGTGATCAACCCCGGAAGCCTGACCCGCTCGAGACGATACGACAGAATGGGAACCTATGCTGTTCTCCACACCGGAGGACAGAACGACAGAAGCGTTGTTTTCAAATCCGCGGACGGAGATATCCTTGATATCCAGATTCACACTTAATTTATCAGGGAGGATTTCACAGCCCTGTCAGTTGTGCGTGAACAGTAACCCCTTTCAGATATCCCGCGAACTGTCTTCCGATATTTAACTTGTCAGAGGCGATTGTGAATATTATAATCAATATATAGCGATTCAGCACATCATCACTTCAGGCGGAAACGCCTCACGGGCTCTTCTCCTGCTGAAACGAGATCATACATGCTTTGTGTGTTTTGTTTTTCTCGTTATCGCTGCGCCCGCGTGAATTATGATGTAGCCGGGAATAATTCTGAATCTGCCGAAATGGACAACAGGGAATCCTTCATCAGAGATCGTATGCGGGGTGACCTTATGGAGGACAGTTTGCGATGATGAAAAAAGTAAAACAAACCTTAGCGGTCACCTTGTCGGTATCCGCGCTTTGCGTTCCCGGGCTTCTGAGAATCCCGGCTGCGTCTGCCGCAGAGATCACGAATACAGAGATTTCAGAATCGAATTCCGCCGGGGCGGAAAATAGCGCTGCAAACGCATCCGCAGCATCGGAAGAGAGCACTGCGCCGGATATAACCGGTCAGGAGACCGCCGGAAGCACGCAGACAGCAAAGATGTCCGGTTCGGATATGACAGATCCGGAATCGGGCGGACCCGCGGATGCTTCCGCGTCTGTGACAGAGGGAGAGCCCGGTAAGGGCTCTTCTGAGGAGCGCGTCTCCATATCGGAAACGGGGGATGATACGGCTATGGTTATGAGCAGCGTGGATACAGCGCCAGCCGGCAGCGCAACTCCGACACCGACACCGGGCCCCATACAGCAGGCCGTGCCGACGCCGCTCATATTCGCCGATGCTGAGATCTATGAGAGCGGAACGGAGGGAGACGCGCCTGCGGCGGAAGCACAGGCGGGTACGACGGTCACAGCACCTGCCGGCGGTGATACCTACTATTATCCGGACGGCAGTGCCGCCGGCGCCTACAGCGAAGACGCATCCCCGTACACCGGTGACGGATCCGGCGCAGCCGCCGCGGTCAGGACCGGCAGCGACACGGAATCCGGAAAGACCCGTGCAGTGAAGACCGGCGCCGTCAAGACAGCCGATGTCTCCCGGATCTTCCCGGAGGCAGCTGCCCTCGGGCTTTCTTCCGCCTGTCTCGCGGTGCTTCTCAGGAGAAGAAAGCACAGAAAACAACTTCAGAACTGATGGGGCGTTTTATGCCTCCTTATCACCCGTTAAATGCGGCTTTTTCTGATTCCGGTATTCTCCGGGCGGCATTCCGGTACTTTTCCGGAAGACCGTGATGAAGTAATTGTAATCAGAGAAGCCGCATTTTTCTGCAATTTCCGCTACGGAAAGCTCTCTGCTGTCCGTCAGCAGCTGCTCCGCATGACGGATCCGCAGATTCCGGATATGTTCTGCGATCCCCTCCCCATAATTATCTCTGGCAATTTTACAGAGCGTCGTCTTACCGATCTGAAATTCTTCACACAAAACCGCCGTATCCAGCCTGCTTCTCATATTTTTCTCAATATACTCATCAATCCTGACCGTCATTGTTTTTCGTCTCAGAGAGATCATCTGATCATAACAGAGATAAGATGCGACAGCCTGCAGGATGTCTGCCGCAGCCAGAATCTTCTCCTTCTCGGTCATCGGAAGAGAGATGACCAGCGTCTTCAGCTTTTCTTCGTCGAGTCCGTATTTTTTACAGCATGTCCGAATGGTTACCCATCCGATATATTGAGACGGGTAGGAGAATAGATGACCGAACAGAAGATATGCCGCCGGAAGGTTCCCGATAAAAACCGGCGCCACGGCTTCTGTAAGGCCTGCATGACATCGGTAAATATATGATTTTCTTCTCTGCAGGGCCGTCCGGCAGGCCTTTCTGTCGCAGTCATGACAGGCGGCCTTCGCCTCCGGATTTCTGCGGATAAAGCGGCAGACCGGTGCGATTGATTCCGGATAAGAGGTGAGCTCCTCGAAGGAGTCATTGAAAATTGTGATTCTCATACCGGTCAGCCGGTAAAAATCCTTCAGAAGCGTCTGCAGTTTTTCAAGGTTAAAGACAGACAGCATGGCGTCCTCCTTCCGTTCACCGTCCGTTTTCTCTGATCATTGATTATACACGGTATTTGAAATATGTTCAAACTTCGTGAACAATATCAAAGAAAAATGAACAGTATTCTATATAACCCGAAAAATTTTCCTCGTATGATGAAACCAGACGGTGAGAAAAACCGGGCGCGGAGACGCAGAAAGGAGAATCAAATGCTTGCAACGCTGAATGATGTTCTGAAAATCGCTGAGGAAAAGGGAATTGCCATCGGATCCTTCAACACGCCGAATCTGGAGACACTCCGAGCGGTGACTGACGCCGCCGAGAGAGAACAGCTTCCGGTCATTCTCATGTTCGCGCAGTGCCATGAGGGATGGACGCCCGTGGATATGATCGGGCCGATCATGATCGACTTTGCCAGGAAAGCGTCGGTTCCGGTTTGTGTGCATCTCGATCATGGGGAGACTCTCGAATATCTGCAGAAGTGTGTGGATCTCGGCTTTACATCGGTGATGTACGACGGATCCACACTGCCCTATGAGGAGAATGTGAAAAATACAAGAGCAGCGGTAAAAATCGCTTCAACGGCCGGGGCCTCGGTGGAAGCGGAGCTTGGATCGATGGGCAGAAGAGAATCGGGTGCCGGGGATCAGACCGGTGCCGCGGATGAGACCAAGATTTACACTGACCCCGTCCTTGCGGAAAGGTTCATCCGGGAGACCGGAATCGATGCCCTGGCCTGCTCGTTCGGCACGACCCACGGCATCTATCTGACCGAGCCCCGGCTTGACTTTGATGTCGTAAGGAATGTCCGGAAACGCACCGGCAATTTTCCGGTTGTCATGCACGGCGGATCCGGCGTATCCCGGGAGGATTACCACAGCGCCGTAAAAGCCGGCGTGAGGAAGATCAATTATTTCACCTATCTGGACAAGTCCGGAGGGACGGCGGCTGCAGAATATGCGGCAGATCTGAAACCGGACGAGCCGGCATTCTTCTCGTCCGTGTGCAGATGTGCGCGCGAGGCGATGACGGAGAACGCCGCGGCAGCCATGCGGATGTTCGCGCTGAAAGACTGAATACGAGAGCAATTGCCCTTTGCCGTCGGAAAGACGAGGCATTTGGTTTGCCAAGAGTGGAACAGGGGTAAAGCGGAACCGGAACAGAACGAGGAAAAGGAGGATGATGAGATGAAAAGGAAAATGACGTTCGCACTTGCGTTTGCGAACAGAGGAATGATGCCGGGAGAGCTGATCTACGGGGCACGGGAAGATATGGTCCGTGCGGTCACGGATGCCGGATATGATTATATTGCCATGGATGCGGATCTGACCCGCTTCGGCGGAATCGAGACGAGAGAAGAGGGCCGCCTTTATGCGAAATGGCTGAAGGAGCATGAAGGACAGTATGACGGAGTGATTTTCTCCATGCCGATCTTCGCCGATGAAAACGGCGCGGTCACCGCGCTGCAGGACGCGGGCGTTCCGATTCTGATGCAGGCATATCCGGATGAAATCGGCAAAATGGATTTTGCGCACAGAAGGGACGCCTTCTGCGGAAAGTTTTCCGTGACGGACGTTTTCACGCAGTACGGTGTGCCGTTTACCGTTCTGAAGCCCCATGTGGTGCATCCGCTTTCCGCAGCATTTCAGCAGAATCTGAGAGATTTTGCGGCAATCTGCCGGGTGGTAAACGGTATGAAGCGGTTCAACATCGGATGCATCGGTGCGCGAACCACTGCCTTCAAGACGGTGCGTTTTGACGAGATCACCATGCAGAAATATGGAATCAATGTGGAATCGATGGATCTTTCCGATCTCTTCTTCCGGGTCGGAAAGCTGGCAGACGGCGATGACGCGGTTGTGAAGAGGATCGGAGAGCTCCAGAATTACACGGATTTTTCTCTCGTTCCGGGAAGAAACATGACAAATCTCGCAAAGGTTTCCGTCATTCTGGACCGGTACATCGAGGAATATCAGCTTGACGCCCTGGCTCTGCGCTGCTGGAATGAGATGGAGGAGCAGCTCCGCATCACGCCATGCGTGCTGCTGAGCTATCTGAATGACCGGGGGATCACCGCTTCCTGCGAAATCGATATGTGCTCTGCCCTCTGCATGCGTGCGATGAGTCTCGCAAGCGGACAGCCATCTGCCGTTCTCGACTGGAACAACAATTACGGAGACGAGGAGAACAAGGTCATCCTGTTCCACTGCGGTCCGGTTGCCCAGAGCCTGATGACGGGAAAGGGAACGGTCACAAACCACAAGATGTTCGACAAGACGGACCCCGGCTCCGGATGGAGAAGTAACGAGGGGCGGATCCGCCCGTTCCCGGCGACCATATCCAACTGCCAGACGAAGGACGGCAGGATCCTGCTCTATGCGAGCGAGGGTGTCTTTACCGGGGATCCGATTGAGAAGGAATATTTCGGATGTGCAGGCGTCTGTGAGATACCCGATTTGCAGAACAAGCTGATCCGTCTCGCCCGCGGGGGATACAAGCACCACACCGCCGTCGGGGTCGGGCACATGAAGGAAATTCTGAAGGAGGCCTTCACCACCTACCTTCACTGGAGCTGGGAAGAAATAGACTGATGCCGGGAGGAAAAGAGAATGATCCTTGGAGGACTTGATATCGGAACAACCGGATGCAAGCTGACGGTTTACGAGGACAGCGGAAAATATCTCGGACGCGCGTACCGCGAATATCCTGCGGAGCGTACGAGAAGAGGACATACCATTGATGCTTCGGTCATTCTGGACAGCGTGTATGACGTGATGCGCGAAATCGGGCAAAAATATCCGGATCTTGCCGGAATCGGCGTGACAAGCTTCGGAGAGACCTTTGTCATGACGGATGCGGAAGGGAGGCCTCTTGCGAAATCTCTTCTCTATACCGATCCGCACGGCACGGAACAGCGGAAATATCTGGAGGAGAAGCTGGGAAGCCGTCATATTCAGGAAATCTGCGGCTCTCGTCCGTACGAGATGTTCAGCCTTCCGAAGCTGATGTGGATGAGAGATCATCATCCGGAGATCTGCCGGCAGACGAAGCACGTTTTTCTTATGCAGGACTTTGTCGTGTGGCATCTGACACACCGTGCGCAGATTGATTATTCACTTGCGGCGCGCACAATGGGACTGGATATCCGTACTCTGAGATGGAGCACGGAAATCTTCGAGGCGGCCGGGATTGATCAGGAGCTTTTCGCCCTTCCGGTTCCGTCCGGCACACCGGCAGGGCCGCTCACCCGGGAGGCTGCTCAGAGGACAGGACTGCCCGAAACGGTGCAGATCATATCGTGCTGTCACGATCAGGTGGCGGCCGCCGTCGGGGGAGGCGTTTTTTCCGCGGGAACCGCACTGGACGGCGCGGGAACCGTCCAGTGCATCACGCCGTTTTTTGACAGAATGCCGGACGGAAATGTCATGTACGAGGGAAATTTCCCCATTATTCCGTATGTCCTGCCCGGGAGCTATGTCACCTATGCTTTTGAGACGATGGGCGGAGCACTGTTGGAGTGGTGCACGAAGACACTGGCAAAAGAAGAAGGACAAAGAGCAAAGAAAGCCGGTATGTCCGTCAACGCATTCCTGGAACAGGGGTACCTGAATGAAGGGAGCGGAAGGGAACCGGGAAGCCTGCTGGTGCTTCCTCATTTTGCGGGAGCCGCTACTCCGTACATGGACGCGGGCTCCAGAGGCGTCATTCTGGGCCTGACGTCCGAGACGACTGTCGCGGATATCTATCACGGCTGCATGGAAGGCGTTGTGTATGAAATGATGGTGAACATTGAAGCCTTAAAGCCGTCCGGAATCAGCTTCCGCAGCCTCGCCGCCACGGGAGGCGGCGCCCGCTCCTCCATGTGGATGCAGATGAAGGCGGATATGCTGAACCTCCCGGTCACGGTTCTGGAAACGGTAGATGCCGGCACCACGGGGAGCGCCATGCTCACGGGAATTGCGCTCGGCTGCTTCCGCGGCCTGCAGGACGCTGCGGAACGAATGATCGTGCCGAAACAGACCTTTCTTCCGGACTCATCGGTACACGGGATGTATGCGGAGCGATACCTGAGATACCGCGAACTTTACCATGCCGTCCGCCCGCTGCTGAGCGCTGAATAATTACATGTATTTTAACCTTGTGTGCGTCACGGATTTCGTTTAATATGAAGACAAACAGACATCAGGCGGGATACCCGGTTCTCGGATGAAGAACCGGGTATGTCGCCGCATCACATTCAGATATAAGGAGGGGGTCCTTTGATGACTCAGACAATACAGGCTATACAGGGTGTACTGATTCCGTTCGCCGGAACGGCTCTCGGGTCCGGATGTGTCCTGTTCATGAAGAAGGAACTGAGCAGTCCGGTGCAGCGGATGCTGACCGGCTTTGCGGCCGGGGTAATGACGGCCGCTTCCGTCTGGAGCCTTTTGATTCCGTCTATGGAGCAGAGCAGCTCTTGGGGCAGGCTCGGTTTTCTGCCGGCGGTCATCGGATTCTGGCTCGGCACGCTGTTTCTCCTGCTCCTGGACCATGTCATTCCTCACCTCCATATGAATTCGGATGAGGCCGAAGGGCCGAAAAGCCACCTTGCAAAGACAACCATGATGGTATTTGCCGTCACGCTGCACAACATTCCGGAGGGGATGGCGGTCGGAATCGTCATAGCCGGATTTCTGTCCGGATCTGCCCGGATTACCGCCGGAAGCGCTCTCGCTCTGTCCGTGGGAATCGCGATTCAGAACTTTCCGGAGGGAGCAATCATCTCGATGCCCCTCCACGCACAGGGCAGGGGAAAGGGGAAGGCTTTTCTCGCCGGCGTCCTGTCGGGGGCGGTCGAACCGGCCGGTGCAGCACTGGTGATCGCCGCATCCTCCGTCTTCGTTCCTGTCATGCCTTATCTGCTCAGCTTTGCAGCCGGAGCGATGATGTATGTCGTTGTGGAGGAGCTGGTCCCGGAGATGTCCGCAGGCAGACACTCCAATATCGGTGTACTCATGTTCACGCTAGGTTTCACTTTAATGATGGCGCTCGATGTGGCCCTGGGCTGAACGGACAGAAGGAAGCAGATACTGACATGGTAAAAAATTTTGACATCAATGAACAGAAATACAGCATACGCTGCAAATATTACTGCGGGAAGGAGCCCCGTTCCGTGACGGATCTTGTCATTGCGACATACGGCTTCGGAGGCAATAAGGACAACAGCGCAACCGAAAAATTCGCGGAGCGGCTGATCTCAAAGTATAAGCATTTCGGAGTAATTGTCTTTGACTGGCCGGCTCACGGTGCTGATTCCCTCAACCGCTTTCTCCCGGATGAATGTATGACCTACTTTGATCTGACGGTACATTATGCGCTTGAGGAAATGCACGCGAAAAATCTGTACACCTATGGCACCAGTCTGGGCGGCTACATCACCCTGCGCTATCTTTCGGAGTACGGCAATCCCTTCCGGAAGATCGCTCTTCGCTGCCCGGCCATCAATATCTATGATATCATGAAGGCCGGCATCACACCGGATGAACAGACAAAGCTGGACAGGGGGAAGGAGATCATCCGCGGGTACACACGGAAAATCCGTCTCACCTCTGAATTTTTCGATCAGCTCCGCGCGGCAGATGTCCGGAAGAACGAGTACTTTGACTTCGCCGACGACATGCTGATTCTCCAGGGCACAAAGGATGAATTCATTCCGTTTGACGATATCCGTCAGTTCGCGGAGGATAATGTCATCGAGCTGATTCCGGCGGAGAATGCCGATCATCCGTTCTCGGATCCCGGGATTATGGATCTCGCGATTTCCAGGATCATTGAATTTTTTCAGCCGCCGGCGTCAGCAGAAAGCAGGTAATCTATGAGTATCCGATTGGAAGAAGAGAGTTTTGCACAGTACAGGCCGGGGCTCTCCCTGAACGCGTCGTTTCCGGAAGACAAGGTCCCTCTTCTGCAGATGGAGCATCTGCGGCAGCTTGACTTTATGATCGGCCGCGGTCTCTCCTATGAGAACACCATCAATGCGTTCTTTCAGCAGCTGTATCTGAATGAATCCATGCGTTCCCTCAAGGAGAGACAGGACATGGTCGTTCTTCTGGACAATGAAGGCGCGCTCGTCCGCGACAGCGGGATCTGGGCTTTTCTCTTTACCCCGGGTACGACAGAAATGCAGACCTTAAGTCCGGACACCAGGTTATATCCCGTATATATTGACATGCTGCGGCAGGTGGAGGAGGGACGGATGGTCCGTATTTTTCTTCCTGTGTACAGTGAACGCGCTCTCCTGATGGGAGCGAAGAAATACAGCATTCTCGATGAGTACGCCGCCCTGCACAGAGGCGGTTTTCTGACTGTGGCGAAGAATATCGTCGTGAACGGTCCCAAGGAGCTTTACCAGAATGTTCCGGTGCTTTCCTGCGGAGCGCTGAAGACCGTGGATGTGTCCGAGATTGACAGCTGCAGCACCATTCGCGCCCTCATGCAGGACTATGCCTACCAGTATGATCACAGGACCTCCGCGTCTCCGATTCAGCCGCTCTCTATCGCTGTTTTCGGCGCACCGGGCTCCGGAAAATCGTTCGGCATCAAGGAGATCGCAAAGAGCGTCGGACGCTTCCGGATCGCCACGATCAACTGCTCGCAGTTCCGGACGACCGAGGCACTTTTTCTCGCCCTGCACCGCGAGCTCACGGAAGCAGAGGACGGAAGCATCCCGCTGATTTTCTTCGATGAATTTGATTCTGCCTTTGAGGGCACGGAGCGCGGATGGCTGAAATATTTTCTGGCGCCCATGCAGGACGGAGAGTACACCCTCAAGAAGAAGACGATGACCATTGATGCCGCCGTCTTTGTGTTCGCCGGCGGAACCGCGGGATCCTTCGCGGAATTTCTCCCGAAGACGGAAGAGAAGCAGGCGGAATTCCGCAATCTGAAGGGACCGGATTTTGTCAGCCGTCTCAAGGGCATGCTTGACATCAAGGGGCCGAATCCGACAAGCCCGACCGACCGGACCAGCATCATAAGGAGAGCTCTCCTGTTCCGAAATCTGATCATCCGGAAATATCCGGCGATTTACGATGAAGAAAGCGGTCAGATCAACATTTCGCGAGGACTTCTCTCTGCGCTGCTGAGAGTGTCCGAATACCGCCACGGCTCACGGTCGCTGGAATTCATCCTGGCAATGTCCAAGCTTTCCGGCGAGAAGAAATTTACACCGGCCTCCCTCCCGCCCAGTGAGCAGCTGGACATTCATCTGGATGTCCGTGATTTCCGCGATAAAATCATGTTTGAGCAGTTCATCGGCGCCGGAATGGAGGCGACCGCAAAGGCTCTTTACGAGATCGGAAACGAGAAAGATCAGGATGCGGCGGAACCGCCGCACTGGAACCTTGTCGGAGAGGACAGAAGGGAGAATTACCGCAGCATTATCCGTTTCGTGGGAGAGCATCTGATGGATCCCAGATCGAGAATCGGCATTCGTCACATCATTCCGGAAGCCCCGGATACTTTGACGGAGCTTGAGGGAGAGGATCTCCGGTATCTCTGCCGGCTGCTCCATGAGGGATGGAGAAAGCAGATGATCTCCGCCGGATGGCGCTGCGATGAGGTGGAAGACCGCGAGCTTCTCCGGTCACCTAGACTCGCGGAATATGAGAGCCTCTCTATCGATGAACGTGATGAGATAGAAGAGATCCTGCTTCGCCATATCCGGCATATCAACAGGATGGGCTATGAGTTTTTCCGAAAATTCAAGCCGTGACAGCAGCCGTGCATCCGGAATTCCGGCACCGCAATACACACGGCGCCTTCATTCCTTCGCACTGATGATGTGAAGGCTCCGTGCCGCTGACGGGTTTTGGCGGCAAAAAGTGCGGTTCCGCCGCAGAAAGGCGAATCAGCGGTTCCATCGCAGAAAGGACAGCTTACATGAAAAACATCTGGAAAAAGACAAAATATCTTCGCGAAAGGATCCGTCTGGACAAGAAAACATTTCTCCTGTATACGGTACTCCGGATCCTCGTCATCCTGACAGCCGTGCGCTGCTTCCTCACAAGGAATTACGAGGGCTTCGCGCTCTGTCTTCTGTCGCTGATTCTGTTCCTGCTGCCGTCATTTTTTGAGGAGACGCTGAAACTCGATATACCGCCTCTCTTCGAGGGCATCATCTATCTGTTCATCTATGCGGCAGAGATCCTGGGAGAGGTGAACCATTATTACACTGCCATTCCGGGATGGGACACCATGCTTCATACGCTGAACGGGTTTCTCTGCGCGGCGATCGGATTCTCGCTTGTCGATATCCTGAACCGGAAGAGTCACCGGCTGAACCTTTCGCCGCTCTATCTGTCGTTTGTCGCCTTCTGCTTTTCCATGACGATCGGCGTCATCTGGGAGTTTATCGAATTCACGTGTGATCAGCTTTTTTATCTCGACATGCAGAAGGATTTCATTGTCAAGACCATCGGGTCCGTCACGCTGGATCCGACGCATTCCCAGATACCGGTCAGAATCTCCCACATCACGCGGACGATCATCGAGACTGCCGACGGCAAAACATATACCGTCAACGGCGGCTATCTCGACATCGGCATCATTGATACGATGAAGGATCTCATCGTCAATTTCATCGGGGCGGTCGCGTTCAGCGTCATCGGCTATTTCAGCGTAAAAAACAGAGACCGCAATAATGGAGTCATAAATCTGGCGGAGGACCTGAGGGTCCGCACGCTTTCCGACGAGGAGCTGCTGAAGCAGCGGGAGGAAATCGACAGACGGCTTGCCGAATCCAAGGAAGAACGGGCAAACCTGAAGAACTCACTGAAGCGGGGCGGGAACAAGTAGGATCGCTGACGCTTTCCGGGAAGGAGGATGTCCATGAAGCGGTATATTTCAGATCAGCATTTTTACGATGATGATGTCATGCTGCATCTTGATCACCGTCCGTTCGGTGACGTGGAGGAGATGAATGAATACATGATCCGCCAATGGAACGACACCGTGAAAATCGATGATGAGATCTATATCGTCGGAGACATGTTTTCCTGGTCGGGAACCGGACGCGACCCCGAAAAGCTGAATGTTGTGCTGCACCGGCTGAAGGGGAAAATATTCCTCGTCATCGGCAATCACGACCTGAAATGGTTTGACCGCCCGGACATCGACAGCGGACGGTTCGGGTGGATCCGCCATTACGCGGAGATCCGCGACACGGAGAGAAATATCATCCTCAGCCATTATCCGATGCCCTTTTATGGGATGAACCACATGCGGGACAGGAACGGCAATCTCCGGACCTTCATGCTCCACGGCCACGTCCACGATACCGCGGAAGCACAGCTGCTCTATGACTTCGAGAGAAGAACGTCGCAGGTCACCGTCACAACGGCGGGAGGCAGGTCGGAGCCGCTGATCTGCAACCTGATAAACTGCTTTTGCGGCTACTCCGATTACCGGCCGCTCACACTCGATGAATGGATCCGCAAAAGAGAGCGTCTTGTGCAGTTTTTCTGAAAATGTGAAGTATCTGTGTCCTCCTGCAAAAATCAAGGGAAATGTTTCCCTGATTTGCGGCGCAATTTTTGGTGAATCATTTCCGGGCATCTGCGCTATAGTAAATAGCGTAGTCAACAATCGCATTCATCTTTCGCGGGATGACGACAAGGATGTAATACGATGTTTCTGTCCAGCGCCCCGCACAGCGGGCGTATACATGATTCAGCCGGGTTAAGCGGCCCGGAGAAAGAGGTACAGGTATGGAAACATTAATGGCAAATGCAAGAGACATGAGCAAGAAGGGAAGACAGCTGAGAAAGCAGGGCTTTATCACCGGATCGATTTCAGGCAAAAAGCTGGAGCACTCCATCAGCCTTCAGATTCCCGAAAAGAATGTAAAGCAGTTCATGCTTCACCACACGGTAGGCAGCAAGGCCCTTGTCGATGTAGACGGCACGAAATACATGACAATGATCAAGAGCGCGGATTTCAGCACGCTGACCAATCACTTTATTGATATGACCTTCCAGCAGCTTCAGGCGGATGAGAAGGTAAAGGGCGAAGCCGAGATCATCCTCGAGAACGAGGACCACGCCAACGGCTTTATCACCAGCAACTGCCAGGAGGTCGAGTACGAGGCATATCCGGCGGATATAGTAGACCGGATTGTCATCAATGTGGCGGATTATCCGGTGAATACGGAGCTTCAGGTCAAGGATCTGGACATCGCGAAAAACGAAAAAATTCATGTACTGACCCCGCTTGACACCAGCGTTCTCCATGTATCCGAGCATCGCCACATGAAGGCCGAGGACCGCGCACTGCTCGAGGATGAGGACGCCGACAGCACAGATAGCAGCGCGTCCTGAGCAGATTCGGGAAGATGCGAAGCGGGCGCGATCCGCGGGAGAATCGCATCAGATAAACAGAAATGCACAGATAAAGAGCCGTGCACAGCCGCAAAGAGGCTGTGTGCGGCTCTTTTTTGTCGTTCACGGCAGCATCTGAAAAGAAGGGATTTCACAGCCCTGCCCGGTCAGTGAAGCGTGAACAATTACCATCTGTCAGTACAAGTAAAGCATGAACAGTTTTTTGACTTGACACAAGTCCGATATCGGACTATAATCAGAACTTGAAGTCCGATATCGGACTATCCTTTTATCACGTATGTGACCCTTTATGAAAGAAGGACCGTTGCTTTTTATTCTCCTTCAAGTACTCCGAGACCTGCAACCTGTTTCAATACGGAAAGGATCTGCGCATATGAACAACCCGAAATCAGAAACGGATGTTCTGCTTGAACAGCAGACAGAGCTTAACCGCATTACCAAGGAATATGACGAATGCTATCGGAATCTGTCGCGGTTATACGGCATTCCGGAGGGGCAGCTGTGGACGCTCTATGAGATGCGGCTTCGGGGCGGGGAAATGGCGCAGTCCGACCTCGTAAACGCGACATTTATGCCGAAGCAGACGGTAAATTCAAGCATCAAGAAGATGGAAGCGCTGGGGCTTATTTCGCTGTCCCGGACAGGAAGCGGCAGAAGGAAGACAGTCACCCTGACGGAGGCCGGGGAGGCGCTCGCCCGGGAAACCGCCGATCGGGTCATACGCGCGGAGGCATCCAGCCTCCGCAAGATGACAGAAGAAGAGCGAAGGGATTTTCTTCTGCTGTTCGAGAGATATATTTCCGAACTGCAGCGTTCGGTAGAAGGCGAACAGACAAACAGCGTCTCGGAAGAAAACGCTGTTGACGAACGCATGGAAAGATCCCCGTAACCGGAGAATACAGTAAATATCTATACGATAGATAGTGACACAAACTGTATAAGCCCCCGCGTCACTGCGCTGCTTCGCAGCTTCCGTGCCGCTAACAGGTATGAGCACTCTCGTGCCGCTAACGCGTCCCTTCGTGCTCATACCTGTTGTCGTCGCAAAGCCATAGCCGGCCTTGCACGCCCTTCGGGTGTGCAGTCCGTCTCTGTCATTGCGACTGGACTTATACAGTAAATCAAGGAGGCTTTCGATGAAAACAAGCACGATCCGTCTTTCGGATCATTTTACATACAGCAGGCTGTTCCGTTTTACCCTTCCGTCCGTGATCATGATGGTCTTTACCTCCATCTACGGCGTCGTAGACGGATTATTTGTCTCGAACTATGCCGGAAAAACAGCGTTCGCAGCCATAAACCTGATCATGCCGTACCTGATGGTGATGGGATCCATCGGTTTCATGATCGGAACAGGAGGTTCCGCACTCGTTTCCATGACGATGGGCCAGGACAAGAAGGACCGCGCGAATCAGCTGTTCTCCATGATGATCCTGTTTACGGTCATAACCGGCGCGCTCACCTCTATCCTAGGCAACCTGGCCATGGAGAAGATGGCGGTGTTCCTCGGCGCGACTGAGGAGATGATGCATGACTGTCTGGTTTACGGGTGGATCGTGAACGGATTCAATCTAGCGTTCATGCTTCAGAATCTGTTTCAGAGCTTTTTTGTCACCGCAGAGAAGCCGAGACTCGGTCTCTATGTCACGATTGCGGCCGGACTCACCAATATGATCCTGGATGCCGTCTTCGTCGGCGTGTTCCGCATGGGCGTAGCGGGTGCCGCGTGGGCTACCGGCTTCAGCCAGGTGGTAGGGGGCATTCTGCCTCTGTTCTATTTTGCCAGAGAGAATTCGAGCCGGCTCCGGCTCGTGCCTGCGAAGCTCGAGCATTCCCCGATCCTGAAGGCCTGCGGCAACGGCTCCTCCGAACTCATGAGCAACGTAGCTTCGTCACTTGTCAGCATGCTCTATAATTTTCAGCTGATGAAAATGCTCGGTGAGGACGGCGTATCCGCATATGGAGTGCTGATGTACGTCAGCTTCATTTTCGTCGCCATCGATATCGGGTATTCAGTCGGCTCCGCGCCGATCGTCGGCTATCATTACGGCGCCGGCAATACAGATGAGCTGAAGAATATGCTCCGGAAAAGCTCTGTGATCATGGGCGTCATGGGCGTTCTGATGACCGCCGCGGCTCTCGTTCTGGCACAGCCCGTCTCTAGAATTTTCGTCGGGTACGACGCGGGTCTGTACACACTGACAGTACATGCTTTCCGGATCTTCAGCCTCAGCTTCCTGCTGTCCGGATTTGATATCTACGCGTCCTCATTCTTTACCGCGCTGAACAACGGAAAGATCTCCGCGGCAATCTCCTTTTTGCGGACGCTGGTCTTCCAGAGCGCCTGCGTGCTCCTGCTTCCGAGGCTGCTCGGGGCGGACGGTATCTGGTGGGCGGTCACGGCTGCCAATGTATTTGCATTCATCATATCCGTTCTGTTCCTTGTCGCGAAACGGGACACCTACCATTATTATTGATCTGTTTATGTATTTTTTCCCGTGCACCTCTTTTCTTAAAAGATGAAACAGAGTATACTGATAATTATCAGACTTGACTGCAAAGTTAACGTACCGTTTCCCGAATCTGTCCGCACAGCCGGCGCGGGAAACTGTTTTTTCTAAGTGGGAAAGGGTCCGTGAAGAAGAGAACCGGCCGGTAGCCTTTACTCGGAGAGAGCAGAGCGGCCGGATTAAGATCGGAACGATTCAAGGCCCCTGCAGGGGCCTTTTTTTGCGCGGACAGTGAGCCGCAGCCGAATGCGAAGTATTCGTGTGCGGTACCCTGCATCGGTATTCATGATTCCGGAGGTTTCATAATGTTAAAAATCGCAGTATACGGAAAGGGCGGCATCGGGAAATCCACGATGACCTCAAATCTGGCGGCAGCTTTCGCGGTTATGGGCAGAAAGGTGATCCAGATCGGATGTGATCCGAAGGCGGATTCCACCTCAAATCTCCTGTCGGGAGAACCGCTGATTCCCGTCATGAATTATCTGCGGGAACATGAGGAGGATCCATCGGATCTTTCGGAGATTTCCCGGCGGGGATTCGGCGGCATTCTCTGTATTGAGACGGGAGGCCCGACCCCGGGACTCGGCTGTGCCGGCAGGGGAATCATCGCGACCTTCAATCTCCTGGATGAGCTGGAACTTCTGGAAACGGAAAAACCGGACGTGGTTCTGTTCGACGTCCTCGGCGATGTCGTGTGCGGTGGATTTGCGGCTCCCATCCGAGAGGGATATGCCGACAAGGTCCTTATTGTGACCTCCGGAGAGAAAATGGCCCTCTACGCGGCGGACAACATTTCCACGGCAGTGAAGAATTTTGAGGACAGGGGATATGCTTCTGTCGGAGGAATTATTCTCAACCGCCGGAATGTTCCGGAGGAGGAGGAGCGGGTCCGCGCCTTTGCCGCCGGAAAGGGAATTGATATTATCGCCGACATACCGAGATCGGATCTGATCAACCAGGCGGAGGATCTCGGCAAGACCGTGATTGAGAAGTTCCCGGATTCTGCGATCGCCGGAAGATTCATGGACCTCGCCTCCGATCTCCTTGCCGGAGCGGAGGCATCACAAGCGGAGAAGAAGGACCGCTTCCACTTCTCCAGGCTCGAAGACTGCGGCTGCTGATCCGTTCCTGCCTTAGACGGACGGAAAGCCTGCGGCGTTACTGTTCACGCTAACTGACCGGGCAGTGATGTGAAATGTCTGCCTTTCAGATGTCCCGTGAACAATAACCCTGTGGGAGCTGCTATTTTATCTGTTAACAGGTGGCTGCTTTGAATCACAAATCAGAAACAGGATATCAAACCGAACCGCGTTACTATACCGCCGCCGGACTGTCAGCGGCAGGAAGGGACCATATTCCGGATCTCTATCAGACGGGAAGCCATCTGATCTACTCCTCGCCCGCGACGCTGGCATACAATTCACCGGGAGCCGAGGGCTTCGGCGTAAAACGGGCGGGTCTGTCCGTCCCAGGATCGGTCATGCTGATCGTGTCGCCCGGCTGCTGCGGCAGAAACACCGCGGAGATCACAAGAATCCGCGGATGCGAGGACCGTTTTTTCTACCTGCAGATGGACGAAACTGATCTGGTTACCGGAAGACACCTGAAGAAAATCCCTGCGGCCGTTCGGCGGATTGCCGGATCACTTCCGGAAAAGCCTTCCGTGATCATGATCTGCATCACCTGTGCGGACGCCCTTCTCGGCACGGATCTGGAACGGGTGTGCAGAAAAGCGGAGCAGGAGGCGGGACTTCCCGTCCGTCCGTGTTACATGTACGCGCTGACAAGAGAGGGAAGGAAACCGCCGATGGTCTACGTGCGGGAATCTCTGTACTCCATGCTCCCCCTCCGGAAGAAAAAAAGCACCAGTGTGAATCTCCTTGGATTTTTCGCGCCGGTTCATCCGGAAAGCGAGCTTTTTTCCCTTCTGAAATCCGCGGGAATCCGGAGGATCCGCCAGATCTCGACCTGCGCCGATGCGGATGATTTTTACCGGATGGGCGAGGCAAATTTCAATCTCGTGCTGAACCCGGAGGCCAGGGGAGCCGCCGATGAACTGACGAAACGGCTGGGCATTCCCAGCATTGAGCTTACCCGGTTCTATGAGACGGACCTCACGGAACGGCAGTACCGGGCTTTTTTCGCTGCACTTGGCATGTCTGTTCCGGAAACGGATGGCGCCATGACGAAGGAGAAGGCGGACCGCGCCGGCGCGGCGCTTCGCGCAAAATACCCGGATCTCTCGTTCAGCATCGGTGAGGTGGTAAATGCCAATCCCTTCGAGCTGGCACTGGCGCTTCTGCGGATGGGCTGGAGGGTGACGGAAATCTTCGCAAATCCGTCCCCGGACTGGTATCCCTATATCGACCGCACTGCGGCACTGTGTCCGGATATCCGCGTCTACTCCAATACCGATCCGTCCATGCTCGGGTACGAAATCCGTCCGGCCGAAGCCGGAGGCGGAATTCACATCACCATCGGGAAGGATGCCGCATACTATCATCCTGACGCCCTTCATCTGCATTTCAATGAGGACACGCAGCCCTTCGGGTATGAGGCGGCCTGGTATCTGTGGGCGGAGCTTGGACGGCTTCTCCGGGAGAATGCGCCGTCTGAGGACAGGAAATCCCCTGTACCACATGAAACATGTGTAGGACCGCAGGAAGTATCCGTCGGTCCGCAGAAAGCATCCGCCGTATCGGAAGCATTCGTGGATACAGGAGAAAAGGCCGCACTGCCGGCTGCCGGCAGGAATACGCTCTCTGAACCGCTTCTGGGAACCGCAGAATCGGCATCAGGACAGGTGAGGGGCGCAGCGACGGAATCGCGTGAACGAAGGGCAGGGTCTGAGACTTTATCCGGCGGGTCTGTGAAGGGCCTCGGCATGTACCTGACGCCCTTTGCGCCCGATCAGTCCGGTGCCGTTTCCGCGCTCTATTCGCTTGACGGAATGATTGTCATTCTGGACGCCGGAGGCTGCACGGGCAATATTCTCGGATTCGATGAACCCAGATGGCAGCATCACAAGGCCGCAGTCTTCTCCGCGGGTCTCCGTGACATGGATGCCATCATGGGCAGGGACCGGGAGCTCGTACAGAAGGCCGCTTCCGCGTTTGACAAAACAGGCTGCTCCTTCATCGCACTGGTCGGAACACCGGTGCCTTCCATCATCGGAACGGATTATCGGGCGCTCGAACGGATGCTGGAGAAAAAATGCGGCTGTCCCGTCATCAGCATACCGACCGACGGGATGAAGACCTGTGAATCAGGTCTGGAGCTGACTTATCTGACATTGTTCCGCCGTTTTTCCGAAAAGAAAGATAGATCATCGACGAAAGGTGTTCCTCTGAACGGCCCGGAGGGCAGAAAATCTTCGCCGTTCCTTCCGGAACGCGTGTCAGGGACCGCCGGCGTCATCGGATGCACCCCGCTTGAGCTTGTAACTCTCGCGGATCAGGAAAGAATCCGCGGCATTCTGACGAAGAGGGGATTTGAAAAGGTCGTTTTCTATGGCGCCGATGCGCGCAGAGAAGACTATGAGAGCGCCGGGGAAAATGCCAGAAACTTTGTGCTGTCGGGAGCCGGAATCCGATCTGCCGAATATCTGCGGAAGACCTTCGGCACTCCCTATGAGATCGGATACCCGGGCGTTTCCGAATATCTGCGGGAACTGCCGGCAGGCTTTGAAAGAGCCGTCCGCACAGATTCCGCACAGATCCTGATCCTGCACGATCCGGTGGCAGCAGCCTCGCTGAAGGCCGCTCTTCTGGAGAAATTTCCCGGATCAAAGGCCGGAATTACGTGCGCATCCTTTTTTGCGGGAAAGTCCTGCGAAGAAGCTTCCTGTTCCGTCTGCGGTGTTCCGGTAAAGCCGGACATATCGCTCAGAGAGGAAAACGACCTGCTCTCGCTGCTTCGCGACAGAAATTATGATTATATCTTTGCCGATCCCGTTATCGCAAAAATGCCGGCGGGAGAGGCATCCCTGATACCGTTTCCGAGCTTTGCCGTCTCAGGGAAAAGAATTCTTACCTGAACCGGCAGCTTAACCAGAAAGGAAGATCAAGAAACATGTGTGTTGGATTATCAGCAAAAGTAGTCAGTATCAAGGGCGGCGTCGCGATCGTAGACGCCGGCGGCGCGAAGAAAACCGTCTCCTCCGAGCTTCTCACCGACCTGAATCCCGGCGATTATGTGATGGTGCACGCCGGTTCGGCGATTGCGAAGATCACCGCTGACGATGAAGACGAGACGGATATGCTCCTGGAGGATATCAGATGAAGCAGATGGAAAGAGCAATCAGCATCCTTCGCGAATACAGCGGACCGGAGGTGCGGATCATGGAGGTGTGCGGCACTCACACCCATGAGATTTTCCGCCAGGGAATCCGGGGCATTCTCTCCCCTGCAATCCATATGATCTCCGGACCCGGATGTCCGGTCTGCGTCACCGGGACGGGGTATATCGATGAAGCGGTGTGGCTGGCAGAGAAAAAAGGATGCACAATTCTCACCTTCGGCGATCTGGTCCGTGTGCCGGGATCTGAGGAATCTCTTCAGACTGCCCGCGCGAAAGGCGCAAAAGTCCGCACCGTGTACTCTCCGCAGGACGGGGAGGCGTACGCGGCAGAGCATCCGGATGAAGAATGCGTCTTCCTCTCGGTCGGCTTTGAGACGACCACACCAAGCTCCTGCATCGCGGTAAAAAACGCGGTCCGGGACGGAATCGGGAACTTCAGCCTGCTCACAGCCAACAAGACAATGCCCATGGCCTATGAAGCCATGAAGGACTCTACGGATCTGTTCCTCTATCCCGGCCACGTACACGCGATCACCGGGCTGTCCGTCCCCCGGATGCTTGCGGACACCCATCAGGTGTCCGGCGTCTGCGCCGGCTTTACGGCCCGGGAGCTTGTGACGGCGCTTGCCGTGGCCGTAACGAATTTCGAAAAGGGCGGATATTTCTTCGTCAACTGTTATCCGAGGGTTGTCCGGGAGGAGGGGCAGCCGGAGGCGGTCCGGCTCGTCGACTCCATGATGGAACCCTGTGATGATCTTTGGCGGGGAATCGGCCGGATCGAGGGCTCCGGAATGAAGCTTCGTCAGGAATACGCGTCTTACGACGCCAGAATCCGCTATGAGATCCCGTTCATGCAGGGCAGAACAAACAGCGGATGCAGATGCGGGCAGGTACTCCAGGGCAGAATCGAGCCGGGGCAGTGCCCTCTGTTCGGAAAGGTCTGCACGCCGGAGCATCCGTCAGGCGCCTGCATGGTCTCCTCTGAGGGAGCCTGCAGCGCTTACTATCTCTACGGGGATCATCAGACGCTCCTTTGAATTTGAAGATTCACAGGCGATGGTATCCGGCCGCGGGAGGTCTGCGGTCAGATACGTGTATGATTTGCCTGCGGATTCCACAGAAACAGAAGGAAAGAAAGGCTGGCAATTATGAACGATACAGTTACGCTTGCGCACGGCGCGGGCGGCAAGCAGACGGCCGAGCTGATCGACCGTGTATTCAGGAAACATTTTCAGAACCGGTATTTCACATCCGACGACGCTTCCGTACTTCCGGCGCCCGCCGGAAAGATGGCGATGACGACAGACGGATTCATTGTCTCTCCGGCCTTTTTTCCGGGCGGAAACATCGGAAAGCTGTCAGTATGCGGAACCGTCAATGATCTGACATGCATGGGCGCGAAGCCCCTTTATATGACCTGTGCTTTTGTCATTGAGGAAGGATTTTCCATGGAAGAGCTGGAGCAGATCGCGGCCTCGATGGAACAAACCGCGGCGGAGGCCGGCGTTGTTCTGGTTGCCGGCGATACCAAGGTGGCCGGGAAAGGGCAGGCGGACGGATGCTTCATCACCACCACGGGAATCGGTGAAATTCTCGATGGCGTGTCAACGTCGGGCAGATTTGCCGCTCCGGGAGACGCGGTGATCGTAACCGGAGATATCGGCAGACATGGCACGGCCATCCTTCTCGCGAGGGATGACTACGGAATTGAAGCAGATGTAAAGACGGACTGCGCGCCGCTGTGGAACCCGATCCACGCGCTTCTCCGTGAAGTGCCCGGCGTTCATGTGATCCGCGACGCCACGAGAGGCGGCGTCGGCACCGTTCTCTACGAAATTGCCCATGAGGCGGGCGTCGGGATTTCTCTTGAAAGAGAAAAAATCCCCGTCGCGGAGGAGGTAAAGGGCGTCACAGGAATGCTGGGACTTGAGCCCCTTTACCTGGCCTGCGAAGGTACGATGGTGCTCTTTGTTCCGGAATCTCTGACAGACAGCGCCCTGAGAGTTCTGCGTGAGCAGAGCTATACCGCCGGGGCGGCAGTCATCGGAAGAGTAACCGCAGAAAACAGCGGAAGAGTCATCATGGAGACGGAAATCGGCGCAAGAACCTATCTTCCGGAGCCGGGAAACGAACTCCTGCCGAGAATCTGCTGATACGATATATCCAATGCTATAAACAGCACCGCATACTGTCTCAGGACGGCAGAAAGAGGAGGGAAAATGACATGGAGAACGAAACGCGTGTAGCAGTGATTTCAATGATTGTCGAAAATCCGGATTCTGTTTCGGAGGTGAACCGAATTCTGCACGAGGGAAGTGACTATATTATCGGCAGAATGGGGATTCCATACCGCGCCAGGAACATCAATATCATCAGCATCGTTCTGGACGCGCCGCAGCCGGTCATCAGCGGAATCTCCGGAAAGCTCGGCGCGCTTGACGGCGTCAGCGTGAAAACCGCTTACTCCAACGTCAGTGCGTAGAACGGGTCTTACGACAAAGCCCGGGTTACTCGGGACGAATGGACCGCAGGTTCCCGAGACCGGGGATGAACAGATACTGTTTTTTATCGTGCCCCGCAAGCGGGGCACGACCGTTTTTTTACGCGAACAGTGAGCCGCAGCCGAATGCGAAGTATTCGTGTGCGGCGAGCGTCGCGATAGCGGGATAAAACTCGCGCAGTGTGTTTTATCTCGTTTTGAGAGGTAACTATGCCTGATACGCGGAATACGCCGGAAGGCGGCCAAAACAACATCATAAGGATCCGGGACGCGAAGGCGGGCCGCACCTTTCCCTGGGGGCTGGAGTACAACTGCCCCGTACATGAACACTGGAATATTGTTCACACCGGTATGCTGATTCCCGAGTGCCATCAGATCTATATCTGCACAGACAACTGTCTTCGCGGCGTCATCATGACGGCGGTTGAGATGGACGCGGCGGCACGCATTTCCTCTGTCATGCCGGACGAGGCCGAGATCTTCAACGGCAGGCTGGAGGAAATCACCATACGAGGCGTTTCGGACGTGATCCGCAAGCTGCCGAAGCGCCCGAGGGCGGTACAGCTCTTCCCGGTCTGCATGCATCATTTCATCGGATGTGACATGCGATACATCTTTGATCAGGTGGAAAGGGAATTCCCGGAGATCGATTTCATGGAGTGCTTCATGGATCCGATCCGGCAGAAGCTGACGACGACGCCGGAACAGCGGCAGCGCTATCAGATGATGAAGGTGCTCGCAGGAGAAAAAGGGCCGGAAGACCCTTCAAAGGTCAGCATACTCGGCGAGAATCTGCGCGTGCGGGACAGTGACTTCATGGAGATCCTTCAGCGGGAGGGAATCCGGGTCATGCAGGTGCAGGACTGCCGGAATTACGATGAGTATCTCGCGATGGGGCAGGCCTTTCTATGGATCACAAAATCACCGCTGTCGAAGTACGGGCTGGAAAAGGCGGCGGCTCTCGCCGGCAGAAGAAGCCTGTATCTTCCGGCAGCCGTAACCTATGAAGAAATAGACGGACAGCTTCGCGATCTCCTGCATCTGATCTGTGAGGCGTCCGGCAGATCTCCTGCGGAAGCCGCAGAGAAGCTTGACACCTGGATTCAGGAGCAGCGTGCTCTGACGGAGAATGCATTTCGGAAAGCGCGGGAAATCCTCGGGGATACGCCGATCGTCGCAGACTATATCTGCGAGCCGAGACCGGTGGGATTCGCGAGGATTCTGCTGGAGCATCATCTGAATGTCGTGCGGATTCTCGCTGATCAGATCAGTCCGGAGGAATCCGAAGATCTGGAGGCACTGAGGAACTCATATCCGGACCTGGAGCTGATGTCTTCCTCCGCGTCAGATTCGCTGTATGAACGGGAGCGCTTTGCCGCGCGTTACGGCGGCTGCCGTTCCGAGGCGGGAAATTCCGGAGGCGCGGAATCAAAAATCCTCGCCGTCGGGCCGAAGGCGTCGTTTTTCACGGGAAGTCCATACTTTGTGAACGCGATAGAAGCGGACGGCGCCACCGGATATATGGGAATCCGCCATATGCTGCATCTGATGTGCGAGGCGTTCCGGGAGCCGAAGAACCCCGAGATTGTCACCGGAAAAGGGCTGGGCCTCCCCGGTGTCTGGGAAGCGGACGGCGGCGGACATATGATAGGCAGGGCGGTTTTTCTTGCATGATCTGACAGATCTGAAGAAGCTCTGCTTTTCAGTACAGGGATAAACGTCCTGCTGTCATTCGCAGAGGTACCGTGAAATCTTTGCCTGACGAGTCAGGTGTGAATAAGAAAGCAGCGTTTGACCGAGAAATTGATGCAGCGTTACAACAGATGATCGGTCAGGCGTGAACGAAAAAAGCAGAGAGGAGGAGACGATGAGAGAAACCTACAGAGTGCTTCCGGTCTGGGCCGGAGATGTCTCCGGAATCGCGGGAGCCCTATATGAATTCGGAGGAATGACCGTCATCCATGATCCCTCCGGATGCAGCTCCACATACAATACGCACGATGAGCTGCGCTGGTACCGTGAGCCCTCGAACATTTTTATTTCCGGTCTGAATATGAAGGACGCCGTTCTCGGGAACGACGAACGCTTCATCCGTGACATCCTTGACGCCCGGGAGGGTCTGCCTTCCCGGCCGCAATTCATCGCGCTCTGCAACTCACCGGTTCCGTGGCTGAACGGTACGGATTTTGAAGCCATTGCCGGAATTCTGGAACGAAAGAGCGGGATTCCCTCCTTCTATGTTCCTTCAAACGGCTGTCATGACTACGCGCGGGGAGCGGGCCTCGCCTGGCAGAAACTCCTGCAGAAATTTGTCGGGAACCGGAAAACGGCTGCTTTGGAAGATGAAAACAGGGAAAGTACAGAACAGGCTGCGGAAAAAGGCGGCGGCAGAGAAGCAGAAAGTGATGATGCGGTTTCCGTCAACGTTCTCGGCATGATGCCTCTTGATTTTGCGGCAGAGGGATCCGTGCTTTCTCTTGAAGGGCTTCTCCAGAGAAACGGATTCCGGATCCGAACCTGCCTGGCGCTCGGCGACGCCGCCGGCCTGCGCTGCCTTCCGGACTGTACAAGGGCGGATGTTTCACTGGTGCTTTCAAAGGCGGGACTTCTGCCGGCGATGTACCTCAGGGACAGATACCACATTCCCTTTGTGACAGGCGTGCCGCTGGACGACGAGGACGATCCCGTCCTGAAACGCCTCGGAGGCATGCGGCCCGAAAGTGCCCTCGGCGAAACGGAACGCACAGAGGTCAGCCGGGATCCCCGGCCGCCGGTTATTTTTCTCACGGAGCCTGTCCTCGGCGCATCGCTGGCATCACTGGTCCGCCGGAGAACCGGAAGGAAAACTATCGTCATCGACCCTCTGGAAGCGGATCCGCTCATCCGGATTCCGGGCGTCGATGCCGGACTTTTCGGAGAAGAGGAGACTGAGACTTTTCTGGCACAGTTTCCGGACGCTGATCTCGTCTGTGATCCCATGTATGATACGATCCTCCCGGATCCGGAACGCACGCGCAGGATTTTCCTTCCGACGCTGGCATTGTCCGGAAGGATATATCGGGAGCATTTTGTCAATTACTTTGAGCGGGGAATTTCGGACAGGCTGCTCGGCGCTCTGACATCCGGCTGACTTTCCTCGCAGAAGCCATAGGGCACAGCATCTTCAGTACAGCATTTGTACCACACGTGCATTCTGCCAATGCCGTCCCGTATCCTTCCCATATGGCACGAAATATCCAGTACAGCATCTGTAACTGCTCAGCACATCGGGAAAACCTCGGGTTTTCGAGACCGGAGGTGCTGAACAGCTGCCGGCATTTTATATACATGTAATTATTCAGGACATCAGGAGGAAGCTGTTATGAGTATGAATGAAACCCCGTCGTCAGAGAGAGTGCAGATCGGATTCTTCGGGCGCAGAAACGCCGGGAAATCCAGCGTCATCAACTGTCTGACCGGACAGAGCCTTTCCGTTGTATCCGACGTTCCCGGCACCACGACGGACCCGGTCCGCAAGGCGATGGAAATTCACGGTCTGGGGCCCTGCGTCGTCATTGACACCGCCGGCCTTGACGACGTGGGAGAGCTCGGGGCACTGCGTGTCAAAAAGACGAGGGACATGATGGACCGCATCGATCTTGCCGTCATCGTAATCGGCGACGGGAAGATTTCTCCCGAAGAGGAGGAACTTCAGGCCCGGTTTGCATCAAAGAAGATACCGGTCATTCTCTGCTTCAACAAGCAGGATCTCGGCATCCCCGTGACGCTTCCGGAAAACGCGGTGCAGGTCTCCGCCGAAACCGGATACGGCTTTGACGAGCTGACGCGCGCCATCCGGACGCGGGCGAAGGAGAAGATCCGGACAGCGGGAATGCTGGACGATCTCATTCAGGAAAACGACACCGTCATCCTTGTCATCCCGATGGACCAGGAAGCGCCGAAGGGCAGAATCATCCTTCCCCAGCAGATGGTTCTTCATGAGATTCTTCTCCATCACGCATCCGCATGCGTGTGTCAGACGGAAGAGCTGGCAGCGGTTCTGAAGCAGAATCCGGACTGCCGGCTGGTCATCACCGATTCACAGGCGTTTTACAGAGTCAAGGATATCGTCCCCGAAAGCGTCCCCCTCACCTCCTTTTCCATTCTGATGGCCCGTTACCGCGGCTATCTCAAGGCTGCGGTGGAGGGCGTGCAGGAGATCGAAAGACTGAAGGACGGAGACACGATTCTGGTGGCGGAGGGATGCACCCACCGCAGAACCTGCGGCGACATCGGATCCGTCAAGATCCCCGCGCTCCTGAAAAAATACACCGGCAAAGATTTAAACATCGAGCTGTCCTCCGGGAGCACCATGAAGGAAGACCTGTCTTCCTGCCGGCTCGTGATTCACTGCGGCGGATGTGTGCTCAATGACCGGGAGATGGCCTCCCGGCGCGACCAAGCCCTCGCACAGCGCACGCCGATCACCAATTACGGCATCGCGGTATCCTATATGCGGGGAATTCTCGGCCGTTCTCTCCGCATGCTTCCGGAATTTACGGAGCTCGCCGCGAAGCTGCCGAACGCGTGAATGATACAGGTATCCCCATGCTATAAACAGCGCCACAAACTGTGTAAGCTGCGGATTGCTTCGTGTTTCGCTACTCCTGCAATCCACAGGTCTGAGGACAAATCACATGAACAATATGGACAGAATTCGGATGCTTCGGGAACAGCAGGTACTTCCGCCGGAGGATTTCAAGGCGCTGCTTGCGTCCATGAATCCGGACGAGGAAGAATTCCTTGCTGAAAATGCCAGAGAGGTCCGGGAACAGTATTACGGAAATGAGGTCTACCTGCGGGGCATCATCGAATTTTCCAGCTTCTGCAAGAATGACTGCTATTACTGCGGAATCCGCAAAAGCAATACAAAGGCACAGCGCTATCACCTGACTCGGGAGCAGATTCTCGAGTGCGCTGACATCGGCTATCAGCTGGACTTCCGGACCTTCGTCCTGCAGAGCGGCGAGGATCTGTCCTACAGCACCGCGGATATCTGCGACATCGTAAGCAGCATCCGCCGGAAGCATCCGGACTGCGCCGTAACCCTTTCGATCGGCGAGAAGACCAGAGAAGAATATCAGGCGTACTTTGACGCCGGCGCACAGCGATATCTGCTGCGCCAGGAGACCTCGGATCCGGCGCATTATGCCATGCTTCATCCGGCGGAGCTTTCCATCCGGAACCGCAAGCGGTGCTTAAGCGATCTGAAATCGATCGGCTACCAGGTCGGCTGCGGAATCATGGTCGGAAGTCCCTATCAGACCTGGGACAACGTGATCACCGATCTTCTGTACATGCGGGAACTGCAGCCGCAGATGATCGGGATCGGTCCGTTCATCCATCACAAGGACACGCCGTTTCGCAATGAGCCGGACGGGACTCTGAAGGATACTCTCCATCTGCTGAGTGTTCTGAGGCTCATGTTTCCGAAAGTGCTTCTCCCGGCGACTACGGCGCTCGGGACGATTCACCCGAAAGGGAGGGAGCTGGGAATCCTGGCAGGCGCAAATGTCGTCATGCCAAACCTCTCTCCGAAAGGCGTCCGCGCGAAGTATATGCTCTATGACGGAAAAATCTGCACCGGAGACGAGGCGGCGGAATGCCGGGCATGCATGGCGAGGCGGATCGAGACAACCGGCTGTCACGTTGTGATTTCCAGAGGCGATCATCCGGATTTCCGCCGTTCGCAGACAACCGGCACTTGAGCCGTATCCGGACCCGGCATCAAACGGCGGGAAGTGACAGATGACGGAAGTGGCGGCATCCGGGCACATCCGGGCATAAGAAGAGGAAGGCAGAGAATGACAGACAGTGGAAACGTCGTCAGACAGATCAAAATATACGGAATCGTGCAGGGCGTCGGTTTCCGGCCGACAGTGGCCAGACACGCGGCCTGCTGCGGAATCCGGGGCACCGTCTGCAACCGGGGCTCCTTTGTCGAAATCGTCGCCGAGGGAAGCCGGCCGGCTGTCGAGGCGTTTGTCCGGCGGATCCGGGAACAGCCGCCGAGACGGGCGGTAATTCTGAAGATGGATGTCCGTCCGATGAAAACGGCAGAGCATTATGCCGGTTTTGAAATCATCGAGAGCAGGAAGACAAAGGGAGAAATCTTTGTGTCTCCCGATATCGCCATCTGCGACGAGTGCCGGGCGGAGCTTCTGAATCCGTCTGACCGGAGATATCTGCATCCCTTTATCAACTGCACCTCCTGCGGCCCCAGACTCACGATTCTGGAGTCTCTCCCCTATGACCGCGAACGTACCTCCATGAAGGTCTTTCCCATGTGTCCGGAATGCTGTCACGAATACATCACCCCGTCCACACGCAGATACGACGCCCAGCCTGTCTGCTGCAGCCGCTGCGGTCCCGAGGTATATCTCCTTCCAAAGGACGGAAGCAGACCCCGCATCACCGGAAGAAAGGCAATTCTCGAGACCCGCCGCGTCCTGGCCGGGGGTGGGATCGCCGCGGTCAAAGGCATCGGCGGCTTCCATCTCTGCTGCGACGCGTCCGACACGGACGCGGTCCGGCGCCTGCGGAGACTGAAACACAGACCGGCAAAGCCCTTTGCGGTGATGATGCGGGATGAGGCCGCCGTACAGGCCGAATGCGTCCTGACACAGGAACAGCGGGCCATTCTGACCGGCCATCAGAAGCCGATTCTTCTCCTGGAAAAAAAGAGCGCCGGAAGGCTTTCGCCCGCTGTCGCGCCGAATAATCCCAAAGTCGGCGTCATGCTTCCCTACGCCCCGGTTCAGATCCTACTCTTTCAGTATGACGACGCCCTGTCCATGACGCCCATGCTGGTCATGACCAGCGGCAATGTCAGCGGTGCGCCGATCTGCCGCGATGACCGGGAGGCGCTGGAGGAGCTTTCGTCCTTCGCGGACGTAATCCTTTCAAACAACAGGAACATCAACATACGCTGTGACGACTCCGTCATGGATTTTTACCGTGACAGGCCCTACATGATCCGAAGATCCCGGGGATATGCGCCGCTTCCGTATCTGATCTCAGAGGGCCCGGTCCCGGGACGGACGGTGCTGGCCGTCGGAGGGGAGCTGAAGAACACCTTCTGCATCGGAAAGGGCGGCCTCTTCTATCCGTCCTCCTATATCGGGGACCTCGCAGATGTCCGCAGCACACAGGCGCTCAGGGAGACGATCAGACGCTTTGAAACGCTTCTGGAGGCAAAGCCCGATCTGGTCGTCTGCGACCTTCATCCCGGATACCGGTCCACCGAAATCGCCGGAGAACTCGCGTCAGGCATCCCGCTGGTGCGCGTCCAGCACCATTACGCCCACATTCTCTCCTGCATGGCGGAAAATGACCGGACGGCCCCCGTGCTCGGCATCTCCTTCGACGGCACCGGCTACGGAATCGACGGAACCATCTGGGGCGGAGAAATATTACTTGCGGACACACACAGCTTCCGGCGGCTCGGAAGCGCGGAGCCCTTCCTGCATATCGGAGGAGATACCGCTTCCCGCGAGGGCTGGCGGATCGCCGCATCGATGATCTGCGGCCTGTTCGGGGAAAAAAACGGCAAGAATTATAATTCTGTATACCGGGAGGAAAACGTGGCACACTCGCCGGAAGAAATCATGACGGCGCTTGACCTCTGTTCGCCGGCGGAAGCCGGAATCATCCGAAGGATGCACGAAAAAAGGCTGAATGCTGTCGAATCCACGAGCTGCGGAAGAATCTTCGACGCGGTCAGCGCGATTCTCGGCATCCGCAGATTCTCAACCTTCGAGGGTGAAGCCTCTACTGCACTGATGTACCGCGCCCTGCGGTACCGGAAAAGCATCGGCGGCGAAGAACAATCCGATACAGCCGCCGCATCCGGACCGTTTCCGCGGAACTGCGGGAACAGCTGTGATGCAGAGGATCTGTATCATATACCGGAAGCGGAAACTGAAAAATTTGAAATCCGGAAAGCGGAAGCCTCCGGTTCCGGGGTATTCCGGATTCCCACCGGCGCAATCGTCCGGCGGATCATCATCGGGAAACTCGCCGGAGAAGATCCCGACCGGCTTGCCTGGCTCTTTCACAAATTGCTTGCGGAAGAGACCTGCCGCCTTCTCGTTCGTCTCCGCGAGACGGACAGCCGCCTGCCGGACACGGCCGCCCTGTCCGGCGGATGCTTCCAGAACACGCTTCTTCTCGAGCTGACGCAGAACCTCCTCGAAGAAAACGGATTTCATGTGCTCACCCATCACCTGGTTCCCCCGAACGACGGAGGAATCGCGCTCGGGCAGGCATATTACGGGGCGTGTCTGCCTCCCGCTCATACAGAAAAATGAGTATTGAAGCGCTTCCTGAAAAGCGGTTAAATAGAAGCAAAGAGAATATTTCTCCGCGTATCCGCCTCTGGAGCATGCGGATACAGATCTGTGAGATGATGAATCAATGGCGTTTTATCCGGTCTCGGGTAAGGCGTCATTTTATTTACGCGAACAGTGAGCCGCAGCCGAATGCGAAATATTCGTGTGCGGCGAGCGTCGCGATAGCGAGATAAAACTCGCGCAGCGCGTTTTATCTCGCTTTTTTCTGAGGTGAATGATGCATAATCGACAGCATAAAACGAGTGAAGATACCTGTGAACGATTAAGGAAACTGTCCGAGAGCGGAAGCTGCCGGAAGGGCCGGCTTTATATTTTCGGGGACGGAGACGGCGCGGAAGGCATTCCGATCGATCTCCGCTATCTCAACGGAAAGCTGTACAGCCTCAATGTGCCGAACATCCGCCACCTCCGCTATCAGATCGCCACGGAACCGAGAATCTATCTGACCGTGGACGAAGAGATCCCGAAGCGCTGTTCAAAATCCGCTCCCGCATCGGAAGAGGAAAGCGGATCCGTCCGGCGGATTACCATCATCGGCCAGGCGCGATTTCTTACCGGTCTCAGGGAAAAGCTGAGTACACTTGAGAAGCTGGGAATCTGTCCTGAAAAGCGGGGAGATACAATCGTTGTTCCCGAGGTTCTTCTCCTGGAAATCACGCCGGAAAGCATCCTGCAGTGCGTGGGATGAAAATTTCTGAGCACGCCGCAGGTAACTGTTCACGTTCAGCTGACCAGGCAGAGATTTCACAACACCCTTGCGAAACACCGGCGATCCGTTATAATAGTCGCAGAAGAGTTTCAGGGGAGAAGATCAATCATACATGCTTGGAAGGACGCATTTTTTTATTGGAATCACAGCCGCGCTCGCGATATTCGAGCCGTCCTCCCTGCCGATCCTTGTGGCAGGAACCGGTGCAGCCGCCATGGGCGGCATTCTTCCGGACATTGACGCCGGGACATCCGGAGCATCGAGAGAAACCGAGAAGATTATCGGGGTGTGTACCGCGGCCGTATCGATCATCATCCTGACAGATTATTTCTTCCATATCGGAATCTATCAGGCACTGATGTCCCGGAGCAGCACATCACGGGTCATCGCCGGAATCGCGGCCTTCCTTCTGCTGTGCGTCATCGGCAGGAGAACCCGTCACCGAACCTTTATGCATTCCTTTGCGGCGATGATCCTGTTCTGTCTTTGTGTCAACGTCATCTTTCCGCAGATCACCGTTTATTTTGCCGCGGGATACCTCTCCCATCTGCTCACGGATCTCCTGAACCGGCAGTGGGAGCTGCTTCTGTGGCCGTCAAAGCGCGGATTTTCTCTGAAGATGTTTCGCTCGGACGGCGTCGTCAACTGGCTGATGTTCGCCGTCTTCCTGTGCACCTCTGTGTATCTGATTCTCCGTTTTTCCCCTTTGTGGCCGCTGGCCGCTGCAATCGTACCATAAAATGATATGAGGAGATCCTTTTATGCTTTTTGAGATAAAAGACGGGACCGTGAGCCGTGGCGGCATCCCGGTACTCAGCCGTTTTTCCTTTGAAATCCGGGGAACGGAAAAGGCCGCAGTCGTCGGCCGCAACGGCGCCGGAAAAACGACACTGCTCGACGTGATTTCCGGAAAGCTCGATCTGGACGCCGATGAAAAGCACCCGGGCGCCGGTATTGCCCGTTCCCGTGCTTTTACGACGGGGATGATGAATCAGACGTTCGCGGAGGATCCGGATAAAACGCTGGAGCAGGCCATTCTGGAGGCGGTGATGTCCGGCAAACCGGCCGGGTACCGGTATTCGAAGGACCGTTATGACTGCGAGCAGCTCTATGACCGGATGCTCACCGGCTTCGGACTTTCCAAGTCGGACAAGGCCAGAAAGCTCCGTGAATTTTCCGGAGGCGAGCAGCGCAAAATCATGCTGATCCGGCTTCTTCTGGCAGAACCGGACGTTCTGATCCTCGATGAGCCCACAAACCATCTGGACCTGGAGTCGGTGGAATGGCTGGAAAACTACATCCGAAGATATCCGAAAGCTGTGATTATGGTCTCGCATGACCGCTATTTCATCAACCGGACCGCTGATGTGATCTGGGAGGTCTCCGGCGGACAGGTCACCAGGTATCCCGGAGGGTACACCGCCTATACGGAGGAGAAGGCAAAGCGGTACCGGAGCCGGATGAAGGCATATGAGGCACAGCAGGCGGAGATTCAAAGAGAAAAGGATCTGATCCTGAAATTCAGGAACAAGCCAAGGAAGGCCGCCTTTGCCAGGTCCAGAAAGAAGATCCTCGGCCGGATGCATCCAGTGCAGAAGCCGGAAACGGACGATGCTGTGATTCACACCGGCGATCTGCTCCCGGCACACCCCGGCAGCAAATGGGTTTTTACGTGTACACATATGAAGATCGGTTATGAAAGGGAGCATCCGCTCAGGGAGATTTCCTTCCGGATTCGAAGAGGACAGAAAATCGGCGTGATCGGACCGAACGGATCCGGAAAATCGACGTTCCTCAAGACAGTGGCCGATCTGATTCCTCCTCTCGATGGGGAACGGAAGATGGGTGTTCACGTCGAAGCGGCCTATTTTGATCAGCTCTCCGCAGAGATCACCGGCGAAGAAGCGGGAAAGAATGTTCAGGAATGGTTCCGCGGCCGTTATCCTCAGCTGAGTGAGAAAGAGATCCGTGATTTTCTTGCCGGATATCTGTTTCGCGGCAGAGATCTCGGAAAAACGGTCGGGAGCCTTTCCGGCGGGGAAACATCACGTCTGGTGCTTGCTGCCCTGCTTTATTCCGGCCCGAATTTTCTGATTCTGGATGAGCCGACAAACAACATGGACATCCCCGCGAAGGAGACGCTGGAGTCTCTCTTCCGATGCTACAGGGGAACGATCCTTTTTGTCTCGCATGACCGGTACTTTCTGAGCCGCGTGGCGGACGCCCTTCTGCTGTTTGAACCCGGCGGAACCGGAATTCATTACTACCCGTTCGGGTATGACCACTACATGGAGCAGAAGGAACTCGCGAGAAGCGGAACGGACATCGCCGCTCTGCGGACGGCTGAGGATCAGCGGCTGATCGAGGAATTAAAGGCGGTTCCAAAGGCAGAACGCTTCCGTCTGCGGGAATACTCCACAGAAGAAGCGACCCTGGACTGGCGTTTCAGCCTGATCCGCCCGGAACTGGAAGCGGCCTGCGAGAACTTCCGGAACATCTGCCGGAAGACAGAAGAAAAGCGCCTCCGGATACCGGAGACGCTGAACGAGTATATGCACGCGGCTCCCGGCACCTCACAGGAGCTCGAAGCGGCGAGAGATGCCTGGACCGAAAAATGTCTGGACTGGTACGACGTCTGGCTCGACACCAGAGAAGAGTAAAAACCTGTCAGATCAGCTTCTCGATTTCCGCGCTGACGTCCTTCATTTTTTCTGTCGGCTCGAACCGCGCCACAACATTTCCGTCGCGGTCCACCAGAAACTTTGTGAAATTCCACTTGATTTCCGGATTGTTCTTATAATCGCTGTCGATCTTCTTCAGCATGGTACTCATCATCAGAGCGGTGGGACCCTTGCCGAATCCGTGGAATCCCTGCTGGCTCTTGAGATACTGATAGAGCGGGAGAGCATTCTCACCGTTCACATCCGATTTCTTCATCTGCGGGAACCGGGTGTTGTATTTCAGCGTACAGAACTCGTGAATCTCCTCGTCAGTTCCCGGCGTCTGTCCGGCGAACTGATTGCAGGGAATATCGATAATTTCAAGTCCCTTTTCATGAAAAGTCTCATAGATCTCCTCGAGGTCCTTGTACTGCGGAGTGAATCCGCAGCCGGTCGCCGTGTTCACAATCAGCATAACCTCTCCCCTGAACTGCCCGAGTGAAATTTCCTCTCCCTGCGGAGTTGTTACCGAATAATCATAAATACTCATTCTGTCGTCCTTTCTGCTGTTCTGTAAGCGTTGTGAGATTGAAATCGTGACAGCATCTGTAAAATACGATCTGTAAAAGATGGCGATTTCAGATTGCCATGATCCGCCTGCAGCATAAAATAGTCTGGCCGGTTTATCTGATGGGATGCATTCGCATTGCACCGGTCGTATCGCGCAATGCTTTTGCGCAATTACATTGTATCAAATTTAATGAGAAATGCAAGTATTTTTTCACGCTCATTCGAACAGAGTTTTTTCAGGCTCTTTCAAACATTTATCGGGAGCATTTACGTTTCACTCACTGCTGAAGCGGCAACATCGAGATAACACACGCTGCGCGAGTTTTATCCCGCTATCGCAACGCTCACCGCGCACGAATGCTTTGCATGCAGCTGCAGCTCACTGTTCGCGCAAAAAAGCTGCAGGCTTTCTCACCTGCAGCTTTACATCTCATGGTCTTGTCGGCTTACATGACTCTGGCCATCTGATCGTCCCGCACCAGATAATCTCGGACGGCCTTCTCGAGCATTTCCCGGTCTTCCCTGCGATCGGTGTGTGCTTCCAGAAAAGCGTTCCGCCCCACTCCGAAGTAGATCACGCCCAGAATTGACTTTGCGTCAATCACGGTTCTGCCGCTGCGCAGATCCACATCAAAGGGCATTTTCTGAATCCTGGTCGAAAAAACAGACGCTTCCTCAATGGAAGGAATATTTACAATGAAACGAGTCATACTCTCACTCTCCTTCATGCTTGCAAAGCGGGTCCGGTTTCAGCTCCGGCCGCAGAGCCGGGATGAAATCGATCCCACATACGATATGGAACCATCTCCAACCTTAGGGGACATCATAGCATGGAAGGAATGAATCGCAAATCAAATTCGCAGAAAAAGCAGTCATTATTTGCGGATCCGGTACGAAACACGACGAAAAATCTCCGAACAGCGCCTGAGTCATAAGTATTTCCGGAATATGATGTACTTGATTTTGCCCCATTATCAGTTGTTCGTCCGTGGAAAATGTGCTATGTTAGCTAAGTCAGAAATACCAGACTTACAGCGAATAACCATAGGAGGGATGAACAATGAGCAGCATTTATATTCCGGAAGGCTATCATTCGGAACTCGATCTGAAGGAAACGCAGATCGCCATAAAGAAAGTCAAGGATTTTTTCCAGAACCAGCTGGCCGCTGAGCTCAATCTGCAGCGTGTGTCAGCGCCGCTTTTCGTAGATCCGGAGTCCGGCCTGAATGATAACCTGAATGGGGTGGAAAGACCCGTGAGCTTCGGGATCAAGGAGCAGAATGAGAGAACAGCGGAAATCGTTCAGTCCCTCGCAAAGTGGAAGAGATACGCTCTCGGGCGCTACGGCTTTCAGCCGGGACAGGGGCTCTACACCGACATGAATGCTATCCGCCGGGATGAGGACACCGACAACATCCATTCCATCTATGTGGACCAGTGGGACTGGGAACGCGTCATCACGAAAGAGGAGCGAAACCGCGAGACACTTCATCGGATTGTGAAGAACGTCTATGAGGCACTCCACGTGACAGAGAAATATGTGGAGAATAAATTCGAATATGTACACTGCATCCTGCCGGAGCAGATCACCTTTGTAACCTCTCAGGAACTGGAAGACATGTATCCGGATGACTCGCCGAAGGACCGCGAGTATAAGTTCGCAAAAATCCACGGCGCCATCTTCATCGAGCAGATCGGCGGCAGACTGAAATCCGGTGAAAAGCACGACGGACGCGCGCCGGATTACGACGACTGGTCTCTGAACGGCGATATCATCGTATATTATCCGGTGACCGACATCGCGCTGGAGCTTTCTTCGATGGGAATCCGGGTGGATGAAAATTCCCTGAGACTGCAGCTAAAGGAAGCCGGCTGCGAGGAGAGAGCAAAGCTCCCCTTCCAGAAGGCAATCCTTGAGAAGAAGCTTCCGTACACCATCGGCGGCGGAATCGGACAGTCCCGCATCTGTATGTTTTTCCTCAGAAAGGCGCATATCGGAGAGGTTCAGGTCTCCCTGTGGCCGGAAAAAGATCTGAAATACGCCGCGGACCATGGCGTCACACTCCTCTGAGCATCGTTCAGGCATGCCGTGAACCGTAACAGGGGGAATGCCCGCATCTCTTCTTTTTCATTGCCGTTTGCCGCTGTCCGAGGTAAAATGAGACAAAAGGAGGTGCCCTTTTATGGAGAAATTGAGCGACTTAAAGGAATACATCAGCAGAAAGAAAAAGGGGTATGGAACCGCATATTACGGAACGATAAACGGCGAGACCATTTATCTGTCCGCAGGTATCCGTGAGGTCTATTTCGTCGGCAGCGAATTTCAGAAAATCATCGGTTATGTAACACGGTTTCAGAAGGGAGACTTCGGGGATGCACCCGCCAGAGGCAGGACCGGAAAACCGGGGCATGAGTACGGCTGTTATCCCGGGAACCTGGAAAGCGACAGCGGCGAGGACACGAGTGTCTGGATTCACCGGGACGCAGAGGCAGTGATCGTCTATTTCGCCTTTGAACGCTGACGCTGCAGCTGCTGTATCCACAGTATGAATATTGCAATGGAATGACAAGGAGGACCTTTGTGCGAAGAACAGACGCACGGAGGTCCTTTTCTGTATGTGTGTCCGGTCATCCTTTACGTAATCTCGCCGCTGTTCCGCTGACAGGTATGAGCGTACTTTATTTCGTCCGGGACAATGGTGAAATAGTTTCATTACAATCATGAAGAATAATATATAAAAATTATTTACAATTTCTCCGGTTTCTGTATAATAGTAAAAGTTGAGTGCAAATCAACATAAAGTTGAACAATATCAAACATATCTAAAGACTGCAGTGCGCCGCAGACGGTGCGCCGCAGGATGTATCACGTCAGAAAGGGCTTTACATGAAGAACACAGTTGAAATCAGATGGCACGGCCGCGGAGGACAGGGCGCAAAGACGGCGGCGCTTCTTCTGGCAGATGTCTGCTTTAAGACCGGCGCGTATGTGCAGGGTTTTCCAGAATACGGTCCGGAGCGCATGGGCGCGCCGATCACCGCGTTTAACCGCATCAGCCGCACACCGATCCGCGTGCACTCCAATATTTATGATCCGGATTACGTGGTTGTCGTAGACGAAACCCTGCTTCATGCCGTTCATGTGACGGACGGTCTGAAGGAAAACGGCGCCATCATCGTGAATACGCCGAAGACACCGGATGAGATCCGGCCGCTGCTTCGCGGTTACCGGGGCAGAGTGGTTACCGTTGATGCGAGATCAATTTCAGAGCAGGCGCTCGGAAAGAATTTTCCTAATACGCCGATGCTCGCCGCCGCGGTTGCCGTGAGCCGCGTCATGGACAGGGATTCCTTCGTCGCGAACATGAGAGAGTCCTTTCAGCATAAATTTGCGAAAAAGCCGGAAGTCATCGACGGCAATATGAGGGCGCTGGAAGATGCCTTTGCCGCGGTTGATGAGTGAGCCGGCATGCCATATAGAGTCCATCAGCGATCATGGGCATCGGGGAATGGCTGATGAATGAACCGGCATTCTATACAGAGACCGGCAGACCGTGCGAACCGAGTGAATAAAAGAACAGATAAGGCTTTTGCGGATTCCGCACAAAGCCGTGATTCAGAGAGGATTATTATGCGTACCGATATATCAAAAATTAATGAACAGACGCCCTGCGGCGGCCTGACAGAAGGCATGCAGATCTTTGCGGGCGGAACCTCCAGGCAGTTTAACACCGGAGAGTGGAGGACCAATACTCCGGTTTATATCGAAGAAAAATGTAAACAGTGCCTTCTCTGCTGTCCGGTATGTCCGGACGGAGCGATCCCCTTTCAGGACGGAAAACGGCTGGATTTCGACTATATGCACTGCAAGGGCTGCGGCATCTGCGCAAAGGTTTGTCCTTTTGAAGCAATTGTCATGAAGGAGGGCATCGAGCCATGAGTAATCTGGAAATCATCAGAAGCAGAGAAATTAAAGAGAGAATGTCAGGAAACGAAGCGGTCTCCTACGCGATCCGGCAGGTTGAGCCGGATGTCATGCCGGCATTTCCGATAACACCGTCCACAGAAATTCCGCAGATGGTATCCGCCTATATCGCGAACGGTCAGATGGACACTGATTTCATTCCGGTCGAGAGCGAGCATTCCGCCATGTCAGCAGCCATCGGCTCTGAGGCGGCGGGGGCGCGGACCATGACCGCGACCTCCTCCGCGGGTCTTGCGCTGATGTGGGAGGAGCTTCTGCTTGCGGCGTCCAACCGCCTGCCCATCGTCCTGACACTGGTGAATCGCACGCTGTCCGGCCCCATCAACATCAACTGCGACCATTCCGACGGCATGGGCGCACGGGATACCGGATGGATTCAGATCTACGCGGAAGACAACCAGGAGGTTTATGACAACTACATTCAGGCATATCCGATTGCGGAAGACCCGTGCGTCCGTCTGCCGGTGATGATCTGCCAGGACGGATTCATCACAAGTCACGCCGTGCAGAACATCTGTCTTCTTGAGGATGAGAGCGTGAAGAAGTTTGCCGGCACCTATGAGCCGGAGGAGTTTATGCTGAATCCCGGGAAACCGGTATCAGTCGGTCCGTATTCCATTTCGAACTATGAGATGGAGGCAAAGAAAAACCAGGAGACCGCCATGGAAAACGCGCGCGGCGTCATCCTGAAGGTCGCCGAGAAATTTGAACAGATGTCCGGAAGAAAGTACGGATTCTTTGAGGAGTACCGGACGGAAGACGCAGACTACATCATGCTGATCATGGGATCCGCGGCCGGTACCGCAAAGGAAGCGGTTGACGAGCTCCGGGAAGAGGGATGGAAGGCAGGTGTCCTAAAGATCCGCGTCTTCCGGCCGTTTCCGGAAAAGGAAATCGCTGATGCGCTGCGGAACTGCAGGGCGGTCGCAATTATGGACCGGTGCGAGAGCTATAACGGAAACAGCGGCCCTCTCGGCAGTGAGGTCACGGCAGGGCTGTACCGAAACCGGGTATTCATTGAGGCGGTCAATTACATCTACGGTCTCGGAGGAAGAGATTTTACCACAGATCACGTGAAGGAAGTCTTCGCCGAACTCAGAGCCGCAGCAGAGGAAGGCGTCCCCGTGCAGCAGCACAAATACGTAAATCTGCGCGGATGAGCCCCGATATCGGAATTTGAAAACACTCTCACACACAGGAGAAAATCAGAATGAGTAATGACTACAGTTTGAAAACCATGCTTGCAAGACCGGAAAGACTCGCGCCGGGCCACAGAATGTGCGCCGGCTGCGGGGCGACCATCGCGGTCCGCGCCGTTCTCCGGGCACTGAAGCCCGAGGACCGCGCCGTGATCGGAAACGCTACCGGATGTCTGGAGGTCTCTTCCTTTATGTATCCGTACACTTCCTGGGAGGACAGCTACATCCACAATGCCTTTGAAAACGCCGGCGCAACGCTTTCCGGCGTCGAGACAGCCTACAAGGTCCTGAAGAGAAAGCACCGCCTCGGGGAAGAGGACCGCTTCAAATTCATCACCTTCGGCGGTGATGGCGGCACCTACGATATCGGATTCCAGTCCCTGTCCGGCGCGATGGAGAGAGGCCATGACATGCTCTACGTGTGCTATGACAACGGAGCCTACATGAACACGGGAATCCAGCGTTCCTCCGCGACGCCGATGTTTGCGGATACCACCACCACGCCGGCCGGGAAAAATTCCGCAGGCAAGGTTCAGTACCGGAAGGATCTCACCGCGATCATCGCCGAGCATTACGTGCCGTATGCCGCACAGACCACGCTTACCAGAGATTTCAGGGATCTTCACAGAAAGGCGGAAAAGGGAATCTATACGGAGGGTCCTTCTTTTCTGAACGTGATGACGCCCTGTCCGCGCGGCTGGAGGTATCCGACGGAGGATGTCATGGAGATCTGCCGCCTTGCGGTTGAGACCTGTTACTGGCCGCTTTTCGAGGTGGATCACGGTGTCTGGAAGCTCTCCTACGAGCCGAAGCATAAGCTTCCGATCGAGGATTTCCTCAGACCGCAGGGAAGGTTCCGTCATCTGTTCAAACCGGAGAACGAGCGCCTGATTCAGGTCTTCCAGGACGAGGTGGACAAGCGCTGGGAGGATCTTCAATACAGATGCGCCCGGTGTTGAATCCGGCCTTCATAAACGTACGGTTCCCTGAGCACTGACAGCTGTCAGATAAACGGCCATACGATGCGTTGTGCCACATTCTGCATAAGTCCCTGTGCCGCATACTGTATAAGCTGCGGATTGTTTCGTGCTTCGCACTCCCGCAATCCTGCTTCCATCCCGGCTGTTAATATGTTATGCTATAAGTTCCGAAGACAAATCCGGCTGCAATACACAGAGATTTGCAGACAGCCTCTTACGCACGCTTCGCGGCAGGCGGGCCTGTCTGCGTTTTCGAAGAACTCTTACAGTAAGTCCCCAGGCTGTTAACAGCGCCATATACTGTACAGGAAGGAATGAGATGACACTACTTACATACCAGGTATTTAAGACCGTCGCAGAAATGGGAAGCTTTCACAAGGCGGCCGACGTGCTCGGCCTTACGCCGTCAGCCATCAGCCACTCGATCTCCGCGATGGAGAAGGAACTCGGGTTTGCGGTGCTCACCCGAAACAAATCAGGCGTCACTCTGACCAACTACGGGGAGCATATTCTGCCCTATGTAAATTCGGTATTGAACAGCGATGAACGCCTGCAGCAGGTTGTGGCGGAGTACAAGGGCCTGAAGACCGGAACCGTGAAGATCGGCTGCTTCTCCAGCGCATGCACCAACTGGATCCCGGATATCATCCGTTCCTTCGAGGCACAGTACCCGGCCATCCGGATTGAGGTATTTGAGGGGACCTACGACGATGTGCGTTACTGGATCAAGAACGGCATCGTCGATTTCGGTTTTCTCTCCGCGTCGAGCGCCGGGGATATTCCGATCGAGATCTTTTACAGAGATCCCCTGCTCTGCATTGTTTCCGCCGACTTTGAGAAGGAGTCGGAGGGCGATACCATCGGGATCGAGGAGATGAGCCGCCACCATTTTGTAGCACAGAGGGAGTCCACCGACGCCGATATCCAGAATTATCTGCGGCAGAATAATTTTTCCACGCAGATCCGCTATCATGTACTGGACGACCTGTCGACAGTTGTCATGGTCGCAAAGGGCTTTGGGATCTGCATTATGCCGGAGCTCGTCATGAATGACATTCCCTACAATGTCAGACGGTACCGCATGGATCCGGACGCATACCGTGAGATCGGGCTAGCGTGTCTGAATCCTTCGCTGATGGCTCCGGCGGTGCGAACCCTGTACCAGTATATTCTGGAAACCTGCCGGAATATTTGAGCGGTATCCGGAAGCGGCCCTGCGCAGCAGAATATCAGGCGCCTGCCGGAAGATCTGTATTCGGAATTGCATGCGCCCGATGCGAAGGGCTCAGAGCACATTTATCGTGTCAGCTGAATAAGAAAGGGGTAAGGACGGAAGAATGGAAAAGGATGTTTATATTGCGAATCCCGGAAGATATTCCGGTATGACTTACAACCGTGTCGGCGTCAGCGGGCTGAAGTTTCCCGCGGTTTCACTTGGCTTCTGGCATAACTTCGGCAGCAACGGCAATTACGACAACATGAAGGCGATGTGCAGGACCGCCTTTGATCTTGGCATCACCCAGTTTGATCTTGCGAATAATTACGGGCCCGTGTACGGCAGTGCCGAGGCAAATGCGGGAAGAATCCTGCGTGACGACTTCATGCCGTACCGGGATGAACTCGTCATCACCACAAAGGCCGGATATGATATGTGGGAAGGCCCCTACGGCAACTGGGGAAGCAAGAAATACCTGACTGCCAGCATAGATCAGAGCCTGAAGCGGCTGGGACTTGAATATGTGGATATTTTTTATCATCACAGAATGGACCCGGAGACGCCGCTTGAAGAGACGATGGACGCGCTGAATCAGATCGTCAGAAGCGGCAAGGCGCTCTACGCCGGAATCTCGAATTACGACCGGGAGCATACCGCGCGGGCGATGGAAATTGCAAGGGAGATTCACCTCCCGCTGATCGTCAATCAGCGCCGTTATTCCATCTTTGACCGGACAATCGAAGAGGACGGCGTGAAGGATTACTGCTACGAAAACGGAATGGGGATCATCGCGTTCAGCCCGCTTGCGCAGGGACTGCTCACGGACCGGTACATCAACGGGATACCGGCGGACAGCCGGATCGCGAGGGACGGAAGATTTCTGCACGCTTCCGATCTCACGGAGAACAGGCTGCGCCAGATCAGCGCGCTCAATAAACTCGCCGGTGAGAGAGGCCAGACGCTTGCCGAAATGGCGCTTGCGTGGATCCTCAAGGACAGCCATGTATGCTCAGTTCTGATCGGAGCCTCCCGGCCGGAACAGATCGCCGAGAATGTAAAGATCATCGGCCACACCGATTTCAGTGATGAAGAGCTGAGCCGGATCGATCAGATCTGCGGCGTCAATTACGACGAGAACCTTAAATCCGGCCGGAACTGAAGAAAGACGTTGTTCACGCTGAATAATCACAGGAAACAGTCATGCGATACCTTGTACCGCAAATTATATCATCTGTGCGCTGCTCCGCACTTTGTGCGCTTGCGTCGCCAGTACGGCAACCGGATAAAAACCGTGACACATGATTTCTTGTGCTGCACCGGTACTTTTCTGCGGAATTGTTTCTCATTCCGTGAGAATAGTGCCGGTATTTTTCTGCACCACATAATATACTGTAAATTATAATATACTATATTTATTTTAAAATAATTCTTGACAAACAGATGATAAGTCAGTATTATATAGATAACAACAAGATGACTTTCCAAACCGGAAGTTTCCTTTTCACTTCCCTTTGAAGAGTTCCTGACTGAGAATGATGCAGAAACTCTGCAGAAGAGAAACCTTCCCGGAACTGTCGGAGGATGGCTCTCGGAAGAGAATGAATTCCAAAGAGAAGATGCTTATGGTGAACCCGCACAGCAGGTTGCAGAAATGATGATTCCAGGAACGCGAAATGCTTCTGAAGACAGAAGATGAGTGATTCAGAGGAAGAGAAAATTCAAAAGTCAGCATTGAAAGGAGAATTCGGAAACTGCGGAGGAATCCTGAGGATAATATCTGAGAATGCCGGACGAAAGTCCTCTCAGACACAGGAGCGGGGAAAGAAATCTTGATGATATAACAGAACAGAGAAAAGGAGGTTATAAAGTGAAGCTTCTAGAAATTCATTAAGAGGGCTGTTTCGTGACGAGAAAGCGGAACAGCCCATTTTTTATGTATGCATAACATACTTCTTCTTGCAATGAGTTTATGAAAAATATGACATTCGCCCGCGCTTTATCATAATCTTGCAAATTATTTGCACAAATAATTGAAAAATTCCGGCTGAATGACTATAATATATCATTATCGGCTGAAAGACAGCAGTTGGTTTTCAGGGGCTGCCCGTGAAAATGCGGGGCTGCCTTTCATACATGATATGGCGCATGATTCATACCAGAGAGCAAAGACCGAATAATACAAGCCGAATACAGAATCACTGACAATGCACATAAAATTGCGATCGCAATGCCGGTGATTTTTCTATTTGACAGAAAGGGATGGTGACGGAATGCTATCCGAGACGATTCAGACAGTGAAGGCGGCGGAGGCCGAAGCGGAGACCAGGATCGCGGAAGCGAGAAACCGCGCCGCATCCATCGTGAAGCAGGCCGGCATTGACGCGGACCGGATCCGAAAGGATGCAGAACAGGACGCTGCCGCGTACTATGAGAAAACAATGAGGGAAGCGATGAATGCCGGCGAACAGCGGCTGAAAGAGTCCGCAGCCTGCGACATGCAGGAATGTTTTCGCCTGAGACAGAAGGCGGCGGAACAGGAACCGGAGGCAGTACAGAAAGTCATCCGACTCGTGCTGGGCGGATAAGAAAAAGGTGGAATCTGAATGGCAATCGTAAAAATGCAGAAACTTGGCATCTGCGCTCTAAACCGGAACAGAAAGGCCATTCTTGAGACATTGCAGTCGATGGGCATCATGGAGATGCGCCTTCAGGAACTCGGGGAGAGCTGCGGTCTGACTGAGAAGGATACGCAGGCCGCGCGCGCCAAATACGAAAAAAGGACTGCCTGCTTTGAACATGCTCTTACCATCCTGAGGCAATATTCCGGAGGAAAACGCGGCGGACTTTTCTCCGAAAAGGAATTTCTGGACCGCTCTGACTTTGACGACGCAGTCCGGAACCGTCATCATTACAATGTCGAGGCAGCAGACCTTCTGTCCGCGGAAAGAAAGATACAGGAGTGCGGAGGCATCATACAGAAAGACGAGAACCTGAAGGAGAGTCTCGCTCCATGGCGAAGGCTTGATATCCCGATGAGCATGACCGGAACCCGGAAAACAGCTGTGCTCATCGGAACTCTGCCGGGGATCCGCACAGCAGAAGATATCCTTGCGGCAGCTTCGGGAAATCTTACGAAGCCTTCTGCGGTCTCCTGTGAGGTCCTTGCCGCCGAAAATGAAATGACCTATACCTGCGTCATCTGCCTTGCCGGAGATGAACATACGGTGGAGGACAGTCTGCGCGCAGCCGGTTTTGTACGGCCTTCACTTCCGGTGACCGGTATTCCCGCGGATGTCATCGCAGGGTGCGAGGAAGAAATCCGTGACCAGAAGCAGATCATTGCGGATCTGAAAACCCAGATCGCCTCATACGTGAAAGAGAAGGAGCATTTCCGCATTATGGCGGATTATTACCGTACGCGGGCGGAGAAGTACCGGCTTCTCGGTCAGATCCCCTTAAGCAGAAATGCTTTTTTTCTGGAAGGATGGATTCCCGCCGATCAGGCCCCGCGTGTCACAAAGCTGCTGACGGAGAAGTATGACGCCTATGTGGAAGCGGAGGGGAAGCAGGATGATGAAATCGAACCGACGCTCCTTGCGAACAACCGGTTTGCCGAATCTGCGGAGGGCGTACTGGAATCCTACGGTCTGCCGCAGCATGGCAGGGTGGATCCCACGGCAATCATGTCTGTGTTCTACGTGTTCTTCTTCGGAATGATGCTCTCAGACGCCGGATATGGCATCGTCATGACTCTCGTCTGCGGCATTCTTCTGTGGAAGCACCGGAACCTCGAGCGAGGAATCAGGCGTTTCCTGAAGCTGTTTTTCTTCTGCGGCATATCCACGACCTTCTGGGGCTTTATGTATGGCGGATTCTTCGGAGATGTAATTGATGTTGTCGCTCACACCTGGATGGGTGTTCCGAAGGATACAGCAGTGCTGAAGCCATTGTGGTTTGCTCCGCTGAACAACCCGATGCGTCTTCTGATCTGGTGTCTTTTCTTCGGAATCATACACCTTTACACAGGCCTGGGGATCAAGGGATATGAGATGCTGAAGGACCGTGATATCGTTGGATTTTTTTCAGACATTGTGTCCTGGTACCTGCTTCTGACGGGACTGATCCTGATGCTTCTTCCGACGGATCTGTTCCATTCCATTTCGGGAATGACCCTTGTCTTCTCCGAAGGAGTGTCTGCTGCGGCAAGGGTGTGCGCGGCCGCAGGAGCACTGATCATTCTTCTGATGTCCGGTCGGTCCAGAAAGAACTGGGCGGTCCGCATCGCGCTCGGCGCCTATGATCTCTACGGGGTGACCGGCTGGCTGTCCGATGTCCTGTCGTATTCAAGGCTTCTGGCACTCGGACTGGCTACCGGCGTCATCGCAAATGTAATCAATATGATGGGCTCCATGTTCGGCTCGGGTCCCTGGAAAGTAATCATTTTTATTGTGATATTTCTGCTGGGGCACACCCTGAACATTGCGATCAACGCACTCGGAGCGTATGTTCATACCAACCGGCTCCAGTATGTGGAATTCTTCGGCAAGTTCTATGAGGCAGGGGGCAGACCTTTCGCTCCTTTCCAGACAAAGTCAAAATACATCCAGATTAAGGAGGAAAAGTAACTATGAATATGGGAATGGTTTTTGCACTCATGGGAGCGGCACTGGCAACAGCGCTGCCGGGCATCGGATCAGCCTGGGGCGTCGGAATCGCCGGTCAGGCGGCAGCCGGTGTTGTATCGGAAGATCCGGATCAGTTCGCGAAGGTGCTTCTGCTTCAGCTTCTGCCGGGTACGCAGGGAATCTACGGCCTGCTGGTTGCCTTTATCACACTTTCCAACATCGGAATCCTCGGCGGGGATCCTGTCAAAGACACCGCGACCGGGATGCTCTATCTGTTCGCCTGCCTGCCGATCGCTCTCGTCGGACTGATCTCCGCTTACCATCAGGGAAGAACCTCGGTGGCGTCGATCGGACTTATTGCAAAGAAGCCTGACCAGTTCGGCAAGGCTATGCTGTTCCCCGCAATGGTTGAGACCTATGCCATTCTGGCGCTTCTGATCTCAATTCTTTCGGTGAGCGGAATCTGATATATCACAGGGAGACAGATATGGCAGGATTGGAAAATATTACCGGCAGTATCCTACAGGATGCCGAAGATCAGGCTGCCGACATTCTCCGGAAGGCGCAGGACGAGGCGGAACAGATCCTGCAGAAGGCAGAGAGCGACCGCAGTGATGTGCTCGAAAGGGAGCGGCAGAGGGCTGATCGTGACGCGAAAGCCTATGCGGCATCCGTTGCTTCCCGGGCCGCACGGGGAACCCGCGAGGCTGTTCTGGCCCAGAAGCAGGCGATCATCCGGGAAGTTCTTGATAAGGCCTGTTCGGAGCTGGCCGGAAGAGATGACGTTTCTTATTTTGATATGACAGAGAAGCTGATCCGCAGAAATATCCGCGCCGGAAACGGTGAGATTTTATTCGGAGCGAAGGATCTGAGCAGACTCCCGGATGGATTTCAGGACCGGCTGGACCGTATCGCGCGGGAGGCGGGCGGAACGCTCCGGATTTCCCCGGTCCCGGCGGAAATCGAGAACGGATTTCTGCTCCGCTACGGCGGAATTGACGAAAACTGTTCCCTGAATGCGCTCTTTGAGGAGAAGCGAGACCTTCTCCGGGACGCGGTTCATGAAACGTTATTCCGACAGGAGAAATAAAATGAGCGATCTGGATTACATTTATGCGGTGGCCAGGATCCGGGTAAAGGAGAAGTCCCTTCTTTCAGACGATGACATCCGCCGGATGTCCGGGATGGAAAACAGCCGTGAGATCCTCGGCTTTCTGTCTGACCGCGGCTGGGGAGACGGTTCTCCGGAGGAAGACGGCAGCCGGATGCTGGAAACCGAAGAGAGAAAAACCGCAGATCTGATGAAGGAGCTGAAGGCAGATCCGGAAATTTTCCGGGTTCTGTCCTATCCGCGGCTGTATCACAATCTGAAGGCCGGAATCCGGGAGCTTTGCTCCGCGGATCCTCCGGATCATCTGTATTATGACATTGAGGGCTTCGGCAGGGAAGAGGTCCGCAGAATTCTTCGGGATAAGGATTACGGCGCGCTCCCGGATCATATGCGGAAGACGGCGCAGCGCGCTTTGGAGACAATGCTCCGCACGCAGGACGGGCAGAAATGCGATCTGATCATTGACCGGGGATGCCTGGATGCCTGCGAAAAGGCGGGCCGGGAATCCGGTATTCCCCTTCTTGCGGATTATGAGGAATCCACGGTAGCCGTCACCAATATCAAGATCGCCGTTCGCGCGCAGAAAACCGGAAAAGATCTGAAATTTCTGAAGGAGGCCCTTTGCCCCTGCCGCACCCTGAATACCGATATCCTGGCTGCCGCGGCCGTCTCGGGAGAAGCGTCCCTTCGCGATTATCTGACCAACCATGGATTTGCGGAAGCCGCAGAGGCGCTGAAGGATTCCCCGTCCGCGTTTGAAAGATGGTGTGACAACCGGATCATCGACGCCATTCTGCCTCAGAAAAGGAACAGCGTCTCCGCGGGGCCTCTGATCGCCTATTACCTGGCGAGAGAAAATGAAATACGCATGGTGCGGATTCTCCTCACGGCAAAGGCCAATGGCTTCTCCGAGGAAGATATCCGAAAAAGGATAAGGAAGATGTATGGTTAAAATAGCAGTCATGGGAGATTATGACAGTATCTACGGCTTTGCAGCCATAGGACTGTCCACGTTTCCGATCAGGGACAATAGCGCCGAGGAAGGTGCGAAGATTCTGAGAAATCTCGCTGGGAACGGCTTCGGCGTTATCTATATTACAGAGGAGCTCGCCGCTGTCCTCGCGGGAGAGATCAGCAGATACCGGAGCATGACGGCCCCGGCAATAATCCTGATCCCGGGAGTCCGGGGGAATACCGGTGAAGGCGTATCCTCTGTAAAGAAATCGGTGGAGCAGGCGGTTGGCAGCGACATTCTGTTTTCCGGCTGATCGCACCGTCTGCCGGGATTTTATGTTATCCGGCCGCACGCAGCTGACAAGGCACAGCTTCCGCGGAGCCTTCGCCGAAGCAGGTCTGCGTCTGCCCCTGGAACCGAATGATAAAAGGAGAGCATAACGAATGAGCACAGGTACAATCAGAAAAGTCGCCGGACCTCTGGTGATCGCTGAAGGCATGCGGGACGCAAATATGTACGATGTCGTGCGGGTAAGCAGAGAAAGGCTGATCGGAGAAATTATCGAAATGCACGGCGATCAGGCTTCCATACAGGTTTATGAAGAGACACAGGGCCTCGGGCCCGGGGAACCGGTGGAGTCCACCGGAGAACCGCTGTCCGTCGAGCTTGGCCCCGGGCTGATCGGCTCCATATACGACGGAATTCAGCGCCCTCTGAACAAAATTATGGAAATCACTCACAGCAATCTGCTTTCCAGAGGCGTCGAGGTTCCGGCTCTTGATCATGAGAAAACATGGGAATTTACCGCTGCCGCAAAACCCGGCGATGAGGTTTCCGCCGGAGACATCATCGGCACAGTACAGGAAACCAGTGTCGTCACCCATCGGATTATGGTACCGAACGGAATCAGCGGCAGAATCCGCGAGATCCGGTCCGGCTCTTTCCGTATCGATGATGCCGTTGCCGTGGTAGAAACCGGATCCGGCGATATAAACCTGACACTGATGCAGAAGTGGCCGGTGCGAAGAGAACGCCCCTACGCAAGGAAGCTTCCGCCGGAGATGCCCCTGATCACCGGGCAGCGCGTAATCGATGCCTTCTTCCCGATTGCCAAGGGCGGCGTAGCCGCGGTCCCCGGTCCGTTCGGCTCCGGCAAAACGGTGATCCAGCACCAGCTTGCCAAGTGGGCGGACGCGGATATCGTCGTCTATATCGGCTGCGGCGAGCGCGGAAATGAAATGACCGATGTACTGAATGAATTCCCGGAGCTTACGGATCCCAGGACGGGGGAATCCCTGATGCAGCGCACCATACTGATCGCCAATACATCCGATATGCCGGTTGCTGCGCGTGAAGCATCGATCTACACGGGAATCACCATCGCAGAATATTTCCGCGACATGGGATACTCCGTTGCTCTGATGGCGGATTCCACCTCCCGGTGGGCCGAAGCGCTCCGCGAGATGTCGGGCCGTCTCGAGGAGATGCCCGGTGAAGAGGGCTATCCCGCCTATCTCGGATCCCGTCTGGCGCAGTTCTACGAACGCGCGGGTCATGTCATCGCCCTTGGAAAAGACGGTCGGGAGGGGGCACTCTCCGCAATCGGCGCAGTTTCTCCTCCGGGCGGTGATATTTCCGAGCCGGTATCCCAGGCTACGCTGCGCATCGTCAAGGTATTCTGGGCTCTGGACGCCGACCTTGCCTACCAGCGGCATTTCCCGGCCATTAACTGGCTGACGAGCTACAGCCTGTATCTGGAAACCATGGGCAAATGGTTTGACCGCAACGTGGAATCGGACTGGATGGATATCCGGCAGAAGCTGATGAGTCTGCTTCAGGACGAGGCGTCTCTGAATGAAATCGTAAAAATGGTGGGCATGGATGCGCTTTCTCCCGAAGACCGGCTGAAAATGGAGGCGGCGAGATCAATCCGTGAGGACTTCCTGCATCAGAATTCTTTTGACGAGACGGATACCTACACCTCTCTGAAAAAGCAGTACTACATGATGAAGCTGGTCTATGCCTTCTATGATTACGGCGTCAGGGCACTGAAGGAGGGAGCGGACATCAACGAGCTTGTCCGCATGCCCGTCAGGGAACAGATCGGCCGTTACAAATACACCGATGAGAAGGCCATCACCCGCACCTATGAGGAAATCCTTACAGAACTTGCATCCGAAACCGAGGAAGCAAAAGCAAAGGAGGAATGATCGGAATGGCAGTAGAATATCGCACAATTCAGGAGGTCGCCGGTCCTCTGATGCTTGTCAAGGGAGTCGAAGGCGTAAAATATAACGAGATGGGGGAAATCATACTCGCCGGCGGCGAGACCCGCAGATGCCGTGTCCTGGAGGTAGACGGCCCGAATGTACTGGTCCAGCTCTTTGAGAATTCAACCGGAATCAATCTCTCCAACAGCAGGGTCCGTTTTCTCGGAAGGGCAATGGAACTCGGCGTTTCCGAGGACATGCTGGGAAGAGTATTTGACGGAATGGGCCGCACCATCGATGGCGGCCCGGAAATCCTGCCCGACAAAAGAATGGACATCAACGGTCTCCCGATGAACCCTGCAGCAAGGGCCTATCCGTCGGAATTCATTCAGACCGGCGTGTCGGCCATCGACGGACTGAATACGCTGGTAAGAGGGCAGAAGCTTCCTATTTTCTCCGCCTCCGGCTTGCCGCATTCGCAGCTCGCCGCTCAGATCGCACGTCAGGCGAAGGTCCGGGGAACCGACGAGTCCTTTGCCGTTGTGTTTGCTGCCATGGGCATTACCTTTGAAGAGGCTCATTTCTTCGAGGAGTCCTTCCGCGAGACCGGCGCCATTGACCGGACCGTCCTCTTCATCAATCTCGCTAACGACCCCGCGGTAGAGCGCATCTCCACTCCGCGGATGGCACTTACTGCCGCGGAATACCTTGCTTTTGAGAAGGATATGCACGTTCTCGTGATCATGACAGACATCACAAACTACGCAGACGCGCTTCGCGAGGTGTCGGCGGCGAGGAAGGAGGTTCCGGGGCGCCGAGGATATCCGGGATACATGTACACCGACCTCGCACAGCTCTACGAACGCGCCGGCCGTCAGAAAGGGAAAAACGGCTCCATCACCCTGATACCGATCCTGACCATGCCGGAGGATGACAAGACTCACCCGATCCCCGATCTTACAGGTTATATCACGGAGGGCCAGATTATTCTGTCCCGCGAGCTGTACCGGAAGGGCATCAAACCGCCGGTCGATGTACTCCCGTCCCTTTCCCGGCTGAAGGACAAGGGAATCGGAGAGGGAAAAACCAGAAAGGATCACGCCGCAACAATGAATCAGCTTTTTGCCGCCTACGCCCGCGGAAAAGACGCAAAAGAGCTGATGACGATTCTCGGAGAGGCCGCGCTCACCGACATTGACCTGCTCTACGCACGTTTTGCGGATGAGTTTGAGAAGCAGTACGTATCCCAGGGGTACACGACAAATCGGAGCATCGAAGAAACGCTTGAGATCGGCTGGAAGCTGCTGCGGATGCTTCCGAGGTCCGAGCTGAAGCGGATTCCGGACGCCATGCTCGACGAATACTACGGAGACGGAACGGATTCCGGGCAGGGCGACTGACGGATGCCCTGAAGACGGAACGGATTCCGGACAGGGTGCCTGAAGGATACCGTGGAGACGGAACGGATTCCGAATGCGGTGTCTGACGGATGATGCGGAAAACGCGGAATCTGACAGGACGCCGTTCGGATGTGATCGAAGAGAGGAGGTTGCGGATTGTCCGGAGCACATGTAAATCCAACAAGAATGGAGCTGACCCGCCTGAAAAAGAAGCTGGTGACCGCGATGAAGGGACACCGTCTTCTGAAAGATAAAAGGGATGAGCTGATGCGTCAGTTTCTTGATCTGGTCCGGGAGGACATGGATCTTCGCGTAAAGGTAGAGAAGGGTATCCGCAGCGCCAATGCCGAATTTGTCCTGGCGAAGGCAGGAATGTCCGAGCAGACGCTGCGGACGGCAATGCTCGTGCCGAAGCAGGAGGTCACACTGGAGGAATCCACGAGGAATGTCATGAGCGTGAGCCTTCCGGTTTTCAAATACCGGACCCGCACCGCAGATCAGAACGACATCTTCTCCTACGGTTTTGCCTATACCTCCAGCGATCTGGACGGAGCGGTTCAGTCGCTCTCTGACATCCTCCCGGATATGCTGCGGCTTGCCGAGGTGGAAAAATCCTGCCAGCTGATGGCGTCCGAGATCGAGAAAACCCGCCGGAGAGTGAACGCTCTGGAGCATGTAATCATTCCCGAGACCAGAGAAGGCATCCGCTACATCACCATGAAGCTCGATGAGAATGAGCGGAGCACCCAGGTGCGCCTGATGAAGGTCAAGGATATGATGCTTCAGGAAGCACATCATTATCAGGAATAATGAGAATACAAAATACTGCTTTTCACGGCAAAAGCATATACTTCAGACAGGCCCGCCCGGCGAGATTGGGGCCTGTCTTTTCTGATGCCGAAAAAATTCAATATATCAGATGGCTGCGATGCATTTTTTGAGAAACATACATCGATTTAGCAGGAAATTGAATGTCACTTTTTGGCACAGTGTATTATAATATCTATGTTATTTGTAAGCAAAGGAAGGAGGATGGGTAGATGGGATTATTTACCTTTAAGGGTGGCGTTCATCCGTATGAGGGCAAGGAACTGTCCGCGGAGAAACCGGTTGAAGCCATAAAACCCGGAAAAGAGTTAGTCTATCTGCTGTCACAGCACATTGGTGCGCCGGCAAAGCCGATTGTCGCAAAAGGAGACCGGGTTCTTGCCGGACAGAAGATCGCCGAGGCGGGCGGCTTCGTATCTGCTCCGGTTCATGCGTCCGTATCCGGCACGGTGAGCAAAATTGAAAAGCGGAAGAATGCCACCGGCGGTTATGTCGATGCTATCGTCGTCGAAAACGATGGCCTGTATGAAAGCGTCAGCTTTGAAGAGGCAGACCCGGACAAGCTGTCCAGAGAAGAAATTCTGAACAGAATCCGGGAGGGAGGAGTCGTCGGGATGGGCGGCGCAGGCTTCCCGACAGCCGTCAAGCTCTCGCCGAAGGATCCGTCCGTCGTGGATCATGTCCTCGTGAACGGTTCGGAATGCGAGCCTTATCTGACCTCGGACTACAGATGCATGCTTGAGTGCCCGGAGAAAATCGTCGGAGGTCTGGAGATCATTCTGAAGCTTTTTAAGCCGGAATGCAGGGGGATCATCTGCATCGAAGACAATAAGCCGAAGGCAATCGAGATCATGCGCAAGGCCGTGTCCGGAAAGAGCAGAATGAGCGTCGCCGTCATGAAGACAAAGTATCCGGAAGGCGCGGAGCGATGCCTGATCAACGCAGTCACCGGCCGATACGTCAACTCCAGGATGCTCCCGGCAGACGCCGGATGTGTCGTCGACAATATCGATACCGTGATCGCAGTCTACGACGCGGTTAAATACGGAAGGCCCGTCATTGACCGTGTCTTCACCGTTTCGGGCGACGCGCCTGTCAACCCGAGAAATTTCCGTGTGCCGGTCGGCATGAATTACGCGGAAATCATCGATGCGGAAGGCGGGTTCAAGTCCGCGCCTGAGAAAGTGATCTCCGGCGGCCCCATGATGGGATTCGCCCTATATGATCTGGATATCCCCGTCACAAAGACCTCCGGCGCGATTACCGCTTTCCTGAAGGATGAGGTTTCCCGCTCGAAGCCGTCCGCCTGCATCAACTGCGGACGCTGTGTAAAGGGATGCCCGGCGAGACTGCTTCCATGTAAGCTGGCGGACTTTGCGGAGCACAGCGATGCAAAATCCTTTGAGGAATATTACGGGCTTGAGTGCGTAAACTGCGGATCGTGCAGCTATTCCTGTCCGGCAAAACGACCGCTGGCTGCGGAAATCAATATGATGCGTCAGACGGTACTCGCCAACAAGAGAAAGAACAAGTGAGGGAGGTTCAGGAGAATGAATGAAAAATATCAGGTTTCTGTCTCACCTCATGTAAGAGACAGTATTTCCACCCGGAAGATCATGCTGTTCGTGATCATTGCGCTGCTCCCGGCATGTATCGTCGGAGTCGTAAATTTCGGTCCGTATGCACTGCTGATTCTGTGCGTCTCCGTGGCGTCCTCGGTTGCCGCCGAATACTGCTACGAACGGGCACTAAAGAAACCGGTCACCACCGGAGATCTTTCTGCAGTCGTCACGGGTCTTTTGATCGGTATGAATATGCCGCCGCAGATTCCGTGGTGGATCCCGGTGATCGGTTCTGTCTTCGCCATTGTAGTGGTAAAGCAGGTCTTCGGCGGACTCGGTCAGAACTTCATGAATCCCGCTCTCGGAGCCAGATGCTTCCTTCTCATTTCCTTTTCCAGCGAAATGACAAACTACGCAGCCGGCAGAGGACTCACCTCTCTGGTTACTAAGGTAGCTTCCACAACGGACGCTCTCTCCGGAGCAACCCCGCTTGCCTATCTCAAGACCGGAGCGCATTTTGATCTCGGCGCACTCTTCCTCGGAAATGTGCAGGGCGTCATCGGCGAAACCTCGGCAATCGCTTTGCTGGCGGGAGGAATTTTCCTTCTGGTGATGCAGATCATTGACTGGAAGATCCCTGTCATCTATCTCGGCAGCTTTGCGGTTCTGGTCCTGATCACCGCGGCCGCCAGGGGCTACAGCAATCCGCTCGAATTCACGGCAGAGGAGCTCTGCGCCGGTGGAATCATGCTCGGCGCATGGTTTATGGCGACCGATTATGTCACATCCCCGATCACACCGAAGGGACAGGTGATTTACGCTGTCTTCCTCGGCGTCATGACATGGCTGTATCGTATGATCGGAAACAGCTCCGAGGGTGTATCCTACGCGATCATTCTGGCGAACTGCATTGTCCCGCTGATTGAGCGCTATACCCGTCCGAGAGCCTTCGGCATCCGGAAAGACAAGAGACAGAAGGAGGCAGGAAAGGCATGAGCAAGAAACAGACATCCGTCGTTCATGATACTATCATCATTACCGTGATCACCGTGGTGGCGGGACTTCTCCTCGGTGCCGTGCACGGCGTGACCGCCGGACCGATCGCGGCACAGGAGGCATCCGAGAAAGCCGCCTCCCAGAAGGAGGTTTTCGAAAATGCGGACAGCTTCAAGACCGTCTCGGATTTTGACCAGAGCGATTTCCAGGCATATCTCGAAAAAGCAGGACTGGACAAAACCTCGGTCAGCGATGTAAGCGAAGCTGACGACAAGGACGGCAACAAGCTCGGTTACGTCGTAGACGCTACCAATAACGAAGGCTACGGCGGCGCGATTGAACTCATGGTCGGCATCACAACAGACGAATCCGGAAGCCTTACCATCAACGGCATTTCCTTCCTTTCAATCTCGGAGACCGCAGGTATGGGCATGAAAGCGAAGAATGATGAATTCAAGAACCAGTTTAATAATCTGAGCCTCGGAGACAATACCGAAGTTGAGTATACCAAAACCGGAAAAAGTGCGGACAACCAGATCGACGCGATCAGCGGCTGCACGGTAACGACAAACGCTGTAACCAAGGCTGTCAACGGCGCTCTGGCTGCGGTGGAATATCTGGAGGGAGGCAGTGCATCATGAAATTAAAGAAAAACTCTCCGGTAGAACGGCTCTGGAACGGACTGTTCGTCGAGAACCCGGTATTTGTACTGGTTCTCGGAACCTGTCCGACCCTCGCGACGACAACCTCGGCGCTCAACGCCATCGGCATGGGACTTTCCACCACCGTGATTCTGGCACTTTCAAACCTGATCATCTCGGCGCTCCGCAAGGTCATTCCGGAACGCATGCGGATGCCGGCGTATATCGTCGTCATCGCTTCCTTTGTAACGATGGTTGACTTCCTGATGGAGGGATTCACACCTGCGCTCTATGCGTCTCTGGGAATCTATATTCCTCTGATCGTCGTGAACTGCATCATCATGGGCCGTGCCGAAGCATACGCCGGCAAGGAACCCATGATTCCTTCCTTCTTCGACGGTCTTGGAATGGGACTGGGCTTTACCGCGGCGATTTTCTGCATCGCCTCGATCCGTGAGATCATCGGTGCCGGCACCTGGTTTGGCATGCAGGTGATGCCGTCCGGTTATGTTCCGGTGAACATCTTCGTCCTGGCTCCCGGCGCTTTCCTGGTCTACGCCTTCCTTGTCGCGGTGATGAACAAGCTGAAGATCGGTGCGGGGCGCCGCCCGAAGAAAGAATGGGATCCGACCGAGAAAATCTGCGGAGACTGTCTGAGCTGCATGAAGCTCGGAATCTGTGACGAGAAGCCGGAATCCTGTTCTGAAACACCCGCGCAGACCATTGCGCGCAGCAAGGGAACCGTCGCGGAGGCAATCGCTGCGCCTGCCGCTGAAAAGCCGGCCGCCGGCGCAGCTCCGTCATCTGAGAAAAAGGAGGCGACTAAGTCATGACATTACTTTTGCTGGCTGTAAATGCCTGCCTGATCAATAACGTCGTCCTTAGCCAGTTCCTCGGCATCTGCTCGTTTCTTGGCGTATCCAAGAAGCCTGATACCGCGGCCGGCATGGGCATGGCGCTGACCTTCGTACTGACGCTTTCCAGCCTTGTGTGCGGAATCCTGTATCATGTTCTTCTGGTTCCCCTCGGACTGGAATATCTGAAAACCATTGTATTTATTCTGATCGTGGCGGCTCTGGTTCAGTTCGTGGAGATGTTCCTGAAAAAGTTCGCAAAGGCGCTCTATGACGCTCTCGGAATTTATCTTCCGCTGATCACCACAAACTGTGCCGTACTGGGTGTAGCGCTGATCAACGTTCAGAAGGATTACAGCATCCTCACCGGTACGGTTTACGGCTTTGCCACAGCTCTCGGCTACACGATTGCAATCATCATCCTTGCAAATATCCGTGAGAAGATGGTAAACAACGATGTTCCCGCATCCTTCCGTGGATTCCCGATCGTAATGATCACTGCCGCTCTGATGTCGATCGCATTCTTCGGATTCTCGGCACTGAAGTAATGAGTAAAGGAGGTTATTGTGATGACTGTAAGTAGTATCCTGGCTGCAACGCTGATGGTCGGCGGCGTCGGCTTATTCGTCGGCATCTTCCTCAGCTTTGCCAGCAAGGCGTTTGCCGTTCCTGTTGATGAGAAGGAGCAGGCAATCGCCGAGGTCCTGCCCGGAGCGAACTGCGGCGGATGCGGATTTTCCGGCTGTGCCGCCCTGGCGGCCGCTATCGCGGCGGGAAACGCCCCCGTCAATTCCTGTGTAGTGGGACAGAAGCCCGTTGCCGATAAGATCGCGGAAATCATGGGAACTTCCGCCGGAAGCGACCAGAGGAAGGTCGCCTTTGTACGCTGCGTCGGAGACTGTGAGAGAACAACGGAAAATTACGTGTATACAGGGCCGAAGTCCTGCGCGGCCGTGAAATTCGCGCCCACGGGCGGTCCGAAGTCCTGCCGCTTCGGCTGCACCGGATTCGGCGAATGTGTCCAGGCCTGTGAATTCGGCGCCCTTTCCATTCAGAAGGGAATCGCCCATGTGGACGAGGATCTCTGCGTTGACTGCAAAAAATGTATGGCTGCTTGCCCGAAGGGTCTCATTATCGAGGTGCCTTACCATTACGTATCCCACATCGGCTGCGTGAACCCGGAAAAGGGCAAGCCCGTCATGAACAACTGCAAAATCGGCTGCATCTCCTGTCAGAAATGCGTAAAGACCTGTCCTCAGCAGGCGATTGAAATGGTCGGCGGATTCCCGGTCATTGATTACGCTAAATGCTCGAACTGCGGAGAATGCAAGGCAAACTGCCCGCGCAAGTGCATTGTATGATCCTGCCGTTTCGGAATTTTGCATCAGACAGCTGCAACCGTCACCGGTTCTGATATTTACAAGAGGCCGCCGCGCATACGGCGGCCTCTTTTCAGGCGGAACCGGCAAGGCGATGCTGTCCCCGCGCTTCGTAATCCCGCGCCGCTTCTGGCTGGCCGACAGGAGGATTGTATATGACAAGGAAGAACTTCGGACGAAATGATTTACTCCTGATACTCGGCATCTTCGCCGCCGCAGTTCTGATGCTGGCGGCTTATACCCGTTACATGAGCCGCGCTGGCACTCCCATGCTTGAGATCACGGTTGACAACAGACTGTACGGCACTTACGATCTGAAGCATGACGCCGTTATAAAAATAAATGGCACAAATGTCTGCGAGATCAAAGACGGCGCCGTACGGATGATCTCTGCCGACTGCCCGGATCAGGTCTGCGTTCATTCCGTGCCGATCACCGCGAATGGCGGAAGTATTGTCTGTCTTCCAAACCGGGTTGTGCTGAAAATCGTAAACGCCAGGGATTCCGGAAGTTCTTCTGATTCCCGGAATACGGGCGCGTACAACAGCGGCTCTTCCTCTGAGCAGGAGCCGGACAGCACGGATACTTCCTCCGGGCAGGAGCCTGACGACACAGACACTTCTTCCGGGCAGGACCGGCAGGATACCGGCACCTCCTCCGATTCGGCATCGTCTGTCCCGAAAATCGACACGCTGGCAGAGTAAACAGAGCGTTACTGTTTACAGCATATCGGAAATCCCTGCCCGATCAGTTATGCGTGATGAGCAACATCAGAGCAGCACAGGAAAGGGGAAACGCATCATGGACCGGAATCATAAATCAAAACGAACCGCATACCTCGGACTGCTGACCGCACTGGCCATTCTCTGCGGATACATCGAGAGCCTCATTCCCTTCAACTTCGGAATTCCGGGCATCAAGCTCGGACTCTGCAATGTGGTCATTCTGATTGTGCTCCTGCTGTTCGGCTGGAGAGAAGCCGTGCTTGTATCGGCCGCCAGAGTTGTCGTGATCGGCTTCCTCTTCGGAAATCTCTTCAGTATCGCATACAGCATGGGCGGCGCCATGCTCAGCATCCTTGTCATGACCTTGCTTATCCGCACCGGAAAATTTCACGAAACCGGCATCAGCGCCGCCGGAGGCGCTGCTCACAACATCGGCCAGATCCTGGTCGCATATCTTGTCACCCCCGATCTTCCCCTGCTATGGTATCTCCCAATCCTCATGATAGCCGGTCTCATCACCGGCATCCTGATCGGAATTGCTCTCTGGGCCGTCCTCCTCCGGGTTCGCGGCTTGTTTTCCCTCTGATTTGCGCGGAAATCCAATAGCGTGTATAATAGAGATCTGAATTTATCCCAAGCGATTTCCTGCCGCGCTATTAATCTGTGAAGAGAATCCGGAAGATACCGGGTCGCTGCCCTGGCACGCAGAGAAATCATCGCGGCGCGCAGCAGAAGAAAACAACGGAGAATCCGATCATGATAAAATTCCAAAGCAGTCACTCACATACCGGAAAGGAAGCGCGGCGCAGACGGTTCTGTCATAGGCTTGCGCCGTGCCTGATCTGTGCCTCGCTCATATTCGGAAGTGCCTCCGGCGGCTGCGCCATTCCCTCCGGGAACCCGACAGCTGAGACATCTTCCGCGGACGCGGAGATGGCCGAGGACGCCGGGACGTACTTTGATACGGTAATTGACATCCGGGTTTACGGGGATCAGGCGGAGAAGCTTCTGAAGGGCTGTTTTTCTATCTGCGAGGATATGGAGAACACGCTCTCCGCGCAGAAGGAGAGCAGCGAGCTGTATAAGCTGAATCACCGCAACTCCGATTCGATCGAGGTCTCGGATGATCTCGCGGAATGCATCCGCAGAGGACTCCAATACGGCGAAATGTCCGACGGTGCGTTCGACATCACAATCTATCCGGTAAAGGAACTCTGGGACTTTGAAGGAGATACCGGGGATCCGGTGATTCCGGATGCCGCCGAGATCCGGAAAGCTCTGAAGCTCGTAGACTACCGCAAAGTTCATATTGACGGCAATACGGTGACCTTTGATTCTCCTGACACGCAGATCGATCTCGGCGGAATCGCCAAGGGCTACATTTCCCTGAAATTAAAGAACTATCTGAAGGAGAACGGCTGCACCTCCGCACTGATCAATCTCGGCGGAAACGTCAGCGTGCTCGGAGAAAAGCCGGACGGCAGCCCGTTTGTCGTCGGCATTCAGAAGCCGTTTGCAGACCGGGGAACTGTTCTGACCACCATCAACGCGGCAGACGACAGCGTGATATCCTCAGGCGTCTACGAGAGATACTTCCGGAAGAACGGGAAACTGTATCACCATATTATCGATCCGAAAACCGGATATCCGGCAGATACCGGTCTGAATCAGGCCACGATCATCGGAACCGATGATGTGCTCGGGGACGCACTTTCCACGATCTGCATCCTGCTCGGGCAGGACAGCGCGGAGCAGCTGATCCGGGAGAACGGTCTGGATGTCACCGTTCTGTTCACCGATACCGACAATCAGATGAGCTGGTACCCGGAAGCTCCCTCGGGAGCTTCAGATTCCATCTCATCCGCATCGTCATCCTGACAGACGGAAGGATTGACTCGGAAGAACCATCGCTTCGGGAACGAGATCATTGTCCGGCATCGCATTCTGACGGACAGGCCCCTGCTGTGAAAGATTACAGGAGAAGAATAATTGAAGATCATACATTGTGCGGATCTGCATCTCGATTCCAGAATGACCTCCGTTCTGAGTGCTTCTGAGGCGCGGGAGAGAAGAGCGGATCTGCTGAAGACATTTATGAATATGGTTCGGAGCGCAAGTGAAAGCTCCGTGAAGGCGATCCTGATCAGCGGAGATCTTTTTGACTCCGAGCGTATTTCCTCAAATGCGAGAAACACAGTGTTCGAGACGATTCTCACGCATCCCGGAATCCTTTTTTTCTACCTCACGGGCAATCATGAGCGCGACGGCTTCCTCAACAGACTCTCGCGCCGGCCGGACAACCTTCTGACGTTCGGGCCGGGATGGAGAACCTACGCAATACGCGTGGATCGGGCTGGCAGACCGCACGCGGAGACGGTCGGGGAGGACGATCCTGCCGGCGGAAGAATCACAATCAGCGGACTGGAGCTGAATGAAGCGAATGCCCCGGTGGCGGCCGCCGGCCTTCATCTGTCGCCGCAGGATTTCAACATCGTCATGCTTCACGGTCAGGCGGCGAGTTATCCCGTCAAGGGAAGACCGGAGATCATCGGCCTGAATCAGTACACGAACAGGAATATCGATTACCTGGCTCTGGGACATGTCCACCAGTATCATCAGGATGTCCTTCCGCCCGGCGGCGCGTGGTGTTATCCGGGATGCCTGGAGGGGCGGGGATTTGATGAGTGCGGCGAACACGGCTACGTGCTCCTTGATATCGAAGACAGAAACGGACAGCAGCGCGAGTCAGCTTCTGATCTGAGCGGGCAGGGGCTTCCGGGCAGCGGATTTGTCCTCAACGGAAGCTTTGTGCCGGTACCTCAGCGCCATTTTCACGAGGAATCCGTAGACATCACGGACTGCACCAGCACGCCGATGATCATATCGAAGATGGAACGTCAGCTCGATTATCCGGCAGAAGACCTTGTGAAGGCGGTTCTGACCGGAGCTCCCGATGTGAGCTGTGAGAAGAATCCGGTGCAGATTCAGAATTATTTCAGCGCTAGATTTTTCGTCTTCCGTCTGGAAGATCAGACCAGACCGGCAGTAGATTACAATACCTATGCGCTCGATGCCTCGCTGAAGGGGGAGTTTGTGCGGACCGTACAGGAGGACCCGGATCTCTCCGACGAGAGAAAAGCAGAGATCATCCGCTGCGGAATCCTTGTGCTGGCGGGGGAGGATACCGATTTATGAAATTAATCAGCTGTCATATTGAAAATTTCGGCCGCCTTGAGAATCTTGACCTGGAATTTCATGACGGTCTCAATCCGATCCTCCGGGAAAACGGCTGGGGAAAAAGCACCTTCGCTCATTTTCTGCTGGTCATGTTCTACGGATTTGCCAACGAACGGAAGAAGAATGACCTGGAGAATGAACGAAGGCGGTTCTCTCCGTGGCAGAACGGTGTCTACGGAGGGAGCATCACCTTCATCTGGCATGACCGGAAATACCGCCTGGAGCGCACGTTCGGCCCGAGGGACGGAAAGGAAGACACGCTTGCGCAGTTCGATGCGGACACCGGGCTTGTCTGCCGCGATTTCTCAGCTGTCCCAGGCGAGGATATTTTTTCGCTCGACAGGCCTTCGTTTGAACGCACCATCTTCATCGGACAGCAGTCCGTCCACACCGACGTCACCGCCGGCATTCACGCGAAGATCGGGGATCTGACCGGGGAGCAGGCCGATATGAGCATGTACGACGAGGCACAGAAACGGCTCAAATCCGAGACCGACCGGCTCACGCCATCCAGGAAAACCGGTGACATCTATAAGCTGAAAGCTCATCTGGCGGAGCTTTCCGCCGTAATCTCCGGCAAAGCCGGTGAGGAAAACGCGTATCATCAGAACAACCTGAAGATCGCATCTCTTCAGGAGGAGAAGAGAGATCTGCTCTCCGAGCTGGAGCAGCTGCAGAGCGACCAGAGAACTCTGAGCCGCGAGAAGGACCTGGGTGTCAGAAGGGAAATCTACGAAAACCTCCGGCGCGAGGAAGCTGCTGCCCTGAAGGACCGCGATGACATGCGCAGCCGGTTTCCCGATGAGGTACCGGATCCCGCGGATGTCGATGAGTGGCTGGAGACTGCCAATACGCTGGACCGCAGAGCAGCTTCGGACGGGAGCGAGGATCTTTCCCCCGAGCAGCAGCAGGAATATATCCGCCTGCATTCTGCCTTCCGGAAGGAGATACCCGAAGAATCGGCGATTGCCCGTGCGGAGGAGCTGAACCGAAACCTTCAGATTGCCATTCATCAGGCATCGAAGAGCCGTCTCTCTCCGGAAGAAGAGAAAAAGCGGCAGGAGGATGCAGCTTCCTTCTCCAGCTACCTTCCCGAAAGCGACGAGATTTCGGAGGCAATCCGGAACTGGAACCGCAGAAACGCCATCGTCAGCGCCTTGCCTCAGAAAAAGGCGAACGCGCGGCTGCTGAAGAATATGCTGGAACGAAACGCCGGGAAGGAAGCACCGCGCCGGTCCGCTCATACCTTTGCCGGTATTTTTCTGATCTTCTGCGGCATTGCAATGATTGCCGCGGGCTTTTTCGTCAGCCGCAGTCCGGCCGGCGGATTCGGCATCCCTGTCGTTGCGCTCATGGGCGCCGGAATTTTCAGCCTTCTCATCGGCTCGATTCTGGAATTCATAACAGGAAGGGCCGGAAACAGAAAGAAGCGTTCCTCCGGAGATTTGGCCGTCGAAACCGGCGCGGAATCCGATTCCCGTCCCGGATCCGCTCAAGCCGAAAAACAGTCCGGCTCCCTCAACGAGTCGGCCGAGGAGGAGCTGCGGCAGCTTTCCTATGAAATCCGGGCGGATGAAGAGGAAATCGACGGGATTGAGCAGACAGTGCAGGCTCTTTTCGACCGGATCGGCATCATTGTGCCGCTCGAGGACACGTATCAGACGCTGTATGATCTGCGCGGAGAGGTGAGAGAATATCAGGAACTGGAGCGCCGCGCCGAGCGGTTCCGATCCGGAGAGGAAAATCGGAAAATCAGAGAAATGGAAGAGCGGCTGTACCGGTTCCTGGCGGCATTTTATCCTGATCTCGACGAGGGCGCCGACATGAGTCAGGCGATGCAGGAACTGAAATATGATGTCAGACGCTACCGCGAATTCATGGACCGCAGAGAAAAACAGCAGCTTGCAAGCGACCGCAGAAGCCGAAAAGAAAACGAGCTCCGGGAATACCTCAGGAGCATCGGCTATCTTCCGGAACGAGATATGGTGAAGCAGCTCACCCGGATCCGGGATCAGCTTGTGCAGCTGTCCTCTCTTGAGGAAATCTATCAGAACCGGAAGGCTGCCCGTGAACAGTTCGAGGATCATCATAATATGGGGCAGATTCTGGCGGGAGTTCCTGGTTCGAAGCGAACCGGAGTCTCCGGGAAACCCGGTCAGACCCTGGAATCCATTTCCGGCCGTCAGGAGGAAATTCACAACAGGATCTCAGACCTGGAATCGCAAATTCAGTCCTGTCAGCGGGATTCCGAGCGGATCAACAGCCGCCTCGAGGAAATCGCGGATGCGGAAAATGAGAGGGAACTCGGTGAACAGAAGCTGAAAAAGCTTGAGCACCGCTATGAAGTCCTGATGGCAGCCCGACGCTTTCTGGAGGAGGCAAGAGCCCGTTTTTCCGCAAAGTTCATGGAGCCCGTCCGGAAGGAATACATGAAATACTATCAGCTTCTTTCCCCCGATGACGGCAAGGAATACACACTCGATGCCGATCTGAACATCCGGGTACGGGAAGCGGGCGCTTCCAGAGACGTCGGATATCTGAGCGAAGGATACCAGGATCTGATCGGTCTCTGCCGGAGAATGGCAATGATCGATATCATGTACAAAAACGAGAAGCCGTTTCTGCTGTTTGATGATCCCTTTGTCAATCTGGATGACCGGAAGCTGACCGGCGCCCGCGATTTTCTCGCGAAAATCGCCGAAAATTATCAAATTATCTACCTGACCTGTCAGAACGCCCGGAACTACAGCGAAAACGGCCGCCCGGAGGACGCGTGAGTGATCTTTCCGGAGATCGCGATCGCGCTCACCGGCATACGGGGCTCACCTGACGCAGAGCGCACGTGACTGTCCGGACCGATACAGTGCGGACAGACGTAGAAAGAGGTACAGATGTTTATTGCAATTGATGCAGGCAATACCAATATAGTCTTCAGCGTAATGGATGAGGAGACGGTTCTGTTCGCCAGTCAGCTCAGGGCCGACCGTCACAAGACAAGCGACGAATACGCGGTCTTCTTCCGTGAGCTGCTGCACATTCACAGCATATCCACCGGCGAGGTGGAGGGCGGGATCATCTCAACCGTCGTACCCTCCCTGAAAAAAATTCTGTATGACGCGGTTCTTGCAATCACAGGAAAAAAATGCAGGATTGTCGGCCCCGGCCTGAAAAACGGCCTGAAAATCCGTATCGACAACCCGGCCCAGCTCGGGAGCGACCGGGTCGCAGAGGCAGTCGCCGCCATCAACCTTTACCCCGCGCCGATCGTTATATTCGATATGGGAACGGCAAGCACCTTCTCTGTCATCAGCCGTGACGGCAACTACATCGGCGGTATGATCATGCCGGGAACGCTGATCAGCCTGGACGCTCTGACCGCAAGGACAAGTCAGCTGCCGCAGATTGACCTGACGGAGCATCCGGAACGTCTGATCGGCACGAACACCATCGACTGCATGAAGAGCGGCATCATCTTCGGCACCGCGGCGATGCTGGACGGCGTCATAGACCGTATCGCGGAAGAGCTCGGAGAGAAGCCGTCCGTCATTGCGACCGGCAGCCTCTCTGAGGTCATTGTCCCGAACTGCCGGCGGAAGATCCTTCTGGACAAATATCTGCTGCTGAAGGGGCTTCGCATCATTTACCTGAAAAACCGGCGGTGATTCCGGCTGCACGGCAGTGTATCTTATGGCGCGCAAAGCCCTCACAGAGATTTGCGGAAATATTGACTTACCTGCGGCACAGCAGAATCAATGCCTTTCGCGGCAGGATTCGGTCCGCAGACTGTGGAAGATAATACGGAGAATTTGATATGGCACAGGTACAGCCTGACGGAAAAAAGAAAAAAGTAAGCGATAAGGTGCTGGTCATCGGTATCATTTTCTGCCTGGCGGTTATGGCATTTTCTCTTTATCAGATCATAAAAACAGCCATGGCGTACCGCGAGGGAGAAGAGGAGTACAATCAGCTGCGGCAGTATACGAGCGCACAGCTGGATTCGGGCGGGGACGGCAGGGAGAGCGTATCTGGTTCTTCGGTATCCGGTTTCTCCGATCCCGGATCCGCAGAGTCGCTGCGTGCGGTCTCAGCCTCCGAGGACTCCGGAGAAGAGGCGCTGAAGGCTCCGATCTCAGTCGACTGGAATTCCCTGAAATCCATCAATCAGGATATTGTCGGCTGGATCTATATCGGTGCACTCAAGCTCAGCTATCCGGTGACGCACTACACGGACAATGACTTCTATCTGCACCGGACCTTTGAGAAGAACGACAATTTTGCGGGCTCTATTTTCGAAGAATATCAGAACAGCACCGATTTCAATGACCCGAACACCATCATATACGGCCACAACATGAAAAACGGATCCATGTTCGGAACGCTCTCTCAGCTGGAAGAAAAGTATACAGATGATCCCTATATCTGGGTGCTGACTCCGGACGGAGACTACTGCTACCGCATCTTCAGCATGAAAAAGGCGTCGATCTCGGACGAGACCTACACGCTGTTCATGGGTACGGATGAGACATTTACGGACTGGTGCAATAAGATGAAAGCGTCTTCCGACATTGACACCGGCGCGTTTACCTTCACCACTGAGAGCAGGATTCTCACCCTTTCCACCTGTACGACGGACAGCGGACACCGTTTTGTCGTGCAGGCGCAGCGGATCCCGGCCCAAGAGACCGCGTCCTGAGCCTCACAATAGCTGGCACATTTTCTGTCGCCTGAGAATGCCGAAAAATCCTTCTTTTCAAACACATCCTGTAACGATTCGGCGCATATTCGACAGCTTAGCCTTAATGCGGAGGAAGCAATGATGGAATACAAAGTCGGTCAGATTGTCAAACTCAAGAAAAAACATCCCTGCGGCTCTGAAGAGTGGGAAATTCTCAGGGTCGGTGCGGATTTCCGCCTAAAATGTCTGGGCTGCGGGCATCAGATCATGGTACCCCGCAGGATGGTGGAGAAAAACACGCGGGGGCTCCGGGATCCGGCCAGCTGACGGACGCTTTCTGTTCACCGCACGTTACTGTTCATGCTCCACTAAAGCGGCAAAGATTTTACAGTCCCTTTGCCGGAGCATTACTGGCTGTTTAAAGTTTTATCCGTGAATTCTTCATGAAGTGGATAGCGAGGACTGTCTGACGAAGGCGCTTGCGTCTGAGGAGTTCCGCAGCTTCATAAAACCAGGATAAAACTTTACTACAGCCAGTTTGCGAACGGCAACAGGACTGTAAAATCCTTGCCGTGTAGAGTTGGGTGTAAGCAGTAACCACCGCACAACTGCCCATACAGGGAATCCGGTGTTCCCTTTAACCGTCAGATATGATAAAATAAATAAGTCGAACTATTACTTCCGGAGCCTTTCCGGACCTGTTCCACATCTGTTGCCGGCGGTGGCGGAGCAGACAGGCGTTTTCCTCTGCCGTGAGGAAGAAGCTGCCGTAGTATGAATTTCTGCCCCGCGGACGGGGCACAGCAAACGGTACCATCACAGATTTTTCAGAACACGAGGTAAAGAGATGAACAAAGTCATTTTAATGGGAAGGTTAACAAGAGATCCCGATATCCGTTATTCACAGGGCGAAAATTCTCAGGCTGTCGCGAGATATACGCTGGCAGTTGACCGCAGATTCCGCAGAGAGGGAAGCGAGCAGACAGCTGATTTCATCGGCTGTGTCGCCTTCGGACGTCAGGCGGAATTCGCGGAGAAGTATTTCCATCAGGGAATCAAGATCGCTGTTACCGGCCGTATTCAGACCGGTAGCTACACGAGGCAGGACGGAACCAAGGTTTATACCACGGATGTCGTTGTGGAAGAACAGGAATTCGCCGAGAGCAAGGCAGCAAGTCAGCAGAATGCGGCAGCGGCTCAGCAGTACAGCAGACCCGCAGCTCCGTCCGCGCCGGCTTCCGGCGCCGACACTGTCGGCAGCGACACGGCGAATGACGGCTTCATGAACATTCCGGACGGAATTGACGAGGAGCTTCCGTTCAAGTAATCGGAAATATCGTTATAAATCAGCATTCCGGAAGGGCGGCCTTTGATCTTCTTCACTGGCCGCCTGTATATGTAAAGAGGATCAATTTATGAGCAGAGTAAAAATGACCGGCCAGCTGAGAAGATTTCTGTTCTTCCCGCAGGTGCTGCTGATTCTTCTCGTTGTCTTCAACATTGCGATCTATTTCATTAATGTGAAAGCCGGTCTTCTGGCAAGCGCCGGACTCGCGATCTATGCGGCCGCAGTCGCTGTCGTATATGCAAGGCAGCGGTCTGGAATTTCCAACGAGCTTGTCACCTTCGCCACCCAGTACGGACAGATCCAGCGTCAGCTGATGATGGATCTCTCTCTTCCCTATGCCATCACCGATGACCATGGAAGACTGCTGTGGTTCAATGACGCATTTGCGGATCTGACCGGAAAGAACCGGAAGAATTTCTACAAATCGATCGCCAGTATCTTCAACGGCCTGTCTCCGGACAAGTTTCCCGCGAGAGATCAGGAGGCCGATTACGAAATCATCTACAACAAGCGCGACTACCGGATTCAGATCAAAAGCGTCGTTCTGGATTCGCTGATCGACGATTCCGGCCTCATCGACCGGGAGACCAGGGAAAAGAGCAGCTACATCTATGCGTTTCTTCTGTACGACGACACGGAACTGAATGAGTATATCCAGAAATACGAAGACGAGACGATGGTCTGCGGCATGATCTACCTGGACAACTACGACGAAGCTCTGGAGAGCGTTGAGGAGGTACGCCGTTCTCTTCTAACAGCTCTGATCGACCGGAAAATCAACAAGTATTTTCAGGATCTCGACGGCATCGTCAAGAAATATGAAAAGGATAAATACATCGTCCTGATGCGCAGCAGCACGCTCAACGAGCTCAAGGCGATGAAATTCAATATTCTCGAGGATGTGAAAACCGTAAACATCGGAAACGACATGGCCGTCACCCTCAGCATCGGCATCGGCGCAAACAACGGCTCCTATAACCGAAACGCGGACTGCGCCAGAATGGCGATCGATCTGGCCCTCGGAAGAGGCGGAGATCAGGTCGTTCTGAAGGACGGCGACAGCATCACCTATTTTGGCGGAAAGTCTCAGGCTGTGGAAAAGAGCACCCGTGTAAAGGCCCGCGTAAAGGCACATGCACTTCAGGAATTTATCGAGAGCAAGGAAAAGGTGGTCGTGATGGGGCACAAGCTGCTCGACATCGATTCCTTTGGCGCTTCGATCGGCATTTACCGCGCCTGCCGCACCCTGAACAAAAAAGCTTATGTGGTGATCGACAGCCCGACCTCCTCAACCAGTCCCTTCATTCAGGAATTCGAGGACAATCCGGATTATGATCCGAAAATGCTTCTCAATATTCACGACGCAAGGGAAATGGTCGATGAGAACACTCTTCTCGTCGTTGTGGACACCAACAAGCCGGATTACACAGAGTGCGAGGAGCTTCTTCACCAGACAAAAACGATTGTCGTGCTGGATCACCACCGCCAGGGGAACAACTACATCCGGAACGCCGTTCTTTCCTATATAGAGCCCTACGCGTCCTCGACCTGTGAAATGGTCGCGGAGATTCTTCAGTATTTTGCGGAAGGCGTGAAGCTGAAGAACATCGAGGCGGATTCTCTTTATGCGGGTATTATGGTGGATACCGACAACTTTATGTCCAAGACCGGCGTGCGGACCTTTGAGGCTGCCGCCTATCTCAGGCGAAGCGGCGCAGATGTCACCCGCGTGAGGAAGATGTTCCGCGAAGATCTCGGCGATTACCGCGCAAAGGGAGAGACCTTCAGCAACGCGGAGATCTACCGCGAGCACTTTGTGATTGCGGAATGTCCGAGTGAGAACGTCGAGAGTCCGACGATCGTCGGCTCCCAGGCCGCAAACCAGCTGCTGAACATCAAGAATGTGAGGGCTTCCTTTGTCCTCACCAGTTATAAAAATATTGTCTATATCAGCGCCAGAGCAATCGACGAAGTCAATGTGCAGATTATTATGGAACGGCTCGGCGGAGGCGGTCATCTGAATATGGCCGGCGCCCAGATGCCGCGGGTAACTGTAGAAGAGGCAAAGACAAGACTGAAGAACGTTCTGGACAACATGCTTGACGGAGGAGAAATCTGATGAAAGTTATTTTACTTGAAGATGTGAAATCTCTTGGAAAAAAGGGCGACCTTGTGAATGTGAGTGACGGTTATGCACGAAATATGCTGCTGCCGAAGAAAAAGGGCGTTGAAGCGACGCCTGCCAATCTCAATACCCTGAAGCTTCAGAACAGGCACGCCGAGAAGCTTGCCGAGGAGGCCCTGGAGGCGGCCAGAGAGCTGAAGGAACAGATCGAGAAAAAATCCATTTCCCTGAAAATCCGCACCGGAGAGGGCGGACGGGTCTTCGGATCAATCTCCGCGAAGGAAATCGCAGATGCCGCGAAGAGCCAGCTGGGATATGAAATTGACAAGAAGAAAATATCTATGGACGGACCGCTGAAGGAGCTCGGAACAACAAAGGTTGATGTCCGGCTCCATCCGCGGGTAACTGCAAAGCTGACCGTTAATGTGACAGAAGAGAAGTAATGATGGATGAATCCGTGATCAAAAGAATCCTGCCTCACAGCGAGGAAGCCGAGCAGTCAGTCATCGGCTCCATGCTCATGAGCCGCGAGGCGATCGCCGCGGCATCGGAAACGCTGACCGGTGCAGACTTTTACCAGCAGCAGTACGGCATTATTTTCGACACCATGGTAGAGCTGAACAACGATGGCGTCGCCGTCGATGTCGTAACCCTGCAGAACCGTCTCCGGGAGAAAAAGGTTCCTCCGGAAATTTCTGATATGGAATATGTGAGAGATCTTCTGAAGGCGGTCCCCACATCGGCGAATATCCGGCACTATGCGGAAATCGTGGCCGAGAAATCCCTTCTGCGGCGTCTGATCCGCGCCTCGGAGGAAGTGGAAAACAGCTGCTACCAGGACGATGTCCCCATCGAGCAGCTGCTGGACGAATCCGAGAAGAAAATGTTTCAGCTGTTCCAGCAGAAAACCGCCTCGGATTTCGTTCCAATCAGGCAGGTTGTTCTGAACGCTCTGAATACGATAGAAAAGGCGTCCCGAACAACGGGAAATGTCACCGGACTGGCGACCGGCTTCACGGATCTGGATTACAAGACCTCCGGCCTTCAGAACTCGGACCTCATTCTGGTAGCCGCCCGTCCTTCGATGGGAAAAACTGCCTTTGTACTGAATATCGCCGAGTATATGGCATTCCGGCACGATAAACACGTCGCGATATTTTCCCTTGAGATGTCAAAGGAGCAGCTCGTGAACCGGCTTTTGTCCATGGAATCTCACGTCGGGTCGCAGAACATTCGAAACGGAAACCTTAAAGACGATGAGTGGAAAAAGCTGATTGAGAGTGCAAACGTAATCGGAAAGTCAAACCTCATCATCGACGACACCCCCGGCATCACGGTCCGGGAGCTTCGCACCAAATGCAGGAAATACAAGCTCGAGCACGGGCTCGATATCGTAATGATCGACTATCTGCAGCTCATGAGCGGCAGCGGCGTCAGGAAGTCTGACTCCCGGCAGCAGGAGATATCCGATATATCCAGATCCCTGAAGGCACTGGCCAGGGAGCTCAATGTACCGGTCGTCGCTCTTTCCCAGCTCAGCCGTGCCGTTGAGAGCCGGCCGGATCATCGGCCGATGCTGTCAGATCTCCGTGAATCCGGAGCCATTGAGCAGGACGCCGACGTCGTAATGTTCCTGTACCGTGACGACTACTATCATAAGGATTCGGAGAACAAAGGCATCTGCGAGATCATTATCGCCAAGCAGCGAAACGGCCCGATCGGAACCGTTAATCTGGTTTGGCTTCCCGATTACACAAAGTTTGAAAACGCGGCGCCGAGGGATCAGTACGGCGGCTATTCCGAATAATGCGGCCTGATATTTTGCTTACGCCCGCGCAATCCCCGACTTTCAGATATCCCGTTAACAGGAAAGCATTCGAAGTTATCTGTTCACACTGACCAGATAAGAATTTCACAGCACCTTTGTTACAGCCGGTTTGCGAATGGAAGCAGAGCTGTGAAATCTCTGCCTTTCAGATATACCGTGAACAGCAGCCTTCTGAATTCTGCGCAGTGCATGTTCTTGATTTTGTACTTGTCTTACCCGAAAAGATAGTATAGAATACTACTTGACAAGGCGGATGATGGGTTTCGCCGTGTACTTTGTATGATATCGATGTTTTCATTTAAGGAGGATTTTTAAGATGGCACGTGTAATTTCTGATGATTGCGTATCTTGTGGAACATGCGAGGGTGAGTGCCCGGTTGGAGCAATCTCCCAGGGTGATGAGCATTATGTAATCGATGCAGATACCTGCGTAGACTGCGGTGCCTGCGAAGCAGCTTGCCCGACCGGAGCAATCAGCGAGGCTGAATAATCAGGATACAAGATCACAAAGGATAACGCCGGCGCGGCTGCGTCGGCGTTTTTCTTCTCCCGGAAACAGAACTCACGGCAAAGTCAGACCTAACCGCCGGCAAAGTCAGACTGAACCGCTGGCAGAGCCGGACAGAACCTCCGGCAATGCCGGACAGAATTTCCGGCAGAGCCGGATCAGCCCTGAGAAGATTCCCATACACTGCAGGTTATCATGATACATATAATCAACGGAGGACAGATATGAAAATAAACAAGGATATGACAGTTACGGAGATCCTGAACGTGGACCCGATGATCAGCAACATTCTCGCCGGTCATGGCATGAGCTGCCTTTTCTGCGGCGCCGCCGTTAATGAGACACTGGAACAGGCCTGCCTCGTTCACGGAATCGGCGAGGATCAGGTAGATCTGATGGTTGCGCAGATCAATGATTTTATCGGAGGCCCGGAAGCGGAAGAAGAGTCCTGATAATTCTCCGGATCTGCGCCGAACTCCGGAAGATCAGCACAGCCGTTTCACGCGGAATGAATCCGTATAGAGATAACGGAATCCCAGTGATTCATACAGACGGATCGCTGCTGTGTTGCCTTCCACAACCTGAAGATACGCGTGGGACGCGCCCATATGCTTCCCGTTCATAAGTATTGTGCTTACGATGGCACGGGCGAGCCCCCGCCTTCGAAAGTCCTGGCGGACATGAATGGCATAGACGCCGATGTAGTCCCGGTCCAGAATTCCGAGTCCGGTTCCGATAATGGATTCACCGTCGTGAATGGAGAGGCATACCGTCTCCTTCGGGATTGCGCGGTACATTGAAGGAACGACCTGTCGGTGCATGACATTCGTTGTACCCTTGAGAGCGAACAGCCCTTCGATCCATGACGAAGGTATGAATCTTGAGACTTCCGTCCGGATACCGGTCTTCAAATTCATACTCTCCGGAAAATCCATGACCATATTATAGTTCACATGCTCTTTTACATATCCGTGATGTTCCAGAAAACGGTCAAATGAAGCATCGAGAAGCGGTGAAATCTTGAAGATGCACGGAGTGCCCCACTTTCGGTAAACGCCTTCCGTATACCGGATCTTTTCCTCCAGAGGAATTTCAGAGATGCCGATCTGTTCCACACAGTTTGTCCTGTGCGTATAAAAATAGGAAAATCGCAGAAGCCAGCCGTCATAGATCTCAATCTGATGAGACGGCCAGGCGTTCAGCGATAAATCTTCAATTGTCTTGACCAACGGATCCATATGTCACCTCCGGAGTCATCTGCGGCAGCCGAAACGTGCGCATTCTGGCGGCGATCCCGGCTGTGTTTTCCATGCGTTGATATCTTACATCATAGCATAAAACGCCCGAACGCTTCAATCATTGTAAATGAATCCTTGCCGTATAGAGTTATTTATTAACAGTAACACCTTTCGCGGCGTTTCTTCTATATAAATACAATTCCTTGCATTCGAAATTCTGTTGGGTTATAATTACGCTGTATGCACGGAATACCCGCTTTTGATTCCGTGACACAACAGCATAAAAAGCATGTTTCCATGCCTGTAATAAGGGGAGTACAATATGTCCAAAACACTAAAGGTAATTGTAGGAATTATCCTGGCACTCTTTATTGCGTCAGGTGCAGCTCTGATCATCCCGACATTTGCCGGATATGACATGAGAGTTGTCCAGCAGCAGACAGCGGGGAATATTCCCGTCGGAAGCGCGGTTTATTCGAAGGAGCTTGATTCCTCCTCCATTACTGCCGGTGAGAAGATTCTCGGAATCGGCACAGACTCGTTAAATATCTATACTGTAGAGAAATACAGCTCCTCGGACGGTACGGTTCTCGTGACTGACGGCACGAATGAACAGACCTTTCAGGTGTCCGAGAAATACCTCAAGGTAATGCTGACAGTTCCCCTGATCGGCTTTCTGATGATCGCAACACAGTCCATGAGCGGAATTATCGCTCTGGCCCTGATTCTTGCGCTTGTCGTATTCCTTTTCATCTCTGCCGAGATCATCCGAAAGGGAGAAGAGGATGAGGAAGAAGAGGAAGAGGATGAACCGGAAGAGGATGAATTTTACCGCACACTTGCGGCGCGCAAAAAGAAAAGAGACGCAGAGTCCGATGTTTCTGCTGAACTGAACCGCAACGCAGCACATCGCCAGGCTGCGCAGATGAAAAAACAGGAGAAGACAGAGAACAGTCCTTCGAGAGAATCGGTCTCCACATCTGACAGCACAAACGGAATGACGGAAATCTCCGGTTCAGACGCATCCGCATCCTTTGATGTTCCGCGCGCAGTGCCGGAAGAAAAGGATCTCGGAACCGACTCCCTTCCCGATGTTCAGGCCGCACTCGAAGCCGCACTGGAGAGCCAGCCGCTGAATCATACCGGCGAGACGGCAAGAATCGATATTCCCGATGAGGTTACTGCCTCCGATCCAGAAGCTTCGGGCGCAGCTCCAACCGGAGAGATCGAGCTGGCGATGCCGGTTCACACCGCGGATGAGCTTCTCTCCAAGGCATACAGCGACGGACTCGATCCGAAGGTCAGAGACGATGAAATCACCGGTGTGACGCTCGTGGATTATTCTGACTGCTTATAACAGCTGTGGTTCATGAATTTTAATTCCGCCCTGCGGCACTTCTTCAATCGAAAGAAGTGCTGCAGGGCGGAATCGTTTATCCCGGTGCTTCCGAATTGTCTGTCAGACTTGACCCTCTTTTACAGCCCGCACATACAGGCCGGGAGAGGGCCAGACAACAATAACAGTGCGCCACTGTCAGGTAGTTTTGTACAAAATTTCAAAAGAAAGTTCTTGCATTTTTTCTTACATGCTCGTATAATCATCATTGTTGTGACATAAAAGCGATGAAACATAAGATTGCAGCGTTCCCGGCTGGTAACTTATGCGGAGCAAATGTCTAGTCATGATACAGGCGAAACGTCACTGTACAATTGAAATGTCCGCCGCTGAGCGGAAACGCCGGATGTCAGTCTCAGGACACACCCGGAAATGTGTACAGTCACCGCCGCCGTGCTATCAAAAGTACGATAAGGAGGCGACTTTTTTTATGGCAAGTCAAGTAATGAGAATCACCCTGAAAGCGTATGATCATCAGTTGGTTGATGCATCTGCCGCAAAAATCATCGACACTGTGAAGAAAACCGGAGCAGTTGTCAGCGGACCGGTTCCGCTTCCGACCAAGAAGGAAGTAGTAACCATCCTGAGAGCCGTACATAAGTACAAAGACTCCCGTGAGCAGTTTGAGCAGAGAACCCACAAGAGACTGATTGATATCATAACCCCGACCCAGAAGACGGTTGATGCACTGTCACGTCTGGAAATGCCGGCAGGCGTCTACATCGACATCAAGATGAAGACAAAGTAACACCACGTAACTCTATAATGAGCTTCCCGATACAGGATGCTCCGCTGTAGGCTGACATGAGCCTGAGAAGCATGCAGGCTCCGCTGTAGAAATGAGGTTTATCATGAAGAAAGCTATTTTAGCTACAAAGGTTGGAATGACTCAGATCTTCGATGAGAACGGTCTGGCAATTCCGGTAACGGTTCTTCAGGCAGGCCCCTGTGTTGTCACACAGGTAAAGACTGAGGAGAACGACGGCTACAGTGCCGTACAGGTAGGATTCGGCGATATCCGCGAGAAACTCGTCAACAAGCCGAAAAAGGGCCTTTTTGACAAGACAGAGACTCCGGTAAAGAGATATCTTCAGGAGTTCCGTTTCGATAACGCGGAAGAATATGAAGTAAAGCAGGAAATCAAGGCCGATATCTTTGCTGCGGGAGATCACATTGACGCATCCGCGATCAGCAAGGGTAAAGGATTCCAGGGTGCCATCAGAAGACATGGACAGTCCAGAGGACCCATGGCTCATGGTTCCAAATATCATCGTCATGCAGGTTCCAACGGTTCCTGTTCTGATCCTTCAAAGGTATTCAAGGGAAAACACATGCCCGGACATATGGGACATGTAAAGGTTACCGTTCAGAATCTGGAAGTCGTAAAGGTAGATGCTGAAAACAATCTGCTTCTTATCAAGGGCTCTGTTCCGGGACCGAAGAAGTCCCTGGTTACAATCAAAGAGTCTGTTAAGACAGTTCAGTAATCTCTAACGAGAAAGGAGGAACTTACAGATGGCAAACGTATCTGTTTACAATATGGAAGGCAGCGAAGTGGGAACACTTGAGCTTTCCGATGCCGTATTTGGCGCAGAAATAAATGAAAATCTTGTTCATCAGGCAGTTGTTCAGTATCTTGCGAACAATCGTCAGGGAACACAGAAAGCAAAGACCCGCTCAGAGGTAAGCGGCGGCGGCGCAAAGCCTTGGAGACAGAAGGGCACCGGTCATGCAAGACAGGGATCCACAAGAGCTCCGCAGTGGACAGGCGGCGGAATGGTATTCGCTCCGGTTCCGCGCGATTACTCCTTCAAGATGAACAAGAAGGAAAAGAGAGCAGCTCTCAAGTCCGTTCTTACCGATAAGGTACAGGAGAATAAGTTCCTGGTTCTGGATGAGCTGAAGTTCGACGCTCCGAAGACAAAGGATATGAAGAAGGTTCTGGACGCTCTCAAGGTTGAGAAAGCGCTCATCATTGTCGGAAAGGACAGCGACAACGCGGTTATCTCCGCAAGAAACCTTGCAGGTGTTGCTACCGCTTCTCCCGAGACCATCAACGTATTCGATCTTCTGAAATACAACACCGTGATTGCTACAAAGAGCAGTGTAGCAGCAATTGAGGAGGTGTACGCATAATGGCATCCGTTCAGTACTATGACGTTATCATCCGTCCGGTAATCACCGAGAAGAGCATGAGCCAGATGAGCGACAAGAGATATTCCTTCCTTGTTCATCCGGACGCTACCAAATCTCAGGTTAAGGAAGCTGTTGAGAAAATGTTCGACGGAGTAAAAGTTGCGAAAGTCAACACCGTCAACTACGCAGGCAAGACCAAGCGCCGCGGCACAAACGTCGGAAAAACAGCTGCAACCAAGAAGGCCGTTGTAACACTTACCGAAGACAGCAAGGAAATTGAAATCTTCGAGGGCCTGTAATATCAAGTTTATGCGCGGCGACGCGCGATAACAAACATCGAAAGGAGATACTGTAATGGGAATCAAATCATATAACCCATATACACCTTCCAGAAGACATATGACCGGATCGGATTTCGCGGAGATCACAAAGACCGTCCCGGAGAAATCCCTTACCGTTTCACTGAAGAAGACTTCTGGCCGCAACAATCAGGGAAAAATCACCGTCAGACATCACGGCGGCGGAAACAGAAGAAAATACAGAATCATTGATTTCAAGAGATTCAAGGATGATGTTCCTGCAGTGGTGAAAGCGATCGAGTACGATCCGAACCGCACAGCAAACATCGCGCTGATCTGCTATGCAGACGGTCAGAAAGCATATATCCTCGCACCGGAAGGCCTCAAGGTCGGCATGAAGGTTATGAACGGCAGCAACGCTGAAGTTCGTCCCGGAAACTGCCTGCCGCTGAAGGACATCCCGGTTGGTACTATGGTACATAACGTTGAGCTGCACAAAGGCAAAGGCGGACAGCTCGTTCGCTCTGCCGGAGTAGGAGCGCAGCTGATGGCAAAGGAAGGCGGCTATGCCACCCTTCGACTTCCGTCAGGTGAGATGCGTATGGTATCCCTTGAGTGCCGTGCAACAATCGGTATCATCGGCAACGGTGATCACAACCTGGTAAATATCGGTAAAGCCGGAAGATCCCGTCATATGGGCATTCGTCCTCATGTTCGCGGATCTGTCATGAACCCGAACGACCATCCGCACGGTGGTGGTGAAGGTAAGGCTCCGGTCGGACGTCCGGGTCCCTGCACACCTTGGGGCAAGCCTGCTATGGGTCTTAAGACCAGAAAGAAAAACAAAGCATCTAACAAACTGATCGTTCGCAGAAGAAACGGTAAGACGTTATAATTAAGGAGGATAAACGATGGCTCGTTCATTGAAAAAAGGCCCGTTTGCTGATGAGAGCTTACTGAAAGCCGTTAATAAGGCTGTCGAGTCCGGCGACAAAACAGTCATTAAAACATGGTCTCGTCGCTCTACAATATTCCCTAACTTCGTTGGACTTACAATTGCGGTTCACGACGGAAGAAAGCATGTTCCGGTATATATCACCGAGGATATGGTAGGCCACAAGCTCGGAGAGTTCGTAGCAACCAGAACCTACAGAGGACATGAGAAGACCGAGAAGAGAACCGGCGCGTAATTGTAGATCGAAAGGAGGTTATTCAAAATGGCAAAGGGACATAGAAGCCAGATCAAACGTGAAAGAAATGAAAATAAAGAAACCAGACCGTCCGCAAAGCTTTCTTACGCTAGAATGTCTGTTCAGAAGGCCTGCTTCGTACTGGACGCAATCCGCGGCAAGGATGTCGAGACAGCTCTCGGCATTCTGACATACAGCCCGAGATATGCTTCCTCTGTTATCAAGAAACTGCTGGAGTCAGCTGTTGCAAACGCAGAGAACAACAACGGCCTTTCCAGAACAAATCTTTATGTAGCTGAGTGCTATGCAAACAAGGCACCGACGATGAAGAGAATTCAGCCAAGAGCACAGGGACGTGCGTACAGAATCGAGAAACGTACAAGCCATATCTCTGTTATCCTTGATGAGCGATAAGAGGAGGTAAAGCATGGGACAGAAAGTAAATCCAAACGGATTAAGAGTCGGAATTATTAGAGACTGGAATTCCAAGTGGTATGCAGAAGCTGATTTTGCAGACAACCTGGCAGAGGATTACAAGATCCGCACATATCTGAAGAAGAGACTGTACACCTCCGGTGTATCCAAAATTGAGATCGAGAGAGCATCTGACCGCGTAAAGATCACCGTTTACACCTCCAAACCGGGTGTAGTCATCGGAAAAGGCGGCGCAGAGATCGAGAAAGTCAAGAAAGAGCTCAAGCAGTTCACAGACAAGAAGCTTGTTGTTGACATCAAAGAAGTAAAGAGACCGGACCGTGACGCTCAGCTCGTAGCCGAGAATATCGCTCTTCAGCTTGAGAACCGTATGTCCTACAGACGTGCAATGAAATCAGCAATGCAGAGAACCATGCGCGCAGGTGCAAAGGGAATCAAGACGAGCATCTCCGGCCGTATCGGCGGCGCTGATATCGCCCGCAGAGAGTTTTACAGCGATGGAACGATCCCGCTTCAGACCCTTCGCGCAGACATCGACTACGGATTTGCAGAGGCAGATACCACTTACGGAAAAGTCGGCGTAAAGGCATGGATCTACAACGGTGAAGTACTTCCAACCAAGAATCATAAGGAAGGGAGCGATAAATAATTATGTTAATGCCAAAGAGAGTAAAACATAGAAAGCAGTTCCGTGGTTCTATGAAAGGCAAAGCCCTTAGAGGCAATGCCGTAACACAGGGTGAATATGGACTTGTCGCGACCGAGCCCTGCTGGATCAAGTCCAACCAGATCGAGGCTGCCCGTGTAGCCATGACCAGATACGTAAAACGTGGCGGTAAGGTTTGGATCAAGGTATTCCCGGATAAGCCAGTCACAGCAAAACCTGCTGAAACCCGAATGGGATCCGGAAAAGGTTCTGTAGAGTACTGGGTAGCTGTTGTTAAGCCGGGTCGCGTTATCTTCGAGATTGCTGGTGTTCCGGAAGAAGCTGCTCGTGAGGCGCTTCGTCTTGCTATGCATAAATTACCTTGCACCTGCAAGATTGTTGCCCGTGAGAAAGTAGAAGGCGGTGAAACAAGTGAAGAGTAAAAAGTACGTAGAAGATTTAAGAACAAAATCCGCAGCAGAGCTGAATGATGAGCTTGTTGCAGCGAAGAAAGAGCTTTTCAACCTGAGATTCCAGAATGCTACAAATCAGCTCGATAATACCGCACGTATTACCGAGGTTCGCAGAAACATTGCCAGAATTTCAACTATCATCGCGCAGAATGCGAAGGCAGCTGACTGATTTTTCCAGGTCAGATATTCGTAACGATTGAAAGGAGACAGATCGTGGAAGAACGTAATTTAAGAAAAACACGTGTCGGCAAGGTTGTCAGCGATAAGATGGACAAGACCATCACAGTTGCAATCGAGGATCACGTTGAGCATCCGCTTTACCACAAGATTGTAAAAAAGACATACAAGCTGAAAGCACACGATGAGAACAACGAGTGCAAAATCGGCGATACCGTGCGTGTAATGGAAACCAGACCTCTGTCCAAGGACAAGAGATGGAGACTGGTTGAAATCATTGAGAGAGCGAAATAATCAGGATTGCTAAAGGAGGTTTACCAGAATGGTTCAGCAGGAAACCAGATTAAGAGTTGCTGATAATACCGGTGCCAAAGAGATCCTTTGCATCCGTGTTATGGGCGGTTCTACAAGAAGATATGCAAATATCGGTGATATCATCGTTGCTTCTGTCAAAGATGCAACACCAGGCGGCGTTGTTAAGAAGGGTGATGTTGTAAAGGCCGTTGTGGTACGTACTGTTAAGGGCGTACACCGCAAAGACGGATCCTACATCAAGTTCGACGAGAACGCAGCAGTAATTATCAAGGATGACAAAACTCCAACAGGTACACGTATTTTCGGACCGGTTGCCAGAGAGCTTCGTGATAAACAGTTTATGAAGATTGTTTCCTTAGCTCCGGAAGTATTATAAGGAGGACGTCGATGTCAGTTAAGATTAGAAAAGGCGATACCGTCCGCGTAATCGCCGGCAAAGATAAAGACAAAGAAGGAAAAGTTCTCTCTGTTGACGCCAAGAACCATCGAGTGCTTGTTGAGGGCATCAACATGGTCACAAAGAGTGTGAAGCCGAACGCTGCAAATCAGCAGGGCGGCATCGTCAACAAAGAGGCTCCGATCGACATTTCCAACGTTGCCTACCTCAAGGACGGCAAGACAACACGTATCGGATACAAGTTCGACGGAGACAAGAAAGTCCGCGTAGCCAAGAAGACCGGCGAAGTGATTGATTGAGGAGAGGAGGCATAAAACATGAGCAGATATAAAGAGTTATACAATAATACGATTGTTGATGCCATGACAAAGAAGTTCGGTTACAAGAACGTCATGGAAGTGCCGAAGCTCGCCAAAATCGTCATCAACATGGGTGTCGGTGAGGCCAAGGAGAACGCAAAGCTCCTTGACTCTGCCGTATCCGACCTGGAGAAGATTTCCGGTCAGAAACCTGTCGTTACAAAAGCGAAAAAATCCGTTGCCAACTTCAAGATCCGTGAGGGTATGCCGATCGGATGCAAGGTTACTCTTCGCGGAGAGCGCATGTATGAGTTCGCTGATCGCCTGATCAACCTCTCTCTTCCCCGTGTACGTGATTTCCGCGGCGTAAATCCGAATGCCTTTGACGGCAGAGGAAACTACGCTCTTGGAATCAAAGAGCAGCTGATCTTCCCGGAAATCGATTATGATAAAATCGACAAGGTCAGAGGAATGGATATCATCTTTGTTACAACAGCAAAGACAGATGAAGAGGCACGTGAGTTACTGGCACAGTTTGGCATGCCATTCGCAAAGTAATTGAGGAGGAATCGAATTCATGGCTAAAAAGTCAATGAAAATCAAACAGGCACGGAAACCGAAATTCTCCACAAGAGCATACACACGCTGCAGAATCTGCGGACGTCCGCACTCTGTACTGAAGAAATACGGCATCTGCCGTATCTGTTTCCGTGAGTTAGCATATAAGGGAGAGATCCCGGGCGTAAAGAAAGCAAGCTGGTAAAGAAAGGAGGAAATGTAAAATGTCAATAAGCGATCCGATTGCAGATATGCTTACGAGAATTCGTAACGCAAACGCAGCAAAACATGATACTGTTGATGTTCCTGCATCTAAAATGAAGATTTCCATCGCTGATATTCTTGTTAACGAAGGATATATCGAGAAATATGATCTTGTTGACGAGGGTGCGTTCAAAAACATCCACATTACACTGAAATACGGTGCTGATAAGAATGAGAAGATCATCACCGGAATGAAGAGAATCTCCAAACCGGGTCTTCGTGTTTACGTCAACAAAGATGAGCTTCCAAAGGTTCTCGGCGGACTGGGTATCGCAATCCTTTCCACAAACCAGGGAGTAATCACCGACAAGGAAGCCAGAAAGCTTCATGTCGGCGGTGAGGTTCTCGCGTTCGTATGGTAATGCGGGACGCGGCATTCTGCCGCATCGCAGCAAGTTTGTAAGCAGGTTAAACACACCTTTTACGAAATGTAACTGAAAACAGGGGGCTCGCACAGAGCTTCCCGAAAATCTAAGTTAATGGAGGAAATTGGCAATGTCACGTATTGGTAGAATGCCAGTGCCGGTACCTGCAGGGGTAACGGTAAATGTCGGAGAAGGCAATGTAGTTACGGTCAAGGGCGCTAAGGGTGAGCTTGTAAGAACTATGGCACCGATTCTGACAATCGAAGTAAAAGATGATGCAGTTGTAGTAACAAGACCGAATGATGAGAAATCGACAAAGGCGCTTCACGGACTGACCCGTTCCCTGATCCACAATATGGTAGTCGGAGTGAGTGAGGGATTTGAGAAGAAGCTTGAGATCAACGGTGTTGGTTATCGTGCTGCAAAACAGGGTAAGAAGCTGGTTCTGAACCTGGGTTACTCTCACCCGGTAGAGATGGAAGACCCGGAAGGTATTGAGACCGTTGTAGACGGAAACAATATCACGGTTAAGGGAATCTCCAAGGAAAAAGTCGGACAGTACGCTGCTGAGATCAGAGGCAAGAGAGCACCGGAACCTTACAAGGGAAAGGGAATCAAATATGCGGATGAAGTAATCAGACGTAAAGTCGGCAAGACCGGTAAGAAATAATTAAAGGAGAGTGTGATTATGATTAGTAAAGTATCCAGAGCACAGGTTCGCCAGAAAAAACATAGAAGATTGCGCAATCACATCGCAGGAACCTCCGAGAGACCGCGTCTTTCCGTCTTCCGCAGCAATGAGAATATGTATGCACAGATCATTGACGACAGCCAGGGCAGAACACTTGTATCCGCTTCTACACTTGAGAAGGATGTCAAGAGCGAGCTCGAGAAGACAAACGATGTAGCTGCAGCAAAATATCTCGGCACAGTGATCGGCAAGAAAGCAATTGAAGCCGGCATCACCGAGGTAGTATTTGATCGTGGCGGTTATATTTATCACGGTAAAGTACAGGCCCTTGCTGACGGTGCAAGAGAAGCAGGGCTGAAATTCTAAGGAAGGAGAAGAACACAGAATATGAGACACGTAATCATTGATCCCAGCCAGCTCGAGCTGGAAGATAATGTAGTATCCATCAAGAGAGTCTCCAAGACTGTAAAAGGTGGTCGTAACTCCCGCTTTACCGCACTTGTAATCGTAGGTGATCGCAATGGTCATGTAGGTGCAGGCCTTGGAAAAGCAGTCGAGATTCCCGAGGCTATCCGCAAGGGAAGAGAGGATGCTGTCAAGCATCTGATCTCCGTTGCAAGAGATGAGAACAACAGCATTACACATGATTTCATCGGAAATTACGGAAGCGCATCCGTTCTTCTGAAGAGAGCTCCCGAAGGTACCGGTATCATCGCAGGCGGTACAGCCCGTGCCGTAGTTGAGCTTGCCGGAATTCAGAATATCCGTACCAAATGCCTCGGCTCCAACAACAAGCAGAACGTTGTTCTGGCTACGCTGGAAGGACTGAAGGCTCTGAAGACTCCTGAAGAAGTTGCAAGACTCCGCGGAAAATCTGTTGACGAGATTCAGGCATAAGGAGGACAGTTAAGATGGCGGATAAGAAAATTAAAGTTACACTGGTTCGCTCTACAATCGGATGTGTTCCGAAACACAGAAAGATCGTAGAGGGAATCGGGCTCAGAAAATTAAACCACTCAGTAGAGCTGCCTGACAACGAGTCCACTCGCGGCATCATTCGTCAGGTTGGTTATCTGCTCAAGGTTGAAGAGTAATTGGAAGGAGGTACCAAATGGACTTATCAAATTTAAGCCCTGCAGAAGGCTCCAGACAGAGCGATAACTTCCGCAGAGGCCGTGGACATGGTTCAGGAAATGGCAAAACTGCCGGCAAGGGGCACAAGGGACAGAAAGCACGTTCCGGAGCACCGAGACCGGGTTTTGAAGGCGGCCAGATGCCGTTATACAGACGTCTTCCGAAGAGAGGATTCACCTGCAGAAACAGCAAGGAAATCGTTGCCGTAAATGTAGATGTTCTCAACAGATTCGAAGATGGTTCTGAAGTGACAATCTCCTCACTCGTTGAGAGCGGTATTGTCTCCAATCCGCGCGACGGCGTTAAAATCCTCGGCAACGGCGAGCTCACCAAAAAGCTCAACGTAAGAGTAACAGCAGCCAGCGCAAGTGCGAAAGAGAAAATTGAAGCAGCCGGTGGAACAATTGAGGTGATCTGATGTTTAAGACATTGCGTGATGCATTCCGAATCAAGGAAATACGGCGGAGACTTTTTTATGTATTTCTCATGCTCGTCATCATACGATTGGCTTCTCAGGTTCCGGTTCCCGGTGTGGATACCAAGTTTTTTGCAAACTATTTCAGCAGCAACTCGACGGATGCGTTCAATTTTCTGAACGCATTCACGGGCGGCGGGTTTACCAATTTCTCCATCCTGGCGTTAAGCATAACCCCCTACATCACCGCGTCTATTATTGTGCAGCTTCTGACCATCGCGTTCCCCGCGCTGGAGGAGATGACCAGAGACGGTGAAGAGGGCCGGAAAAAGCTTGACCGGATCACCAGATACCTCACCGTGGCGCTTTCCTTATTTGAATCCGTCGCAATGTGTATCGGCTTCGGCAATGAGCTGATTATTGATCTTAACGCAGTAAACATCATCGTCGTTGTGGCAAGCCTTACGGCCGGTTCCTGTTTTCTTATGTGGATCGGAGAGCAGATCAATGATAAGGGTGTCGGAAACGGTATCTCCGTCGTGCTTCTGATTAATATTCTTTCACGTGTCCCGCAGGATATGATTACCCTCTATGACAACTTCGTAAAGGGAAAAACCATCGCAAAGGCAGCGGTTGCCTGGGTTGTAATCGCAGTCATTATTCTCGCGATTGTCGTGCTGACGCTTATTCTGAACGGAGCCGAAAGAAGAATACCGGTTCAGTATTCACAGAAAATGGTCGGCCGGCGCCTGATCGGTGGTCAGTCTTCCAGCATTCCCCTGAAGGTGAATACCGGTGGCGTTATTCCTATCATTTTTGCATCATCCATCATGTCCTTCCCGGGAATCATTGTTGCTTTCACAGGCAAATCCCCCGCAGGCTGGGGCGGCAAGATCATCAAGATGCTCAGCTCGAGCAACTGGTTTGACACATCTGACTGGTTCTCAACGCTCGGTCTTGTGCTTTATGTTCTGCTCGTCATCTTCTTCGCATATTTCTATACTTCGATCACCTTCAACCCGATCGAGGTCGCAGACAATATGAAGAAACAGGGTGGCTTTATCCCAGGCATCCGGCCGGGCAAGGCAACCGAAGACTATCTGAATTCCGTTCTGAAATACGTAATCTTTATCGGCGCGGTAGGACTGATCATTGTATGTGTCATTCCTTACATCTTCAATGGCCTGTTCAACGCGGATGTATCATTCGGCGGAACCTCACTGATCATCATTGTTTCCGTCATTCTGGAGACACTGACACAGGTGGAATCTATGATGCTTGTTCGCAATTACAAGGGATTCCTTTCAGAATAATGAAATCATAAAATTGTTTTCAGAGGGGCTGCAGATATCTGCAGCCTTTTCTGCTGTCTTGACGCATTCCGACGAAATGTATACAATAAGATAATACTGGTTCGTCTGCGTCAATTAACGCGCAGAAGGATAAACTTTCGAATTTATCATTATTTCCGGGAGGTACATTTAATGAAAATCATCATGTTGGGCGCACCTGGCGCAGGCAAAGGCACACAGGCGAAGAAAATCGCCGAAAAGTACGGAATTCCGCACATTTCGACGGGAGATATTTTCCGCGCAAACATCAAAGAGGGAACAGAGCTGGGCAGAAAAGCAAAGGAGTACATGGATCAGGGCCTTCTGGTTCCGGATGAACTCACCTGTGATCTTGTCGTAGACAGAATCTCACAGCCGGATGCCGCGAACGGATACGTTCTGGACGGCTTCCCGAGAACGATCCCCCAGGCAGAGGCTCTCACCAAGGCTCTCGACGCGCGCGGCGAGAAGATCGACGATGCGATCGATGTCACAGTTCCGGACGAGAATATCGTCAGCCGTATGTCGGGAAGACGCGCTTGCCTGAAGTGCGGTGCTACCTATCATCTCGTCTATAATGCGCCCAAAAAGGAAGGAATCTGTGACAACTGCGGATCTGAGCTCGTCCTTCGCGATGACGACAAACCGGAGACGGTCCAGAAGCGTCTCAACGTTTATCACGCGCAGACACAGCCCCTCATCGACTACTACTCAAAAGCCGGTGTTCTATTCTCCGTAGACGGAACGCAGGATATCGACAAAGTTTTTGCCGATATTGTTGCAAAACTGGGCTGATTCTGTATAATAAAGCAGTTGAAGCAGTTAGATTCGAGGCCGATCATGTCAGTTACAATCAAAAATTCAATGGAAATCATGGCGATGCGCAAGTCCAACCGTCTGCTGCAGGAGGTTTTCAAGGGGCTTAGGGATATGATCCGCCCCGGCGTATCCACCTGGGAGATCAATGAAGCCGGTGAGAAGCTGATCCGGGATCTGGGCGGAGTCCCGAACTTTCTGAACTACTCCGGTTATCCCGCATCCGTCTGCACCTCGATCAATGAAGAGGTCGTACACGGAATACCGGACAGAGACCGCATCCTAAAGGACGGGGATATCATCAGTCTCGATGCCGGTCTGATCTACGACGGGTATCATTCGGACGCGGCAAGAACATACGCTGTGGGAAACATAAGCCGGGAGGCACAGGACCTTATCGATGTAACGGAGCAGTCTTTTTTTGAAGGAATCCGTTACGCAAAGGCAGGCCTTCATCTGAATGATATCTGCACCGCGATAGGCTCCTATGCGGAGGACAGAGGATATGGCGTGATCCGCGACCTCTGCGGACACGGAATCGGCAGAGAAATGCACGAGGATCCCCAGATTCCCAATTTTGCACAGAAAACACGCGGCATCCGGCTTCAGCCCGGAATGACACTTGCGATCGAACCGATGATTTCCACCGGGTCCTATGAAGTCGAATGGCTTAATGACGGATGGACCGTGGTAACGAAAGACAGATCGCTGGCGGCCCACTACGAGAATACAATCCTCATCACGGAGGGAGAGCCTGAGATTCTGACGCTCTCGCCGGATGAATAAGGGGTAACCTATGAGACAGCTGAAGGAAGGAATGTATGCCAGAAGCCTTGCAGGACATGACAAGGGTAAGCTGTACATCGTAGCAAGAATATCAGACGGCGACATCTGGCTGACAGACGGAGCAGGGAGAAATCTGGCTCATCCAAAGAAAAAGAAACGGATCCATATCCAGCCCGGCTTTCAGACCGCGCCGTCTATAAAGGCCCTGATTCAGAAACAGCAGACCCTTACCGATACCGATATCAGAAATGCACTAAAATGCAAGGAGGAACTTTCATGTCAAAAGCAGATGTAATTGAAGTAGAAGGCGTTGTGCTCGAAAAACTTCCGAACGCGATGTTCCGTGTCGAACTTGAGAACAAGCATGTGGTACTGGCTCATATCAGCGGCAAGCTGAGAATGAACTTTATCCGTATCCTGCCCGGCGACAAAGTGACACTGGAACTGTCCCCATACGATCTCGACAAGGGCAGAATTATCTGGAGAGATAAATAATCTTTCATCATAGGCTTTTCTACAGCGGCCGGCAGTCCGGACGCCGCGACAGAAAAGCCTGTTTCATTTTAGGATCTCCTTCCTGATCATTATTATGGCCGCCTGTCTGTTTCGGGGCGCCTGTTATCATAGATTGACTGCATGTCTACTGGCATTTCATACGAAAAAATCTTTCAAATTTTAGTAAATTTCTCTTGCATAAAATTAACCTCAATGATACAATGCTATACGTATCTTTTTGTGCCGTCATAAGGACTAACCCACCGGAAGGCGGCTGACAGGGTACAGGCAATATCAATGATGCTTTCATCAAAAGAAAGGAGGATACTCATGAAGGTAAGATCTTCTGTGAAACCGATCTGCGAGAAATGCAAAGTTATCAAGAGAAAAGGCAGTATTCGTATCATTTGTGAGAATCCAAAGCATAAACAGAGACAGGGTTGATTCCCTTTTATCAATCTGACCTTCTGCTTATGCGGAACTGATATTATAAAGTGAGACCTGACTGGCTGCGTCAGGATACCTCCGGCGGACATCACCGGGCAGGGTATATGCTCCGGGATTGATCCCTTATAATATCGCTTAAAACCTTACCGGCGCCGTCGTGACCGGGAAAGGAAAGGCTGCCGTCGTCTGGGCAGCTGGATGTATCATACCGGCATCCCATTTAAGATGGTATTAACCAGACCAGCGGAATTTCAGCAACTCATGACTGGTCAGAATCAAAGGAGGAAAACGCACATGGCTCGTATAGCTGGTGTAGATTTACCAAGAGACAAACGTGTAGAGATAGGTCTTACCTATATCTACGGAATTGGAAGAGCAACTTCCAATCGTATCCTTGCGCAGGCTGGAGTGAATCCGGATACACGTGTGAGAGATCTTACGGATGACGAAGTAAAAAACATTGCTGCCGCAATCGAGGAACTTCAGGTTACCGTTGAGGGTGATCTGAGACGCCAGACGGCAATGGATATCAAGCGTCTTCAGGAGATCGGCTGCTACCGCGGAAAACGTCACAGACAGGGACTTCCTGTTCGCGGACAGAAGACGAAGACAAACGCGAGAACACGCAAGGGCCCGAGAAGAACAGTCGCCAACAAGAAGAAATAATTGTTGATGACGGTTCCGCAGGAACATTTTGACAATCAGAAGACAAAGCGATTAATTTGGAAAAGGTAGGTTAGTTTTTATTATGCCAAAAGCAGTTAAGAAAGCGACAAAACGTCGCGTTAAGAAAAACGTTGAACGCGGACAGGCTCATATTCAGGCATCTTTCAACAACACAATCGTTACACTGACCGATACGGCAGGTAACGCACTGTCTTGGGCAAGTGCCGGCGGGCTTGGCTTCAAAGGTTCAAGGAAATCTACTCCATATGCGGCACAGATGGCTGCGGAGACTGCCACCAAGGCAGCTCTTATTCATGGATTAAAGAGTGTTGACGTATTCGTAAAGGGACCCGGTTCAGGCCGTGAGGCAGCAATCCGCGCACTGGCTGCAGCAGGACTTGAGGTTACGAGTATCTGTGATGTTACCCCGGTTCCGCACAACGGATGCCGCCCGCCGAAACGTAGAAGAGTCTGATTGACAACAGGAGGTCATATATAAATGGCAGTAGATAGAACACCGGTCCTGAAGAGATGCAGATCCCTTGGACTTGATCCGACATATCTTGGAATTGATAAGAAATCCAATCGTCAGCTGAGAAACAACCGCCGCAAGGTTTCCGAGTACGGCGCGCAGCTGCGCGAAAAGCAGAAAGCAAAATTCATTTACGGAGTGCTTGAGAAGCCCTTCCGCAATTACTACGCAAAGGCTGACCGCATGAAAGGTCAGACCGGTGAGAACCTCATGGCTCTGCTGGAGCTTCGTCTTGACAACGTTCTTTTCCGCCTTGCATTCGCAAGAACCAGAAAAGAGGCAAGACAGATGGTTGATCACAAATTCGTAACCGTTAATGGCAAGGTTGTTAACATTCCTTCTTATGAGGTAAAGCCGGGCGACGTTATCGAAATCAAGGAAAGCAAGAAATCCACCCAGCGCATGAAAGATATCGCTGACGCAACATCCGGACGCGTTGTTCCGTCCTGGCTGACCGTAAACGCAGAAGCTCTGCAGGGCACAGTCGCTCAGGTTCCGGCACGTGATCTGATCGATGTTCCGGTTAACGAGATGCAGATCGTCGAGCTGTACTCCAAATAATTCCTGACATTCCATAAGCACACATGCATTGGATGAATACAGAGTTATTTGCAGGAAATCGGACGACCGTGTACAAGAAGGAGGGACTTGAAGGTGTTTGATTTTAACAAACCCAAAATTGAAATTAGCGAGATTTCAGAAGATAAGAAATTCGGCAGATTTGTCGTTGAACCTCTGGAGCGCGGATACGGCACAACCCTTGGAAATTCTCTTCGCAGAATCATGCTTTCGTCCCTGCCGGGAGCTGCTGTCAGCCAGGTAAAGATCGAAGGTGTTCTGCATGAGTTTAGTTCCATTCCGGGCGTAAAAGAGGATGTAACTGAAATCATCATGAACCTTAAGAGCCTTTCCATCAAGAATAACAGCAGTTCCGACGAGCCGAAGGTCGCATACATCGAGTATGAGGGTGAAGGCGTCGTTCGTGCTTCTGATATTCAGGTTGACCAGGATATTGAGATCATGAACCCGGATCAGGTGATCGCGCATCTCAATGGCGGCGCCGACTGCAAGCTCTACATGGAGCTTACCATCACAAACGGCCGCGGATATGTAGGCGCTGACAAGACCAAAACCGACGACATGCCGATCGGAGTGATCGCGGTTGACGCGATTTACACACCGGTTGAGCGTGTCAACATGACAGTAGAGAATACCCGTGTCGGTCAGGTCACCGATTATGACAAGCTGACTCTGGACGTCTACACGGACGGAACTCTCGGACCGGATGAGGCAGTCAGCCTTGCGGCAAAGGTTCTCAGTGAGCATTTGAAGCTCTTCATTGATCTCTCCGAAAACGCGAAGACAGCAGAGGTCATGATCGAAAAAGAGAGCAACGAGAAAGAAAAGGTTCTGGAGATGAATATCGACGAGCTTGAGCTTTCAGTTCGTTCTTACAACTGCCTGAAACGCGCAGGCATCAATACAGTAGAAGAGCTCTGCAGCAAGACTTCCGAGGATATGATGAAGGTCCGCAATCTCGGGCGCAAATCCCTCGAGGAGGTCCTTGCGAAGCTGAATGAGCTCGGACTGTCCCTTGCTCCGAGTGAAGAGCAGTAATCGAATTCTATATATTATTACAGATATACAGTTAACCCGTAAGACCGGAAGTGCAGGGTGAACGTGTTCTATTTGTAGATCAAGGCGGATGTTCAGTAAGTCCGAAGAAGCATGAACATCCGTTCCACAAATAACGGAGGAAATACAGAAATGGCGAAATACAGAAAGCTTGGCAGAACATCATCTCAGAGAAAGGCTCTGCTCAGAAACCAGGTTACAAACCTGCTTTATCACGGAAAGATCCGCACCACCGAGACCAAAGCCGGTGAAATCCGTAAGATCGCAGAGAGCCTTATCGCTATGGCAGTTCGTGAAAAGGACAACTTTGAGACTGTTACCGTTACCGCCAAGGTTCCGCAGAAGGATGCCGACGGCAAGCGTGTAAAGAAAGTGGAGAACGGCAAGAAGGTTACCGTTTACACAGAGGTTCAGAAGGAAATCAAGAAGGATCTTCCTTCCAGACTTCATGCCCGCCGTCAGATGAACAAGGTATTCTATCCGGTAACTGAGGTTCCGGCTGAGGCCAAGGGCAGAAAAGCCAATACAAAGACTGTTGACATGGCAGCGAAGATGTTCGATGAGATCGCTCCGAAATACGCAGACCGCAACGGCGGTTACACCAGAATCATCAAGATCGGTCAGCGCAAAGGCGACGGAGCAATGGAAGTTTTGATCGAACTTGTATAATCCGCTTTGTCGGGACAGGATTTATTTGACCGCATTCATTCAGGATGCGGTCATTTTTATATATTTTTCATTTTCTGTCACGTCCCGTCAGATTGAAAGATGCAAATCCATGCTGTAAAATACACTGTATAAGCTCTTCGAAAACGCAGACAGAGCTCGTCGCACGCGAAGCGTGCGTAAGAGGCTGGATGCGATTTCGAAGGCAACAGGTATGAGCACGAAGTGACGCGTAAGCGGCACGGAAGTGCGAATACCTGAAGGATTGCGGGAGTGCGAAGCACGAAGCAATCCGCAGCTTATACAGTGTCAAAACAGCGGCACGAAAGCTGCGAAGCAGCTATAGTGATGCGGGGACTTATACAGTGTCAAAACAGCGGCACGAAAGCTGCGAAGCAGCTATAGTGACGCGGGGACTTATACAGTCATCAGCATAAGCTCTTCGAAAACGCATACATATATCTATTAAAGGGCAGGGTTTTTATGGGTAAGAAGCTCCTCTTCATCTACAATATGCATTCCGGAAAGGGCATGATCCGGGATCGGCTTGCGGACATCATAGACATTTTCACCCAGGGCGGTTTTGACGTTGTTGCTCATCCGACACAGGCAGTAGGAGATGCGACACAGTTTGTGAAGGATTACGCAGCCATGAGTGACTGCGTGGTCTGCAGCGGCGGAGACGGAACACTGGACGAGGTTGTAGACGGTGTCATGGATACTGTTCCGGACCTCCCCGTGGGATACATCCCCGCAGGCAGCACGAATGACTTCGCCAACAGCCTGGCAATTCCGCGCGACATGCTTCAGGCCGCACGCGACATTGTCCTGGGAGATCTGTATCAATGCGATGTCGGAGCTTTCAACGACAAGTTCTTCACCTATGTCGCAGCCTTTGGCATGTTTACAAACGTGTCCTATGAGACAGATCAGACACTGAAGAATAATCTCGGCCATCTGGCATATCTTCTGCAGGCCGGGAAGGAAGTTTTTCGAATTCCCAGCTATCATCTGATCATTCAGGTGGACGGCCGCCGTATTGAAGGCAACTACACCTACGGCATGATCACAAATACCCGTGTCGTCGGCGGTATGCGCAATCTGACCGGAACCTCAGTCGATATGAATGACGGACTCTTTGAAGTGACTCTGGTCCGCACACCTACAAACCCCATCGAGGTCAATGAAATTGTGCAGAACCTCCTGAACATCACCGAGAATACCTCTGCCCTCGTCGACAAGCTGAAGGCGCGCAGAATCGTTATTGATTCCTCCGAGGAGATTGCATGGACGCTCGACGGCGAGTACGGGGATTCCCATAATCATGTCACCATCGAGAACTGTCACAAGAAACTCCATCTCTATCTGAACCGCAGGAACAAAACCTATCCGGATCAGAACAGCACAGGGGAAAAGCACTGAATAGCAAAACTGTCGCCAATTTTTGACATCTAATTCACAGGCTATTGCAATCGTGAAACGACTTAGTATATAATGAGTGCGTCAGAAGATCAGAACCCGTCTGCGACACGGAATGTACGCGCGGAGCGGAATCCGGGGCAGAGGCTCTTCTTCAGTCGAAACGGTACACAGCAACAATGTACGCAGGAATCCTAAGGAGGATAAGATATGTTAGTTAACGCAGCTGAGATGCTTAAAAAGGCACAGGCCGGCCATTATGCAGTAGGCCAGTTCAATATCAACAACCTGGAGTGGACGAAGTCGATCCTTGAAACAGCGCAGAAGCTGAACTCCCCGGTTATTCTCGGCGTGTCCATGGGCGCCGGAAAGTATATGACAGGCTATAAGACCGTGGCTGCTATGGTTAAAGCCATGGACGAATCCCTCGGAATCACGGTTCCGGTTGCGCTTCATCTGGATCATGGTGATTACGACGCCTGCTATGCCTGCATCAAGGCTGGTTTCACTTCTATCATGTTCGACGGCTCTCACCTTCCGTTTGACGAGAACTTCGCGAAGACTACCGAGCTGGTTTCCGTTTCTCATAAGCTCGGTCTTTCTATCGAGGCTGAGGTCGGAGCCATCGGCGGAGAGGAAGACGGCGTCGTAGGCATGGGCGAGTGCGCAAATCCCGAGGAGTGCAAGAAGATTGCGGACCTCGGCGTTGATTTCCTCGCGGCAGGCATCGGCAATATCCACGGAGTATATCCTGCGAACTGGCCGGGCCTTTCCTTCGACACACTGGCGGCGATCAAGGCCAAGACCGGCGATATGCCTCTCGTTCTTCACGGCGGCACAGGAATTCCGGATGACCAGATCACAAAAGCTATCTCTCTCGGCGTTTCCAAGATCAATGTAAACACCGAGTGCCAGCTCGTATTCGCGGATGCAACCCGCAAATACATTGAAGCAGGCAAAGATCAGCAGGGCAAGGGATTCGATCCCAGAAAGCTTCTGAAGCCCGGCGCTGATGCAATCTGCGCAAAGGTAGAAGAGAAGATGAGACTCTTTGGTTCCGTAGACAAGGCCTGAGGTCGGGTAAACGGGATAAAATCCGCATAGCGGGTTTTCTATCTCTTTATCGCGACGCCCGCCGCACTGATCCTGTTGTGATCGGATGCGGCACACTGTCCGCGTAAATATTTGGACTGCCGCACTAGCCGCATTAGTGCGGCAGTCTTTTTTACAGTCACATTTTTCTGCAGCTGTTCAGGCTGACAGAAACTATTCCCAGACAAGCAGGAGGAAATCATGACAGACGATTTTAATCCCTATGTTAATCCGGCCGACATCTTCGGCGAGCTCGTGTTCAATGACGAAACCATGCAGGAGCGTCTTCCGAAAAAGGTATATGCCAAGCTGAAAAAAATCATCAACGAAGGCGGTGATCTGGATCTGGATACCGCAGATGTCATCGCGCATGAGATGAAGGAATGGGCAATCGAGAAGGGCGCTACCCACTATACGCACTGGTTTCAGCCCCTGAACGGACTTACCGCAGAAAAGCATGATTCATTCATCACCTCGCCGCTTCCTTCCGGCAAAACTCTGATGAGCTTTTCCGGAAAAGAGCTGATCAAGGGAGAACCGGACGCGTCGTCTTTCCCGTCCGGAGGCCTGCGCGCCACGTTTGAGGCAAGAGGATACACGGCATGGGACTGCACCTCTCCGGCATTTATTCGCCAGGATGAGGGCGGTGCCACTCTTTGCATCCCGACCGCATTCTGTTCCTATACAGGAGAGGCGCTGGACCAGAAAACGCCATTGCTCCGTTCCATGGAGGTCATCAACCGGGAGTCTCTTCGTCTTCTGAAGCTGTTCGGGAACACGACCTCCACAAAGGTCACTCCATCTATCGGCGCAGAGCAGGAATACTTCATTGTAGATGAGAAGAAATATCTGCAGCGCAAGGATCTGATCTATACCGGCCGCACGCTGTTCGGAACCATGCCGGCAAAGGGTCAGGAAATGGATGACCATTATTTCGGAATCATTCAGCCCCGCATTGCTTCCTTTATGAAGGATGTGGATATTGAGCTCTGGAAAATGGGCGTTACCGCAAAAACCGAGCACAACGAGGTCGCGCCGGGTCAGCATGAGCTTGCTGTCATCTATTCCGAGGCGAATGTAGCAACAGACGACAATCACCTTGTGATGCAGACGCTGAAACGAGTGGCCAGGAAGCACGGACTGAAGTGCCTTCTGCATGAGAAACCCTTTGAAGGCGTAAACGGCTCCGGAAAGCATGACAACTGGTCTCTGACCACCGATGACGGGATCAATCTGCTGGATCCGGGAAAGACCCCTCATGAGAATATTCAGTTTCTTCTGATCCTTTCCTGTATTGTGAAGGCTGTGGACGAGCATGCCGGCCTTCTCAGGGAATCCGCAGCTGATCCGGGAAATGACCACAGACTCGGCGCGAATGAAGCGCCGCCGGCCATCCTGTCCATTTTCCTCGGAGAGCAGCTCGAGGATGTCGTAGAGCAGCTGATCAGCACAGGCGACGCAAAGCGAAGCCTCAAGGGCGAACGGCTCTCCACAGGAGTTTCCAGCCTTCCGGATCTGTATAAGGACGCGACCGACCGGAACCGTACGTCACCCTTTGCTTTCACCGGAAACAAATTCGAATTCCGCATGGTCGGCTCACAGGATTCCATCGCAGAGCCGAATGTCGTTCTGAACACCATTGTGGCAGAAGCATTTTCAGATGCCTGTGACATTCTGGAGAAGGCTGAGCACTTCCCGCAGGCGGTTCATGATCTGATCAAGAAGAATTTCACTGAGCATGAGCGCATTATCTTCAACGGCGACGGCTACTCTGAAGAATGGGTAAAGGAAGCTGAAAGAAGGGGCCTGCCGAACATCACCTGCGAAGTAGACGCGATTCCGGAGCTCGTCACCGATCAGACGGTCCGCATGTATGAGAAGTTCCACGTCTTCACCCAGACCGAGCTGGAATCCCGTGCGGAGATCAAATATGAGAACTATGCCAAGACAATCAACATCGAGGCAAAGGCAATGATCAACATTGCCAGCAAGCGTCTGATTCCGGCTGTCATCCGGTATACCACCGGACTTGCCGAATCCATTAACGCGGTTCGTGCCGCAGGTGTCGACGAGGTTTCCGTGCAGACCGAGCTGCTTCAGAGAACCAGCAGTCTCCTTCGGGAGAGCATGAACGCGCTCCGCGCACTGTCAGAGACAGATGCTCAGGCCAATACAATGGCGAGAGGAAGAGAACAGGCGAAGTTCTGTCACGACAGAGTAGCTCCGGCTATGGAGGCGCTCCGCAGACCGATCGATGAACTGGAACAGATCGTGGATAAATCGCTGTGGCCCATGCCGTCCTATGGAGATCTGCTCTTTGAAGTGTAATACAATAATTTATCTTCTGCATGTAAAGGTTGCAATATATTTACAAAAGTGTTACAATTCGACCGTCAGTTTTAGGCTGCCAAACCATGAAACATGCGTCACCTAAAATAATGCACAAATATGCTTCCATTTTTGTGTCATTTATTATAAAATATATTTGTTTGATTCGCGTGAACAGCGTCAAATGAGCACAGACGCGGTTTTCGGCAGCTTAAAATGAAAGAGGGTAGCAAAATGATTTCGAATCAGATTCTGCAGAGTACGATTGAGGGACTCAAAAATATCTCCAAGATGGATTTCGGCGTATATGATACCGCCGGAAAACTTCTGGTTTCCACGTCCTCTGAAATGGATGCGGCAAAGGATGATCTGCTTGATTTCGCTCAGTCACAGGCAGACTCCCAGACCATACGCGGAGTACAGTTTTTCAAGGTGTACGATGAGCATCAGCTCGAATATATTCTGCTTGCCCAGGGATCCGGAGATGAAAATCTTCTGGTCGGAAAGATGGCCGTATTCCAGCTTCAGGGCCTCCTGACCGCGTATAAGGAGCGCTTTGATAAGGACAACTTCATCAAGAACCTTCTTCTGGACAACCTTCTGCTTGTCGATATCTATAACCGCGCAAAGAAGCTCCACATCACACCGGACGCCAGAAGAGTTGTATATATTCTGGAGGCGCCTCAGGAGAAGGACCATCAGGGAAACCTTGAGAATATCAAGAATACCATCAACGGCAAAAACTCCGATTTCATCACCGCCATCGACGAAAAGAGCATCATCATCGTCAAGGAGCTGGAAGAAGAGGATGACTATGCCGAAGCGGAAAAGTTCGCGAATTCGATTCTTGACGCGGTCGGAAGGGATCCGGAGGGAGACGTTCACATCGCGTTCGGTACCATCGTCAAGGAGCTGAAGGAGGTATCCCGCTCCTACAAGGAAGCGAAAATGGCCATGGATGTCGGAAAAATTTTCTCCGACGGAAAAGACGTTTACGCATATAACCAGCTCGGGATCGGCCGTCTGATCTATCAGCTTCCCATCCCTCTGTGCAAGATGTTCATCCGCGAGATTTTTGCGAATAAGTCCCCGGATGATTTTGACGAGGAGACACTTACGACCATCAACAAGTTCTTTGAGAACAATCTGAATGTGTCAGAGACATCCAGGCAGCTTTATATTCACAGAAATACCCTTGTATACCGGCTGGACAAGCTTCAGAAGAGCACCGGCCTTGACCTGAGAGTATTCGAGGACGCCATCACGTTCAAGATCGCCCTCATGGTCGTCAAGTATATGAAGTATATGGAGACACTGGACTACTGACGCCCGGTTCTCCGGCAGTACAGCAGCAGGAGGAGTATTAATGATAACATTCGATAATGTTACGAAGATATATGAGAAAGGCCAGAACCCTGCGATTGATCATGTATCTCTGAACATCGAAAAAGGGGAATTCGTGTTCATCGTCGGCAACAGCGGGTCGGGCAAAACCACCATGATTGAGCTGATGCTGAAGGAGCTCAGCCCGACATCCGGAAAGATTACCATCAACGGTCATAACCTGAACCGGATGCGGAGCAGCAAAATCGCGAAATACCGCCGCGGGCTCGGCGTTGTATTCCAGGATTTCCGTCTTCTGAAGGACAGGAATGTCTATGAGAATGTGGCTTTTGCCCAGCGTGTAATCGAAAAACCGAACCGCATCATCAAGAAACGGGTTCCGGAGGTCCTTACCCTGGTCGGCCTTGCCACCAAGTACCGTTCGTATCCGAGCGAACTCTCCGGCGGAGAGCAGCAGAGGGTCGCTCTTGCAAGGGCTCTTGTCAACCGGCCGGATATTCTTCTCGCGGACGAGCCGACCGGAAACCTTGATCCGAAGAATTCCGCGGAGATCATGGAACTTCTGGAAGAAATCAATATGCGGGGAACCACCGTTGTAGTAGTCACTCATAACCGGGAAATCGTCAACAAAATGAAGAAACGGGTCATCCGGCTGAGAAAAGGCGTCATTGTAAGCGACGAACAGGAAGGTGGTTATATTGAAGATTAGAAGTATCTTTTACAATGCCGGACAGGGCGCCAAGAACATCGTGAGGAACAAGATGTTCTCCCTGGCCTCCATTGCGACGATGTCAGCATGTATTTTTATTTTCGGCGTATTTTTTTCGATCGTACTGAACTTCTCCTATATTCTCCGGAATGTGGAGACAAACGTCGGAATTACCGTCTTCTTCAATGAAGATGTGGATCAGGCGGGCATCGACCGCATCGGCTCCGAGATCAGCAGCCAGACAGATATGGTAAAGGAAATGCGCTATGTATCCGCGGATGAAGCATGGGCGAGCTTCTCCGCCAAATATTTCAGCGGCAACGAGGAAGCGGCAGAGGGATGGAGGAACAACAACGACAACCCTCTCGCGAATTCCGCACATTTTGAGGTATATCCGAACAACATCGAGCAGCAGGACAAGCTGGTAAGCTACATCCAGGGACTGGACGGCGTCCGTCAGGTCAACCAGAGTGAACAGGCGTCCACGACGCTTTCGACGATGAACCGTCTCATTGCCACGATTTCCATCATCATCATCCTGGTGCTTCTCGTGGTCTCGGCGTTCCTGATCAACAATACCGTCACGGTCGGCATCAACGTCAGGAAAGAGGAGATCGCCATACAGAAGCTGATCGGCGCGACGAATGCATTTGTCCGGCTTCCGTTTATTCTCGAGGGTATCCTGATCGGTCTGATCGGTGCAGCCATTCCGCTTATCATCATTTATTTCGTGTACAATAAGGCGGTAAGCTACATCCTGTCACGTTTCAGCGTGCTGAGCAGCTTTATGAACGGCCTGCTTCCGGTCAATTCCGTTTACCGCATTCTGCTTCCGGTCGGGCTTATCCTCGGCGTCGGAATCGCTTTGATCGGATCGCTGGCAGCTATCCATAAGCATCTGAAGGTATGATCTGCTCCGGATTCTTCTTTTTTCTGATCTTCAGGGATACAGGAAGAAAAAGTCCGGTACATCACCCCGCTTTTTTCCATCTGGTTTCTTACCATTGCCGACGGAAAAGGGCGGGGTTTTTCCTATGACACACATCGCGCGGCAGCTGCGTCGGGCAGCTGCCGCGCCGCACCAGGTATGATTCCAGGAAGGTTTACAAATGGCAGACAACAATATGAATCACTCGAACAGGCGGCTCTTTCTGCATCGTTTCCTCGAAAAAATAAGAAGAAACTGGAAACCTTTCCTCGCAGGCGTCCTGGTCACGGTCCTTTCGGGAGTCGTCTTTTTTTCCATCTATCTCAATCTCGGACCGCTTTCCTCTCCCTCCAGCCCCTCGAGCCTTTCCGCCTACCGGAAGGCCCGTCAGATCCAGAGCATCATCCGCCGGTACTACCTGAACGATATTGACGAACAGTCCGAGACGAACACCATGTATCTCGGTCTGGTGACCGGACTCGGCGACAAATACTCCACCTACTACACGGCGGAGCAGTACAAGAAAATCAAGATGTCAAACGACGGGCAGATGGAAGGAATCGGAATTACGATTTCGAAAAGTGAGGACGACAAGGCGCTGAAGATCGAATCCGTGCTGGAGGATTCCCCGGCTGAAAAGGCAGGACTCGCTGAGGGCGACCGGATCACGATGCTGAACGGCAAAAGCACGGAAGACATGACCTCGTCTGACGCGGTCTCGCTCATTCAGAACAGCGTCAGCGATCAGGTCACCATGACCGTTGTGCCCGCTTCCGGAGGAGATTCCAGGGAAGTTACTCTGACGAAGGAGACGCTGACCCGCAGTGTCGTGACCGGCAGTATGCTGGATGACAGTATCGGGTATATCCAGATCACCAGCTTCAACCGCCTCACCTCCGAACAGTTTCAGGACGCCTATGACAGTCTGAATCAGGAGGGCATGAAGGGACTGATCATCGACCTGAGAGACAACCTCGGCGGACTGGTCAGCGCCTGCTGCGATACTCTTCGCGTTTTCATGCCGAAGGGTCCGCTGGTCTATGAGCAGGACCGCAACGGAGACGAACGGCAGCGGGACAATGACACCGATCATCAGACGGACCTCCCCGTTATTCTTCTCGTCAACGGAAACACCGCCAGCGCCTCTGAAATGTTTGCCGGGGCAGTTCTGGACTACAACGTCGGAATAGCCGTCGGCACCGTAACCTACGGCAAGGGAATCGAACAGGATTCCTATACCCTTTCGGACGGGAGCGTCCTGAAGATCACAACGACGCACTATTACACGCCGAATCACAACGATGTCAATGGCAGCGGCATCACGCCGAACATCACCGTCGAGGCGGATAAGGATGAAACCGCGGACAGCCAGCTTGAGAAGGCAACTGCCGTTATGAAAGAAGAGATCTCCGGGAAAACAATCGAGCAGATCATAAAGGAAAACGACGGGACCGGGAGCAACTACAAAAATACCGACACAGACCTTGAAGACGCCAAAGATGTCTCCTCTGTTTCCGACACATCGAACGAGAATGTCCCAGACACCTCTTCCCGCCCGTAGGAAATACGAAAAATTCCGATACGTTTTATTTTGTGCACCAACACAGAACCTTTTCCCTGCGTGAAAAAAGGAATGATCATCAGAAAGGAGTATTTATGCCCGAATTCAAGTTACACTCCGACTACAAGCCCACCGGCGACCAGCCGCAGGCCATTGCCGAGCTCGTGAAGGGATTTCAGGAAGGAAATCAGTGCGAAACACTGCTGGGCGCCACCGGGTCCGGTAAAACCTTTACAATGGCCAATGTCATTCAACAGCTGCAGAAGCCCACTCTGATCATCGCGCATAACAAAACCCTTGCCGCCCAGCTTTACAGCGAGTTCAAGGAATTCTTTCCGGAAAATGCCGTAGAATACTTTGTTTCCTATTACGACTATTATCAGCCGGAAGCCTATGTTCCGTCTTCCGATACCTACATCGCGAAGGATTCCTCCCGAAACGAGGAAATCGACAAATTGCGGCTCTCTGCCACCTCATCCCTCATCGAACGCCGGGATGTCATTGTGGTTTCTTCCGTTTCCTGTATCTACGGTCTGGGAAGCCCTGCGGATTACGAGAACATGATCATTCCCCTTCGGCCCGGCATGGAGATCGACCGGGATGATGTCATTCGCAGACTGATTGACATCCAGTACGAACGGAATGAAATTGATTTTCACCGCGGCACCTTCCGGGTGCACGGAGATGTCCTGGACATTGTTCCTGCGGACGAAAGTGATATCGGCATCCGCGTTGAATTTTTCGGAGACGAAATCGATTCGATCAAGCGGTTTGATCTGCTGACCGGACAGGTTAAGCAAATACTGAATTTTGTCTCGATCTCCCCGGCCTCTCATTATGTCATGCCGCAGGAGACCATCAACCGCGCAACAAAGGCGATTGAAGAAGAGCTGGAAGAACGGGTGCGTTTTTTCAAGAGCGAGGACAAGCTCCTGGAGGCGCAGCGGATTGAGGAGCGGACAAACTTCGACATCGAGATGCTCCGGGAAACCGGCGTCTGCTCCGGAATCGAGAACTACTCCCGCCATATGTCGAACCTGAAGCCGGGAGAACCGCCATATACTCTAATGGACTTTTTCCCGGATGATTTTCTGATCATCATCGATGAGTCGCACCGTACCATCCCACAGATCGGCGCCATGTACGCAGGAGACCGCTCCAGAAAGACGACTCTTGTCGATTACGGCTTCCGATTGCCCTCTGCTCTGGACAACCGTCCTCTCAGCTTTGAAGAATTTGAGAACAAGATCGATCAGATCCTGTTTGTCTCCGCGACCCCTGGAGAATATGAGAAAAACCATGAGATGCTCCGGGCAGAGCAGATCATCCGGCCGACCGGCCTTCTGGACCCGGAGGTCGAGGTTCGGCCGGTAGAAGGGCAGATCGATGATTTGATCAGCGAGGTAAAAAAAGAGGTTCATGCGCATCACAAGGTCCTGGTAACCGCTCTGACCAAGCGAATGGCGGAAGATCTGACCACCTACCTGAAGGAAGCTGGCATTCGGGCGAACTACCTGCACTCCGACATTGATGCTCTAGAACGGACGAAAATTATCCGTGACATGCGTCTCGATGTCTTTGACGTTCTTGTCGGCATCAACCTTCTGCGCGAAGGGCTCGATATCCCCGAAATCACGCTGGTTGCGATTCTCGACGCCGACAAGGAAGGCTTCCTGCGCTCGGAAACATCCCTGATCCAGACCATCGGTCGCGCAGCCCGCAACTCCGAAGGCCATGTCATCATGTATGCGGACACGATCACTGACTCCATGCGGAACGCCATCGACGAGACAAGGAGAAGACGCGCGATACAGCAGAAGTACAATGAAGAACACCACATTACACCGAAAACGATTCAGAAGAAGGTCAGCGACCTGATCAGCATCGCCAAGGATGTCGCCGCCGATGAGAAGAAGCTCGAAAAAGATCCGGAATCCATGTCTCCTGCTGAGATTGAAAAACTCATCCGGAAGCTGGAGAAGCAGATGAAGGCGGCTGCCACAGAGCTTAACTTTGAAATGGCAGCAGAGCTTCGGGACCGGATCGTCGAGCTTCGAAAATTCCTGAACGGTGAATAATTCCAGCAAAATGACATCTTTGCCGTTTTCGTGGTGCGTGAACAGCCCCCTCTGACGCATGCCTTGTAATATCTGCAAGTTCCGGATTGCATCCCGCGCAGGACAGAAGGTATAATAGTATCGTGGAATGGATTCCATATCTGACTATTTTAAAAAGGACAACGACAGCATATGACAATCAACGAAATTGCAAAAATGGCCGGTGTCTCAAGGACCACCGTATCAAGATACCTGAATGACGGATATGTGAGCCGGGAGAAGGCCGACAGGATCCGGGCCGTCATCGAATCGACCGGATACCAGCCCTCCAGACAGGCCCAGATGCTGCGAACGAAGCGGACAAATCTGATCGGTGTAATCCTGCCGAAGCTGAACTCCGATTCGATCAGCCGGGAGATCGATGGCATAACCGCTGTCCTCGCAAAAGCGGGATACGAGATTCTTCTGGCCAATACGAATAACCATGAACAGGAAGAAATCAAATATCTGAAACTATTTGCGGCAAACGGGAGTGTCGACGCGGTCATTCTCATCGGCACAATCTGGACAAAGGAACACGACGCCATTCTCCGTGACTATCCTCTCCCCGTGGTTGTCCTCGGACAGCACAGCAATTGCTGCTCCTGCGTCTATTTCGATGACTATAAGGCAGCAAGACAGCAGGGAGAAATTCTGGCCCGGACCGGAAAAAGAATCGGATACATCGGCGTTACCGAGCTGGATGAGGCTGCCGGACACAACCGTAAGGCAGGATTTCTTGACGCTATGAGCGAAGCCGGAATCCTTGTTCCGCCTGAAGCAATGGTTGTGACAGGCTTTCGAATTCAATCCGGATACGATGCTGCCAAGGAACTGATTCGCCGATATCCCGACCCGGATTCTATTTTCTGTGCCACCGACAGCATCGCAGTCGGTGCCATGGTTTACCTTCATGAACAAGGTTACCACATTCCGGAAGATATTCAGATTACCGGAATCGGCGATTCTGAAAAGGGGCAGGTTGTCACCCCGCGTCTTTCTACCGTCCATTATTACTACAAGACCAGTGGAAAGGAAACCGCCCGGCTCCTTCTGGGCCTGCTCTCAGGCAGTGAACAGGCTGCCAGATCCGTGCGGATGGACTGCAGACTCACAGAGGGAGAGTCCGTCCGTGCCCCGAAGGATGCTGTCTGACTGTGAAAGTTGCACCAAAATGGTCCTTTATTTTCATGTATTAATTCTGTCCTGTTTTCGTTTACAAAAATTTTAGAAAGCCATATAATGAAAGCATGTGAGAACGATTCCACATTATGTGTGCAGCCTCTGCGGCAAGGCTTCCCGTCCCTGTCATTCTGCTTACTGATGACGTAGCATGCGGCGGGATTCAGCCAAATGTTTTTTACGGCTGACTGCCTCGCCCTAGATCTGACGCATGCCACCAAGAAGGAGGAAAGAAGAATGGCACTGGATTACAGAAAAGCAGCGCAGGGCGTTCTGGACAACATCGGCGGCGCATCTAACGTCGCATCCGCCGCTCATTGCGCAACCAGGCTGCGGCTGGTCATCAAGGACAACAGCAAGGTCAACAAGGAAGCCGTTGAAAATGTAGAAGGCGTAAAGGGATGCTTCGAGGCATCCGGTCAGCTTCAGGTCATTTTCGGCACCGGAACCGTAAATAAGGTATTCGATGAATTCATCAGTATCTCCGGTGTCGAGGCGGGAACGAAGGAGACGGCGAAGGAGGCGGCTGCGCAGAAGCAGAATCCGTTTATGCGTGCAATCAAGACGCTCGGCGATGTCTTCGTCCCGATCATCCCCGCAATCGTCGCTTCCGGACTTCTGAACGGTATTCTCGGAGGTCTCGCGAACGCGTTCCCGAATCTTTCGGGCAGCGACTACTACAACATGATCAACCTGTTTGCGGGCGCGGCTCTCTCCATGCTTCCGATCCTGATCGCTGTCAGCGCGGCGAAGAAGTTCGGCGGCAATCCTTACCTTGCGGCAGTTATCGGCTTTATCATGATTCATCCGAATCTGGTCAACGCCTGGAGCGTCGCAACGATGAACAGCGCGGATATCCCGGTATGGAAGGTATTCGGACTGACCATTCAGCAGACCGGTTACCAGGGACACGTCATCCCGGTCATCATCGCCATTCTGTTCATGAGCACACTGGAGAAATGGCTTCACAAGCACGTGCCTGAGATCATCGATCTCTTTGTGACACCGCTCGTAACCGTACTGGTCACCGGCATTCTGACCATGACTATTATCGGACCGATCTTCAAGGTAGTTGAGGACTGGATCCTCCTTGCGGCACAGACATTGATCGGCCTTCCCTTCGGAATCGGCGGCCTGCTGATCGGCTTCTTCTATGCGTTCACTGTAGTGGCCGGATTCCATCATATGTACAATATGATCGAGGCGCAGATGGTCAGCCAGGATCCTCCGGCCAACATCTGGATGCCCGTTGCCACCGCGGCTAACGTCGGACAGGGTGCCGCAGCCATGGCTGTAGCCTTCAAAACCAAAAGCGAGAAGACAAAGTCGCTTGCACTTCCGGCTTCTCTTTCCGCATTTCTCGGAATTACAGAGCCTGCCATCTTCGGTGTAAATATCCGTTACCGCACACCGTTTATCGCCGGCTGCTTCGGTGGTGCCATCGGAGGCATGATCGCGTCTCTGTTCGGAATCAAGGCAACCGCTTACGGAATCACCGGACTGTTCGGATTCCTGATTACCACGGATTTCTGGCTGCAGTATGCCATCGTCATGATCGCATCCTTCGCTGTGGCGTTTATCGTTTCCTTTATTCTGTATAAGGACCCGGAGACAGCCGTAAAGGCGGCACCCGAAGCTGCAAAGGCAGCGGATCCTCTTGAGAAGGACGTGCAGGAGGCAGTTGAGGCCCCGGTCAGAGAAACCGTTATCTATGCTCCCGCAGAGGGAGAAGCCATTCCCTCCTCTGAGGTGGAGGATCCGACCTTCGCGTCGGAAGCTCTCGGAAAAGGCATGGCGATCCGCCCGTCTTCCGGAAAGATCTTCGCTCCCTTTGACGGAACTGTCGATATGGTATTTGATACAAAGCACGCCGTTGCCATATCCTCTGAAAGCGGCGTTGAGGTTCTGATTCACGTCGGAATCGATACGGTGAATATGAAGGGCGAGGGCTTTACCGCTCACGTAAATTCCGGGGATGCCGTGAAGAAGGGCGATCTTCTCCTTGAGTTCGACATGGACAAGATCAGGGCGGCAGGATACAAGACCACGATCCCTGTAATCGTGACAAACAGCGACGACTACAATGATGTAAAATCCCTGAAGACCGGTCCCGTAAAGCCAGGAGACGAGGTTCTTAAGGTATGCTGAAGGACAGGAAAGGATGGAGGCTTCAGTATCATCTGATGCCTCCCGACGGATGGCTGAATGATCCCAACGGACTCTGTCAGTTTCAGGGAGTCTATCATATCTTCTTCCAGTATTCACCGAATACCCCGGGACCGGATGGCAGATTTGCCAGAACATGGGGACATTATGCCGGAAGAGATCTCCTTCACCTGAAATACATGGGGATTCCATTCTGGCCGACAGATCCGATTGACCGTGACGGATGCTATTCCGGATCTGCGCTGACGTACGGCGGACACATCCGGCTGTACTACACGGGCAATGTCAAGGAGCCGGGAGATCACGATTATACCTACAGCGGAAGGCAGGCAAACGAGATTCTGGTCGAAACCGACGGAGAGAATTTCAGCGGTAAGAACTGTCTTCTGACGAGCCGGGACTACCCGAAGAACTGCACCTGCCACGTGCGCGATCCCAAGGTCTGGAAGGACGGGAACACCTTCTATATGGTTCTCGGCGCCAGGGTCAAGGGCCCGGATCTGTCCGCAGACTCCGATTTCGGAGAGGTCCTGTTTTATCAGAGCCCGGACGGCATCCACTGGAGCTTACTGAAATCGCTCACCTCAGAGGAGCGTTTCGGCTACATGTGGGAATGCCCGGATTATTTCAGCCTCGGCGGAAAGACTTTTCTGTCACTTTGTCCTCAGGGACTTCCGAAAGAGGAATACCGGTATCAGAATATGTATCAGTCCGGTTATTTCACCGTGGAAGGATCCCTCGGCGGAGCGCAGTACCTTCATGATTTCCGCGAATGGGATTACGGCTTTGACTTCTATGCGCCCCAGAGCTTTGTCGATGAGAAGGGACGCCGTCTCTTCATCGGCTGGGTAGGAATGCCGGATGCACCATATACCAACCCGACCGCAGAACCCAAGGGAAAAGGATGGGAAAACTGTCTCACCGTTCCCAGAGAGATTTCTCTTGAGAACGGAGTCATCCGACAGAATCCTGTAGAAGAGCTGAAGAATCTGCGATATGATGAGACACCGGTGATGCCACACGGAAGCATGGTACTTCCCGACGGAGCCGGAGATTTTGAAATTTCTCTCCTGGAAGGAACGGGAGATCTTGCGTGGGATATTCATTTCGGCGACGGGGCAGTACTGTCATACCGGGAAGATCTGCTGCGTCTTAATTTGACAGATTCGGTCGGATTCGGTCGTAAGGAACGCCGCGTGATCATCCCGGACATTGAATTTATCCGGATTCTTGTAGATTCCTCGCTGCTCGAAATCTATATCAATGACGGCGAGTATGTGATCACATCGAGATTCTATCCGGAATACACAGGAGACCGACAGAATCTCACCATATCGTTCAACTGCGAACTGGCTGCAATCACCGGATGGAAAATGAAGACGATGGATACCAACCGGAATCTTATATGATTATTTTTCATAAAACAGCTTAACGATTGTCCCCATATACGTTATAATCTACTGTATAAGCTCTTCGAAAACGCAGACAGGATCGTCGCACGCGAAGCGCGCGTAAGAAACTGGATGCGCTTTCGAAGGCAACAGGTATGAGGATGAAGCGCGATAGCGCAAAATCCTCATACCTGTAGCGACGCGAGAGCACGAAGTGCGAAGCGGCGCGTAGCTTATACAGTATGTAAAAACAGCTCTTCGAAAACGCAGACAGGCCCGCCTGTCGTGAAGCGCGCGTAAGCTTATATAATTTGTAGCACAATGTATCACATGAATGTTTATCATATATTTTATTCAGGAGGTTCAGATACCATGAAAAGCTTTAAATATGTCATCACAGATCCAGTAGGAATTCACGCAAGACCGGCAGGTGATCTTGTCGCAGCTGCCAAGAAGTACAGCTCTGATATCACGATAAAGGCTCATGGTAAGCAGGCAGGCGCGAAAAAGCTGATTCAGCTTATGGGTCTCGGGGTAAAGCAGGGCGATGAAATTGAAGTTGTCGTTGAAGGCGCAGATGAAGAGACCGCTGCTTCCGGACTTGAAGCATTCCTTAAGAACAATCTTTAAGTTTCCTAAAAGAAAATGTCTGCCCGGAAATTCATAAGTATGTATCATTGCTGCCGCAGAGCTCGATCTGGCTCCGGCAGCTTTTTTCAAAGGCGACACAGGTCCCGGCATGGAACCACATAAAACACCGCGACAATGCTCATACCTGTAGCCACGCGAAAGTACCAAGTGTATAGCGGCACTTATCATAAGATCTGGTGCAAGCAATCGCTTGCGTTGTTATTGTAGAGATTTTCTTCCCCAAACGCATAGACATGTACAGGATATAAAATCAAGATATTTTGAAAGAAAGGATATCAGGACATATGGAAAAATTTGAAGGAAAGGCCATATTCAAGGGCGTTGCGATCGGAAGAATCATGTATTACGGCAAAAAAGAAAACATCGTAAAACGCTTTAAGATTGACGATACTGCGGCTGAAATCGAGCGCTATGACAACGCGAGAAAGGAGTCCATTGAGCAGCTGAAAAAGCTTCACGACGATGCCGTGAAAAAAGTCGGAGAGGAGAATGCTGCTATTTTTGAGGTGCACGCGATGTTGCTGGAAGATGACGACTTCAACGACTCCGTACACAACATGATTGAGAACGAAGAAGTGAACGCTGAATACGCGACCGCCGTTACCGGCGAGAATTTCTCCAAAATGTTCGCGGAAATGGAGGATGAATACTTCAAGGCACGATCTGCCGACATGAAGGACATCTCAGAACGCGTAATCTCCGTGCTTTCCGGAAAGGACACAACCGCAACCTTTGATCAACCCGTGATCATTGCAGCTGACGACCTCATGCCAAGTGAAACCGTACAGCTCGACAAGGATAAAGTTCTCGCGTTTGTGACCAAATACGGTTCCGCGAATTCCCATACGGCAATCCTGGCAAGAACCATGAATATTCCTGCGCTCATTAATATTCCGGTTGACCCCTCCTGGGACGGAAAGATGGCAATCGTCGACGGTCACACCGGAGCCTTCTATTTAAACCCTGATGAGGACACCATCCATGAGATGACCGCCAAGCAGGATAAGGATCTTGAAGAACGGCGTCTTCTCCAGGAACTCAAGGGGAAGGAAAACATATCCCTTGATGGAAAGAGAATCCATCTTTATGCCAACATCGGCGGGCTCAAGGATCTTGCCTCTGTTCTGGCTAACGATGGCGGAGGCGTCGGTCTGTTCCGGAGCGAATTTCTTTATATCGGACGTGACAGCATGCCTACCGAGGAGGAACAGTTCCAGGCCTACAAAGCAGTTGCGCAGACATTGGCCGGAAAAAAGGTCATCATCCGGACGCTTGACATCGGCGCCGATAAGCAGGCTGACTATCTGCATCTCGACAAGGAAGATAATCCGGCACTCGGATTCCGCGCAATCCGTATTTGCCTGACCCGCCCGGAGATCTTCAAGACGCAGCTCCGCGCCATCTACCGCGCCAGCGCCTATGGAACCATCTCCGTCATGTATCCGATGATCACTTCAACAGAGGAAGTAGAAGAGATCAAGAAGATCTCAGCCGCTGTACGCGCAGAACTGTCAGCTGACGGAGTACCGTTCGGCAATGTGGAAGAGGGAATCATGATCGAGACTCCCGCCGCGGCGATTATTTCCGACGAGCTCGGCAAAATGGTGGACTTCTTCAGCATCGGAACCAATGATCTTACGCAGTACACACTGGCCATGGGCCGCCAGAACGACAAGCTGGACCGCTTCTATAATCCGCATCATCCTGCGGTTCTCCGACTGATACAGAAGGTTATCGAAAACGGCCATGCCGGCGGCGCCTGGGTCGGAATCTGCGGTGAGCTCGGAGCAGACACCTCCCTGACCGAAACATTCCTGCAGATGGGCGTCGATGAGCTTTCGGTATCGCCGTCCATGATCCTCCCCGTAAGAGAAGCCATCCGGAAAAGCTATGCCGGAAAGGATGCAAAGTCCGGTTGTTTTTCACAGGAAGAACAGATATAATAAAAATATACAAAAACCCATGAACTGCATGGCAATATATCATGCACAATGATGATTTCACGCCTGCATGCTTCGGCTTCGACCCGGTTTCCCTTATATGACCGCGTCACAGAACCCGGAATTGTCCCACAGGGAAAGGGAGAATTCCGGAAATGATTTACGCGAACAGCGAGCCACAGCCGAATGCAAAGTATTCGTGTGGGGCGAGCGTCGCGATAGTGAGATAAAACCCGCCAAGCGCGTTTTATCTCGTTCCATTTGCGTGAGGAGGTTATTCAGCAGCGATGAAGAAAATACTATTTGCAGCATCTGAGTGTGTCCCTTTTATCAAAACCGGAGGTCTCGCAGACGTTGTCGGTTCTCTCCCGAAATGTCTGAACAAGGAATATTATGACTGCAGGGTGGTAATCCCGAAGTACACAAAGATCGCGGAGAAATATTCCAGCCAGATGGAATATGTCACCAATTTTTACATGGATCTCAACTGGCGGCAGCAGTACGTAGGCATCTTCAGGATGGAATATGAAGGGATCACCTATTATTTCATCGATAATGAAGAGCATTTTTCCGGTGATCAGATCTATGGCGGCATGCCCTGGGATCTTGAAAAGTTCGCGTTTTTCTCCAAGGCTGTTCTGTCCATCCTTCCGATTATCGACTTCCGCCCGGATGTCATTCACTGCCATGACTGGCAGACCGGACTGATACCCGTTTATCTCCATGAGCGGTTCCAGGGCAATGAGTTTTTCCGCGGCATCAAGAGCGTGATGACCATCCACAACCTGAAATTCCAGGGCATCTGGGATACCGCAACGATGAAGAGCATCACAGGCCTTTCGGACTACTATTTTACGCCGGACAAAATGGAATACAACAAGGACGGCAGCTATCTGAAGGGCGGTCTTGTCTATGCTGACGCCATCACCACGGTGAGCAAAACCTATGCTGAGGAAATCAAGACACCGTTTTACGGAGAGGGCCTTGACGGCCTGATGCGCGCCCGCGCGCATGATCTGCGCGGCATTGTCAACGGCATTGATTATGAAGAATATAATCCGGAGACAGACCCGCTCATCGTTCAGAATTATAATGCAAAGAATTTCCGCAAGGAAAAGCAGAAGAACAAGACCGCGCTTCAGGAGGAGCTCGGACTCGAAGCAGATCCGAAGGTGATGATGATCGGTATTGTATCCCGCCTGACTGACCAAAAAGGTCTCGATCTGATCGCCTATATGATGGATGAGATCTGCCAGGATGCCATTCAGCTCGTCGTTCTCGGAACCGGTGATCCGAAGTATGAGAACATGTTCCGCCATTTTGCCTGGAAGTACGACAAGAAGGTATCCGCGAACATTTATTATTCAAACGATCTCTCGCATAAAATCTATGCGGCCTGTGACGCCTTCCTCATGCCGTCTCTCTTTGAGCCGTGCGGACTCAGCCAGCTGATGTCTCTTCGCTACGGAACGGTGCCGATCGTCCGCGAGACCGGCGGACTTAAGGACACCGTAGAGCCGTACAATGAATATGAAGGCACGGGAACCGGCTTCTCCTTCGCGAACTACAACGCGCATGAGATGCTGGGAACCATTCGCTACGCAGAACGGATTTACTACGATAAGAGAAGAGAATGGAATAAAATCATCGACCGCGCAATGGCCGCCGACTTCTCATGGTACCGTTCCGCGCTGGAGTATCAGGAACTCTATGACTGGCTGATCGGCTACTGATCAGCGGACTTTAAAACGATTCACCGCCCGGGCAGGGATGTGTTGATCCCTGCCCGGTCAGGTGTAAACAGCAACTTTGGATTGACGCGGCGGAATCAGAAAGCTATAATAAAACCATATCTCACATCACATGATTTTCTTCATACATTCCCTTTTACCTCGTATTCATCTTTTATTTTGTTTGCTTTTTTCAGCGGAGCTATTCTATTTTCTGCTGCGCCCGTCCGAAGGCATATCCTCGCATACCATTGTACATTTTCATGCATTGACAAGGTTTTCAAAGTAGTGTAGTATATTATTCAGTATACGAACAGATGTTCGCTTTTGTCCGGGCAAGCGTTTGATTCCTTCCGGACATGATCTCACAGGAAAGGAGAGTCCACTCGAAACCGCAGACACAGAAGATTCCGGACTGCGCGGGATCTTTCCTTTCTCTGCGTTTTCAGTGACGATATTATCATGGCATCAAATACCAATTCAAATCAGAACCAGGACAAGCAGCGTGCGCTGGACGCAGCTCTCGGTCAGATCGAGAAGCAGTTCGGAAAAGGTGCGGTAATGAAGCTCGGCGATCAGGGCGCGAATCTGAATATCGAGGCGATTCCGACAGGATCCCTGAGCCTTGATATTGCGCTCGGTGTAGGAGGAATCCCGAGGGGAAGGATCGTTGAGATCTACGGACCGGAATCTTCCGGTAAGACCACGGTAGCACTTCATATGGTCGCAGAAGTGCAGAAGAGGGGCGGAATTGCCGGCTTTATCGATGCCGAGCACGCGCTGGATCCGGTCTATGCGAAGAATATCGGCGTGGATATCGACAATCTCTATATTTCTCAGCCGGATTCCGGCGAGCAGGCACTTGAGATTACCGAAACCATGGTCCGTTCAGGCGCTATTGACATCATCATCGTTGACTCGGTTGCAGCCCTCGTTCCGAAGGCGGAGATTGACGGAGAAATGGGCGATTCTCACGTGGGCCTGCAGGCGAGAATGATGTCACAGGCATGCCGCAAGCTCACCGCGGCGATCAGCAAGACCAACTGTGTCGTTGTATTTATCAACCAGCTTCGTGAAAAGGTCGGTGTCATGTTCGGCAACCCTGAGACAACCACGGGCGGCCGCGCATTGAAATTCTACGCTTCCGTTCGTCTGGATGTGCGCAGAATCGAATCCCTGAAGCAGGGCGGCGAGGTGATCGGCAACCATACCCGTGTCAGAGTGGTGAAGAACAAGGTGGCGCCGCCGTTCAAGGAAGCGGAGTTCGACATCATGTTCGGCAAAGGAATCTCCCGGGAGGCGGACATCCTCGATCTTGCCGCCAATCTCGGAATTATCAATAAGAGCGGCGCATGGTACTCTTATCTCGGGGAGAAGATCGGACAGGGCCGCGAGAATGCCAAGCAGTATCTGGCTCAGAATCCGGAGGTTATGTCTGAGGTCGAGAACAAGGTCCGCGAGGCCTACGGCCTTCCGTCAGACGGAATTGCTGCAGAGGTGTCTTCCGCCGGCATTTCATCCGGATCCGACGAATCCGATGAAGAGTAACCGATGACTTTGCACTGTCAGGGGGAGACAGACAACCAATGAAAGAATGGAATGCTGCATCCTTCATAACCGATCGCGGCGGAGAATCCCGGGAGACTCCGAAATCTCCTGTACTGACAGAGGAATCCAGAAAGGCAGCCGCAAGAGCAATGAAGCTTCTGCTGTATAAGGGCAGAACCAGGCAGGAGCTTCAGAAACGGCTGATAGAAGAGGGTTTTCCGGAGGATCACGCCGCTGATGCGGTTGAATATTGCCGGTCATTCGGATATGTTAACGATGAGAAATACGCGGAGAATTATATTGCATCGATGAAACTCCGGAAAAGCCGGAACATGATCCGGCGGGAGCTGGAGGATAAGGGCGTTCCGGAAGAGGATATCTGTCAGGCATTTGAGGAAATACCCTATGATGAGGGAGACCTGGTATATCAGCTTGTCGTGAAAAAAGCCGGAGATCCGCATCCGATGGATGAGAAGGAACTGCGCAGGACCTATGGCTACCTGGCACGGAAGGGTTTTCCTTCTTCTGAAATCTGGAAAGCTCTTCGAGCTTTTCAGGAAGAATCCGGAATATAACCCCATTTTCCTCATCAGATCCCCGTCTCACCACATGTCTTTCTGACAATTCTATTCAGTCAGTTTTTGACAATTCGTCCATCACAGCGTTGACAATATTGTGAAAAATGTATAAAATGAATACTGGTATTGAACTGTGACAACAAAATAAGGAGGTACATTTGTAATGATTAACCCGATAATCATCCATGTGATTGTCGCGGTCATTGCTGTGATTGTTACTCTGCTTATTGCAGTTCCGGTAGTCAGCAAGCTGGCAGTCGACAAAAAGGTCCGCGAAGATCAGACCAAGATCGGCACAGCCGAGGAACAGGCTCGAGGCATCATAGATGAAGCACTGAAAACTGCTGAAACTAAAAAGCGCGAAGCCCTTCTCGAAGCTCAGGAAGAAAATCTGAAGCTGAAAAATGAAAGAGAGAAGGAAAATCGCGAACGCCGCGCGGAATTGCAGAAGTATGAAAAACGAGTGCTCGCAAAAGAGGAATCTGTCGAGAAAAAGGCGGACAATCTGGAGCGGCGCGAGGGAAATCTCTCAGCAAAGGAAGCGAAATTACTCGAGAAAGAGAAAAGGGTTGATGAATTACAGAACCAACGCGTACAAGAGCTGGAGAGAATCTCCGGCATGACCTCCGAAGAAGCAAAAGAATATCTGTTACAATCTGTTGAAGACGAAGTAAAGATTGATGCGGCAAAGCTCTACAAGGATTATGTAGACAAAGCAAAGGAAGATGCAGAGAAGAAAGCACAGGAATATGTAGTGACAGCCATCGAGAAATGTGCTGTGGATCATGTATCCGAATCTACGATCTCTGTGGTTGAGCTTCCGAGCGACGAGATGAAAGGACGTATCATCGGCCGCGAGGGCAGAAATATCCGTGCCCTCGAGCAGGCTACCGGCGTAGATCTTATTATAGACGATACCCCGGAAGCAGTCGTGCTCTCATCCTTTGATCCGATCCGGAGAGAAGTCGCCCGGATCGCTCTGGAGAAGCTGATCGTCGACGGACGTATTCATCCGGCGCGCATTGAAGAGACTGTTGAAAAAGCCAAAAAGGAAGTTGACAACCGGATCCGTGAGGAAGGTGAAGCTGCACTCCTTGAGGTTGGCGTTCACGGTATTCACCCGGAGCTTGTGAAGCTCCTCGGCCGAATGACCTTCCGTACAAGCTACGGACAGAACGCGCTGAAGCACTCGATTGAGGTTGCTCAGCTTTCCGGTCTTCTCGCCGGCGAAATCGGACTGGATATCCGAATGGCCAAGAGAGCTGGCCTTCTTCACGACATCGGTAAATCCATAGATCATGAGGTCGAGGGATCTCATGTGCAGATCGGCGCGGATCTTTGCAGAAAATACAAAGAGCCCGCAATTGTCGTTAATGCGGTAGAATCTCATCATGGAGATGTCGAGCCGCAGTCTTTGATTGCCTGCATCGTTCAGGCAGCAGATGCGATTTCCGCAGCCAGACCGGGGGCCCGCCGCGAGACCCTGGAGGCGTATACCAACAGATTAAAGGACCTTGAGGATATTACCAATTCCTTCAAGGGTGTAGAAAAGTCTTTTGCAATTCAGGCAGGAAGAGAAGTACGTGTTATGGTTGTTCCGGATCAGGTAAGCGATTCCGATATGGTATTGCTAGCTCGTGATATTGCCAAGAAGATTGAAGACAGTATGCAGTATCCGGGACAGATCAAGGTCAATGTAATTCGTGAAAGCCGCGTAACTGATTACGCAAAATAACCCGACACAAATTCAGCCGGAAAAGTTTAAGGCTGCCGCATTGTTCTATCATTGAGAACAGCACGGCAGCCTTTTTTGGATGCTTAAAGATATATCTTTACGGTCCCCGGCTTGCGCTTATTCAGGAAAGCCCTCTGCATCGATTTTTTGGCAGATGTCTGTCACATGAATTTCTTTGCAAAATCCACATAGTGCTGAGCGCTGATCCGGTTCCCTTCAATTTCCTCATCCGTCAGCCTCCGGATCACTCTTGCCGGGCTTCCGAATGCCAGTGAATTGTCCGGAATCACACAGTCCTGCGTTACAAGAGCACCGGCACCGATGATGCAGTTTTCACCGATCTCGGCCCTGTTCAGGACAATCGCTCCCATTCCGATCAGTGTATTGTCCCGGATTGTGCATCCATGTACGATGGCAGAATGGCCGATCGTGACATTATTTCCGATTACCACCGGGCTTTCCGGATCACCGTGGATTACCACATTGTCCTGTACATTCGTTCTCGCACCGATTGTAATCTGTGAAGGAAAGCCGCGTATCACTGCGTTGTACCAGACTCCGGAATCCTTCCCGATTTCGACATCGCCGACTATGTGGCTTCCTTCCGCCTGAAAAACGGAATCATCTATTTTTCTCATTCATATCCTTCTTTCCCCGATAATACGGTCATTCATCTGTCTCGAAAGGGCATTATCGCAAACAGCCCTCCGTTTTCATAGTATCACAGGGACGCCGGAACCGGAATCCTTCTTTCTGCTTTTTCAGGACTGCATTTTTTGAATCTGTTCATTTTTATTTCGAATCCGTCCATTTATCTTTCGAATTTCAATCGGGTTCTTTCGAATTCAAACATAAAAGCTCCGGACACCTTGTAACAGAACTTTTGAAAGTTATACTGAAGGCTGGACGGAGCGGAAAAAGAACGGCCTGCATTACAGCCGAAAAAAGCCGGAAGAGATGATCAGTCGTAGTATCAGAAAGGCAGATTAAAAATGGCAACATCAAAATTATTAATCGGAATTGTTTCAGGGACCATCATCGCGGGAAGCGCAGCAGCAGCTTTCAACGCGCAAAATCCCGGAAGAGCAGCTGCCGCTCAAACCGGGCAGCCGGCATCCTCTGCCGAAACAGCAGAAGGTGCCGTGACTGTGACCCCTTCTGTCAGCGACAGTTCTGATACGAACACGCCTGAATCTGACACAGCTGCGGTGTCCGAGACTCAAACCGGCACACAAACCGAGAATTCAGAAGAAGCAGAAGAAACCGTTTTACTGAACGGATGGTCCGACGGAAAATATTTCATCGATAATGTACCGGCTTCGAATACCTGGGAAGTCATCGACGGTCACACCTATCGTTTTGACGCGGATGGAAACGAAGTGACCGGATGGTATTCCGAGAACGGCAGCACCTATTATCTTGGCTCCGACGGAACGCTGACAACCGGCAACGCCTCCATCGACGGCAAAAACTATTGCTTTAATGAAAACGGTGTGATGCAGACCGGATGGATTAACGGAATTTATTACAGTCCAGACGGCTCTGAATACTCGTTCGACGGCGCACTTGGAAATGTGGGACGGCTGTTCATCCCGTCAGCAGGTGTTAATGTAGCTTTGAATTATGTAGACGACAATACCGGAGATGAAGCCGCTCAGGCCATCTGTGACGCGGAAGACAGCGCCGCGTACATGGTCTTCTCCAGCTCAGATGAGGTCTGGATCGGCGACCACAATTTCCAGGGGTTTGACGCCATCAAGTCCGTGGCTCCGGGAACAGAGGCTTTTATAAAAAACACCGACGGGACGATTTCCACCTATGTATGCACGGAAATCGATCAGGGGACAAATACAGGATATGACATTGTTACGGCGGACGGCAGAAGTGCCAGCAGCATTAACGCAGGCGGCATTGTGATGTATACCTGCAATGATGACTGGACTTCGGTCACAGCTGCCTTCTGGCAGGCTGAGTAAATATAGAGAACAGGCGCGAGACCTTCCGCACAGAAAACAGGTACGGATATTGCCCACAGCAGACAGATACCGGAGCCTGCACAAAAAAACAGCCCGTATAGACGGAAAGAAGAAACAGCCGGAACAGAAAGAAATACGAGCAGCGGCCGCACATCACTGATATGCAGCCGCTGTTCGTATTTCACCGGGTGTTTTTCCCGTATTATTCTTAAAAAAAACGCTGAAACTGCTGGAGTTCCGGAATCCGACCTCCTTTGCGATGGCAAAGAGCGGAAGATCGGTTTCTCTCAGCAGACGGATTGCCTTTTCGATACGCACCCGGTCCCGATAGTCCTTGACTGTAATCCCGGTATAGTAATGAAAAAGGCTCTGGAGTTTTCCGGCGCTCATGGCAAACTGCTGTGCCAGCTCCCGGATACTGGAGCTGTCGTCCGGGTTCTCTTCCAGATACTTGATAAAGCGGTCAACTACCTCGCGGTCATATTTCGGAATCGCGCGCAGTACCGGCTTCTCATCAGTTTCTACGCCATCTGCAGACGTTCCGAGGGCTCTGGCAAGAAATACCATTACATTCCCCTGCACAAACAGCTGATGAAGAAGCTCATCCTTTGCCTTCCGGTCATCTTCGGACAGGTCCCTTCTGATCTCGGAAAGCCCGGGAATCTTCTCCATCATCCCGGCATCCGCATCTAATAAACGCTTTTCCCCCGCGGTAATGTATTTCGATCATACCGCGGACCGCTCCCCGCAGAACTTTATATCTTGCGATCCGGAATTCACCGTCGGGACGGCTTTCCGACACATAGGACAAATATTTATTTTTTATCAGTAAATCGATTGCCTCTTCTAACCCCATGGGATCCTCCGATACCGGTCCGGGAAGCCCGAAAGCACCCTGCCGGATTCCTAACATCATTATACATAATGATATCAAAAAAGAGAACCATTCCAAAGGCAGCCTGTAAAACATTTTAAGAAGCACATTTTGATAGGATCTTCTTACTGAACTGCAGATAACAGTTTTCTGAGAATCCCGCGAAGCGAATTCTGCTCCTCCACAGTCAAAACATCAAATGGAGAATCTTCCTGTTCTCTCATCCGGTCTGCTGCAGCTGCCTGTCCCTTTTCCGTGAGATGAATGATGACAGCACGCTTATCCTCCTTGCTTTTCTCCCGCACGATCAGTCCGTGTTTCTCAAGCTTTGACAGCAGCTCCGAAACCGATCCCGGCTGAATTCACAGCTCCTCCTGAATATCCTTCTGCGCGGCAGGGCCATTCTGCATCAGGTGCATCAGAATCTGATCCCTTGAACCCTTGTGCCGTTCTTTGTGGTGAAGCATATGCGCGCAGCTCCGAAAGAGAAGATCAAGATCTTCACAGTTTTCGAAATCATATGATTCGCGGCGGGAATGCCTGTGATCATGCTTGTGCCTGAACTCCCGTAAACCATCACCGTCTCTGTCCTTATGACTTTCATGCTTATGGCCGGATCCGTCATGACCGGAACGGCCGGAGAATCCGGAGGATTCATCGATCACGGCAATCCCGCGTTCTCTGGCAATCGCCGCTCCCTTTCCGCAGGACGGACTCTTCAGCGGACAGTGCTTTCCGCATCCGCTGCATACATTAGAATCAGAAACACCGCCTGTGAATGCGGCTCTATCTGTGGCTGCATTTGTGTCATTATTTTTCTGTACTTTATCCTGTATGATATTTATATTCATCGTTAATCCTTCTTTCTGATAGTCTGTGCAGGTTCATCGAAACCGCAGGCAGGGCGTCTTTCCCTATGCTCGGGCGATAACCTGAATGCGATTTCAAATCGCCGTGTTTTTATTAGGTGCCTAAATAATATCAGACGATCTGAATTTTGTCAAGAATGATTCCTGTTATTATGAAATTCTGCATATTCACATCCTGTATATTCAGATAGCCAAAGCAAATGTGTCATATTCCGAAAATCGGGAATTTGTGGTAATCTTGAAGCGGGGACACGGGGACAGAGCTGTCATAAGGAGCGGAACAGCTATAATGTGCGGCAGCTCCGGGAACGCAGAACGGTTCCGAAATTCAGGGAGAGATCGGATATGGCGGTTTGTGTATATAACTACGGCGAAGAGAAAACAGGAGAGGATCTGATACGGAGGATCTGCGGCGGAATCTATGATTCCTATGATCTGTACTGTGATTCCGAGAGAGACAATCTGGCTTATCGAATGATGAAGCAAAGCCTTTCCAAAGAGAAGGGAATTGTCATTACCTCCTGCGTCAGCAATCTCGGCAGGAATAAAGCTGAGATTCTGGAGGAATTGAAATGGATGCTGCGTCATCACGTCACGCTCGCTATTGCGAGATATCCCGTTACATGCCAGATCGACAGCATGACGAATACGATTGCGCTGAAGACATTGATCAATGTCTTTGAGAATCTGATAAACGATCCGTCATTCGAAATCCGATCCGGTTCCAACGCAAAAGGCGGAAGAAAAAAGATCAATTTCCCCGAAAACTGGTATGAACTGTATCCGGAATGGACCGCCAAAAAAATAACCGCAGTCGAATTCATGAAAAAAGCAGGCGTACGCAAGGGGACCTTCTATCATCTGGTAAAGGAATATCAATCCCTTTTGTCTGCGTCGAAGCAGACGATGTACCTGTAACGATTTACCTGTAAGTTGCGCTGTGCTGTCTGCCGGAGCTGATTTCAGAACCGACCGTGTCTGCAAATTCCGACCGCAATTTCCAATTCATTTCAAATGTACGGTACTGCAGCAGCGGCGCCCGATGGTGATTATCCGGGCGGCAAAAGCACAACTGCTGTATTTTTGCTGTACAGAAAAAGAAAAATCCCCGAAAGTCCTTTACTTACAAGGACTTCAGGGGATAGATCCAAAGCAAGTGACGGGAATCGAACCCGCCTCCCCAGCTTGGGAAGCTGGTGTTCTACCGATGAACTACACCTGCATCAATTACAACGATTACTATAACACAAGCTGACGTCAAAATCAACGTTCAGTTTCACACATAGGGGGTACACGTTGAATTCATACGTAAAATAACGTATAATAAGCCCGTTCTGATACGATTCTTATATGCGAGGTTATAAAAATGTGGTTAGCAGATAACTGGAAGGATTACGAAGTACTGGACACCTCATCCGGCGAGAAGCTGGAGCGGTGGGGAGATTATCTTCTGATCCGTCCGGATCCCCAGGTCATCTGGGACACAGAAAAAAAGGCACGCGGCTGGAGAAAATGCAGCGGCCATTATCATAGAAGCAGCAAGGGCGGAGGCGAATGGGAGTTCTTTGATCTTCCGAAGCAGTGGCAGATCCATTACCGCGGTCTTACCTTTCATCTTAAACCCTTCAGCTTTAAGCACACCGGACTGTTTCCGGAGCAGGCAGTGAACTGGGACTGGTGCTCGGAAAGAATCCGGGATGAGATCAGCCGCCGTGAGCATTCCGGTGATCTGGACCCGGAGACCGGAGAACCGAGACCTGTTCGGATTCTGAATCTCTTCGCCTACACCGGAGGCGCAACGCTTTCTGCGGCTGCCGCCGGCGCACAGGTGACGCATGTCGATGCCTCAAAGGGAATGGTGACCTGGGCGAGGGAGAATGCGGAATCATCCGGACTGGCTGACCGTCCCATTCGCTGGCTGGTGGACGACTGCACGAAATTCATCGAGCGCGAAATCCGGAGAGGCCATCATTATGATGGGATCATCATGGACCCTCCCTCCTACGGAAGAGGACCCAAAGGAGAGATCTGGAAGATGGAAGAAAACATCTATCCGTTCCTTGAGCTCTGCGCAAAACTCCTGAGTGACGATGCGATTTTTTGTCTGATCAACTCCTATACAACCGGGCTGGCACCTTCTGTGCTCACCTATATGCTCTCTGTTGCACTGGCGGGCCGCAGAGGAAGAATCGAGTCCTCGGAAATCGGTCTTCCGGTCACTTCTACCGGACTTGTGCTTCCGTGCGGGTCAACCGGACGCTGGATGCGGACGGACGATCAGTGAATATCAGACAGAGTTGTACGGACGATGAATGAATATCAGAAAGGGTTATACAGAAAAGGTAATAACAGAAAGGATAATATTCAGAAAGGGTAATATATGAAGAAACTTTCCAAGAATCTGGTAAGCATGCTGTTTCTCCTGGTGCTGCTGATCCTCATTCTGATCGGTATCTATGCCTTCGGCATCTACCATTTCAAGACTCATTTTTACAACAATTCGACAATAAACGGCATTGACGTCGGCGAGATGACCGCCGACCAGGCGCGGTATGCCATTCAGAATCAGATGCGCAAGTACACGCTGACCTGCAGGGAGCGCAACAATGTCACGGACAAGATCACCGGAGATCAGATCTACCTTACTTATCAGGACGACGGCGTCGTCGATAAGCTTCTGGATGAGCAGGATTCCAGATTCTGGATTTTCCACATCACCCTCGGGAAAAAATATCAGGTTCCCCTGGGATACACCTATGATACCGATTCGATCGATGATGTAATGAGCAAAATGACGGCATTTTCCGCAGCCGACATCCAGGCTCCCGAAAACGCAAAGATCGTCGATAACGGCAGCGACTTCACTGTCTCCGAGAGCGTGCAGGGCAATACCCTGAATTACGAAAAAACAAAGGCCGCTATCATCACCGCCATCGAAAACCATGAGACGGAGATTAACTTTGAGGATCTTGACCTCTATGAAAAGCCGACAGAAAATGAAGATTCTTCAGAGATTCAGGAAAAAGCGGCCGATATCAACAAGCTTCTGAACATCAATATTACCTACAACCTTGCCGATAAGGAGTTCACCATCAACAGCTCCAACATCCGTGACTTTCTGGTCGAAGACGATAAGAACGGATATACCCTGAGCAAGGACAAGCTCGCCGAATGGGTGAAGAACATGGCCTACGAAACCGATACCTATGGTCTCTCCCGCAAGTTCCGTACAACCAGCGGAAAAGAGATTCAGCTCGAAGGCGGCGGAGATTATGGCTGGTGCATCTATCAGGAGGAGACCACCAACGATCTGTACAATGCTATCCTGAACGGCGACAGCGGGGAACGGGATCCGATCTATCTGTACAGCGCGCTCGACCGCGGCGCCAATGATATCGGCGGCACCTATGTGGAAATCTGTATTACAAAGCAGGAGATGTGGTGCTATAAAGACGGAACATTAGTTGTGGATACCCCTGTCATCACAGGAAACCACTCGCTCGGTCAGGACACTCCTTCCGGAAGCGTGTATGCCATCGATGGAAAAGAGAGCAACACCACCTTCCCGGAGGCACACAATGTAAAAATCAGCTACTGGCTTCCCTTTGTTGATTCCTGCGGGATTCACGATGCCTACTGGCGAACCGAGGCGCAGTTCGAAAACAAAAACACCTATCTGACCAACGGATCGAACGGCTGTATCAACACGCCGAAGGATGCCGCGGCGAAGATCTATGACGTCATGGACGTCGGGTACCCCGTTGTCGTGTACTATTCAGAAGACCAGCCGGTGGGCCCGCAGCCTACCAGCGCAGACGCCTCCGCGAACGTTACGGCATCGAATCAGTAACGGCAGCAGCGGGCCCTTCGATTTCGGGACAGCATCCGGTCCTTCGATTTCGGGATTGCAAATTCTCCGGAGACTGCTACAATGAACCTGTCGGCCCGACTGCTAGGCTGCAATTTCCGCTGTAAAAATCCCGGAAGGTACCTGCAGCCTGCGGATCGTCTTTTCCGGCAGCCGCGGATAAAGCGGCCGGCCAAAGCAGAACACGCAGCGATTCCTCATATCTCGAGGACCGCAGGTCCTCGAGATTGCAATGCTGAATAGCTGCCAGAATATCTAATAATAAAAAAGGAAGTTGAATATGAAAATAGTAGTGCTCGCAGCAGGAACAAGTACCGAAAGAGAGGTTTCTATCGTATCCGGAACCGGAATCTGCAAGGCTTTGCGCAGACTCGGCCATCAGGCGATCCTTCTGGACGTTTTCTTCGGCTGGAAGGAAGCCGATCCGAAAACCGCGTTTGATGGTGAATACGACACGGACGCTGCCGCGGAATATATCAAAAGCTTCAATCCGCAGCTGGATGAGGTCAGGAAGAACCGCCGGAGCTTCTTCGGGCCCAATGTTATCGCGCTCTGCGAGGAAGCAGACATTGTCTTCCTTGCTCTCCACGGATCTAACGGAGAAGATGGAAGAGTACAGGCAGCTTTTGACCTGCTCGGCATCCGATACACCGGCACCGACTATATCAGCAGCGCTATCTCCATGGACAAATCCAGAACCAAGCAGGTATTCCAGGCCTCCGGAGTGAATACGCCGGCCGGCATCACCATCTACCGCGGAGATCGCCGCAGAAGTGCGGCAGAATTCGGTATGGAGCTTCCTGTCATCGTCAAGCCTTGCTGCGGCGGATCTTCCGTCGGCATCACCATCTGCCGGACGGAAGAAGACGTTCGGAATGGAATTGACCTTGCCTTCCGGCTCGAAAGCTCGGCTGTCATCGAAGAGTTCATCGAGGGCGGCGAATTCACCTGCTGCGTAATCGACGGGAAGGCTTATCCGGTTGTCATGATTACACCGAAAACCGGTTACTATGACTTCCGGAACAAATATACGGCCGGAGCGACCGAAGAGATCTGCCCCGCGCCGATTTCTGATGATCTCACGGAAAAAATTCAGGAAGAAGCAAAAAAGGCGGCGGATGCCGTCGGGCTGATCGGCTATGGCCGCATGGACTTCCTCGTCCGGAAGTCTGACCGGAAGGTGTTCTGCCTTGAAGTCAACACGCTTCCAGGAATGACGCCCACCAGCCTTGTACCCCAGGAGGCGGCTGCAGTGGGAATCGATTTCGATCATCTCTGCCAGCTGCTGATCGACGTTTCTCTGAAAAGATACGAGCAGTAACTGTTCACGCTGCAAATGGCACCACAAATTGTATATGCTGCGGAGGCGCATTCATGAAAAATCTTACTCTGTCCAATATTGCACTGGTAACAGACGGAAAATACTACGGACCCGATGACAAGAAAGCATTTACCGTGACCGATATTGTCACAGACAGCAGAAAGGTTACAGAGGGATGTCTGTTTGTCGCCATTCGCGGCGAGCGGACGGACGGCCACCAATTCATTCAGCAGGTCATTGAGGCCGGAGCCGGAGCGGTTCTCACGGAACGGGATCCGGAGACGCTCCGCAGCGAATACGATATTCCGGAAAGTCTGGATATCACAGCCGTCACGGTTTCTTCCACGCTGCAGGCGGTAAAGGACATTGCGGAGTTTTATCTGCGTCAGCTCAACAAGCCGATTGTCGGCATCGTCGGAAGCGTCGGAAAGACGAGCACCAAGGAGATGACGGCTGCTGTTCTCAGTCAGAAGTATCGTGTGCTGAAGACGGAGGGCAACTTCAATAATGAGCTCGGCGTACCGATGACCGTTTTCCGGATGAGAGAGGAGGACGAAATCGGTGTCATTGAGATGGGAATCAACCACTTCGGCGAAATGCACCGCCTTGCTTCCATCGTCCACCCGAACACCGTAATCATGACCAATATCGGGACCGCACATCTGGAGTTTCTGAAGAGCCGCGACGGGATCCTCAAGGCCAAGTCCGAGGTATTTGACTTCTTCAGCTCCGACGGTCACATTATCCTGAACGGCGACGACGACAAGCTTTCCACCATCGAGGAAAAATCCGGCGTCAAGCCGGTCCGCTTCGGCCTTTCTAAGGAAGGCTATTCGCACCCGAACGATTTTTATGCGGATGAGATCGAGCCCCAGGGTCTTGACGGCACCAAATGCCGGATTGTCACCCCGGCCGGGAGCTTTCTGGTACTGATCCCCATGCCCGGCAGACACATGATCTACAATGCCCTCGCAGGCGCAGCGGCAGGTTTTGCCTACGGCCTCACGCTGGACGAGATCCGCAGAGGCATTGAAAGCTGCGAATCCTTGAGCGGCCGCTTTCATATCATCCACACCGGCCGCTTTACACTCGTGGACGACTGCTATAACGCCAATCCGGCATCCATGAAAGCTTCTCTGGAGATTCTCCGGGATGGCTCCGGCAGAAGAATCGCCGTTCTCGGAGACATGGGTGAACTCGGAGAGGATTCCGAGCAGCTTCACGAAGAAGTCGGCGCATATGCCGGCGGCTTAAAGCTGGACGGGATTTACTGCATCGGACCGCTTTCCAAGGCGATCTGCAGGGGCGCACGCAAAACCTCGTCCGGCAAAACCGATATCCGCCACTTCAAGAGCATCGATAAATTCCTCGAAGAGGCGCCGGAACTTTTCCGGGATGGGGACACGATTCTCGTGAAAGCATCTCACTATATGGAATTTAGCAGAATTGTAAACGGGCTCGGGAAATAACCGGCGGATATTTGCCGCATTGCACGAATAATACGTCTATTTGGAAAATTTCTGTTGCATTTTTATTAAGCCTGTTATATAATTCTATACGTAAAAAGAATTTACCCTTCAAAAAATTTTTTTTACAATTAATAACCCCTTATTAATTATTTATACTCCCCTCGAAATGCCTCGGTAGCTCCCCTACCGGGGCGTTTCTCTTACCGGGAACAGGAGAATTACATGGACAGATTTCAGCTTATCGCGCCCTGCCACTTCGGACTGGAGGCCGTGATGAAACGGGAAGTTACCGATCTCGGTTACGAAATTACAGAAGTGGAGGACGGCAAGGTTACCTTCGAAGGAGACGCGGAAGCTGTCGCCTATGCGAACATGTTTCTTCGAACCACCGAGCGTATTCTTCTGAAAGTCGGGCAGTTCAGGGCGACGACCTACGACGAACTCTTCGAAGCCACGAAGTCCCTTCCCTGGGAACGGTATATTCCGCAGCACGGCAAATTCTGGATTGCAAAGGCAAACTCCATCAAGAGCAGGCTCTTCAGTCCTTCCGACATCCAGTCCATTATGAAGAAGGCAATCGTTGAGCGCCTGAAGGAGAAATACAGAGTCGAATGGTTCCCGGAAGACGGAGAGCCGTACCCGATCCGCGTCTCTCTTCTGAAGGACGTGGTTACGGTCGGTCTTGATACGACCGGCACTTCTCTTCACAAGAGAGGGTACCGACAGTTTACCGCGAAGGCACCTATCACGGAGACTCTCGCGTCTGCACTTCTGATGCTGACGCCATGGAAGGCCGACCGGATTCTCGTAGACCCGTTCTGCGGAAGCGGAACATTCTGCATTGAAGCCGCCATGATGGCCGCGGATATGGCGCCCGGCATTCGCCGGACTTTTCTGTCGGAGGAATGGAAACATCTGATTCCGGAAAAATGCTGGTCCGATGTGAGGGAAGAAGCGGAAGACAGGGTCCGCACGGACGTGGAAACCGATATTCAGGGCTATGATATTGACCGCGAGGTGATCGGATTCGCCCGCGAGAACGCAAGACTTGCCGGCGTCGATCACATGATCCATTTTCAGCAGCGCCCGGTTTCCGAGCTTTCTCACCCGGGGAAATACGGCTTTATCGTAACCAACCCGCCCTACGGCGAACGTCTGGAGGAGAAGAGCGCGCTTCCCGCCCTTTACCGGACTCTCGGAGAACGCTTTGCAAAACTGGACACCTGGTCTCTGTATGTCATCAGCGGCTACCCGGACGCCGAGCGGTATATCGGCAAAACCGCGCCGAAGAACCGGAAAATATACAATGGCATGATGAAGACATATTTTTATCAATACCCCGGCCCGAAGCCTCCGCGGCGCAGAAATCGTGAAGCCGGACAAACCGAATAATACCGGTGCCGGCACAGCAGAGCCGGACGAAATGAAACGGCATCCGATTCCCGGAGCCCGAAACTGACACAAAAGAAGAGAAGGGAGAGGAACCATATATGCATACGATTATTTTTGCGACAGGCAACAAGGACAAGCTGGTCGAGATTCGCGAGATTCTGAGCGGCCTTCCGGTAACGGTTCTGTCCATGACCGACGCGGGGATCGCCTGTGATGTTGATGAGAATGGGAAGACCTTTGCCGAGAATGCGCTGATCAAGGCCAGAGCCGTCGCTGCCGTTCTCCCTGACAGATACCGGGACGCGATTGTGATGGCAGATGATTCCGGTCTGGAGGTTGACGCCATGGATAAGCTTCCCGGTGTATTTTCCGCCCGATGGATGGGCCGTGACACCTCGTACCGGATCAAAAACGCAAAAATCATCGAGAACCTGAAGGACGTACCTCTGCCCAAAAGAACCGCCCGCTTCGTATGCGCGATGGCGGCAGTCCTCCCGGACGGCAGAACCCTCTCAACCCGGGGCGTCATCGAGGGAAAAATCGGGTATGAAGAACGGGGAGCCAACGGTTTCGGATATGATCCCATCTTCATGCTTCCGGACATGAGCTGCAGCACAGCGGAGCTTTCTCCGGAAGAGAAGAACAGAATCAGCCACAGGGGGAAAGCACTTCGTGAAATGGAACGTCTTCTGAGAGACGAGGTGAGCTGAATGAAAATACTTGTGATCAGTGATACTCACGGAAGTATCAATCGTCTGCAGGCAGTCCTTGGCCGAACCGGTCCCTACGACGCCTTGTTTCACTGCGGTGATATTGAAGGGCAGGAGCGCGCGATACAGGAGTCCGCGGACTGCCCGGTGTACCTGGTCTCCGGCAATAATGACTGGGACAGCAGCCTTCCGGCAGAGCTGGGAGTGACCATCGACGATTACAGATTCTGGGTCTGCCACGGTCACCGGTACGGCGTGTCCCTCAGCCCTTCGATGATTCGTGAAGAGGCAGCAAGCAGGAATGTCGACGTCTGTCTCTTCGGCCACACACACAAGCCGTTTCTTGAGACGAGTCGCGGGCTGACATTAATGAATCCCGGTTCCCTGAATTATCCGAGGCAGATCGGCAGAAAACCCACCTTCGGCGTAATCGATATAGGCAGGCACCACGATATTCATTTCACAATCAAAGAGCTCGGAGACTGACACCGGGCAGGAATTTTCACGGAATTCACCAGAATGTGCCATTTATTTCCGACACAATTAATTAATATTTTTGTTGACAACCGCAAAATCTTATAATATACTAGTTTTTGCGTTGAGCGAGTTCGGAAAGTTCGGATCTGTGGGATCTGTTCATCCTGTGTTTCTCGGGGTGTGGCTCAGTTTGGCTAGAGCGCCTGGTTTGGGACCAGGAGGCCGCAAGTTCGAATCTTGTCACCCCGACTGCGCAGGTGTAGTTCAATGGTAGAACACCAGCCTTCCAAGCTGGATACGTGGGTTCGATTCCCATCACCTGCTCTTGTATTCTCATTCAGAATACATACGTGTCTGTAGCTCAGCTGGATAGAGCAACGGCCTTCTAAGCCGTGGGTCGGGGGTTCGAATCCCTTCAGGCACGCTCGGAGCCGCATCTGTTGATTTTTTCCGCAGGCCCCGATAAAACTGAATTTACATGGTGGATATAGCGTAGTTGGTTAACGCGCCAGATTGTGGCTCTGGAGATCGTGGGTTCGAATCCCTCTATCCACCCTGCCGTGATGGCGACACAATGGGCTATCGCCAAGCGGTAAGGCACAGCACTTTGACTGCTGCATCCGCCGGTTCGAATCCGGCTGGCCCAGATCATTCGGAGCATTAGCTCAGGCGGTAGAGCACTTGACTTTTAATCAAGTTGTCCGGGGTTCGAGTCCCCGATGCTTCATTTTGTGATGACCAGAAGAGATGACGTTCTGTCATCTCTTTTTCTATATCAATCCGTTTCTTTATCAGATGGATAGGAACAGCGCCACAATATGCGGCTATGGCGGAATTGGCAGACGCGGCGGGTTTAGGTCCCGTTGGGAAACCATGCAGGTTCGAGTCCTGTTAGCCGCAGCAATCACATCCTTTCATTCGATTTCCCATTTGAAATTATTCAAGATCTATATGACTCAAGTTCTGTTTTACCCGAAAGAGAAATAATAACCTGAGGCATGACTCTGAGCAAAAACGGAAGCCCGGGGTCAGAAAGGAAACGATTATGCCCTGCAAGCGGGGTACAAAATATATCCGGGGCATATCCCCGGAGTGTTTCAAAAGAGCAAAAGAGAGGACGATATGACCAGAGAACAGTACGAATCATTACAATTGAAAGAGCTTCGCGAAATCGCGAAGTCAAGGAACCTCAAAGGAACGACAGCCATGCGCAAGGAACAGCTGATTAACCGCATGCTTGAGGAAGACGCGAAGGAATCCCCTAAACCGGAAGCAGCAGAGGCAGAATCCCCGAGAGCGGCGTACACAAAGCCGGAATCCGCAAGAGAAGAATCTCCAAGAGCAGAATCCCCGAGAGCCGACTACGCGAGAAGCGCTTCTTACAGAAACGACGGCAGCAGCCGGAGAAATTCCTTCCGCGGGAACGAAAATGATCACAGCACCCGAAAGGATTTTCGGCAGAACGAATCCCGGGACCGTCAGAACGGGTATGAGCGCCAGAACAGCGGCGACCGACAGAACGGATATGAGCGTCAGAACAGCGGCGACCGACAGAGCGGATATGAGCGCCAGAACGGCTATGACCATCAGAGCGGTGAGGACCGCCAGAACGACGGCTTTGAAGATAACGAAAATGAGCAGATGCGCCAGGAGCTGGGGCAGCTCGACAGCGGTGCGGAAGCGCACGGCATCCTGGAGGTCATGGCCGACGGATACGGCTTTATCCGTTCTGAAAATTTCCTGCCGGGAGACGATGACGTCTATGTATCCCCTTCCCAGATCCGAAAATTCCGTTTAAAAACCGGAGACGTCCTCTGCGGCAATACCCGAATCAAAACACAGAACGAGAAATTCTCTGCTCTTCTGTTCGTAAAAAGCGTGAACGGCCTCGACCCCTACGTCAATGCGCGCCGGATGAATTTTGAGGATATGACCCCAATATTCCCGAATGAACGCATTCATCTGGAGCGGCCGGGCGGCCCCGTCGCGATGCGTATCGTGGACCTGGTCAGCCCCATCGGCAAGGGACAGCGAGGAATGATCGTCTCTCCGCCAAAAGCCGGAAAGACGACTCTGCTGAAGGACGCGGCGAAATCAATCCTGAGGAACAACCCGGAAATGCACGTGATTATCCTCCTGATCGATGAACGTCCGGAGGAAGTAACCGATATTAAGGAAACCGTCCGCGGGAAAAATGTCGAAGTCATTTACTCAACCTTTGACGAGCTTCCCGAACATCACAAGCGCGTCTCCGAGATGGTGATTGAACGGGCAAAGCGCCTGGTCGAGAACAGACAGGATGTCATCATCTTTATCGACAGTATTACCCGTCTCGCGAGAGCATACAATCAGGTTGTTCCTCCGAGCGGAAGAACTCTCTCCGGCGGTCTTGACCCGGCAGCGCTCCATATGCCGAAACGCTTCTTCGGCGCCGCTCGGAACATGCGTGAGGGCGGGAGCCTTACCATCCTTGCCACCGCGCTTGTAGACACGGGAAGCAAAATGGATGACGTTGTCTACGAGGAGTTCAAGGGCACCGGCAACATGGAGCTGATTCTCGACCGTAAGCTTCAGGAGCGGCGTGTCTTCCCGGCCATCGATCTTGCGAGATCCGGAACGAGAAGAGAGGATCTTCTTCTGGAGCCCGAAGAGCTCGAGGCTGTCAACAACATGCGCCGGGCGCTGAACGGCCTCCGCGCGGAGGAGGCCGGTGAAAATGTCCTAAACATGTTCGCACACACAAGGACCAACCGGGAGCTTGTTCAGATGCTGCGGAAGCAGAGGATCGTCTGAACTCCGTCGTCGTTACAGTTCATGCGCCACTAAAACGGTAAAGATTTTACAGTCCCTTTGCCGGAGCATTACTGGCTGTTTAAAGTTTTATCCGTGAATTCTTCATGAAGTGGATAGCGAGGACTGTCTGACGAAGGCGCTTGCGCCTGAGGAGTTCCGCAGCTTCATAAAATCAGGATAAAACTTTACTACAGCCAGTTTGCGAAGGGTAACAGAACAGGACTGTAAAATCCTTACCGTATAGGGTTGGATGTGAACAGTAGCCCGCCATCTGAACTCCTGCGAACATTACAGAAAAACCGGTTGCAATACAGAAATTCCCGTGCTATGATAAGAAGGCTGTTAATCTGATACGAAAGTTGAGACACAGCATACCAATAAATTTGCCAGATATGAATTGGAAGAGGTGAAAACATGAAAGAGGGCATTCATCCAGAGTATTATGAAGCTACCGTTACCTGCAACTGCGGGAACACCTTCAAGGTAGGTTCTACAAAGAAGGAGATCCACGTCGAGATCTGCTCCAAATGCCATCCGTTCTACACAGGACAGCAGAAGGCAGCAAAGGCTCGTGGCCGTATTGACGCATTCAACAAGAAATACGGTCTTAAGTAAGCTCTGTGGGAACGCAGGCAGGCCGCCTGCGGCACAGAGAATCATATGCATGCTTTTTACAGCATTCATCAGACAAACAGAAACGGGTCGGGACATTCGTTCCGGCTCGTTTTTTGTCCGCATAAACTTTATTTGCGCCTGCCGTCATGTTATCGTATAATTCTGCTGTAGAAGCTGTGCCCCCATGCCGCGGCAGGCCGGAGAAGCCGGTCACTCACAGAACTGCGGGAGAGCGCAGCACGGGACCCTTTAAAATTCAAATCTCGGAGAGTATACAATGGTCAATTCAGGAATCGGCGGACAGGCCGTAATCGAGGGAATCATGATGCGCAACGGCGCAAGCTACGCCGTTGGCGTCCGCACGCCGGACAGCACAATCGCGGTCGAGCGCCATCCCTTTCGCAGCATCGTCAGTCAGCCGGGCATCATGAAAATTCCACTCCTCAGAGGCGTTATTGCCTTTATCGATTCTCTCGTTATCGGCATCCGCTGTCTGATGATTTCCGCGTCCTATTTCGACGAAGAACCGGCAGACACCGCCGCTGATTCAAGGTCCTCCCTGACAAAAGAGGAAAGGGCAGAAAAAGAAGCCGGAAAAGCGCGCGAGGAAAGGCTGATGATGACAGGCTCAGTCATTTTTTCTCTTGTTTTCGCCATTGCGGTCTTTATGCTGCTTCCCTATTTTCTTTCGGTGCTCCTGTCCCGCTTCATTGATTCCGTATTCGCGGTTTCCCTGTTTGAAGCGGCTGTCCGGGTACTGATCTTTATCGCGTACCTGATACTGATTTCCAGGATGAAGGATATTCAGCGGACCTATATGTATCATGGCGCCGAACACAAATGCATCAACTGTCTGGAGCACGGTCTGGAGCTGAATGTGGAGAATGTCATGAAGAGCTCCCGCTTTCACAGGCGATGCGGAACCAGCTTTCTGGTCTATGTGATTCTGATCAGTGCGGTTCTCCTGATGTTTGTGCAGACCGGTTCTCATGTCACGCGCATCGTCATTCGCCTGCTCCTGGTTCCGCTGATCGCCGGCATCTCATATGAGCTTCTCCGCATCGCCGGGACTTCCGACGGACGGCTCGTCCGCGTCCTTGCCCGTCCGGGGCTTGCCATGCAGAAGTTGACGACCCGGGAACCGGATGCGGAGATGGCGGAGGTCGCAATTGCCGCGGTCGAGGCGGTGTTTGACTGGAAAGCCTTCCTCAGGGAACATTTTCCGGCCGATACCGGGGAAGGAGGTTTGACATGACGCATTCCGCACCATCCGTTCACGCAATGAACGGTTCCCCGGACTCCTTCCGCAGCTGGTATCTTCACGGAGTCAGCCAGCTGTCCGCCTCCGGAATCGACGACGCGAAAACGGATGCCTGGCTGCTGATGGAGTATGCCGCCGGCATTTCACACTCCTGGTATCTGCTTCACCGGGAGGAACCCATGCATCCGGATGCTGCCGCGAAATATGAACGGCTTCTGACAGAGCGCAGCCGCCATATTCCGCTCCAGTATCTGACCGGTCAGGCCTGGTTTTACGGCAACTGCTTTTCGGTAACGCCGGCCGTCCTGATCCCGAGGCAGGATACCGAGACACTCGTCGAAGAAGCGGAAAAGGTTCTGAAGAGCGGCATGCACATTCTCGATATGTGTACCGGCAGCGGCTGCATCCTGCTTTCCCTGCTGAAGGAGAATCCCGAAGTGACGGGAACCGGTGCCGATCTTTCACCGGAAGCGCTGAATGTCGCGCGCGCGAACCGCAAAGCCCTGGACATACCGGATGAACGTGCCGCCTTTTGCTGCGGAGATCTGTTCACAGCCCTTCCGTCCGAAGAAGAATATGATATGATACTGTCCAACCCGCCCTATATCCGCACAGACGTTATTGCAGGGCTTGAACCCGAGGTGCGGGATCATGAGCCGTTTCAGGCCCTCGACGGACATGAAAACGGGCTGTATTTTGAAGAAAAAATAGCAGATGAGGCCAGACAGCATTTTCGGAGAGGAAGCGACGGATATCTTTTTCTGGAAATCGGATACGATCAGGGGTCTGATATGCGCAGAACGCTCGAGCGTCTCGGATACCGGAACATCCGCGTCACGAAGGACCTCGGAGGAAATGACCGTGTCGCCGGCGGTACTTTTCGCCGCTGAAAGAAAGGTGGAAGATTATGTTTGAAAAGCTGGAAGATGTTCAGCTCCGGCTTGAAGAGGTTCTGAGCCGCCTCAGTGATCCGGACACAGCCGGCGATCCGGCGCGTCTCCAGAGCCTGATGCGGGAACAGGCCGAGCTGCAGCCGGTTGCGGACGCCTATGCGTCCTATAAGAAAAACGAAACCGCCATTTCCGAGAGCGTTGAACTTCTGGAATCTGAACATGACCCGGAGATGCGCGAAATGCTCAAGGAAGAGCTGCAGAACGCCCGCAGTCAGAAAGCGGATCTCGAACAGAAACTGAAGCTTCTGCTCCTGCCGAAGGATCCGAACGATGAGAAAAACGTGATATTTGAGATCCGCGCGGGTGCAGGCGGTGAGGAAGCCGCTCTGTTTGCGGCGGAGATCTACCGCATGTACCTGAAATACGCAGACAGCAGAGGCTGGAAGACAGATCTCGTCAGCCTGGAGGAAACAGGCCTCGGCGGATGCAGGGAATGCACTTTCAAGATCATTGGACGGGGTGCCTATTCCCGCCTGAAATACGAGAGCGGTGTACATCGGGTGCAGCGGGTGCCGGCCACCGAATCCGGAGGCCGGATTCATACCTCAACCTGCACGGTCGCGGTCATGCCGGAGGTTACCGATGATATCAGCATTGACATTCCGGACAAGGATGTCCGCATCGATGTCATGCGCGCATCCGGAAACGGCGGACAATGTGTCAACACCACCGACTCCGCCGTGCGGCTGACGCATCTGCCTACCGGAATTGTCATCTATTCTCAAACAGAGAAGAGCCAGCTCCAGAACAAGGCCAAGGCATGGGCACTGCTCCGGTCAAAGCTTTATTTTCTGGAACAGCAGAAGCGTCATGACGAAGAGGCAGAGCTGCGCAGAAGCCAGGTCGGCACCGGTGACCGCTCCGAGAAAATCCGGACCTACAATTTCCCTCAGGGGCGCGTGACAGACCACAGGATTCACCTGACTCTGCACCAGATCGACAGTATTATGAACGGCAATCTCGACGAACTGATCGACAGCCTCATCGCCGCCGATCAGGCGGCAAAGCTTGCCCGGCTGCAGGACCGGTAACACCGGAGCACATTTTCACGAAAAAACGGTATTGTCCCCTGCGGAATTTACCCGTGCGGGATTTGCCCGCGCCGCAATGCTTGCGGGCTGCGGGCCGCGGGCCGAGTACCCTGGATCATAAAGGCGTGTCAAACAGCAAAACAAATAATGGGAGGAACAATAATGAAACAGACCACACTGGCAGTGATGGCCGCCGGAATCGGCAGCCGTTTCGGGAAGGGAATCAAACAGCTGGAGCCTCTTGGCCCAAACGGAGAAATCATCATGGATTACTCCATTCACGACGCGATTGAAGCAGGCTTTGACAAGGTTGTGTTTATCATCCGAAAGGATCTGGAGAAGGATTTCCGCGAAATTATCGGCAGCCGCATGGAGAAGAAGATTCCCTGCGAATATGCCTTTCAGGAACTGGAAAACCTTCCGTCCGGCTTCACAAAGCCCGCGGGAAGAACCAAACCATGGGGCACCGGCCAGGCCATTCTCGCCTGCAGAGGGCTCATCGACGGCCCGTTTGCCGTGATCAACGCCGACGACTACTATGGCAAAAAGGCCTTTTCACTTCTGCATGACTACCTGACCGCAGATCATCCGACACAGAACGGCATTCACCAGATCTGTATGGCAGGCTTTCGCCTCGGCAACACCCTGAGCGACAACGGCGGAGTTACCCGCGGCGTCTGTGTGCTCGATTCTGACCGGAATCTGGTCGGCGTCAACGAGACCCAGAACATCATCCGAACCCCGGGCGGCGCAGCGGTTCACTCAGCGAACGGCGATGATCCCATCGATGTGAATTCCATGGTTTCCATGAATATGTGGGGGCTCCAGGCGGATTTCATTGACCTTCTGGAGAATGCGTTCCGGGAATTCCTTTCCTCGATTCCGGAAGGCGATCTCAAAAAGGAATTCCTTCTGCCGACCTATATCGACCAGCTGCTGCATGAGGGAAAAGCGGTTGTAAAGGTTCTCGACACGGACGAGACCTGGTTCGGCGTTACCTATCAGGAAGACAAAGACACCGTTCGAAAGGCTTTCTCGGATCTGTGCAGCAAAGGGGTTTACGGAAAGCTTGTCTGAGGTGTCGGCTGCTCTGAGGGGGATGCACTGGCAGAGGACAATTATAATATGAAGGATAAGAAACCAATAAGATTTTTCGCAAAAACCAGAACTGCTGTACCCGTGCTGCTGCTCGGTGCCGCGCTGATTCTTCCGGGCTGCGGAAGCACTTCCAACAGCGCCTATTCAAGCGGGATGTCGGCTCTGACATCCGGAGATTATAACACAGCGATTACGAATTTTCAGACGGCCGTTGATTCCGAAGGAAGAGCGGCGGAAGGATACCGGGGGCTCGGCATCGCCTACCTCAGTCTCGGGGACTGCAAGAATGCCGCAGACGCCTTCTCGAAATCTCTGGCGGCGATCAGCCATCCGCGCCAGAACAAAAGCTTCCGCGAAGATGTTCTTTTTTATCAGGCAGAGGCATATGCTGCGGAGCAGCAGTATGACAATGCCATGACCATTTACAATGAGCTGATCAAATCGGAGGACCGCGCCGGACAGGCTTATCTGCTTCGCGGCAGGCTCTATGCCCTTGAAAACAAGTTCGGCCAGGCCGGTCAGGATTTTCAGAAAGCATTGGAGCTCGATAACTCCTATGAGATCTATCTTGAGATCTACGACATCTACGTACAGAACAACCGTCAGGCAGACGGAGCCGCATTTCTGAAGGACGCTCTCAACAAGAAGCCGTCCGGAGCAGAGGATTACTATCAGCTCGGCAGAATCTGCTACGAGCTCAAGGACTATGACAAAGCGGAGACCTACCTCAAGAAAGCCATCGAAAAAAACATATCCGAAGCGGTCATGCTGCTCGGCAGAGTCTACACCGACAATGGCGATTACGACAGCGCGACGGCGCTGTACCAGAGCTGCGTCGACAACGGAACCTCCGTATCTCTGGGATACAACGGGCTCGCACTGATTGATATCATGAAAGGTGATTATGACGATGCCCTTCAGAAGATTCAGTCAGGCCTCGATACCGATGAAGCTGAATACAGGCAAGAGCTGCTCTACAATGAGATTGTCGCGTATGAGAAAAAGCTTGATTTCAAAACCGCCGCTTCAAAGATGGAAAGCTTCCTGAAGTCCTATCCCACAAATGAGAAGGCCGTGCAGGAAAATCTGTTCCTGCAGAGCCGGGTGACGGAGGAAGCGTCCTCCGCGTCAAAAAACACCGTCAGCTCTTCCGGCACAGCAGCTTCTTCTTCCTCAGCGGAATCCTCCGACACGGCAGACTCTTCTTCGGCGGACACCTCCGGTGCAGACCAGTCCGGCACTTCGAACAGCTCCGAAGACGGAAGTCAGGACGGCAGCGGCAATTCCGATTCTTCCGGTTCCTATTCGGGAATTGTCGATGCAGACGGCGACGGCTATGACGACAATACAGGTGTTTACTACGGAACGACCACAGGAACAGACAATGCTGCATACGGCAGCTATGGCTCGGTCGGCACTTATGATTCTGCCGGCACCTATGATTCCACCGGTACTTATGATGCCGCCGGCACCTACGATTCCGCCGGTTATTACGACGGGAGCACCGGGTATTAAACGGCAGCCTGCGATCAACAGATGAATGGACGAGATATATGTTTGACAACACAGAAAAGAAAGAGCGGGTCATTCTTGTCGCCGTCAATACAGGTGATGAGAACGAAACCCGCGACTCCCTGAACGAGCTTCAGGCGCTTGCCGAGACGGCAGATGTCGAAACGGTAACCACAGTTCTTCAAAACCGAGAAAACCCGGATCCCGGCACCTATATTGGAAAGGGAAAAATCGAAGAGATCGCCGGGATGCTCGAAATGCTGGAGGCGGACGCGATTATTACGGACGACGAGCTCACGCCGGCGCAGATGAACAACCTGGCAGAGGCGTTAAACTGCAGAGTTTACGACCGCACCATGCTCATTCTGGATATTTTTGCCCGGAGAGCCCAGACCAGCGAAGGAAAGATTCAGGTCGAGCTTGCGCAGCTCCGCTACCGCCAGCAGCATCTGGTCGGAATGCGCTCCTACCTGTCCCGCCTTGGCGGCGGCATCGGAACCCGCGGTCCCGGCGAGAAGAAGCTGGAGATTGACCGCCGGCTGATCGCGGAACGGATCAGCGCCCTCAAGGGGGAGCTGAAAAAGGTGGAAGAGCACAGGGAGGTTCTGCGGCAGGGCAGAAGAAAGGGAAACATGAAAACCGCGGCGATCGTCGGCTATACCAACGCCGGCAAATCCACTCTCCTCAACACCCTCACAGATGCAGGAGTGCTGGAGGAAAACGCATTGTTCGCGACCCTCGATCCCACAACGAGGCTTCTGAACCTGCCCGAAGGCGGACAGATTCTCCTGACCGATACGGTAGGATTCATCCGAAAGCTTCCGCATACTCTCATCGATGCCTTCCACAGCACACTGGAAGAGGCCGCGCTTGCCGATTACATCATTCACGTAGCCGACGCCTCCAGCCCGCACCTGGAGCAGCAGATGAAGGTCGTCTATCAGACCCTGCACGAGCTGAACGCCGACCGGAAGAAGATCATCACACTCTTCAACAAACAGGACCTGGCTGCTCCGGGCCTCCACATGCATGATCACCACGCGGATTATGTCATACCGATCTCCGCAAAGTTCGGAGACGGGCTGGATTCCCTGAAACAGGTTCTGGAGAAGGTCATCCGCGAGGATCAGATCCATATCGAAAGAACATTTTCATATGGCGACGCGGGAAAGATCGCGATGATCCGACAGTCCGGGACACTGCTGGAGGAAAAATATCTTCCGGAGGGAATCCGCATCGAAGCATACGTTCCGCAGGAAATCTACGGAAAATTATAACAGCGCAGCGATTCAGCCTATCATCGGGAGAACCTGCAGCTCTCTCGATATAAAGTGTCCGGGGGCCTTCGGCTCCGGGGCATTTGATAATGACAATTAATTAAAGGAGGCTCTGATATGAGCAGAGAAATGATACAGAACATTTTCAAAAAAACCGGGGCACAGGCTCTATTTATCACGGATCCGCACAATATGATGTACATCTCCGGATTCCGCGGAGGAGAGGGCATGGTCTATATTTCCCCGAAGCAGCAGGTCGTGATCACCGATTCCAGATATACCGAGGCGGCAGGCAAGGAGAGCAGCTTCACCATTATCGAGGAAAACCGCGCACACAAGAGAACGCAGATTCTCCGCGAGCTTCTGGCAGTTGACGGTGCCGAGATCGTGGGATATGAGGACAAATTCATGCGCTGCTATGAGTTCAGCCGCCTCACAAACGCGCTTCCGGAGATTCAGCAGTGGCTTCCGCTCGATGAAAGCATCGACCTGATCCGTCAGGTCAAGACCCCGGAAGAGCTGCGGCTGATCGCCCGCGCGGAGTCCATCGGAGACGCGGCTTTCTCCGAGATCCTGAAATTCCTGAAGCCCGGTGTCACGGAGCTGGAAACCGCGGCAGAGCTGGAGTATCAGATGAAACGCCACGGCGCACAGGGCTTCTCCTTTAATACCATCACGGCATCCGGAATAAACTCCTCCATGCCGCACGCGGTTCCTTCCTCGAAAAAAATCGAGAACGGAGACTTCGTAACCATGGACTTCGGATGCACCTATGAAGGATACTGCTCCGACATGACGCGCACCGTTGTCGTCGGAAAGGCAAATGACAGGCAGAAGGAGATTTACCGCACGGTTCTCGAGGCACAGAACGCTGCACTGAACGGAATCCACGCAGGGCTCACCGGACAGCAGTGCGATGAGCTCGCCAGAAGCGTAATCCGCAATGCCGGCTACGGCGACAATTTCGGACACGGTCTCGGACACGGCGTCGGTCTCTATATCCACGAGGAGCCGAGATTCTCTCCGCTGGACACCTCCGTCATTCAGGAGAACATGGTAATCTCCGTGGAGCCCGGCATCTATGTTCCGGGATTCGGCGGCGTTCGGATCGAAGATCTGGTTGTCATCAAAAAGGACGGCATCGACGATCTCTCGCACTCTCCGAGAGAGCTGATTGAACTGTGATATTCCGGTCCTGCCTTTCAGATATCCCGTGAACTGTTGCCCCCGGCTGAACAAACAGTGCGATCTTACCGGAAAGTCTTGACAATTATCCTCCTGCTACGTAATATAAAAGGTGACTCTTGAAAAACTATATATTGTGGTCAGCAGCGACACAGACGGCACATCATGTTGTCCCGCACTTCCCGGTTTCTACTCCGGAAAGCTGCAGGGATTCATGCGGTGTCCCGGAATCACAGGAGGAAGCATTTGATGCAGAAGATCAATCTGTCAGAAGAATTGAAAAGCAACGCCTACCCCGGCCGTGGAATTGTTATCGGACGTTCATCCAACGGAAGATATGCAGCCACGGCTTATTTTATCATGGGGAGAAGCGCAAACAGCCGGAATCGTGTGTTTGTCGAAGATGGGGACGGCATCCGCACCCAGGCATTTGATCCTTCTAAAATGGAGGACCCGAGCCTGATCATTTACGCGCCGGTACGTGTGCTCGACAAGGCACATACCATCGTTACCAATGGTGATCAGACAGACACCATTTTCGACGGAATGAAGAAGGGACTCACCTTTGAACAGACCCTCCGCACCCGCGAATTCGAGCCGGACGGTCCGAACTATACGCCGCGTATCTCGGGACTTCTGACGGTGGAGAACGGCGCCTTCGGCTACACAATGTCCATCCTGAAAAGCGACTGCGGCAATCCTGACCAGTGTCTGAGATATACCTTTGATTATCCGGACGCACCGGCAGGTGAAGGGCACTTCATTTCCACCTATGTGACCGACGGCAATCCGCTTCCCAGCTTCGAGGGCGAGCCAAAGCTCACCGATGTTCCGGACGAAATTGATGCGTGGACCGATATGATCTGGAACAGCCTGAACGAGGACAACAAGGTATCCCTGTTCGTACGATACATTGACATTCAGAGCGGCAGCTTCGAGACCCGGATTGTGAACAAAAACTAATTCACAGTCCGCAACCATAAAACGAGGTGAATCAAATGAAAGAATTACAGTTAAAGTACGGATGCAACCCGAATCAGAAACCCTCCCGCATTTACATGGAGGACGGCAGCGAACTCCCGATCAGGGTTATATCCGGAAGACCCGGCTACATTAACTTCATGGATGCCTTCAACGGCTACCAGCTCGTCCGCGATCTCCGGAAGAACACCGGTCTTCCGGCGGCAGCATCCTTCAAGCATGTATCTCCGGCAGGCGCCGCAGTAGGTCTTCCGCTGTCCGACACGCTGAAAAAGATCTACTTTGTCGATGATATGCCGGAGCTTTCTCCGCTCGCCTGTGCCTATGTACGCGCAAGAGGCGCGGACCGTATGTCGTCCTTCGGCGATTTCATTTCCCTCTCGGATGTCTGTGACGCAAGCACCGCCTCCGTCATCAAACGCGAGGTTTCCGACGGCGTTATCGCTCCGGGCTACACCGACGAAGCGCTTGAGATTCTTCACCAGAAAAAGAACGGAAACTACGTTGTCATTCAGATTGATCCGGACTATGTGCCCGCGCCTCTGGAGAGACGCCAGATCTTCGGCGTCACCTTTGAGCAGGGCCGTCAGGAACTGGACATCAACGACGAGCTCCTCTCCAACATCGTGACAAAGAACAAGGATCTTCCGGAATCCGCGCTCCGCGATCTGAAAATCTCGCTGATCACCCTGAAATACACTCAGTCCAATTCCGTCTGCTTCGTAAAAGACGGACAGGCCATCGGCGTCGGCGCCGGACAGCAGTCCCGTGTACACTGCGTCCTTCTGGCCGGCCAGAAGGCAGACAACTGGTGGAAACGGCAGAGCCCGCAGGTTCTGAATCTTCCGTTCAAGGATAACATCCGCCGTGCCGACCGCGACAACGCGATCGACGTATACATCGGCGACGAATACATGGATGTGCTCCGGGACGGTGAATGGCAGAAGGTATTCACCGAGAAGCCGCCGGTCTTCACCGCAGAAGAGAAGAGAGCATGGCTTGACAAGATGGAGGGCGTAACCCTCGGTTCGGACGCGTTCTTCCCGTTCTCAGACAACATCGAGAGAGCAAAGAAGTCCGGTGTTCAGTACATCGCCGAGCCCGGCGGTTCCATCCGCGACGACGCTGTCATCGAGTGCTGCGACAAGTACAATATGGTGATGGCCTTCACCGGAATTCGCCTCTTCCATCATTGATATCCGGGCCTTTACCGGATTCTGTAAGCAACGTCTCCCGGAGCTTTACGCGAAGTTCCGGGAGACATTCTGTATAAGCATATGATCCCGCAGGATGTTCTGTATTCATATGTATCGTTCCCGCGGGCATTCCATTATTTTCCCCGAAAGATTCCGGAATGGCCGGTTTCCGGGTTCAAGGCGGACAGAGTTCCTATATTCAGGGAGGGAAAAGGCATGCGATATTCCGAATTCAAAATGGAGCGGGAAAATCTCGTAAAGGTGGGAGACGAGGTCACCATCACCGAAAGTCAGCTCCCGTCTTCTTATTACTACACAATCATCCCGGCGGTCGCAATGAGCCGGAACTACGCCCCCTATGAGCGGATTCATTCCAGAAGCGGAAAAGTGGTTGACATCCGGGACACGCCCAGAGGCTTCTACGTCGTGACCGCCTTTGATGAGGACGGAACCGAGGGAGAAACCGAGGAAGACTTTCGGAAGATGCTCGCGCGGGACAGGCGGGATGACGCACAGACAGATGGTGCGCCAGAAGGCGGCAGTCCTGACATTACGGCTGCCGTCAATACAAACGGTGAAAAAGGAGCGTCCGTATGAGCAAAACCAACACAGACCTATCCGAAAATTCCAGGAAGCGCACACAGACCCGGCGTCAGCAGCCCCACGCATTGGTGCATCCGATTCCGCCTTTTTATGACGACCATTCAACGGTGCTTGTTCTCGGAAGCTTTCCGTCCGTCAAATCCCGGGAAGTCGGATTTTTCTACGGCCATCCCAGAAACCGCTACTGGATGGTCGCCGCCGCCGTTTTTGATTCCGCACCCCTGACAACGATAGCAGACAAAAAAGCCTTCCTTCGGGAAAACCATATCGCCATGTGGGACACGATTCAGTCCTGCACGATCACCGGGTCCAGTGACAGCAGCATCCGCGATGTCGTGCCGAATGATATCGGCAGAATTCTAAGGTCCGCGCCGATCCGCAGGATTTTCTGCAACGGAACCGCTTCCTATAACCTGTACATGAAGTACATCTATCCGAAGACAGGACGGGAAGCCGTGAAAATGCCCTCCACCAGCCCCGCAAATGCCGCGTGGTCACTGCCCCGGCTGATCGATGCATGGAAGATCCTGAAGAATGTATGACAACAGTTATCCAGGCCTTTTCGTGCGCCTTGCGGCTGGCCGTCCGTCCGCGCTTTCAAAGGGCTGATACCGTTCAGAAAGGAAACAGGAAATGAAAACGTATGAAACCGTATGGGAAATCTTCAACAAATGCCCGAACAACCAGATGCGGGATGTCTTTATTGATGAAGTACAGACCGATGACCCTGAGGAATTCATCCGTCATAAATTCAAGGACAAGGTCTTTACCTATGAGAAAACGGTCCAGGAAGACGGCACTATCATCTTTGATATCGTCACCTCCGGCATCCGGCAGCGCTACAGCTTCTCGGAAATCTGAATACAGACAGGACTGTAAAATCCTTGCCGTGTAGAATTGGGTGTCAACAGTAACTTCAAAAATACCCGGAAGAGACAATCCGTAACTTATGCACTATGTATTATATATATTATCGTATATAATAGCTGAGTCGGGCTGCAGATCGTAACCGAACCTGCGGCCTTTATACTGAAACCAATAAAACAAAGGAGTTTGTATGGCAGAAGAAAACGTAAAATCCGCCGGAACCGCCAATCCCTCCGGTGAGGAACAGAAACCCGATTTTCATATCGAGGAAAATGCATTTTCGAACATTGATCACATCATCGGCGTTGTCAGCGGCAAGGGCGGCGTCGGCAAATCCATGGTCACCGCATCTCTCGCGAACGCAATGACACTGCAGGGATTCAGCACAGGAATCCTGGACGCCGACATCACCGGTCCTTCCATTCCGAAAATGTACGGAATCAAGGGCAGCGCGGAATCCGACGGCAACGGCATCTATCCGAAGATGGCCGCGAACGGCATCGAAATCATGTCAACGAACCTTCTTCTTCCCAATGAGGAGGACCCGGTGATCTGGAGAGGCCCGGTCATCGCAGGAGTCGTAAAACAGTTCTATACCGATGTGATCTGGGGTCAGCTTGACTATCTTTTCGTGGATATGCCTCCGGGGACCGGCGATGTACCGCTCACCGTGTTCCAGTCACTGCCGGTCGACGGCGTCATCATCGTGACCTCTCCTCAGGATCTCGTGCGCATGATCGTCACGAAAGCCTACAATATGGCCAAAATGATGAATATCCCGGTACTGGGTATCGTTGAAAACTACAGCTACATGAACTGCCCGCACTGCGGAGAAAAGATCTATCCGTTCGGTGAGAGCCATATCGATGAAATCGCGAAGGAACTCGGCGTACCGGTGCTCGGAAAGATCCCGATGAATCCGGAATACGCAAAAGCTTCTGACGCAGGCGAATTCGCCGCGGTGAACAACACCAGTGTCGATGAAGCCGCCGTGGCTCTTCGCAGCGCCGGAAAAAAAGCCTGACAGATGAAACAGCAAAGCAAGGAAACGCGCACAACTGAACAGCCATCATCGTCCGCTCCGGAGAAGAAGGTACTGCGGATTTCCGTACGAAATCTCGTCGAATTTCTTCTCCGCAGCGGGGATCTGCAGGGCGCCCGGGAAGGATTCGCCGACCGCGACGCCATGCAGGAGGGCAGCCGGATTCACCGCAGCCAGCAAAAGCGGCGCGGTTCCGGATATCAGGCGGAGGTCTCCCTGTCCTGCGAGAAAGAATATGAGAGTTTTACGCTCATCGTGGAAGGACGCGCCGACGGTATCTATCACGGCCGCGGATGGGCCGATTTTTCGAAAGCGGAATTCTGCGGAAGAGAGAACGATGCGTCAGGCTGTGGAGCAGCGTTTCCTAAGTCCGGCAGTACTCCGGCTTCAGATGCTTCCGAAGGGAGCAGTGTTTCTGCCGCGGCAGCGCAGAACGGCGAGACTCTCACGACTGAGCCGAGTCAGAATGAGACAGCCTCCGCGGCCGTTTCCGGACGCAGGCGCAAGCCGAGGGCCGGTTCCGGTGAGATCACCGTCATAGAGGAAATCAAGGGAATCTCTCAGGATCCCTCACACCTCGGCGGCCCTGTACCGGTCCATCTGGCCCAGGCAAAATGCTATGCCTATCTGTACGCGCTCCGCCACCCGGAGATTTTTCCGCTGAACCGGGATACCGCTTCGCCGTCTCCTATCTACGTATGTATGTCCTATGTCCGGCTGGAGACCGAAAAGCTCCGGCAGTTTCTGTTCGAGTACACCGTCCGGGAGCTTGCGGACTGGTTTCAGGATCTTCTGGCCGGCTATTACAAGTGGGCTGATTTTCAGGTTTCGTGGGAAGAGGAGCGGAACCGCTCCATCCACGGTCTCGAGTTCCCTTACGCATACCGTCCCGGCCAGCGCGAACTCGCCGCAGATATCTACCGCACCATAATTCGCAAAAAAGAGCTCTTTGTACAGGCGCCTACCGGAATCGGCAAAACCATTTCCGCGGTTTTTCCCGCGGTTCACGCGCTGGGAGAGCATCTCACCGACAAAATCTTCTACCTCACTGCAAAGACGATCACGAGGACCGTCGCGGAAGAAGCTTTCTGCCGGCTGCAAGGCCAGGGCCTCCGGATAAAGGCCGTGACCCTCACGGCAAAGGAAAAGATCTGTGTGCTCGACGAGCCGGACTGCCGTCCTGAAATCTGTCCCCGCGCGAAAGGCCACTTTGACCGCGTGAACGACGCGCTTTTTGAAATGCTGACGGATGGAACGGAATACAGCCGCACCGCGATAGAGAGGCAGGCGGAGAAATGGTCCGTCTGTCCCCACGAATTCCAGCTGGATCTGGCTCTCTTTGCAGACGCCATCATCTGTGACTACAACTATGCCTTTGATCCGAACGCAAGACTGAAACGTTTTTTCGGAGAAGGAACACGGAAAGGCGAATACCTGTTCCTGATCGACGAGGCACATAATCTTGTGGAGCGCGGAAGAGAAATGTTCAGCGCCGAGCTGTTTCTGAATGATTTCCGAAATATCCGCAGAGAATGGAAGCGTTATGCGAAGACACTTCCCTCGGAATCCGCCGGGACAGACAATTCCGGCGATCTTCCGATGAAGCTGGACCGGGCGGCGCGCAGCCTGTCCGCCTGCATCAGAACTCTTCTCAAGTACCGGAAATCCTGTGAAAATCCGCAGATTCTATCTCTGCCCGGCGATTTGGTCAGTCAGCTGCTGAACCTGAGCGGAAGACTGGAGGACCTTCTGGCGGATCTTCGGGAAGACGGTCCCAGAAAAGATACGCTGGAATTCTATTTTCAGATATCTTCTTTTCTCAATATCTCTGATCTGGCGGATGACAGCTATCTGATCTATGACGAAATCACCCCGGGAAACGATCTGCATCTGAAGCTGTTCTGCGTGAACCCCTCGTCTAACCTGCAGCGCTGCCTCGACAGAGGCCGCTCGGCCGTGTTTTTTTCCGCGACAATGATCCCGGTCAATTATTACCGGAGCCTTCTCACCACCAAAGAGGATACCTACGCCGTGTACATTCCTTCCCCATTTGACCGCCGAAGGCGTCTGATCCTCGCGGGATCTGATGTCAGCAGCCGGTACAGACGAAGAGGTCACGACGAGTATGTCCGCATCGCTTCCTACATCCGGATCATCACCGAAAAAAAGGCCGGCAACTATATGGTCTTTTTCCCGTCCTATCAGATGATGTCCGATGTCCGCGACATCTATCTGACCGCCTTCGCCGGCATCGACGGAGAATCCGTTTCAGACGGAACCTCCGGAGCCATCATAGCGAGAGCTGTCTCAGCCGGAAACACCTGCAGTGACAATCCCGTCTCTGCCGGACGCGACAGCGACAATCCCGACTCAGCCGGAAACAACAGTGACAAACCCGGCTCGGCCGGACACACCGGCAGGGGTGACGAAGACGCAGGCCGAAGCGGCGTCTGCTGTATCAGCCAGACCCCACAGATGTCCGAACAGGAGCGTGAGGAGTTCCTGGAAAAATTCGCGGAGCCGCGCAGCGGAACGCTGATCGGCTTCTGCGTCCTGGGAGGGATCTTCTCGGAAGGCATAGACCTCACGGGGGAACAGCTGATCGGAACGATCATCGTCGGAACCGGACTTCCCCAGGTCGGTACGGAGAGGGAGTTTCTCCGACAGTATTACGATCATAAGAATGCCGGAGATCCGTGTGGAAACGGCTTTGACATTGCCTACCGGTATCCCGGCATGAACAAGGTGCTTCAGGCCGCGGGGCGCGTCATCCGCACAACCAGTGACTGCGGAATCATCGCCCTTCTCGACGACCGCTTTCTGACCGCAGACTACCGCAGGCTTTTCCCGCGTGAATGGAACGACATACAGCGGGTCACCCTGAAAACAGCGGGAGAGACGGTCGAGGCGTTCTGGCATTCCGTGAACACGTCATGATCATCTGTGTATTTACCTTACGGCACAATCGTTACTGATCACGCGCCGCTAAAACGGCGAAGATTTTACAGTCCCTTTGCCGGATAGAGTCGGGTGTGAACAGCAAAGCGGTCAGACCGTCAGACTGACCTCAGACTGATCTTTCCGTCCCGGTATATATTGAAAAAACCGGAATAATTGTGTTATCATAAGTTTGTTCTTCTGCGCCGGGAATCGCAGAGGATTTTCTATTGGAACAAGAATTTAATAAGGGAGCGTGACAAAATTGGGCAAAAAGGGACGTGTGATATTATTTGTAATCAGCCTTCTGCTTACCATCGGCGTAGCCGGCTACATCGGATTCCGGATCGTCAGGATTCAGCAGGAGACAACCGCATATCGTGCATCGCAGGCGGACACCTCGGCAGAGGCCGTGAAATCGGATTCCTCCGTGGCCCCGACTGAAGCGGTCACAGAATCCTCCGTATCCTCCTCCAGCACCGGAGCGAGCGTCATCGCGAAGGCAACCGCAACACCGACACCGACACCCGCGGCAAAGACCATGATCAGTATCCGCGGAGACATTCTCGATGAGGACGATTCTACAGATACCAGCTACCCGGATTATCTGGCACAGCTGCTCGAGAAGAACGGCTACACGAATTATACCGTAGAGAACAATACCTGGGACAACTCCGGAACGCTTTCACAGATGGCTCTTGCCGGTGTGAGCGACAACGACATCAATACCTACATCACCGCGCATCAGAACAATGCGAACGGCGCTGAACTGAACGCGACCGAGTACATCGTCCGGGATGACCTCAGCCAGTACAAGAAGGACCGCGACGACCTGAACGCAATCCCGGTGATCTGCATGGGCTATTACGGCGGCTGGAACAATGATCCGAATGAGCTTGCCGAGCAGATTCAGAAGATTCTCGATACGTACACACAGAAAGACAACTACGTCGTCGTCGGCATGTACCCGTACAGCGAGGTTGATACCGCCTCCTACGATCAGGCGATGACAGACGCTTTCGGCGATCACTATCTGGCGCTTACTTCCGATATCCTCGATCAGCCCGCCTTTGACGACGCCGGCCATCAGGAAATCGCACAGGCGATTTACGACAAGCTGAACAGTCTCGGCTATCTGAAGACACAGTCCTCCGCAGAAAGCACCGGCAGCAACGAGGTCACTTCTTCCTCCGCAGCACAGTGATGACAGGCCTTCACATATCCGAAAGACAGTGCTTTCAAAGCCTTGCCTGATCAGGTATGCATGAACAATAACAGTCTCAAAATTTTTGCAGATAATACAATTACGGGTTGACACAGCCTCTCGATCATGGTATGGTAGTGGAGTTGAAAAGAAAGAAGAGCTTCCACTCTCACCTGATCACGGAGGCGTGTCTCAGGTTAATATCGTAGGAGAAGGCAGGATTCTGAACAGTTTCATGTTTTTTCTCAGCGTATTGAGTGGATAGCCGTCTGGTTATTCACTTTTTTCTTTTCCGGAGTTAGACGGTAGGACCTCATGAAGGAGGGTAAGGAAATTAATAACGAAGCGATGATCAACGAGCAGATCCGCGACCGCGAGGTTCGTCTGATCGGTGTAAACGGGGAGCAGTTAGGCATCATGTCCTCTAGAGAAGCTTTTCAGAAGGCTCAGGACGCAGGACTGGATCTGGTAAAGGTAGCCCCAATGGCAAAGCCGCCGGTATGTAAGATTGTGGATTACGGCAAATACCGTTATGAGCAGGCACGCCGCGAGAAGGAAGCCCGCAAAAAACAGCATATTGTAGATATCAAGGAGATTCGCATGTCCCCGAATATCGATGCAAACGATCTGAACACCAAGGTTGGTGCAGCCCGCAAGTTCCTTACAAAAGGCGACAAGGTAAAAGTCACAATCCGTTTCAGAGGCCGTGAGATGGCTCACATGAACGCCAGCAGACCTGTGCTGGACAATTTTGCAAAGCAGGTGGAAGACATAGCCGTTCTGGAGAAGCCGGCCAAGATCGAGGGCCGCAACATGAGCATCGTACTGGGACAGAAAAAGAGATAACACACAAGGAGGATATTAGAAATGCCAAAGATGAAAACCCGCCGTGCAGCGGCAAAACGTTTTGAAGTTACAGGAACCGGAAAGATTGTAAGACATAAGGCTTACAAGAGCCATATCCTGACCAAGAAAACCACAAAGAGAAAGAGAAATCTGAGAAAAGCAGCCGTTCTGGATGCTACAAACGTTCGTCAGATGAAGAGATGCCTGCCTTACATGTAATGATGTCATTCCTGTAATTGCAGCCGCGAAAGAACCGATAATCGCGGAAGAGACTGCAGTTGCGAAAGATGTTGTCTCAAAAGGGCAGAAGAGTGGCAGATATATTGCTCTGCCGTTACAGAACAGATTTCATCGAACCTGTTTTATTCTGATTTATTATGGTTCATTTGGTTAAGGAGGATAATCGAAAATGGCTAGAATTAAAGGCGGTTTAAACGCTAAGAAAAAACATAACAGAGTATTAAAGCTGGCTAAGGGCTACAGAGGAGCCAGAAGCAAGCAGTATCGTGTCGCAAAGCAGTCCGTTATGCGCGCGCTTACCTCTTCTTACGCAGGACGCAAGGAGAGAAAGCGTCAGTTCCGTCAGCTGTGGATTGCACGTATCAACGCCGCGGCAAGACTGAACGGACTTTCTTACAGCAAGTTCATGTACGGCCTGAAGAAGTCCGGAGTAGATCTGAACCGCAAGGTACTGGCTGATATGGCTGTTACCGATAAGGAAGGATTCGCTAAGCTCGCTGAGCTGGCAAAGAGCGCGCAGTAAACGCTCATACGATAACCTGAAAAAAAACCCGGCTGATTTCTCAGCCGGGTTTTTTTTCGGGTTAACGGGCAGATATCTGTATTTCTCTCTATATTTCTCTCTATATTTCTCTCTGTATTTCTATTTCTCCGGTTTCCAGACCCGGCGGACATTTTCCATCCGGCTGCTCATTCCAACCAGAAGCTTATCCGCAATCGTAATGGCCGTCATCGCTTCGACAACGACGACTGCTCTCGGGGCCACGATCGGGTCGTGCCTTCCGTGAATCTCTATCTCAACCTTTTCTCCGTTTCGATTGACCGTCTGCTGCGGCCTCGCAATAGAAGGAGTGGGCTTGCTCGCACAGCGAATCACGATATCGGATCCGTCGCTGATGCCTCCCAGTATCCCGCCCGCATGATTGGTCATTTTCGTGATCCTGCCGTTCGCATCAACGGTGAAGTCATCATTGTTCTCCGAACCGGTTGTTTCCACGACGCCGAAGCCGTCGCCGATTTCCACGCCCTTTATCGTGCCGATCGACATGAGAGCCTTTGCGAGATCCGCATCCAGCTTGTCAAAGACCGGCTCTCCGACTCCCGCCGGCATGCCCTTTACAATGCATTCAATCATCGCGCCGGAGGAATTCTTCTCCGCCATGCACTTCTCCAGATACGCCGATGCCTTTTCCGCGGCGGACGCGTCCGGCATATAGAGCTTGTTGTTCAGGATTTCATTCTCGTCAAAACTGCGGATCGAAACCGGCCCGATCTGTCTGACATAGGCTGTAACCGTGATGCCGAGCTGGCCGAGCAGAAGAGAAGCAATCGCTCCCGCCGCGACCCTTCCGATGGTCTCACGGCCCGACGAGCGCCCGCCGCCCCTGTAGTCCCGGATGCCGTACTTGCTGTCAAACCCGTAATCCGCGTGTCCCGGCCGGTATTTGTCCATGATGCTGCTGTAATCCGCCGAATGCTGGTCTGCATTATGCACCATCATCGAAATCGGCGTCCCTGTGGTCACTCCCTCGAAGGTTCCGGATAAAATCTCGATTCTGTCGGATTCTGCCCGCTTCGTTGTGTAGCGGCTCTGGCCGGGCTTCCGCCTGTCCATGAAGGGCTGTATATCCTGCTCTGTCAGCGGAAGGCCCGCAGGACATCCGTCCACGACAGCGCCGACTCCCTTGCCATGCGATTCTCCCCAGGTAGTGACGCGAAAGATTGTTCCAAAAGTTGATCCCGCCATGTTTTTTCTCCTGATCGGTAAAAATATGAGGCGGATGGCTGCGATACAGTCCATCCGCCTCCGTTATCACTCACTTTAACACAGGAAAAATTTCGTTGCAATCCTTTCAGCGTTTCGAATGCAAGCTGTGTTACTGTACACGCTTCCCTGCCTTCAAAAACACCGTAAACAGTATCTGTTACAGCTCTTTTCCCAGTGCGTCCGCAGCCAGAATTGCATCATAAAGCTGATCTGCCGTGACATCCGCGACCATATTGTGAATAGATTCTCCTTCTACGCACGCCAGCTCTGCGATCTTTCTGACCTGCTCGTGAGTCGTGACGCCGAGTTCCTCAAGCGTGACAGGAAGCCCTGTCTCGCGGCAGAAGCTCTGTACTTCCAGAAACTCTTCCCGGGGCGCGCCCTCGAGCTGCAGCTGAACCAGTGTTCCGAATGCCACACAGAAGCCGTGCTGCGCCGGATGGTTCTCAAGACCGGTATAGCCGTTATAGAAGGAATGCGCAGCTGCCAAACCGGCGTTGTCCGCGCCGACTCCGGAGAGATAGGTGTTCGCCTCGATGATGGCATCCAGAGCAGGCGTTACCACATGGTTCTCGCAGGAGCGGATCGCCGCAGCGCTGTAGTCCCGCAGCGTCTTGTAGCACAGCTCGCAAAGTGCCATTGCAGAACGGGTAATTCCGCCGTTTTCGAGACTCGGTGCGTCGGTCCGGACGCAGGCTCTTCCCTCGAAGTAGGTGCCGAGCGCGTCACCGATGCCCGCGATCAGGAAACGGGTCGGAGCGGCGGCGATCACCGCGCTGTCTACGATTACCGCATCCGGATTCTTCGGGTAAAACAGGTAGCTGTTGAAAGAATGATCGTCGTTGTATATTACAGAAAGTCCTGTACACGGAGCATCCGTTGCGCAAACGGTGGGGCAGGACACATCATGAATTTTCTCATAATATGCAGTCGCCTTCGCCGTATCAATTGCGGAGCCTCCGCCTACGCCTACCACGGTCTCGATGCCCTCTTCGCGGACGATCCTGCGCATCTTTTCGATCTCCCCGATACTGGAGATTCCGCCGAATACTTCATAATGGCGGACGTCGTTGGTTCCCTCAAAGCTCTTCTCGATTTTATCATGACAATTCTTATATCCGCTGTGAGAACAGATAAACAGCCATTTGGTTCCGAGATCGTTCAGCTGCTCGTGAAAATGAAGCAGAGAATCCTTACCTTGAACATACTTAAGCGGTGCCCTCATTAAACGTAATCTTGCCATATTATCCTCCTTATGGACCGTTCTGTCCTGTCATCCGGGGCAGTCCGGATATTTCTGCCGCAACCCTGGCTCCCGGACAGCCGGAAGGGCTGTCATCGTCTGCCCTGGTTACGTTTCAACATTATGGCTGCTTGTGAAATAATTATCAACTAAATATCATAGAAAGATGCGTCAAATATTGCAGACTTTCAACGCCGTCTTCTCCTGATTGCGATTCACTGCAAGCATTCATACGCCTCAGTTTCCTCACATGTCACGCGTGCACACTTCTCACATTTCACACGCTGCCGCCTCCTCATACGTGTCACACGATGCTGCCTGACTCCTCATCGTTGACAAATCATTCAGCAGGCCATTATAATTGTAGAAATCAACGCGCAGCTTATACAGTTTGTGGCACAATGTATCGTATGGCCGTTTACTGTATACAGCCGGCCCTCCTTTTTCTCTTTTCAAAAGTCTTTTTGTGTGAAAGGAAGTACACATATATGGATTTTTTACACAAGCTGGAACGTAAGATAGGGAAGTACGCAGTCCGGCATCTGACCGTATACATCATCATGACTTACGTCGCCGGTTATATTCTGTATTTTATGGCCATGATGAATCCGGAATACGGTACGGTTTTTAACTACCTGACTCTATCACCATCCCTCATCCTGAAGGGACAGATCTGGCGTCTGGTTTCCTGGTGGCTGATACCGCCGTCTTCCCTCAATATCTGGACCATCATCATGCTGATCTGCTATTATCAGCTCGGAACTCTCCTGGAGAGGACCTGGGGTGATTTCTTCTATGATGTCTACATTTTCTTCGGACTGATCATGACCATTATCGGCGCATTCATCCTGTACGCATTCACCGGTGTGGATTATGGAGGGATGTTTTCCACCTACTATGTCAGCCTCTCCATCTTCCTGGGATTTGCCCTGACATTCCCGGACCAGCAGATGCTGTTCATGTTTATCATCCCGATCCGGATCAAATATCTGGCAATCGTGGATGTAATTTACCTGATCTATGACGTCGTGAGCTCGCCGGCTTCCATGCGTCTCCCAAGGATCATCATGATTGTATGCTCGCTCGCGAGCACGATCATATTCTTCTTCCTCACGCACGGAATGCATGGAATGAGCAGAAGCCAGCGGCAGACGCAGAGAAATTTCCGCCGCTACATGAACGGTTACAATACGGGCCGGAACGGCTCTCCCTACAACGGCGGACAGAACAATGCTTCCAACGGAAGCGCCGGAAACAGCGGACAGAAGATTGACCGCAGCACCTTCGGCGCCGGCCCCGGTTCTCCGAACGGAGGGCGGCGGCCTGTACACCGCTGCGCCGTGTGCGGGAGAACGGAACTTGACGACCCGAATCTGGAATTCCGGTTCTGCTCGAAGTGCAACGGCAACTACGAATATTGTCAGGATCACCTTTATAACCACAAGCATATTCAGTGAAGGTTACTGATCACGGTATACAGTATATTTTAGTCTTGTAAAGCCACAAAGTGTTTTACATTTTTATCAGAGTATGTTTTAATGGTACAGGAAATTCGGGGTTCCGCAGACGGGGCGCCGGATACAGTATCATTTCACCTCCGATCTTTCCGCCGGAGTCATCATAAGGAGATCTGCAATGAAAAAAACACCTTTTGTCACAAAGGAAAAACTCGAAGAGATCATACGCGATGTACCGACTCCTTTTCATATTTACGACGAAAAAGGAATCCGTGAGAATGCGCAGGCCGTAAAGGAGGCCTTTGCCTGGAATCCCGGCTTCCGTGAATATTTTGCCGTAAAAGCAACCCCCACACCCGCACTTATCAAGATCCTGAAGGAATATGACTGCGGCTGCGACTGCTCCTCCATGACTGAGCTGATGCTTTCTGAGGCCATGGGCTTTGACGGAGACCATATCATGTTCTCCTCTAACGATACGCCGCTTCCGGAATACAGGAAGGCAAATGACATCCATGCCATCATCAACCTGGATGACTTCACCGGCATCGAAGACATTGAGGAAGCATTGGGATATGTTCCGAAACGAATCTGCTGCCGCTATAACCCCGGCGGGCTGTTCGAGCTTTCCAACGGAATCATGGACAACCCCGGAGACTCCAAGTACGGCATGACGACCGACCAGCTGTTTCAGGCCTTCCGCATACTGAAGGAGAAGGGCGTCGAGGAATTCGGCATCCATGCCTTTCTCGCCAGCAACACAGTCACGAACGAATACTATCCGAAGCTCGCCGAGGTGCTCTTCAAGCTTGCCGTAAAGCTTCAGAACGTCACCGGCGCTCACATCGGATTCATCAATCTGTCCGGCGGTGTCGGTATTCCTTACAAGCCGTGGGAAGAGCCGAACGATATCCGCGTCATCGGCGAGGGTGTACACAAGGTGTATGACAAGATCCTCGTTCCGGCAGGCATGGGAGATGTCAAGATCTTCACCGAGATGGGCCGTTTCATGATGGGCCCTTACGGTGCGCTTGTCACCCGTGCGATCCACGAGAAGCATATCTACAAGGAATATATCGGTGTGGACGCCTGTGCGGTCAATCTGATGCGCCCCGCCATGTACGGCGCATACCATCACATCACCGTGATGGGCAAGGAGAACGCGGAATGCGATCACAAGTACGATGTTGTGGGCTCTCTCTGCGAGAACAACGACAAATTCGCCATCGACCGCATGCTTCCGGAGATCAAGAAGGGTGACATCCTCTACATTCACGACACAGGAGCGCACGGCTTCTCCATGGGATACAACTACAACGGAAAGCTCTGGTCCGCCGAAATTCTCCTGAAGACGGACGGCAGCTACGAGGTAATCCGCCGTCCTGAAACTCCGAAGGATTATTTCGCGACTCTGGATTTCACTCCGGAATACAAGAAAATGTTCGGAAACGACTAAGCACGGTTCCCCACACGGATCTATGGTGCGGTCGCGCACAAGAACGAGAACGTGCCCATCTGCCACGGACCGGATTCGTGAATACCGCGTCACTACAGAATATGTTTGCATTGATTTTAAATACCCAATATGCTAAACTAACAGAGTGTCTGAAAAAGGCACTCTGTTTTATTTTCTGACAAGCGCCGGTGTGTCGGAATCGGTAGACGAGACAGACTCAAAATCTGTTGTCAGCAATGGCGTGTGGGTTCGAGTCCCACCACCGGCAGATAAATCCCCGGAAGCTCTTTACTAGAGTTTTCGGGGATTTTCACGGATGATGAAAAAGAGGCACCTAATCATGATGAGCCTGGAGAACCGCGAAAATATGTATGATACGGATGAATTCTACCACCTTGAGAAAATTTTTGTCGGACTGATTATCGCCGCCGCAATCCTGATCGGCGTCGTTTTTGGTTTTTTCATCGGCGACACCCGGATTCCCAGAATCGTATTCGGGGCCGTCGGCGCCACCTCTGTGATTTCCTCTCTGGCGGGAATTATTCTGATCAACTCTCTTCAGCTCGGTTACTGCGATAATGCGCTCCCGGTGAGAATACTCCTGATTGTATCGGCAGGTCTCATGGTCTGCTTTCTGGTTCTCGCGGTGATCGGCCTCTGCATCTGACTTTATCCGGTCAGCGGCGCGGGGAAAGCCTGCATGGCCGTTTCCTTCATGTATTCTTTGACAATACGGCAGTAACTATTCAGCAATTTAGTTACACTTAACCAGCAGGACGTTCAGAAAATAAACGGACCGGTGATTCTGCATGATGCGCGCTGGATAAACTCAGTTCACATGTATCAACCGGCCCGGCAGATAGTGAATGCTCTGCCGGTTTACTGACAGCTGTGTTTTCAGCAGAAAGAGGCAAAAACAATGGGCAAAATCGGACTTGTGGTTGAGGGCGGCGGTATGAAATGCGCATACAGCGCCGGTGTTCTGGATAAGTTTCTGGACGACGGAATTCACTTCGATTATGTGATCGGCGTATCCGCCGGATCGGCGAACTGCGCTTCCTTTCTCGCTGGCCAGCGGGAGAGAAATCTCCGCTATTACACCGAACACCTGAAGAAGAAGGGATACTTCGGATTTGACAGTTTTCTGAAAACAGGTGATCTTTTCGGACTGGACTTTATCTACAGCACGATGACGAACCACGATGGAGAGGATCCTCTCGATTATCCGAAGCTTGCGGCGAATCCGGCCGAATACGAAGTCGTCGCTACCAATGCGCTCACCGGCGTTCCGGCTTATTTTTCCGGCAAGGATATGTCTCAGGACAACTATGAAATCATCAAGGCGTCCTGCGCGCTTCCTGCTGCCTGCAGACCCCGCTATATCAACGGAACGCCGTATTTTGACGGAGGCGTCTCCGATCCGATTCCCGCCGATCATGCGCTGCGGAAGGGCGGCTGCGATAAGGTTGTCGTCATCCTTTCAAAGCCCAGGGATTATCAGAAAAAACCGGAGCACATGCGGTTATTCTACTCCCTGCGCATTATGAAATACCCGAAAATCGTGGAAGAACTGAACAATCGGCACATCACCTATATGCAGCATTTCCGCAGAATCTTTGAACTGGAAAAGGAAGGGAAGGCCTTTGTGTTCGCGCCGAGCGAGCACCTTGAGATGAGCACCTATGCGATGGATCCGGAGGAAAACCGGCGGCTGTATGATCTTGGAATCGACGACTATCAGAACGGAAAAGACAGTCTCGCGGCATTCCTGTCGCAGTCATAAACGGCGCCGGAAAAACGGATGTGCCGAGATTCACTGAACAAATAAAATAACAAATGTATCGGAGGATGATATGAATATCAAGGTAATAGACGAGGAATTTTCCGTCTGTAAAGTGAAAGATTTCAGTGAGACAAACCTGGAAAAGAATTTCTGCTTCATGGAGCGTACCGATGAAGAAAACTCCCTGGTCTGCCTGACCAGATATATCCCGGAAAACGCCACCGACGTCGACTACGGGTGGAAGGCCATGAGAATCGAGGGACAGCTTGATTTCAACCAGATCGGTATTCTCGCGAAAATCGCTGACGTTCTCGCCGACAACGACATCAGTATTTTCGTTGTTTCTACTTATAATACAGACTACATCATGGTCAAGAAGCACAACATCGATAAGGCCCTCGATGCGCTTGAAAACGCCGGATATCACATTGACAGATAACCTTTATGACATACCTTTCCGGATGCCTGCCTCATGGGAGAAGTCAGGGAATTCCGATACGCCGGAGAACGAAAGGACTAACTCATGAAAATATATCTTCTGCGGCACGGTGAGACTGGAATTAACGCGATCGGCGGCCGCTTCCAGGGCCAGATCGACACGCCCGGAGCTGCTCTCACAGAAAAGGGGAGGAGGCAGGCGCGGGAGGCCGGAGAAAAATTCCGCCGGATGGGTCTTCATTTTGACCTTGTGTATACAAGCCCCCAGAACCGCGCGATGGAGACCGCGATGCTTGCCACAGGCCTTTCCTCCGACCGACTGATCCCCGATGACCGTCTAAAGGAGATCAGCTTCGGGCCGTTCGAGGGACAGAAGTGGGAGACCATGAACCCGGGAACCTTTCATGCCATGATGTATGACTTCGGGAACTACGTTCCCGGTCCGGGCATGGAAAGCGGAATCGGGCTTCTCACCCGCGTGAGCAGCTTTCTGGAGGACCTGAAGCGGCAGAAACCGGCGGATACAATTCTCGTATCCACCCACGGCGGCGTCATCCGCGCGGCACTTGTCCACATCCACGCCGATCCGTTGACATCCTTCTGGCAGAATCCCGTCGGCAACTGTGCCTGGTTCGAAATCACCTGTGAAGGCGGCACCTGTTCCCTGACCGCCTGTGACAGAAAATAGCGTTACAGTTCACTCCCAATGTCATGCAGTTAAGGAGGAGAAAAACCACGATAAAAAAATACGATGTTA
>CAIFEZ010000005.1 GCA_903789595.1 uncultured eubacterium 1-6
TGCATATTGACTCTACAGATGAGGATTCCATGATAACGGGATTTATAGAAACAGCAGAGAAGCTGTGTATGGACATTGCACGTGTAGACGAAGCAGAACTTCTTGCTTCAAAAGAAACCGCGCGGATTGCGGAACTTTACGCGGTGGCCTATCTATACGAAAACCGGGAGAACGCGGATTTTGGAGGACTGACTTCCATGCTCCGCACTCTCCTTTTTGGTATCCGCAAAGACGCGTTTTAGGAGTGTCTGCCATGAGATATAAAATGCATATCAGCGAGCTGCGGACCATAATCCGCATTCAGAGAAAAGTTGTCACCGGTACAGGTATTCACAAAACGACCGACTGGATTGACCTTGGAAACCTGCTTCCCACTGACCCGCCCCGTTATCTGCGGTGCAAATGGTATCCTTTGGGCGGAACCGAAGCGTGGATTGCCCAGTCCGTCCAGGTGATTGACGCGGCGAATGTTGTTTTGCGGTATAATCCGCTGATTACCGCTTCCTGCAGGCTGATCCGTGGCAGCATTGTTTATACCATCATCGACCCGATGGATCCGGACCAGCACCGCGAATGGACAGCTTTTAAAGTCAAGGCTTCTTTAAGCGTTTAATCCTTTCAGAAAGCTTTTGAGCGGTCGTCCATACGGGCGGCCGCTTTTTTCATGCACAAATTCAAGGAGGCGTGTCTCATGAAAGAATTCTGGAATTCCATACAATTTGTGTTTGCTGCCATCGGCGGGTGGCTCGGCTATTTTCTCGGCGGCTGCGACGGCCTGCTCTATGCGCTGCTCATCTTCGTCTTCTGTGACTACATCACCGGCGTCCTGTGCGCAATTTCAGACAAGAAGCTCTCATCCGAAATCGGTTTCAGGGGAATCTGCCGGAAGGTGCTGATTTTTCTGCTGGTCGGAATCGGAAACGTAATTGACGTGCAGGTTCTCGGCCAGCCGGGCGTGCTCCGGACGGCAATCATCTTCTTCTATCTCTCAAACGAAGGGCTGTCTCTGTCAGAGAATGCGGCGCACCTCGGGCTTCCGATACCGGAAAAGCTTAAGGCCGTGCTGGAGCAGTTGCATGACCGTGATGAAAAAGGAAAGGAGGACAAGTAACGTGGCTGTCAAAGAGATTGACGGATTGGTATGGTAGGGGTCTATTGATTTCAACAAAGGTAAAGGCAAATCCGAGTAAAATAACATATTGCACAGCATTTATCTTGCCTGCGAGTGTTCCCTCATCGGAATGCCCGCAGGCTTTTTTTATTTTCTTTCGCTCAAGTCGTTCCTCCATCTCCAGTGAAAAGTGGAGGTGGATAACCGATGGTGGAAAAAGCAAAAACGAATCATACCGGATTCTTTACACAGAAAAAGCTGCAGGGTGATTTTGATTACTACCGCGCTCAGAAAATTGCAGAAGCCATGCTCGCAAACGGTCTGATTTCACAGGCTGAATTCAACAAATTAACGGACATCAATCGCAGAACTTTCTCCCCTCTGTACGTGGAAATCATGCCGAAAATTGCTTGATACTCCTGGCATTCAGAGTGATAGATAGACGTACCAAGAGGAGGTAGGTCCATGAAAAAGGTCACGAAAATTGAGGAAAACAAAAAGGCCAATTTCAATGGTAAGAAGCTTCGCGTAGCCGCTTACTGCCGTGTTTCGACCGATTCTGATGAACAGGCAGAAAGCCTGAAGGCCCAGAAGGAGCACTATGAAAGTTACATCAAGTCGCGCGATGACTGGAAGTTTGCCGGGCTTTATTACGATGAAGGCATCACGGGCACCAAGAAAGAGAAGCGTCCTCAGCTGCGGAAAATGATGGCCGACTGCAAAGCTGGAAAGATTGATTTCATCGTAACCAAATCCATCAGCCGTTTCTCCCGGAATACGGCCGACTGTCTGGAACTGACACGAAAGCTTCTCACGCTGAATATTCCCGTTTACTTTGAAAAGGAAGACATCAACACCGGGGCAATGGAAAGCGAACTGTTCCTTTCCATCCTCTCCAGTATGGCTCAAAACGAATCTGTTTCCATTTCGCAAAATGGCAAATGGTCGGTTCAGAAACGATTTGAAAACGGGACCTTCAAAATCAGTTACCCGCCCTACGGCTATGACTGGGACGGAGAAAAGATGGTTATCAATCCCGCTCAGGTCCAAGTTGTAAAACAGATTTTTTCTGAAACGCTGTCCGGAAAAAGCAGCCCTGCCATTGCAAAGAAACTCAATGTCGGGCATATTCCCAGCAGGAGAAGCGGGCATTGGACCAGTACGACTGTCCGCGACATATTGGCCAATGAAAAATACACCGGCGATTGCCTGTTTCAAAAGACTTATACCGATTCCCAGTTTAACCGGCATCACAATCGCGGTGAGAAAAACCGGTATTTATTGCAGAACCATCATGAAGCAATCATCAGCCATGAAGATTTCAACACGGCGGCGGCACTCATTCGTGAACGCGCCGCTGAAAAAGGTGTAGAGAAGGGAAGCCGCAAATATCAGAATCGGTATCCATTTTCCGGGAAGATCCTCTGCGGCGAATGCGGCAGCACATTCAAAAGAAGAATTCACACCTGCTGCGATTTCAAATATGCTGCATGGTGCTGCAAAACGCACATTGAGGACAAGAGCAAGTGCTCGATGAAATTCATCAGAGAAGATGCGATTCAGCTTGCCTTTGTCACCATGATAAACAAGCTGGTCTTTGCGCACCGTCTCATTCTGAAGCCCTATGTTGATACCATCAAAAGCTCATCTGCCGACGATGCGGTTCGTCGCGTCCAGAAAATCCAGACGCTCTTGCTGCAGAATGTCGAACAGCGTGAAACGCTCCAGAAACTCATGGCACAAGGATACCTCGATAAAATCCTTTACAGCAAAGAAAAGAATGAGCTCCTGATGAAGGCCAACGACCTCCGGACGGAAGCTGATTCCCTGAATAACCGAAAAAGTGAAGGCATCCACACGGTTACAGAAGCGACCGCCCTTCTCCATTTTACGGAAAAAGGCGTCATGCTGGATGATTTTGACGGGGTGCTTTTTGAAAAATTCGTTAACCGCATTCTTGTAAAATCCAGAAATGAACTCTGCTTTGAGATGAAATGCGGTCTGACGCTGACAGAAAGGATTTGAGTCCATGGGACATACACCATTCGGATACCGGATTGAAAACGGAATTGCCGTCGTTGACAAAGAGAATGCCCGGAAAATACGAAAACTCTACACTAACTATCTTTCCGGACTTTCCCTTACCGAAGCCGCTAAAGAAGCCGGTATCGAAATGTACCACTGCTCTGCAAAACGCATCCTGAGAAACCGGCATTACCTCGGTGATGATTTCTATCCGGCCATTATTGATGCAGATACATTCCGGAAAGCAGAGGAAGAGTTGGAAAGCCGTGCTGAGAAGCTCGGCCGGAAGAACAGGAGAAAGGAAACAGTTCCACAGGCACCGCCGACGAGGTTTTCCGTAAAACCTGCAGAAAAGCATTTTAATGATCCGGTTCTGCAGGCAGAATACCTCTATGGGCAAATTGAAAGCGAGGCAGATTCATGGGAAAAGTCATGCTCATTCCTGCAAAAAGGCAGGTCGGGAACAATGAGAGAAAGGAAGAAAATCCAAGGCTGAAAGTTGCAGCCTACTGCCGGGTTAGTACGGACAGTGATGAACAGGCGACAAGCTACGACGCACAGGTCAAACACTACACGGAATACATTCAGAAGAATCCGGAATGGGAGTTCGCAGGCATCTACGCCGACGACGGCATCTCCGGCACGAACACCAAGAAGCGGAATGAATTCAACCGGATGATTGACGACTGCATGGCCGGGAACATCGACATGATTATCACAAAATCCATCAGCCGGTTTGCTCGAAACACGCTGGACTGCCTGAAATACATCCGACAACTCAAGGGCAAGAACATCCCGGTCTACTTTGAAAAGGAATCCATCAATACATTGGATGCAAAAGGTGAAGTCTTGCTGACAATCATGGCCAGCCTTGCCCAGCAGGAAAGCCAGAGCCTTTCGCAAAACGTAAAACTCGGCCTGCAGTACCGCTACCAGCAGGGAAAAGTGCAGGTCAATCACAACCGATTTCTCGGTTATACCAAAGACGAGAACGGCCATCTCATCATTGACCTGGAACAGGCAGAGATTGTAAAGAGAATTTACCGCGAATACCTTGAAGGCTCCAGCATGGGCAGGATTGCCGCTGGACTTGAAAAAGATGGCATCCTCACCGGAGCCGGAAATACGAAATGGCACACCAGTACCATCAACAAAATTCTCCGCAACGAAAAGTACATGGGCGATGCCCTGCTTCAAAAGACTTATACGGTCGACTTCCTTACCAAGAAGCGAATCAAGAATAACGGCACGGTTCCGCAATACTACGTGGAAGCCGACCATGAAGCCATTATCCCGAAGGACATCTTCATGCAGGTGCAGGAAGAACTGGTCCGCCGCCGTGTGGTGTATGTCAGCCCTTCCGGCAGAAAAAGAAATTTCTCCTGCAGCCACCCATTCGCGCAGATGGTCTACTGTGGGGAATGTGGAGAGCTTTACCGCCGGATTCACTGGTACAGCCGGGGTAAAAAATCCATTGTCTGGCGGTGCATCAGCCGGTTGGAGTCCACTTCGGCAAAAGAGCCCTGCCGCAACCGCACGGTGAATGAAACCGTATTGCAGAATGTTTCCGTGAAAGCAATCAATCGGGTCCTTGAAGATAAAGACCACTTCACAAACGCCCTGCAGCAGAATATCACCGCTGCCGTACGGCAAACAGATACCCTTTCGCCAGAGGGGATTCAGAAACGGCTGGAAGAACTGCAAATAGAGCTCATCAAAAAAGCAAACAATCAGGACGATTACAAGGCCATCACAGATGAGATATTCCGGCTCCGGGCACAGAAAAAGCAGTCTGAATCCGAAAACACGCTTCGGAATGAAACCTTAAGCCGCATCCGCGAGTTGCAGAAATTCATCGCCGCTCAGCCGACCGAACTCACTGAATTTGACGAGACTCTGGTCAAGCGGCTGATTCAGAAAATCACCGTCTACGCGGACAAGTTTACGGTGGAATTCAAGTCCGGTGTAAGCGTGAATATAAAAGAATAAGAGTAAGCTGTCTTGATAGGCAATTTACCTTACAGGTTGAACAGCTTTTTCATCTCTTCTTCAAGCGTTCCGTTCTTTGCATAATCCAGCGTGTCGCATAGCTTAATATTGTGCTTATCGATATGGATCTCATCACTGAATCCAAGAATGTACCTTAGGCAAATCCGGTAGATGATTTCTGTCGGTGCACAACCATATACCTGTTTTGCAAAGATATGATTCAATCTTTCCGCATTATCAGGATACAAAACTTTCATACGGTTGCTTTGGTATAGGCGGGTAACAATCTCTGTGATATACATACCCGATTTCATATAAAGGTCAGCAAACGTATTGTTCGGATCATCGAAGCACCCGGGATTCTCCTGCTCCAGGCGATCAACCATGTTCTTGACCACACGTTTTGGCGTGAAAATTTGGTTTGTTTTCTGTGGCGGAATATAATCAAAGATGTCACCTTTGCTGGTCTCATTAAAGTAATCGGCCAGTTTGGCGCGTTTCTTCATAAATTCCAGAACTGCATCATTAAAGACAACTTCATCAAACAGGTGGCCGTCAAAATGTTTCTTGTGTTCCTCGTCTCGAATTCCGTTTCCATTCTCATTCTTTTGGTAGTAGTCGCCGCCATCGCGAAGCATACGGAATTCATCAAGTGTCACACCTTTACCGGTCTGCGGATTAACAGTCACTTCCCAGAATACATCTGCTGGTACGAGTGAATCGAAATTTGCCAGTGTCGTATTTTCATCACCATAGGCCATAAGAAATGCAGGTATGGCACGGGAAAAACCACGCAGGTGATCCCTCACGCTGCCTTCAATAGAATCTTTCTTATTATTAAGTTTTTCCGTCTCTACTGTTTTGACGATGGTTTCCGCTGCCTTCTTGACGGTTTCATTACTGTGGAGCTTTTGGTATATGCTGTTTACCATGCTATTATATTCTTTAATGCTTCGTTTCTTATATTCTTCATCAAGCTTTGAGATTTCCGACATAGAAGCGCCAGACTTCTGTGCCTCGGAAATCTTATCGTCACATTCTTTGACGAGCTGGTGATCGCGGATGGTGTACTCACCATATTCCCGGCCTACCACAGTATCCGTGGCTTCCTGAATCTTGCGCTCCAGTTGATTCTGTGTGGATTTTTTCAAGTCTTGGCCGTACTGCGTTCTTGCTGAATCCATAAGTGTATTGGCGATCGGCTCGGAAAATTTTTCACGAAGTTCCTTCAGTTCATCTTTCTTTGGGTTCTTTGTCATCTCAGCCTGTTTGGTGATGTCCTCAACTGCAGCTGCCAGCTTTTGATCGACATCTCCATAAACCTTGTCACCAAAAAGCTCGCTTGCTGTGCCGATGACCTGTTCCTTTGGAATCTCCACTTCCCCGTTTTCATTGAGATTCAGCTTATCAGCTGTACCTTCGTCAACCCCGACGGGTGTCAGCGTCTTAGGTTCCTCGATTGCCTGCATGCTATTGATAAGGTCAATAATTTCCTTCGGTGCTCCAAAAATACCGGAAATGTTGGAGAAAAGGAAATTTGACATGAACCCGCGCTCCACGACTTCTTTGGCATGGATGTGTCGCGGAATCGTGAGAACGGACTCAGCATCCAGTTCTATCATAGACCCCTGGTCATCCTCACCATAGACAGGGAAGAAATTCAAGAGTTCACGAACATGCTGCTTACGCTGATCAAAATCTCCCTTGTTGCCTGATGTCTCCGGAATCAGGTCATTGGCGAACTTCTCAAATATCTTCAGTGTACGCGCCGGATCAAAGTCAAAGACATAAGCGTTCTGCTTCCTGTAGGAATTGCCCTGCGCATCATGAAACAGGCACGGATTTTGAGCACGGAAAGCGGCCTGCATATACAGTGCCGGGCTTGCCATGTTGGAAAGCATGAGAACTGCCGTCCACTCCGGAATTGTGACACCGGTCGTCAACTGACCGACAGACAGCGTAATGGTCTTATCGTATTCTTTGATGGCCTTGGTAACACGGTCGAATGCCTTCTCGTTTTCATCATCGTCATCCAGCCTGCCGTCGCCCGCTGCAAGAATAATGTGATAATCCTTAAACACGGGATGAAGCTCCAGCTTCTTTGCCAAAGCCCTTGCACTTGCGACCCGATTCAGCAGCCAGAAAGTATGTTTCAGCTCATTTCGCAGCTCTGGTGTGGAAAACGGGAACTTTTCCTGACGTGTCAGTGCATCGAGGAACTTGTCCACATCCGCGTCATGGATAAATCTGCCCGATTCGTTCGTTTTGAAGAACTCATTCAGGTCAAAAGCGTATTCTTCCACATCATTTGCTGCAAGCTCAATGCCTCGTTTTACCTTGTCGCAGACGATATCCGACATCTTATATGTAAACAGGCTGAGCTGCGGAAGGTTTTCATACGGGTTCTCGATTTCGCTGGAATCATTCCAATCACGCTTCTTCTTCTGCTCGTCTGCATACGTCCAGTTAAAGATCGCATCCTCCGCAAATTTGTCATTTGCCAATGCCTTAAACGGCGTACCGGAAAGATGCAAAGTCCATTTCCGCTTGATATGTTGAAAGGCGGTATCCGTCTTGTAGGTATCGACGCCTTCATGCGCCTCATCTACAATCATAATGTCCCAGTTAACGCCTTCTTCGTTTATTTCTGGCAGCTTGTCGCGCTTCCCGCCCAAATAGAGGGAACCTTTCAAATCCTGCAGACTCACAAATTCGATGCAGCCTTTGACGTGGCTGTCTTCGTCCAGCACCTTGTCAAGATACTCTTGACGGCTCAGCACATATTTTTTGCCTTTGATGCCGTCCACATTGCTGACAAACAGATAGCCGGACTGCGGGCCGAAAAACGTCTCGTAATCCGAATACCACGAGTTTGCAATCGCCGGGCGGTTTGTCACAATCAGAATATTCGTCGCATGAAGTCTTTTGCACAGATCATAAGCCGAAAGCGTCTTGCCAAAACGTGGTTTTGCATTCCATAAAAATTCGCCGTTGAGGTGGGACTTAAAGTAAGCAAGCGCCTTCTCGACCGCTTTGTTCTGCTCATCGCGGAGCTTATATGGAATGACTGCGTCCGCGTCATGGTCGGAAACAACGCCGTGATTCTGGGTGAAATCGACAAAATCGCCTTTTGCGGTATTTGGCGCAATGCGGAACCACTCCGTGCCTTCCTCACGATTGACGCCAAGCTTCTTCAGATAAGCGTGAAAGTCCTTATCGGTAAAGGTTCCGAATGGTTCCGTCATATATGCGGCGCGCAGGTGCCACCATGTTTTATGCGGCACGCCGACGGTATGCGTCTGCTCTTTGATGCGGGTTTCCACATCCCGCTCCGTAAAGCCAATCTTTGTCCAGCCGTCATGCACAGGTATTCCCGGCGTCGTATACGCATAGCATTGGGGAACAACCTGATAAGCTGTTTTGATCTTTATGCCCGCCATCACGCCATCTCCTTGACATGTGATTCGATGAAGGCTATCTCCTTTTCATCAAGCCCATACTTGCGGTACAGCTGTAAATCAATTTCATGAACGGATTTTGACCAGTCAATGTCAGAAGCGGAAGTAAAATCTTGAAGAGGGACATACTTCCACGTCCCTTTGTGATTATGCTGTGTTATTTTCAAAATTCCAAGCATGGTGCGTGCAAATTTAGACTTAACATATTTCAAGCAGGCGTTTGCTTCACTTTTCGTCTTATATGACCCAATTCCAATAAATGACTGTGTGTAGCCGATTAACGGCTCGCCGATTAACGGCGTAGATAACACTTCACCTATTGCACCAGAACCATTAGAAGCGGGAACAATAACTTTGTAATCTTCCAGATTACCATGATTCTCTTCAATATACTTTTTCTCAATATACCTATAATAGCGTTTGTTCTTTATCAATCCCAAAATTGTTACATCACCAGGTCGATATGTCTCTCTGAATACCTCAAGCGATGAAAATATGGGAGTAGTCAATCTCTTCTCTGTGCCATTGCTTCCAATGCGTGTCTTGTATTCTGGGAAGTCTTTATATAGAACTTCGAGATTCCATTTATTTTGTTGAACAATGACATCGTCGAGTGATTTCTCACCAAGGAACGGCTGAACCTTCTGTAATATGGTATTTAGTTCTTCATAAGTAGAAAAAGCTCTAATGGCCCCAAATTCTTGAGAATCATCTCGATATGATATTGCTACTCCACCCTTAATATCAGTATTTGAGAAAACTTTAGAACTGTCCTCACAATACTTAAGAACCTTAAAATGAGAATCTGAAAGTCTCTCTTCATTCCATAGTTTTGGCGTTTTCCCTGCATTAAACAGAAAACGTGCTGGCGTTATGAGTTCCACCTTATTGGCAACACCATAAGCTGCATCCATAAAATTATTGTAGACTGGCTTGTCTGATGTGTCTTTTGTATCCTCTTGGAATGGCGGATTTCCGATCACAAAATTGAAAAGTTTATGTCCCATGACTTTCATCTCCCTTAGCTTGTTGAAAAGAATGGAGTTATCTCTTCTCCAGTCATATATTTTACAGGGTATGGCTTCCGGCTCATCATTGGCCAGATCGGCCATTCCCGGGATGAAATCTGCCAGTGTCATCTGAGGGTACTCTTCATATGGCTTTCCGAGCGGGACTGTGTCTTTCAGGCCGTCCATCTGCCAGATGTTCCATACAATTTTATTTGCTACTGTCTGAAGCAGCTTCCCGTCAGGGTCCTTGTCCCACCGTTCCTGATAGTAGTCGATAAATGTCAGGAGCAAATTGATTCGGGCTATCAAGAGATTGTCGCCCTGATACTCGTACCCGTAGGTCGCCTCGAATGCCCGGATCGTCCATTTGACCCACTCGTCGTAATCCGCAGCATTTTCATTTACAATGCGGAGCTTCCGGTCGAGCTGCCCAATCCGACGCTTTGGCGGTACGATAAGCTGCCCGGTTGACACATCATAGCGGGATACAAGATAAGGCGCCTCCCCGCAGGTAATTTCCAGTCGCCGCGAATCCACATACTGTTTCCAGTTTTTTCTTTTTGGAAACGCAATCAGTTCATCAGCAACCATCCATGTGTGGTCATCATTTTCTGCATTGAATATGTCTTTCCTGCCGAACCATTCCTCATCACAGTAATTGTTCATCAGGTTGCATAGCCATGCCGGGGTGAAAACCTCGGCCTTTTTTCGTGTGCGTTCCTGCTGTGCCTCCTGAGATTTCTGGATGCGGGGCTTGATGATGTCCGCATGCTGCAAGAGAAGGCTGCGGCTTATCGGCTCCTTATCTGTGAAGCCATGTCCCAATTCCTCATAGGTATCGGTTGCCCAGATGATATTTTTCTTTGTTGATTTATCTTTCAGCAGCAGGTCCAGAAGAGGAACTACCGGACCGCTCTGAATATCTATCAGTTTTTCCACAAACGGAGTTTCCCTCCTTTAAGCCTGTTCATTATCTTCCGTATTGCTTTCTTCTGATGCGCCGCCGGATCTGATCCATTTGTCAATTTCGGACAATTTGAATTTCCAAAGCCTGCCGACCTTATAGGCAGGCATATTACGCTTATTGATCCACTGCAGGATGCTTTCGCGTCCAACTCCGAGGTATTCCTGTACTTCTTTCAATGTCGACCATTTTTCTATATTTTTATCCACTGGTCTCTCCTCCATCGCTCGTATGGAACGTAACATGAATTCTTATATTAAAATCCCATCTATGGTTAGGAAAGCAATTTTCGCCATCTGCGTCCTACATTTCCCACTTGCATTCAAAATTCCCTTCGAAGCCACAGACATCAATGTCTGTGGCTATTTTCGTATGTTAGCCCTGTTTGCGTAACTGGCGGACATTGTGAAATAGCGGCTTCCAGCGGCATTAAAGAACTTAATAACAAATGTGCCCTGGTTTTTCTGGTTATTCAAATAACCGTACAGCTTTTTAAGAAACTCGTAACTTTTGATGCCGATCACCCCCGGTACCTGATTCTTAGCGTTTCATCTATTCTCTGGTACCTGATGTTTCTCCGATACTAAAGACAGTTGATCGGAAGGCCCTGATAACAACGAAAACAGACTTTTAAATGCATTATAAGCATTTCACAGACAATCGTCAACTACACAGAGGTTATAAATTTGTAAACAGATATAAACAGACAATAGTACTCAATAAAGTGAGGTAAAAATTCATGTCAAAAGAAGATAGAGAAATGTGGCGGATCAACATTGAGAATTCCACCGACACAGTCAGCAAAATTTACGGACCTAAAGTAGCGGCTTCAGTATTTCAAAGGTATAGCGCGACAAGCTTCGACAACCTTAGTGATACAGTTGTAAAGAGAAGGAATTTTGTTTTCTGAAATGATATTGTTTTGCAATAGCTTGGTGCATACGTCTCCAGTGTAAGCGTCAAACCAGACGGCGCCTTGGAAAAGTCAAGAATCGTGCAGAGTATGAACACCCCAAATTTCATAGATTCCCAGATTCGGTGCTGCCAATAGTAATACGTCTTTTCGTTGATTTCGTGCTGTTCGCACCAGTTTCGCACCGTTAATCCGCTGCTGCGGCATTCGGATACGCGCTGCGCCCATTCCTCCATGCGTTGGTTTTTGCCAAGTATCCGCAAATCCTTCTCCATTTTATCAACTGCTCCAATCTTATTTCCATAGACTCTTTGGAAGTCTTTCGGTGATTGGAAGCAATTATCTCATCTTTTTCTCAATCTTACCAGACGTCCACTGGCTTTACGCTTACGATTATCCGAAATGGAGTACAGTGAAATCATTTTATTACCGGGCAATCGCAAAAGGAATTTGGGAAAAAGTCATGCAGTTTTTAGTCAAAGAAACTCGAATAAACGCCGGAAGAAACGAAAACCCGTCATACGCTTTGATTGATTCGCAAAGTGTAAAAACAACTGCCGATGCAAATAACCGCGGCTATGACGGAGGGAAAAAACAAAAGGACGTAAACGTCATATTGTAACCGATATCATGGAAAACATCCTTGCTGTTCACATTCATGCGGCAAATATACATGATACAAAGGGCGGATGTTACGTTTTCGCAAAAGCAATGCAAAAATATCCGTCCATCCAAGCAGGCTGTGCCGATGAAGGCTATCGCGGAACTTTCAAACGTTTGATCGAAGCGGCTTTTCATGTCAGAATCGACATTTCAAGGCAAATTAAGCCAAAGTTTGAGGTCTTGCCCAAACGGTGGCGCGTAGAGCGCACCTTTTCCTGGTTCAACAATTCTCGCCGGTTGTCCAAAGATTATGAGATTAACACGGTATCGGAGAAAAACATGGCGATGATTTCCCATTTGAATACTCTGCTGAACCGGCTATGAGAACACCTTCTTAATAACATTTATCTTGCCAGCTCAATGCAATTTTGTCATCTATCCTCGACACTCAGCATCAAAAAACATCTAATCCACTGCCTCAAAGGCTAACATCTAATCTGGCAACTCAACTATGTGACAGAATTCTGGAACAGCTTCAGAAGCACTCCGTAGATAAGTTTCCACAAAGCGACTTGCTCCGGTCAGCCGAATGAGTCATCAACCCCGCAAGCGCCCTGGAATCAAGCCTTTCTTGACTTATCAGTCTTTTACCCTTGACATCAATGCTACGCACTCAACATGGCTTGAGACAAGCACCTGAATGTCTGGATTCAGGGCACATTTCCGTCCGTTCGCGGGAACTGCTCAAAGCCGGAAATCGGCGTTTTTACAGGTGCTCTCCGTTCGTGGGAACTTGTCCACATGCTTTCTCTGCCTCTAATACGGCGGGCAGGAGGGCGGCCATCGTCTCGACCTGCTCTACTCTGCCCGGTCGGTTCACGATCACGGTCTCGACCCAGTCTGCCATCAACTTGGTCGGTATCTTGGTCGCTTTTCTTGGTCGGTCACCGATCAAGTTGTTTTCTCCTGTACTTCTGATTTCGGCTGTTAGGCTTGTCGGGAATAGTCATTTCGACAACTCCCTGCGCTAATGCCGGATTCAAATAGTTCTTGCGAAACGTCGGCCTGTGAGAAAGGTCAAGTCGCTCCATGATTTGAGCGGCGGACAATTCCTCGTCACCGAGAACATCAAGCAGTTTCTGTACGGAAGGATTCGTCTTCTTAACCGTTTCGTCTGCATTTCCTACAACTGTCGTTTCTCTCAGAGTATCAAGGATGATTTCCAGCATAAGCTCGACAAATGCACTGCTATCAGATTCCCTGTCTGACTTGCCGAGAGCGTCATAATACTCCTGCTGCCGTGAACGAATCAGCTCTTCTATCGGCAGCCAGTAAAATATCTCATTCCACTTGCCAAGAAGCAGACTATGCCACATTCTGCCCATACGTCCATTCCCGTCTGCAAAAGGATGGATAAATTCGAACTCATAATGAAAGATCGCACTACGGATCAGCGGGTGGATTTCGGAGGATTTGTACCAGTCGAACAGATCCTGAATTTCTCCAGGTACAAGTCTTGCAGGAGGAGCCATATGGACGACTACATCTCCATCAAACACGCCTACCCCTCCGGAGCGGAATTTCCCATTCTCCGGAATCAAGCCCTCCATCATCATCTTGTGCGCCTTCAGAAGGTCTTTCACAGAATAGGGATCAAGAGAAAGCATCATCTCGTATGTGTCGTAGGCATTCTTCACTTCTCGGATTTCATTCGGGTTCCCAAGGATATGCTTTCCATCGACGATGGCCGTAACTTGTTCAAGAGAAAGTGAATTATGCTCGATGGCAAGCGACGAATGAATTGTCCGTATTCTGTTTTCTTTTCTGAGGTGCGGATTCAGATTGCCATGCGAGAGCACTTTAATCCTGCCGATCTGCTCACTGATAGCGGCAACTAAGTTGGTAATCTTGTCCGTCGTGTGGAACGGCGGCTTGTATTCACTCATGTGTTTAAACACCCCATTTCCGTATTTTCTGCGACACCCATCGTTAAAAGATTCAAGCTGTGCATGACATCTAATCCCGACACTCGCGCCGTATCTATTAAGACCTCATCTTTGATACAATGCCCGTATGTGCTTTTAGCCCGGAAACTGCGCTGTTTCTGGGCTTTTCTGCGTTTCAGGGCATAGAACAGGAGCGCGTCTGTGGCCCTGTACTGATACGATCTTGTGGCTGCTGTAGTCAAAAGCGACACCCCCAATCTGCAATCGTTAAAAAGTATGGCTATCGTTGAAAGGTTTAATCGGCGCTCAGGAGCCCGTTTTCACCCATGAATTCCTGAAACTTGAAGATCATCTTTGCTTTGCGCTGGACGATATCGGTCTCCGTGAAATCCGTCGCATGCGTGGCCAGATCCACGAGCTCCTTGATTTTGGTCCCTTCCTTCTGCTGGTTCCGGTTGTTCTCGAATCCGCGATAGTACTTCTTCTTGTCGTCAAATCTGTAATCAGCAGCTCGGATATTGATGCGCTTCTCGAGCAATGCCTTGTTGCCAAGGCTCTCTAAATTGCGCGCATCTGTCAAGGAGTGTTCCATTTCCTGACGCTTGCGGGGATAGATGTGTTCGATTTCCAGAACGCTCTCAAGCGAGAGAAGCTCCTGCTCTGGATCTTGGAATGCCCACCACGTCAGCATCGACTTGGTAATGGCACGGTTATTGCTGAATGTGTAGTTGTTGAAGGCATTCTGTAGCTGCGGAGTATGGAACAGGAAGTCAGAGAATGTCACAGGCTGCCCATTCACGACATTAATCATCTCGGCGAAGACCGGTGTTCTCAATGCATTGACACCGGGATTCGTCACGGCGTATGCCCATATAAAGGCCGTGATCTTGTTGAGGAACTGGTAGAAGCTCTCATCATCGAGCATGCCGTTCTGGTCTCGGTTCGCCATGTAATAAACCGAAACAAAATAAGTCCACATGCCATTAGGAGCGTAATTCAGGACAAAGAGCCTTCTTAGGACTTTGTTTGTAAAGCGATCGACGCTCTGAATCTGCACATCGTTCCAGAAATTAGCCAGGTCGATCAGATTTTCAAATGTCTCATCCGTCTTCAGCAATGCATATGAATTCCGCTCATAGAATTTACGCAGCGCTTCCGTCGTCGAGGACTTGATGCCCTGCTTCGCACGCTCGTAATACATGTACCGCGTGAAAAGCTCATCCATTGGTGTACCGGAAATGGGATGGAACAGAGAGTCACAAAGGACTTCGAGCTTCTTCCATTTCTCGATAAATGAATCCTTCTCGCCTTTGGAAGAATAGTACTTGTAGAACTGCGCTTTGAAGATGTCGGCGTCCGACAGTGGCTTACCGCGGTCATTCAGTGTCGAAAAGATACGCAGAGCCGTATCCTGTGATTCAGCCTCAATCGGCAGAAGAATGCAGTTCTTCATAATCCGCATAGGGAAAAAGGAAAACCAGTCCGGGTACGTATTGAGGAACTCGGCAATTTTCTGTTGGAAGAACCTGTAGTTGTTCGCGTAGTTGCTTTTCCAGTCATCATCGACGATGCCGGTTTTCAGTATGTTGAGGAATTGCTCCTTATCGCTGTCAGTAGCAACTTCGGAATCAATCTTCAAAGCGGACTTGTCCGGCTCGTCGAATTCGTCTGTTTTCCAGATGCACTGCTCGATGAGCTTGCTGGTCTTGATTGCCTTGTCGTTTTTCATACTTCCGTATTTGTCGTAAAATGCGCGAAGCAGGAGCATGAGCGTGGTCAGTCGTTGCTGCCCATCGATGATTTCCTTTTTGCCGTCCTCATTCTTGAATGTGACTATAGGGCCGAGAAAGTACTCGTCTGTGTCACTATCGAATTTGTCACAGTCATTATCCGGAAATGCAAAGAGAAACAAGTCGTTCCATAGAGTCTGGCATTCCTTTTCTCCCCATGCATAGGGCCTCTGATAATCCGGTATCAGGAAATCTGTGTTCTTTTCTGTGAAGAGGTCTTTTATACTCTTCTGATCGATGTTCAGCTTTGACATTAGCTTTTTCCCTCCATGTCAGCACGCATGGTGCCTATCTCTATTCTTCTATATTATCGGCTTCAAAAATCTCCGGTGAGTTCTGCCGTATGTATATGACTTCATTACGAACATCCGTATTATTACACCGAGCGAGAGCAGGGCTAAGTTTCAGTTGGCCTGTGCTGCCGTCCCTTATGACATACTCGCGGTGCTCTTTTATGTAGCGAGCGGACTCTCTGGAAAAGCCGCTGCGCTGCAGCAGGATCGTCAACGGATTCGTCGTTCCGAATTCCACGTACTCATACCAGTTGTTCCGGTTGAGTGCCTCGTCTCCTTTGATCTTCCGGTACTCGTTGGAGAACCGAAGGAAGTAGTTCGAGATGCTGTAAAGGATGATGTTTTCAATAACCTCAAGCGTGTCTCCGAACACGGCATTGTGGTGCTCGCTGGAAAGATAGTTGTATGTTATTGGAGGCCCGTACTTGTTGATCCAGAATGGGTATGGGTGGTTCTGATGGTATTCAAGAGCCCTGTCCATGATGAACTTCAACCCGCCGCCGTCCATCCACTGGCAGAGGATCACGGCGTACCATCTGCGTAGTGATGGTTTCCCGAGCGTACTGGCTTCGTACTCCTCCCATTTGAACACTTCTGCAAGTTCATCGAGAAAAGCAAGCACATCGTCATATACGAACTTCCCATTAACAAGATCAGGATAATGCAGCGGGTTTTGCTTCCTTCGGATAGCTGCAATAAGGCTTGTCGTCTGGTCAACCGACGTATTGATGTCATCATCAGGCTTAACTTCGGCATCTTTGAAGGTATTCCGGATGAACTCCTCGTCGGCTGGTGTCAGAAAGTCTTTGAATTCACGGCGCACCAGCGTGTCGCGATCGTGAACAATGTCTCCCTGAAGAATTGTCGCGAATCTGCGCATCATCTCATAGGATTCCTCGCTCTGCATAGCTTTGCCATCAGCGTTCACGCGGCGTGGTATTTCTGACTTCCCGCTTTTGAGAATATCGGCGACATACTGTTTCTCGACCTTCTTGAGCACATTCGGATCAGTAGCAATAGAAAGCGACTGCTCCGGAATTTCCTGCCCAAGCATACGTACATAGTCATCTGTCGTTATCTTGCTGTTCCGTTCGGCTACAAAGTAGACATTCCCATAGAGGTTGAAGCTGATCCGACCCACACGGCCTATGAGATTGCGAAAATCAATGGTGTTCATCTCACTGAGGAATATCTTGTTTTCCATGATGAACAGATTGTCCGCAGGGAGATTGACACCCTCCAGCAGGGTACTGGTGCAGAACATTACCGTGATGTTCCCGGATTTGAAAAGCTCCTCGATCCGTGCTCTTATGGATGCTGGAAGATAGCCGATGTGGTAGGCAATGCCGTAACGCACCATTTCTGCAAGGTAGTACCATTGATGAACTTCTTCCTGTATGTCCTTTGACAGGGCCTCAAGGAGCGGATCATTTCTCGGGCCATTCGGTTTTACCCGCTCATAGAAGGAGTGGGCGGCCCTGATAGCCTTGTCTCGTCCGTTGTAGTAGACGATGCTCTGCTTACGCTTTTCCTTGGGAAGCTTCGTATTCTGTGTTTCGATAGACAGCAGGAAGTCGTTCACTTCAATCGCGCTGCCATGCACATTGGCCAGAAGTATTTTGCACTGATCTTCAGGTGCGTGGTCGTTATAAACCTCGATTCGTCCTTTCTTCAGATCAACAAGAAATTTGATTTGAACAACCGGCGAATACGTAATTGCAAGAGCGTCTTCGTCGCCTTCCTCCGCATTGAGCATCAATCTCAGGTAAACCTGCGGATTCGGAATGTTCGGCGACGCGAAGATGAAGTGCGGTTTCTTCTGGCGATGCACGAGCTTGTCTACCACTTTGTAATAGAACGGTGCTCGGCTGTTCTTGCCTGAAAGCTTGTGGGCCTCGTCGATGAACAGATAATCCAGGTCAAAGCGAGGCTTCGCTATCAGAAGGTAAAGAAGCCGCTCCGGCGTCATGACAAGGATGAAGTTACGGTTCTCGTCCTCAAGGGCTATGTCGCTTGCTGCCGTAACCACGCTGTAGTTGTGGAGCTTCAAGTAGTTGACCTTTTCTGTGTTCTTTTCTCCGCCGAGATCGTCTATCACTTTTGCCCGGACTTCGTTTATCAGCGCCTTCGTAGGGACGATGAGCGCATAGTTCTTCTGAGCGCCGTGCATGATCTCGTCCTTGATGAACATTCTCATAATGAAGGATTTCCCCATCGAAGTGGGCGCAGAGTAGCTAAAGCAGTCGTCCGTCAGGTGGTCATAGGCGTTCTTCTGTTCTCCGAAGAACCGCTGGCTGGGTTCCGCGGGAATAGTGAGGTAATCGCCTCTGAACTGTGCAAAAATCTCCTCCAGTGCATGCGGTTCAGAATAATCCTTGTTTACAAGCTCGAGTCCCTTGTGGTTACCTACGCTTGAGAAAACATCTCCAGCGTAAAGGTTGACGAGCGAATCCTGTGGATACAGCTCGTGCATCAGTATGGCTATTTCCTGAGCCCATATTTTGTGTGCGTCTGCCTTCTCTGGATCATTCGATTTGGAGAGAATGTCGGCAAAACGTAATATGTCGGTTTTCTCTTTGGCGTTGAACAGCTCTGTCGAAATGCGCTGCTTCAAGTTGAAAAGGCTCAAGCCATAGCCTTTCAGAAGCCGAGCATACAGTTTCCCAAGGTACGGATTGCTGTCGATGTCGGTGAAGATGGCCGACCCGAGTGTTCTCTTTTCAGCGGTCATAGGTCGACATCTCCTTCCATAACATGCTGCATGATCACGTCGCTTTCCTCCTTTGCCTGATTAAGCGGCAGCGTGAAGAAATAGAACGAGTGATTCTGCAATTTTGCATCGCGTATCTTTTGAGCTATGTATTCTTCGTGCGCGTTGATGTCGCGAATCATCTTCTTGTGCATACGATCCCGGAACTGGTCATCGTCATAGCCGTCCGGGATCAGGCCAAGGGAATATCCCAGGAACACTCCGAAGGAGGTTCCGTAGGAAGCGTTCTTGTGTTCCTCCGGGATGACGTAGCTGGTCAGGACCTTCAGGTCGTCTTCTTCATAGAATCGATCCAGTGCTGTTTTCTCTACAAGAAGCAGTTCCTCGTCCTCATGATTGGCGATTCGGGAGATCTTCTCGAAAGCCATATCAATGGCGTCCTTGATGTCTCCAGTGACGCTCGAAGCGCCGAATACCATCTGATTGGAGAGGGTCGTTTTGCCGTCTTTGCACAGAAAATGAATGCCGTCAGCTTCGCTTGCATACTGCGCAGCATCTGTACTGAGTTCGATTTTGCTGAGGAGCTTATGAGCATTCAGCTTTTCTTCCATGACTGCGTAGACCATGATTTCGCCGAGTGTTTCGCCCGCATCAATGTCTCGCGCCTTGGCGCTTTTTATCATTGCTCTCAGGGCCTGCTGTGTCACGAGGTCGAAATTTCCTGCATTCCGGTAGTTCTCCTGTTTTGCGCGAGAGAAAACATATTGCCCGATGTTGAGCATGGTGAATTTCTCAAGATCGGATGATTTGATGTTTCCGTTTCTGACGTTGAGGCAAAAAAGGCGCAGAGAACCAGGGCGGACCATTCCGCTGATTGTCTCGGAATGCTCCACCTCTGTAAAGTAATCATCGAATGTCTTGTCCTTTACAGTTTTGGATAACTCCACGCTTGATGCCTCCCTTCACAATTATTCGTCTTCGTATTTCTTGAAGTTCTCTGCCTGCTCCATGACCTTCTCGAAGACTTCCTCGTCCCATTCAGGAGGATAGCCATTTTTGTACAGAAGAACAGTCAAGTCCATATTGAGCTGGTTCTTGATGTCATCTCGTGTCGACCAGTCGGCAAACTGTGCCTTATCGTCAACAAGCTCCTTGATCTTCTTAGCCAGCACAATGCATTTATCATCCGCGTACGGAAAACCATGGTCATCGCGAACTTTTACGAGGATGTCATAGAACGCCTTCTCTTCAAAAGTAATACCCATCTTCGAAAAGGAGTCCTGATCCTCTTTCAGATCTTTCATAATGTTGATGAGCTGATCGGAGAGGTCATTGACGAAATCAGCAACCACCTCACTCGTGAATACGAGCTTGTCGCGGCTGTTATAGGCATCGACCACCTGTCTCAAGCGCTCGTCAAATTCGATTGCCTTTACCTTGTTTGTCCGGCCATAGGCTGTAATTGCTTTCTTCAAGAGCTTCAGAAGCGCATTGAATTTGGTAATAGGCAGCTTGACCTTCTTCAGCTCATCTATGAATTCATCGCTGAACAGATCGACTGATTTATGCTCGTCAACGATATTTTCGATACCGGTGCAGGTGATGGCGTCGCGTACCATGCCTTCAACGACGCTGTTCATGACTTCTGCATCCGGTGCATCGCCTTTTGTCTGCTTGTAGATGATGGATCGGATTGCAAGGTAGAACTGCGCTGTTGCCGTTTCCTCGTCAGTCAGCTCGCCGGAAGGAAAGCAGATCTGGTATGCGCTCTTGAGCCTGCGAGAAAGTCCCATGAATCGTGTCTGCATATCTTTGCTGGTCTGCACGTATTCCGCGGCGGCATTTAGGCAGTTCAATCGTTCCAGCGGCGTCCCGGAATGGAACTTCGTGGCGTCAAATCCTGAAAGCAAATCGTTGATCATCGACAGGTGATTGCGGAAAATCGACAGAGAGATATTCAGCTCATCAATTGGACTTTCCTGCGGTCCGCCATACTTCTTTACCGCCGCCATCATGTCGTTCTTGATACCGATATAATCAACGACCAGGCCTTTATCCTTGCCATCGAAAACGCGGTTGACTCGGGAGATCGTCTGAATCAAAGTGTGCTTCTGCAGCGGCTTGTCGATATACATGACAGCAAGAGACGGAACATCGAATCCTGTAATCCACATGTCAACAACGATTGCGATTTTGAAATTCGAGTCGTTGTTCTTGAACTGCTTATCGAGCATCTTCCGGTAATCCTTTGTGCCGCAAAGGTCGAACAGTTCCTTATCGTCGTTCTGGCCCTGCGTAGCTACAAGGTTAATCTTCGGAAGCGCCACGAGCTTATCAAGCTGTTCGCGCGTCAGCTTGGATTCGTCCTCTGCTTTCCGAGGAACATTCCAATCCGTTCTGATTGCCTGTATAGCCTTCAGCACCTTGAAAGCATTCTGCCTGTCTGAGCAAACGATCATGGCTTTTTGCACTACATCGGGCTTTTCGGCGCACAGCGATTCATAGTGCGAGACAATATCCGCAGCGAGCTTTTTAATTCGTTCCGGGTGTCCGAGGATAGCGGACATCTTACTCATGGCCCGCTTGCTTTCCTCAACCTGCTCCGGGTTTGAACCTTCTTCGACGCACTTCTCGTAATACTTCTGGATTTCCTTTGCCTGCTCATCGGACAAGATGACGCGCGCGAGACGAGGCTCATAAGCGATGCGTACAGTGATGCCGTCGTCGCTGGATTCCTTCATCGTATAGCTGTCAACAACATCTCCGAATACTGCAACGGTCTCATCAATCGGTGTTCCTGTGAATCCGCAATAGGTGGCATTCGGGAAGCTGTCGCGCAGATACTTGGCAAATCCGAATGTCGTGTAAACACCGGTTTCTGTTTTCTTGAGCTTCGACCCGATGTTCGTCTGTGTCCGGTGGGCTTCATCCGAAATGCAGATGATGTTGTTGCGGTCGGAAAGCAGTCCTGTCTTTTCACAGAACTTCTGTATGGTCGTAATGTAAACGCCGCCGCTCGGCTTATCTCCAAGAGTCTGCTCCAGGTCATCCCGACTTTCGATGCTCCGGACATCGTCCTGATGCAGGAATCGTTTTGCTGTCACGAATAGTTCAGAAGTCTGCGTGTCAAGATCCTCTCGGTCCTCCAGAAGAATAATCGTGGGATTCTGGAACGTATCGCTGTCACGCAGCATGATAAGGCGCGACAGAAACAGCATCGTATAGGTCTTGCCGCAGCCTGTCGCTCCGAAGTAGGTGCCTCCTTTGCCGTCTCCGTCGGGCCGCATGTGCAGCTTGATATTGGCGAGCATCTTTTCCGCGGCGAAAAACTGCGGGTAACGGCAGACAATCACTTCCTCCTTTGAACTGTCATCCGGGTAGAAAATAAAGTCGCGGAGGATTTTCAAAACCCGATCTTTCGCAAAGGCTCCCTCGATCATGGTGAGCAGGGAACTGATACCATTCGAGACCTTGTCTTTGTCGTTCGCCTTGTTCCACGAATAATAGAACTTGTATGGCGTGAAGATGCTGCCGAGTTTGGTGTTCGCGCCGTCACTGATAACGGACATAAAGCAATATTTCAGGAGATTCGGAATGTCGCGCTTATAGCGGATTGTAATCTGCTCCCACGCATCGTGAATCGTCTTGTCTTCCTCAATCGCGGTTTTGAACTCGCAGATTCCAATCGGAATGCCATTGATGAAGATCAGCAGATCCGGGCGGCGCAGCCGGTCGCCCTGAACAGAGTACTGGTTCACCACGCGGAAAACATTATTCTCCGGGTGATCGAAATCAATATAGTCGATATGCAACGCGACATCATTGATGTTATCCCTGACAAGATCGAATCCCTCCACGACAAGCCAGAAGGCTTGCCGGTTTGAATAGTAAAGCGGCGTGGACGGAATCAGAGTCAGCATAGTGATGATTTTCTTCATCTCCACATCGCTGAGATTGCTGTCCGCGTACTTCCGGTTCAAGAATGTGCGCAGGTCGTCTTCCAGAAGGATGTCTTCAAAACGGCGGTGGATATCTTCGCCGTATGTATATTCGTATCCCTGCAGCTGGAAAAGCTCTATGATGGCATGTTCCAGTTCATCTTCTGTAAATTTGCCTCTTTCGAAGATATAATCCACGTCGGCACCTCCTTTCTCAGACTCCCGCTTCCTCAAGGGAGCCTTTTATTAATATCGGGCACATATTCTTGATGCGTTCCTTGAGATGCTCATTTATGTGCTTTCTCTCTATATAAGATACATTGATTTCAAGCAGTGCTTTTTGCACTTCTATTGACGGAACAGGTATGTTTACGTCACAAAGGCTATCCCAGCTGAATAATTCTTGAGATGATCCCCACGAATCGAATCTTACAAGTCTATCGAACTCAGAACGGCACAAAAGTAAATAAAGATATTCTGGATCAAGGTTCTGCAGGCAATCAGGTTTAATACGAAATGCATTGTAGTTCCATGTCACCAACACGCTTTCCGCTTCACGATTCAACGCTAGAACAAGCATGTCTCTACCGTCAGTTCGAGGATTGTATGCGAACATGCCAGGATCAATAACAAGAAATTTTGATAAATCTTTCCCTTGCACATCAGCTTTCGTTTGCCCAAACTCTTTTTTATTTGAAATGCCTTTTACTTGACTGATGCCATATTTATCATCAGAATTCTTGCATTCGTGCTTTTCAATAAACAATCCAAGCGGTCGCATCAGTGTTTGCTTTTTCTTTAACTTATCGATATAACCGTCGCAAACTAGCTTCAAATCCTCCAGCCCGCGTTCATAGCTTTGCTGATTTGCGAGCATTGCATTGTATACATCCACATACTTCTGCTGGATCTCAATCGGAGGGAGGTCAATATCAATATCGCACATCTCATCCCACGAAAATGTCTCACGCGCAGACCCCCATGAGTTGAAACGAGCATAGCGGTCAAACTCAGGGCGATTGAAGTACATAAACAAGAAATCTGATAAAAGAATATCCTGTCTGTTTACCCGAAAGACAACATAAGACGAAGAAACAATATAAGTGTTTTGTGTATTGTTGTGGGCAATCGTAATCTTCTCACCATTTCGAGATGTGACTGTCACATACGCAAAATCATCTGGACTCACCAAATAATATGGTCTTAGCGAGACATTTGTCATATCTGCTTTAGTCTCAATAAAAATCTTCTGGATGGAAATTCCCTTAACGTCATTGATTCCGTACTCCAGAGTTTCATTCCGTTTATCCGAAAGCTCCAGAAGATCGCCCAGCTTATACTTAGTCAATGCCATATCCGATCCCCCTGAATGCTTCTTCGAGCATGGCCTGCGACTTCTTCTCGGTCTTCAAAACGTCCTTCATTTCGCTCTGAATGCGGGACATTTCTTTTTCGTAATCAATGTCCAGATCATGGTCGATGAACTCGATGTATTTACTGGGTGCGAGTGAATAGTCCTTCGCTCGGATTTCGTCCAGCGTCGCTGATTGGCAGAATTCCGGCACATCTTTGTACAGGGAAGTATCAGTCGACTGCCAGTTGTTGTAGACCTGCTTCACCTTGGCAATCTGCTCGTCGGTGAGCACGGTTTTCTTTTTCTTCTTGCCCTTGTCGATGACGATCTCTTCGATGTTCTGATTCCATGTGCGCAGATCCATGAAAAGCACCTGATTGGTCCGGTCGCGCAGCTGCCTTCCGTTCACGGTTCCGGCGTGCTTATTCATGTTGACGATCCAAAGCGTCACGGAAATGTCCGTCGTGTAGAACATATCCCGAGGCAGCACAATGATTGCCTCCACACGGTCTTTCTCAAGAATCTGGCTGCGGATGGTTTTCTCATCGCCGTCTGCATTCAGTGCGCCGTTGGCGAGAAGGAATCCAGCGATGCCATGCGTGACGTCAAGTTTTGATATAATATGCTCCACCCACGCATAGTTGGCGTTTGCTACCGGCGGCATAACTCCACCATAGCCCTTGAATCGCGGATCGTCTGTCAGCTGATCCTCTGTGCGCCAGCCTTTAAGGTTGAACGGCGGATTGGCCATGACGTAGTCGACCTTCTTATCTTTATGAAGATCATCCGTAAATGTGGAGGCGTTCTTTTCTCCGAGGTTATGTGCAATGCCGCGAATGGCGAGATTCATTTTGCACAGCCGCCAGGTATCCGGATTGCTTTCCTGTCCGATAATGGAGATCTTCTGCCTGTTTCCTTTGTGGCGGTCGACAAATTTCATGGACTGTACAAACATTCCGCCACTTCCACAGCAGGGATCGTAAACTGTCCCGGAATACGGCTCGATCATCTCGGCAATGAGTTTTACGACGCATGCAGGCGTGTAGAATTCACCGTCCTCCTTTGTACCGGAAGCAGCGTAGACCTGCAGGAAGTATTCGTAAACGCGTCCGATCAGGTCTTCTTCCTGAAACCGCTTCTCATCAATCTTATTGACATTGTCGATCAGATCCTTCAGCTTTGCTGTCGTCGCACCGAGCGTGGCGAAGAAGGTATAGACCGGATTGCCGTCCTTGTCCCTTGAGGACAAAGCTCCCTTCAGGGACGGGTTTGTCCTCTCAATATCAGCCATTGCGGTATCAAGAATAACCGCGATATCGTTGTCGCCCGCATGGGCCACGATGTAGGACCAGCGGGAAGTTTCATTCAGGTAGAACACGTTCACAGAGTTATAGGACGAAACCTTGTCCTTCATAATGTTGAACAGGCCTTCATCTGCTCCGTACTGTTCTTTAAGTTCCTGATACCGCTTCTCGAATTTGTCTCCCGCAAATTTCAGGAAAACAAGCGAGATCACCGCATCTCTGTTTTTTTCTGTACTTCCTATTCCACGAAGTGCAACGCGGCAGTTCCATAGAACTGTTTCCAGCGACACTTCCTTATCTTTTTTAGCTGCTCTTGCCATACCTTTAATTCTCCTTGTTTTCCTTCTCATTGCTTTCTTCGGCAGCGCCGCCGGAGCGAATCCAGTCATCGACTTCGCTCAGTTTGAATTTCCAGAGTCGTCCGACTTTGTATGCAGGCATGTTGCGCTTGTTGATCCATTGCATGATGCTTTCGCGGCCTACCCCGAGGTATTCCTGCACTTCCTTCATCGTTGACCATTTTTCTATATTCTTATCCACGTGTGTCTCCTTCGTCCGACGTATGGAACGTCACCTGAATCCTTATATTGAAATCCCACCGCTTGTTTGGAAAGCAGTTCTCGCCATCCGCATCCTGCATTTCCCACTTGCATTCGAAGTTTCCCTCGAAGCCACGGGCATCTATGTCCGTGGCTATTTTTGTAAACTCGCCCGGCCCAGTATCCGGTACCGGGATAACGGTCTGGACGGGCCGAGGATGTATTTCTGCCTGATTCACCAAAACCAGCTTCCGGCCATGCCATTCACGTGTTCCACGGTTCTGCAGTTTCCATTCGTGGTGAATGATCTCGTAGCAGTCTGCTTCATGGCGTCTGCCGCCGAATTCAACCAGAACTTCATCGCCCGCATATCGAGGCCCGCTGATGTCATCTGCAGATATCGGCTGACCTGCCAGAAGCGTCTGATACATCTCCCAGACCGCGTTATCAACGTCGTCGCCGGGAGTTGTCACGAACAGACTGAACTGAGCGGCGAGAGCATGAGCGAACTTGGCCTTGTCCTGTTCCGCTCCAGAAGGAATTCCGAACTCCGCCATGCAGGCTGTGAGCTTGTTGGCGGGCAGGTTCTTGTCAATGAATGCAGCAAGCCCATCCAGGTTAATCGGATTCGGGAATGACTCCTTTATTTCCGGGATGAGCGGTCTGTCCTTGGCATAATGCCTCTCGCCTTCAAGAGCTTCATTTGTTCTGTCCTTATACGCAAGCGGCATCACAAAATAATGGCTTCCAGCAGCATTGAAGAACTCGATGATATAGGTTCCTTGATTCCGCTGATTATCTAAAAAGCCATACAGCTTATTGAGAAATTCGTTGCTCTTAATACTGCTCACCTCCTCAGGACCTGATCCAGGACCTGCAAGACCTGATTTGCTGCGTGTCTCCCATTTCTCAGGACCTAACCGCCATTCGACAATAAGGTCAGTTGATCGGAAGGGCCCTGAAGACAACAAAAGACAGACTTCTGGAATTAATTATACGAGTTCTTTATGAACAAATCAACAGTATCAGATTTCAGAAGTGTTAAACAGACAAAAATCGACAAATACAGGCAAACAAATGGAGGTGAGACAGTGACTCACAGCGATAGAGAAATGTGGCGCATCAATATCGAGAACGATGCCGACCAGGCCTGCTCCATCTACGGAGCGGCAGCTGTCGATAGCGTGTTCCAGCGCTACGACGCGACCTGCTTCGACGATCTCAGCCCTTCCTATTACGAGGAAGTGTTCGGGGATCTGGAGCTGATGATTTACGACAACTGAGAATCTCCTATGAAACATATCGGAAAAGGGCTCCAAAACAGCCCGCAAAGCTCCATATGTTAAGAGGTTCGGATTTGCCCTGAGCAAGGCGTTAAAAGGCTCACTGCCATAGCCGTTCACCCCGGTGCACAGAGGTGGCTCGAGCGGCTGTAGCGGTCACAAGTGAATAGGAAACCAGTCTACGAGCGTGGCTGGCCGAACGAAACGAATTGAATTCCCGTTCCGTCTGGCCTGTCACGCTCCTTTTTGTGCGGCCTCCGGTTCGGGAGAAGCGAACGGAGGTATCGCACATGAAAACCAATGACAATCAGAGTAAACGCATCTACGACAAGACCACCAAGCAGTGGTACGAGATCCCGGAGGACCAGTACCGGGAGTATGACCGCTGGCGCACGGCGCTGAGAAAGCGCATGCAGTATCGCAGCGAGTGCTTCTGCCCGCGCAGCAAATGGTGGCTGTGCGACGGCAACTGCCTTGACTGCGAATTCCACAACAGCACGACCGTCTCTCTTGACGATCCGCTTCCGGACGGCGAAGGAACTCTCGCCGACTACGTTCCGGACGACGCTCCTCTTATTGAAGAGGTGCTGGCCGAGAAAGCGGAGCTGGATCAGCTGTTCGCGCGTCTGCAGGAGCTCATGCCGGAGGCCAAGCGTATCGGCGAGCTCAGGGAGGAAGGCCTCTCCGACGAGGCCATCGCCGACATCATCGGTATCAAGCGCACGACATTCATGTCCCGCCTGAAGAAGGCCAAGGAAAAGCTGGCTAAGGAATTCCCGTACTGGTTCTAAGCGTCTGCTCCGGCTGCCCATCGTGGTGGCCGGAGCTTTTTCTGAAATTCCTCTTTTTCCTTCGTCAAAACGGTCTGCCCGCCTCCAGTGGGAAGTGTAAGGAGCGCGAAAGCAAGATGCTCCGGATTGGAGGCAAGCGATGAACAAGACACGCAACAGAAGTCCCGCGGACACGGAGGCCATCGCAGTTCTTATTGCAATAAGCCATGTATCCGCAAGGCTGGCAAGGAACCTCTCGATTCTTGCCGCAGACAGACAACTCATGGAAGGAGGTAAAGAGAATGTCAAAAATGGCAGAGATGGATCAGACCATCAAGGAACTGCGCGATGCCGCCGCTGCTATTAACAGCGCAGCCGACTGGCTCTACCAGCAGTTCTCCGGCACAACCGAGGAGCCCGCTCCGCAGCCCGAAAAGATGCAGGCCGAGGCTGAGCCGAAGAAGGAGCTGAAGCTGGAGGATGTGAGGAAGGTTCTCGCCGAACGGTCCCGCGCTGGTTACACGGCGCAGATCCGCGAGCTGCTCCACAAGTACGGTGCGATCAAGCTGTCGGCTGTCGATCCGAAGGACTACGAAGCCCTGCTCTTTGATGTGGAGGGACTCAATGAATTCTGAAAGACAGCATGCGGTCCTCTCCGCGTCGAGCTCCGACAGGTGGATTCACTGCCCGCCGTCGGTACGGCTTAGCGAGGGATTCGAGGACAAGGGAAGCGACTACGCATTGGAAGGCACCTGCGCTCATGCGCTCGCCGAGTACAAGCTCCGCAAGGCGCTCGGCTACCCGGCACGCGACCCGACCGAGGACCTCGCCTTCTACAACGAGGAGATGGAGGAAGCAACAGACGGCTATGTCGCCTACGTGCTGGAGAAGGTCGAAGCCGCAAGGCAGGCCTGCTCTGATCCGGTTGTTCTGGTCGAGCAGCGCGTGGACTACTCCCGCTGGGTGAGACAGGGCTTCGGCACATCCGACGCTCTCATCATCGCTGACGGCACGCTCCGGATCATCGATCTGAAGTACGGCACCGGCATCGCCGTGTCGGCGGAGGACAATCCGCAGCTCAAATGCTACTCGCTGGGTGCCTTGGAGCTGTTCGACGACATCTACGACATTGATTCGGTCGCCATGTCTATCTACCAGCCGAGACGGCAGAACGTCAGCGAATGGCAGATCAGCAAGAAGAACCTGCTCGCATGGGCGGACAAGGTTCTGAAGCCTACAGCGGAGCTGGCGTGGGATGGCAAGGGAGAATTCTCCTGCGGCCCGTGGTGCCGGTTCTGCAAGGCGAAGACCATCTGCCGGAAGCGGACCGAGGAGAACCTGAAGCTCGCGCAGCACGAGTTCAAGCTGCCGCCGGAGCTCTCCGACGCGGAGATCGAGGTTATCCTCTCCCAGGTGGACGAGCTGGTCTCGTGGGCGTCCGACATCAAGGAGTACGCGCTTCAGCAGGCACTCTCCGGCAAGGAGTGGCACGGCTTCAAGCTCGTCGAAGGCAGGTCCGTCCGCAAGTACACCAACGAAACCGCCGTCGCCAAGACGGTCGAAGACGCCGGATTCGATCCATACGAGCGGAGGCTGCTCGGCATCACCGCCATGCAGAAGCTCCTCGGAAAGAACCGCTTCAATGAACTCCTGTCCGGCTACATCGAAAAGCCGCAGGGCAAACCGACACTCGTCCCGGACTCCGACAAGCGTCCGGCGATGAATACAGCAAAAAATGATTTTATGGAGGAAAACAATCATGAGTAAAACAACTATGCACAATCCGATGAAGGTTATCACTGGCCCGAGCACCCGCTGGTCCTACGCGAACGTGTGGGAGCCGAAGTCCATCAACGGCGGCACGCCCAAGTACAGCGTGAGCCTGATCATCCCTAAGTCCGACACCGTGACGGTCGCCAAGATCAAGGCAGCCATCGAAGCCGCCTACAAGGAGGGCGAAGCCAAGCTCAAGGGCAACAGCAAGTCCGTACCGGCGCTGTCCGCGATCAAGACGCCGCTTCGTGACGGCGACGCGGAGCGTCCGGACGACGAGGCCTACCGCGGCTCCTACTTCGTGAACGCGAATGCGACGACCGCTCCGGGCATCGTGGACGCGGATCTGAATCCGATCCTCTCCCGCAGCGAGGTGTACAGCGGCGTATACGGCAGAGCCAGCATCACGTTCTATGCATTCAACTCTTCCGGGAACCGCGGCATCGCCTGCGGTCTGAACAACCTGCAGAAGATCCGTGACGGCGAGCCGCTCGGCAGCAAGGCCAGCGCAGAATCCGACTTCGCGGATTTCGCAACCGACAGCGACGATGATTTCCTGAACTGAGGAGGCAAACCAATGGAAACCATTATGAACATGATTCTCTACATCATCTACGACCTGCTCGGTCTGAGCGGGATCGCGCTCTTGATCATCATCTCGGTCACGAGCGCCCGCTCTTACCGTGAGGACAAGGAGCTCAAGCTCCGTCAGGAGGAGCGCGACAAGGAGTACCACGAGCGCCGCATGAAGGAGCTCGAAGCGCACCGCGACTAAACCGTAACCCATACAGCTATTGGCGGGCGGCAGGGACGTATCTCTCTGCCGCCTTATTCGTGAATTGAGGTGAAAAATGTGAAGACTTTATCTTTGGATTTGGAGACGTTCAGCGACGTCGACCTCGGCAAATGCGGCGTCTACAAGTACTCCGAATCGCCCGCCTTCGAGATCCTCCTGTTCGGATACAGCGTAGACGGAGGCCCGGTGCAGGTCGTCGACCTTGCCTGCGGAGAACAGATCCCGGAGAACATCCTCGACGCACTCACCGACGACACGGTTCTCAAGTGGGCATTTAACGCGAACTTCGAACGCGTCTGCCTGTCACGCTACCTGCGGGATATGGGCTGGAGCCTTGACCCGTTCCATGACAATCATCCTCTGTCGACGGAGCCCGCGCGGTTCCTGAATCCGGAGGGCTGGCGCTGCTCGATGGTCTGGGCGGCGACAATGGGACTCCCGCTCAGCCTGAAGGGCGTCGGCGCTGTCCTGAACCTCGCTGATCAGAAGATGGACGAGGGCAAGGCGCTCATCCGATACTTCTCCGTTCCCTGCGCACCCACGAAGGCGAACGGCGGCAGGACCCGGAACCTGCCATCTGACGATCCTGTCAAATGGGCGACGTTCAAGAAGTACAACCAGCGCGACGTCGAGGTCGAAATGTCCATCCAGCGGAAGCTCCGGAACTTCCCGGTGCCGGACTTCGTGTGGGACGAGTACCACATCGACCAGGAAATCAACGACCGCGGCGTCCGCATCGACATGGATCTCGTGGAGAAGGCCATCGACATGGACACCCGCTCTCGCGGCGAACTTACCGAGAAGATGCAGGCGCTCACGAATCTGGAGAATCCGAACAGCGTCCAGCAGATGAAGCAATGGCTCTCCGACAACGGCATGGAGGTCGACAGCCTCGGCAAAAAGGCAGTCGCCGCACTCCTCAAAACCGCACCACCTGAGCTGGCGGAGGTGCTGGAGCTCCGGCAGCAGCTCGCGAAATCCAGTGTGAAGAAATACCAGACGATGCAGCGGGCAGTATGCGACGACAGCCGTGCAAGAGGCATGTTCATGTTCTACGGCGCGAACCGCACCGGGCGCTGGGCCGGTCGTCTCATCCAGCTGCAGAATCTGCCGCAGAACCATCTGCCTGACCTGGATGCCGCGCGGGCGCTCGTGAAGTCCGGCGACTACGAGGCCGTGAAGATGATCTACGAGGATGTCCCCGACACGCTCTCCCAGCTTATCCGCACCGCCTTCATCCCGAAGGACGGCTGCCGGTTCTACGTGGCGGACTTCTCCGCCATCGAAGCACGCGTCATCGCATGGTACGCAGGCGAACAGTGGAAATCCGACGCGTTCGCGAACGGCGAGGACATCTACTGCTCGACGGCAAGCCGAATGTTCCACAAGCCGGTCGTCAAGCACGGCGTGAACGGCGAGCTTCGCGCCAAAGGCAAGATCGCGGAGCTGGCCTGCGGCTACGGCGGCTCAACCGGCGCTTTGAAGGCAATGGGCGCACTCGAAATGGGCCTGTCTGAAGATGAGCTCCCGGACATCGTCTCCTCATGGCGGGACGCGAACCAGCAGATCGTGAAGTTCTGGTGGGACGTCGACAAGGCAGTCATGGCTGCTGTGAAGAACCACAAAACCACACGGCTCGGAAAACTCACCTTCTTCTGGCAGGCGGGCATGCTGTTCATCACCTTGCCCTCCGGTCGGAATCTTGCGTATGTGAAGCCGAAGGTCGGCATGAACCGTTTCGGCGGCGAGTGCATCACCTACGAGGGCGTGGACGGCACGAAGAAATGGGAACGCCTCGAATCGTACGGCCCGAAGTTCGTGGAGAACATCGTGCAGGCCACCAGCCGCGACATTCTCTGCAATTCGATGAAGACGCTCCGCTGTTGCGATATCTGCATGCATATCCACGACGAGCTGGTCATCGAAGCCGATCCGCGGGTATCGCTTGAAGCCTTGTGCGAGCAGATGGGCCGCGTCCCTTCGTGGGCGGATGGTCTGGTGCTCCGTGCGGACGGGTATGTCTGCGATTTCTATAAGAAAGACTGATTTTCGTTTCGTCAAAAGCGGTCTGTCTCCTCCAGTGGGAAGTAGAGGCAGGCCGCTTTTTCTATTGCCTGCCGGAAAGGAGGATACCGGTTTGGATTACAGGAATTTTGAGGGCTATCCGGACCCGACATGCTGCGAGGCGCTGAGCCTCATCGAACTCGAGGAGAAGAAGGCGCTCCGCGCTTTCCGGCCCATCATCTACGTCTGCTCCCCGTACGCGGGAGACATCCAGAGGAACGTGGCGAACGCGAGGCGCTACTGCAGGTTCGCAGTCGAACAGGGATACATCCCGATCGCGCCGCATCTGCTGTTCCCGCAGTTCCTTGACGACAGCGACGAACGGGAGCGCGAGCTCGGCTTGTTCTTCGGAAACGCGCTCATGAGCAAGTGCGCCGAGATCTGGGTGTTCGGAGACAGGATCTCGAACGGCATGGCAGCGGAAATACGAAGAGCCCGCTGGAAGGGCTACCGGCTGCGCTATTTCACAGAGGATTTGAAGGAGGTCTAACACTTATGCATGCAATCGAAGAAAACCAGCGGACGCTCTACGACGGAACCAGAATCACCACCTACAGCCGCGCAATTGAAAGCGCGAACGTGCTCGAGGCCGAGGCCGGGACAACCGGATACATGGGCGGCGACACCGGACACGGAGGCCGCACCTATTTCCGCATCACGGATCTTGGCGACACGGACATCCGCGTGAACCCGATACAGGACCGCTACGGGAATGGCGGCTTCGAGGTCACCCTCGGCGGCGACTGCGAGCTTTCCACCATGATCACGGCACTCAAGTTCATCACGCAGGTGCTGGAGGAGGAATCGAAGGAGGTGTACGACTGATGTTCACCATCTACACGTCCGACGCCTACCAGCAGGAATCCAACTGCGTCTACCCGCACTCGGTCGAGGTCGTCGACGAGGCGAGCTTCAAGAGAGCCGTCTCGCACGACCACGTATGCGCCAAGTACAAAAACAACTACCGAGGCAACCAGAACTTCATCTCCTCGGACTGCCTTCCCGTCGACTGCGACAACGACCACTCGGATGATCCGGCGGACTGGAAGACGCCTGCGGATATCCGGAAGGCGCTGCCCGGCGTCTTCTTCGCCGTCCACTACAGCCGCCACAACAATCGTCCCAAGGACGGGAAGTCCGCAAGGCCGCGCTTCCATCTGTTCTTTCAGATCGACCCGATGACCGACTACGAGGCGTACGCCGCATTGAAGCAGCTCCTGCACGAGATCTTCCCCTACCTGGATGCGAACGCGCTCGACGCAGCGCGCTTCCTCTACGGAACCCGCGACCCGCAGGTCGAGTTCCATCCGGGCGGCAAGACTCTCACGGACTTCCTCTACGGAGACGAGTTCGACAAGGACATGCCGGGCGGCTACGAGAAGGAAGCCACCATTCCGGAGGGCAGCCGCAACACCACGATGTTCCGGTGGGCAGTACGCTCCATGAAACGCTATGGGGATACAGAAGAATCCAAGAACGCGTATTTCATGCAGGCGGAGAAATGCCAGCCGCCGCTCTCCACGGACGAGCTGAACCACATCTGGAAAAGCGCCGCGAAATACTATGCGAAGATCGCAAGCCAGCCCGGCTACGTGAGCCCGCAGGAGTACAACAATCCGAATCCCGGCTGGGACGAGCCGCTGCCGTTCTCACGGTACACGATGGCACCCTTCCCGGTCGACGCGCTCCCGGAGCCCATCGCCGACTACGTGAAGGCCGTCGCGGAGAGCACGCAGACCAGTGTCGATATGGCAGGCAGTATCGCAATATCCGTTCTCTCGACCTGTTTGCAGAAGAAGTACCGGATTCAGGGCAAATCCGACTGGGTGGAGCCCTTGAACACGTATGTAATCGTGATTGCACCGCCTTCGGAAAGGAAGTCATCGGTCCTGCATCTCATGCTGCAGCCGGTCAACGACTACGAAGTCGAATACAACAAGACCAACGCCGCGGCAGTCGAAGCCGGTCGGATGCAGAAGCGCGTGCTGGAACGCAGGCAGAAGGCCCTCGAGGAGAAGGTCGCCAAAGGCACCGCCGACCCGGAGGAGCTGGAGCGCATCGCGCAGGAGGTCGCCGACTTCGAGGAGACAAACCCGCTGCAGCTCTACGTGGACGACATCACAACCGAGAAGCTCGTCTCCGTCATAGCCAGCAACCACGGCCACGCCTCTTTGATTTCCAGTGAGGGCGGCATCTTCGACACCTTGTCCGGCATCTACACGCGGAACGTGAACATCGATGTCATGCTGAAGGGCTACTCGGGAGACACGATCCGCGTCGACCGAATCGGACGCGACAGCGAGAGCATCATGGACCCGGCGCTCACCATCCTCCTGATGGCGCAGCCGAACGTCGTATCCGCTGTCCTCAGCAACACGACCTTCCGCGGACGAGGCCTCACCGCAAGGTTCCTCTACAGCATGCCGGTCTCGAGTGTGGGAAGCCGCAGGTACCGGAGCGAGGCCGTGACCGACGGCATCTACCGTGCCTACGAGCGTCTGGTCGTAAACCTGCTGGACGACGAGTACCCGGCGAAGCCGCAGATTATAACGCTCTCGCCGGAAGCGGACTCTGAGCTTGAGTCGTTTGCGAACTGGCTGGAGCCCAAGCTTACGACCGATTATGCAGAGATGGCCGACTGGGCAGGAAAGCTCGTCGGCAACGTGCTGCGCATGTCCGGCCTCCTCTGCCGGGCTGGCACCTACCAGAGCCACGACTTCCTTGACACCCACGGCGCGTTGACGGTCTCCGGCAAGACGATGGCGGACGCTATCCGGCTGGGCCGCTACTTCCTGAACCACGCGCAGGCCGCGTACTCCGTGCTGCCGGAGGATGCGATGTACCGGAATGCGGACATGATCCTGCAGCGCATCAAGGAGCGGAAGCTCACCGCTTTCGACAGGCGTGCCGCGATGCGCATGTGCCGCACCTTCAAGACGGTCGACTCCATCCAGCCAGTGCTGGACTTCCTTGAGGACTACGGGTACATCGCGCAGAAGCCTCAGAAGTATTCCGGCACAGGCAGACCGCCGCTTCCCAAGTACGCCGTCAATCCGAAGTTCTATGAGAAGTAGGACTTTTGTCATTCCGTCCTATGCCTGTCCTGCCCTTCAGGACAGTTCTTGGGACAGGAAAACATCAGGAAATACAAGGGTTTCAGGGTTCTGTCCCTTTTGTCCGAACCCCTATAAAAAGCCAAAAAGAATTATTTATTCTCAATTCTTCTACTAAACCATTTTTGTTTACGGATTAAGGGACAAAAGCGACAGAAGGGACAAAACCCCAGAAACGCCCAAAACACGGAGGTTTTTACACCATGAAAGATACAGGACAAAGCTTAGGCCATGATGGACAGCCGGACAAAAGCTATCTTGCCCGCTGCCAGAAAACACTGCGCAGCTGGGGAGCACCGCTCTCCGGATGGCATTGCAAAAAGATATACGACGTCCGCGAGGACGACTGGGACGCGCCACTCCACGTCTGCGAGCTGTGCGGATGCACCAAAGTCCGCTACGTGCATGTCATGACGCACCCGGACTATTTCGAGGACGTATCGGTCGGCTGCATCTGCGCCGGAGTCATGGAAGGCGACATCCTCGCCGCCAAGGAACGCGAACGCCTCATGCGCAACCGCTCCAAGCGGAAACGCAGCTTCCCGAAACGCAAATGGCACCAGACTCCGAACGGCTGGAGCCTCACCTGCCACGGCGAGCAGATCCTCATCGGACACAGCCGCCACAACCCGGAGCGCCTCGGCGTGAAATACCGCGGACAATGCGTCTGGACCTACAAGGGCAAGCCGATCACAAACTTCCTCTCCGCAGCCTACGCCGCATTCAACCTGGTCGACCCTATTCCGGAGGTGTTGCCATGAAAAGCGAAAAGCAGATCGAAGCAGCCCTCGCCAGCGAAGTCAAAAAGCATGGAGGCATCGCGCCGAAATTCACGTCACCCGGTTTCGCCGGAATGCCGGACCGGATCATCCTGCTGCCCGGCGGACGCATAGCATTCGCAGAGCTCAAGGCACCCGGAAAGAAGCCAAGAAGACTGCAGATTGCACGGCACCGGCTCCTGCGAAGGCTGGGATTCCGGGTTTACATCATCGACAGCACAGAACAGATCGGAGGTGTGATAGATGAGATTCTCACCGCATGACTACCAGAAATACGCCATCGACTACATCGAGTCGCATCCCGTCGCCGCGGTTCTCCTCGATATGGGACTCGGGAAGACGGTGATCAGCCTGACGGCGATCTTCGACCTCCTGTTCGACAGCTTCGAGGTCAGCCGGATTCTCGTGGTCGCGCCTCTCAGAGTCGCACGCGACACATGGCCCGCAGAAATACGGAAATGGGAGCACCTGTCCGGCCTCACCTACGCCGTCGCAGTCGGAAACGCACGCGAACGGAAAGCAGCCCTCATGCAGGGCGCAGATGTCACGATCATCAACCGGGAGAACCTCGGCTGGCTGATCGACGACTCCGGCATTCCCTTCACCTACGACATGGTGGTATTGGACGAGCTCTCCTCCTTCAAGAACCACAAGTCAAAGCGGTTCCGCGCCCTGATGAAGGTCAGGCCGAAGGTAAAGCGGATCATCGGACTCACCGGAACGCCATCGAGCAACGGCCTCATGGACCTGTGGGCGGAGTTCAAGGTCCTCGATCAAGGGCAGCGCCTCGGACGCTTCATCACCCAGTACCGGACGGCCTACTTCATGCCCGACAAGCGCAACGGCGAGATCATCTACTCCTACAAGCCGCTGCCCTACGCGGAGGATGCGATCTACCGGAAAATCTCGGATATCACGATCTCGATGAAGTCGACCGACCATCTGAAGATGCCGGAGCTCATCTCCACGCAGTACGAGGTGCAGCTGTCCGCCGACGAGCGCGAACGGTACGAGGAGCTGAAGAACGATCTGGTGCTGGAACTTCACGGCGACGAAATCACCGCCTCGAACGCCGCAACGCTTACCGGGAAGCTCTCCCAGCTTGCGAACGGCGCGATCTACTCCGACGACGGGAAGATCATCGAATTCCATGACCGGAAGCTCGACGCCTTGGAGGACATCATCGAGGCCGCGAACGGGAAGCCGCTGCTTGTCGCCTACTGGTTCCGGCACGATCTGGAGAGAATCCGCAGACGGTTCGACGTCCGGGAGATCAAGTCGTCGCAGGACATCGATGACTGGAATGCGGGCAATATTCCTGTAGCAGTCATCCACCCGGCCTCCGCCGGTCACGGGCTCAACCTGCAGTCCGGCGGATCGACGCTTGTCTGGTTCGGCCTCACATGGTCATTGGAGCTCTACCAGCAGACGAACGCCCGGCTCTGGCGGCAAGGCCAGAAAAGCCGGACCGTCGTCATCCAGCACATCGTCACGACGGATACCATCGACGGGCAGATCCTCAACGCCTTGAAACGCAAGGACAAGACGCAGTCGGCGCTTATCGCTGCGGTGAAGGCGGTGATGCGATGAACGGCCCCTACGAGAATCTCGCCAATGCCGTCATCCTGCAGGCGGTCCGCGACTACCGGACAGCACTGAAGGCCCTGCGCATGAACCCGCGGAACAAGGCCGCGCAAACGGAGAAGGAATCCGTCGAACGGTTCTTCCGGTCCCAGTGGTATCAGGCGCTGACGACGGTTGACGGCGAGATGCTGATAAAAAAGCTCAACGAGGAGGTGATGAGATGACTCCGAAGCAATATCTGAATCAGGCCAAGCACCTGGATGCGCTGATCCACGCGCGGCTCCGGGAAATCGACTACTGGAGGGAAATGTCCACCAGCGTCAGCGGCATGCGCTACGACGGTATGCCGAGGAATCCGAACACGCCAAGCGACGCGCACTTCGTCACATGCCTCCACAAGATCGACGAGATACAGGCCGACGTGGAGAAGAAGGTGGCGCAGCTCATTACGCTGCGGGACGAGATCAACGCGCGGATCGACCTGCTGGCTGATCCCGAGGAGCAACTGGTTCTCCGCTACCGGTACATCGACAACTGCACGTGGGAGGAGATCGCCACCATGCTGAACGTCAGCCTCCGAACGGTTCACCGCATTCACGGATCGGCGCTTCAGAACTTCACGATGCCGGATTAGAAAAGTTGGCACGGTTTGGCACACTTTGGCACAGAATGGCAGACGCCTTCTGTGTTATCCTTACAATAGCGAAAACCATAAGAAGAACCAGAAGCCTTGCGAGCACCATGCCCGCAGGGCTTTTCTTATGCCCGAAGGGAGGCGGCAGGCCATGCCAATGAAACCGAAGCGGCCCTGCCGCTATCCCGGATGCCCGAACCTCTGCGAGGACGGCGAACAGTACTGCCCGGAGCACAAGGCTCTGATGGAGAAGCACTACGAGACGTTCACGCGCGGCTACTCGACCGGCAAACGATACGGCAGGCATTGGAAACGCATCCGCGACCGCTACGTTCACAAGCATCCCCTGTGCGAGATGTGCCTTAAGCAGGGACGATACGTTGCGGTCGAGGAAGTCCACCACATCGTTCCCTTGTCGGAAGGTGGCACCAATGACGAGAGCAATCTCATGAGCCTCTGCAGGTCATGTCACGAGAAGATCCACAGGGAACGCGGCGACCGGTAGGGGCGGTCGGAATCTCTACGAGGCGGCCTCCCGGAAAACGGCGCGGGGCTTTCTGTGCGAAAAAAGCGAAATCAAACGGGTAATAACCCGGTCCTTATATCTATTACGCGCGTGTGCGCATGAAAGGCGGTGACGAAATGCCAACAAAATCGAATAACACAGGCGGTCGCGGCGGCAGACGTCCCGGCGCTGGCCGGAAGAAAACCGCCGTCAAGGAGAAGTTCGAGGCCGGGAATCCGGGCGGCAGAAAGCTCGAAGTGCTCGACATCCCGGACACCGAGGGCGAGGACATGCCAGAACCGCACGAGTTCCTCTCGGCGCGTCAGCATGATGGCTCCACTCTGGAGGCGGCTGACATCTACCGAGAGACCTGGGAATGGCTCGACAAGCTCGGCGTCGCGAAAGCCGTATCGCCGCAGCTGCTGGAACGCTATGCGATGTGCTCGGCGCGCTGGATTCAGTGCGAGGAAATGACGACCAAGCTCGGATATTTGAGCAAGCATCCGACGACCGGAAAGCCGATCCCGTCGCCGTTCATCAATATCGGCATCAACTACATGAATCAGGCGAACCGCCTGTGGGACGAGATCTTCCAGATCGTGAAGGAGAACTGCTCCACCGAGTATGGCGGCGCGAATCCGCAGGACGACGTGATGGAGAGACTGCTTCGTGCCAGAAAGGGAATGTAAATGAACACACAAAGACTTGAACAGGTACCGATTGACAATCTGGTGCCATATGCCCGGAACGCCCGGACACATAGTAAAGAACAGATCGCGCAGCTCCGCTCCTCCCTCCGGGAGTTCGGATTCGTAAGCCCTGCGGTCATCGATCAGGATTACAACATCCTCGTCGGCCACGGACGGATTGCTGCTGCCCGTGAGGAAGGATACAAGACCGTCCCGTGCGTCTTCGCCGAAGATCTGACCGACACGCAGAAACGCGCCTACATACTCGCCGACAACCAGCTCGCGCTGAACGCCGGATGGGACGAGGAAATGCTGTCCGTCGAATTAGCTGACCTGCAAGAGAACGCGTTCGACCTCTCCCTGCTCGGTTTCGACGACAAGGAGCTGGAGAAGCTGCTCGGCAGCGATACAGAGGCTGAGGAGGACGATTTCGATGTTGATGCGGAACTGGAAAAGCCGTGCTTCTCAAAACCCGGCGACCTCTGGCATATCGGGAAGCATACGGTCGTCTGCGGAGACTCCACCGACCCGGAAACATTCGCGAAGCTGCTCGGCGACAAGAAGGTCAACCTCGTCTGCACCGACGCGCCGTACTTCGTCAACCTGGAGAATGCGTCCGGGAAGATTGCCAACGACGACCTCAAGGGAACGCAGGCTTATGACTTCCTGATGAAATGTTTCTCTAATTTCAAGAACGCTATGGCGGACGACGCTTCGATTTACGAGTTCTATGCGACCATGCAGGCGCGCGTGTTCTACGACGCCTTCGAGGACGCCGGATTCAAGGTCGGAGCCGGACTCATCTGGAAGAAGCCGCGCGCTCCGCTCATGCGCACCGACTGGAAGTTCAACATGGAGCCGATCATCTTCGGCTGGCGCAAGGACGGCAAGCACAAATGGTACGGCGACCAGAAGCAGAAAGCCGTATTCGAATTCGACGGCGTGAAGAACTCCAAAGAGGACGGCTTCGGACACCCTTCCAGCAAGCCCGTGCCGCTCATCGCCTACCTCATCGAACAGAGCACCGCGACAAACGGACTCGTGCTTGACGGGTTCCTCGGCTCCGCCTCAACGCTCATCGCCTGCGACCAGATCGGACGCATATGCTATGGCGTGGAGCTTGAACCCAAATATGTAGATGTAGCCGTCGTCCGTTACCTGCATTCACATAATGAAGATTCAAGCGATGTGAAGCTCGTCCGTGACGGGAAGGAATACACATACGAACAGGCGCTTGAAATGATGGAGGCTGTTGATGAGTAATGTGAAATACAACTTCTCGGATGATGGAACTACAGCTTATGGCGAATTGCCCAGCGGCGAAGTCTTTGTCCTCGACGCAGACATGCTTGCAGCAATCAATGGCATCAATTTCTATATAGGAAGCAAAGGACCACACTCTTCCGGTTTCTACGTAATTGACTGCAACGGACGCGCTCTCCACGATTACTTGTTCGAACATAGAGATGGATTTGAAATTGATCACATCAATCTTGATACGCTCGATAATCGCAGATGCAACATCCGATATTGCACCCACCAACAGAATCAGATGAATCAACCGCTCCAGAAAAACAACACATCTGGAGTAAGCGGAGTCAGCTATTATCCTTCGCGGCACAAGTTCCGTGCAAGGATCAAAGTCAATCAGCATGAGATTCATCTGGGCTATTACGACACCTTCGAAGATGCCGTCATGGCAAGGAATGTCGGAATGCTCTGTATGTTCGGGCAATATGGCCGTTATAACGATGTCGGGAGAACCCCAGAATGGATTAAAAACAATGTTGCAGATAGATGTGCGCGCTTTGAGGAGTTATCTCAGAGTAGCGCATTTTTTGATTTCTGGAGAGTCGACGAAGTCTGATTCCTTTGTGTACTAAGCACAGTATCATGCCCTGATAATCGGCTTATTTTCTACCGGAGAAATATCGCAGATTCGCTTGCTATTACAGGCCTTCAGAGTGATGTATAGACATGCCGAAAGGCACAGGGCCTTCCGGACAAACGCATACCAAGGAGGTAAACACAATGCGAATCAACTACAACGTAACAGGAGCACAGAGAAAAGAACTGGTCAAGGTCATCTCCGACACCACCGGAGCCAAGGCCACCTACATGAAGATGCCAACCTGCAACTACGAGATCGACTGCTTCACCGTCACCAAGGATGGCGCACTCGAGTTCGACGACATGGCGGATTCCGAAGAAGTCGAGAAGGTCCTCGATGCCATCGCCGCCGCAGGATTCGAGCCAGAGCCGCAGGAGCCTGCGGAACCGGAGCCGGAGGAAGACGCCGAGGAAGCGCCGGAAACCGATGAAACAGGCCTCACGGTCGAACTTCCGCTCGACAAGGTCGCGGTCGGAACGCTGACCAACATCCTCGAGGCCAAGGGAACGCTCATCAAGAAGGCGCTCGGCATCGACGACCTGCGGTTCGAGATCCGGGACGACAAGATCGCCTTCCCTTGGTTCAAGGAACTGCCCACGCCGGATGAAACCAGAGCCTACACGATGTTTATCGCTCAGCTCTGCAAGCTCTCCAAGAATCTGAAACGCGCGAGCTCGACTGAGACACCGGTCACAAACGAGAAGTACGCATTCCGTTGCTTCCTGCTCCGGCTCGGATTCATCGGCAGCGAGTACAAGCAGGAACGGAAAATCCTGCTCCAGAACCTCGAGGGCAACTCAAGCTGGAAGAACGGCGTTCCTAAGAAGGAAACAACCGAGGAAGCCGCTGAGAACAAGGAGGTGCAGGCATGAGGATGATCAGACCGGAGCAGCTTGAACAGCTGAAGAAAACCTACCCAGATGGCACGCGCGTGGAGCTCGTCCGCATGGATGACATTCAGGCTCCACCTGCCGGAACCCGCGGCACCGTCTACGGCATCGACGACACTGGCAGCCTGCTGGTCCACTGGGACAACGGCAGCGGCCTCAACGTGATCTACGGCGAGGACATCGTGCGGAAGGTGGTGGAATGACATGGACGAGAAAGTACGCGAACAGATTATGGCCATCCGAGATACGGGCAAGGTCAATATGCTATCGATTCTCGAGGTTCAGCGGCTGGCGTTCGATTCCGGATACTACGAATTAGTCCTCTACATTGAGGATCACCGCCGCGAATATGTGCATTTCATTATGACCGGCGAAACGCAGGAATCCTGATTTTCAGACACAGAAATTTATCAATTTATCTGGCCGAATTGACTTGCTATATACCCTCGAAAGAGTGATGTATATACATGCCGAAAGGCACAGAAAACAAGCGAAAATCAGGAGGAACGCACGATGGAAAAGAACACCTACTTCGAACACATGAGAAACACGGCGATCGCCTACAACGAGGCGCAGGCCATCCGCGAAAAGGAACGCGACGCCATGATCGCCGCTGATAACTGGGACGGCGTCAAGGCCTTTGACAGGCGCGAAAAGGAGGAATTCCCGTACCCATTCACCGCCGGTCAGAACAAGGCGCTGGTCCTCTACGACCGGAGTCTCAGGAACGGCGCGGATGCCTTCGAGGCCGACGACCTGCCTTGGGACTACGAGCTGGCCGACTTCGTTGAAACGCTCCGGAACGCCGGAATCAAGGCAATTGTGGTGACCGACCAGAGCACCGGCCTGATGGACGGAATCTACGGACTGACAAACCTCGGCTGCCGGATGAACGGACTCAAGACCGTCACCAGAGCCGACGACCACCGCTTCGGCAGCAAGGAGCCGGAACGCAGGAACGGCATCGAATTCATCATCAGCGAGGAGGCCTGACCATGTGGACAAACGGCAGCTTATTGATTGACGGCACAGTCGTTAAATACTGGGTAAAGCACTATGACGAGCCTTCCGAGGATTACGGAATCGACGGCGGACGCATTTCCAAGATGGAGCTGCGTGTGGGCGGCAAGGTCACACTGAACTACGACCGCGGCTGGGACATCGAGCCCGAAGACGAAGCAAGCCAGCTCGCCTACGCGGTGCTCATGAAGCAGTACAACTAAGCAACACCAGAATTTGAATATTCCGAAAGCAGAGCCTGAGAACGGCTCTCGCTCTCGTACTGATAGAAATTACGCAGATCGCTTCGGCGGTCTTTTATTTTGCCATGAAGGGAGTGATTTTCCATTGGCAGTACGGAAATTGAAGAAATACAAGGTCACGCGGTTCATGGAGAAGACCTCCCATTACGACGAGAACCTCGCCGACTATGCCTGCCTGTTCATCGAGCAGCTCTGCCATACCAAAGGCACGTGGGCCGGAAAGCCGTTCGAGCTGATCGACTGGCAGGAGCAGATCGTCCGTGACCTGTTCGGCGTAATCAAGGAGAACGGCTACCGACAGTTCAACACCGCGTATGTGGAGATTCCCAAGAAGCAAGGCAAATCGGAACTCGCAGCGGCCATTGCGCTGCTGCTCACCTGCGGCGACGGCGAGGAACGCGCCGAGGTCTACGGCTGCGCGGCTGACCGGAATCAGGCCAAGATCGTCTTTGACGTCGCAGTCGACATGGTGCGGTTCTGTCCGGCACTCAGCAAGCGCGTGAAGATTCTCGAATCGCAGAAGCGGCTCGAATACCTGCCGACGCACAGCTTCTACCAGGTGCTCTCCGCCGATGTGGCAAACAAGCACGGCTTCAATACCCACGGCGTGATCTTCGACGAGCTGCACACGCAGCCGAACCGGAAGCTCTTTGACGTCATGACCAAGGGCTCCGGCGACGCGAGAATGCAGCCGCTGTTCTTCCTGATCACGACCGCCGGGAACGACACGCAGTCAATTTGCTACGAGCAGCACCAGAAGGCGCTCGACATCATGAGCGGACGCAAGCATGATCCGACCTTCTACCCGGTGATCTTCGGCGCGGACGAATCCGAGGACTGGACGGACCCGAAGGTCTGGAAGAAGGCCAACCCAAGCCTCGGCATCACGGTCGGCATCGACAAGGTGAAAGCCGCCTGCGAGTCGGCAAAGCAAAATCCCGGCGAGGAGAACGCCTTTCGGCAGCTTCGATTGAATCAATGGGTGAAGCAGTCGGTGCGCTGGATGCCGATGGACAAATGGGACGCCTGCGCCTTCCCGGTAAACGAGGACGACCTTGAAGGCCGCGTCTGCTACGGCGGTTTGGACTTGTCGTCAACGACGGATATTACGGCGTTCGTTTTGGTATTTCCACCGCTGGACGAGGACGACAAGTACGTGGTTCTCCCGTACTTTTGGGTGCCGGAGGATACGCTCGACCTGCGCGTCCGGCGCGACCACGTCCCCTACGATCTCTGGCAGAAGCAGGGATTTCTTGAAACCACCGAGGGCAACGTTATCCATTACGGATACATCGAGAAGTTCATCGAGAACCTCGGCGAACGGTTTAACATCCGGGAGATCGCCTTCGACCGCTGGGGAGCCGTGCAGATGGTGCAGAACCTTGAGGGCATGGGCTTCACGGTCGTTCCGTTCGGACAGGGCTTCAAAGACATGTCGCCGCCAACCAAGGAGCTGATGAAGCTCGTGCTGGAGAAGAAAATCGCGCACGGCGGGCATCCGGTTCTCCGCTGGATGATGGACAACATCTTCATCCGCACCGATCCGGCAGGCAACATCAAGGCCGACAAGGAGAAATCGACCGAGAAGATCGACGGCGCAATCGCAACCATCATGGCGCTCGACCGGGCGATACGAATGGGCAACGACAATGCCGCTTCTGTCTACGATTCGAGAGGCATCTTGTTTATTTAGTGAGAATGCTGTCCTGGTTTGATGTGCCTGTTGTGATGACAATCGTTCTGTTCCTATATTGCACGAAATCCGACAGTGTTTGTGGCATTTCACTTGCGTAAGGCAATGTATCATGGTTTGAGCGCTTGAAAGACAGGTGCTCTGGGATCTCGGTTTCTTTACTACTGATTCGGGGTGGCCGCATCGGTCAGCCGTCTGGCATGGCGGAGCGCGGCTGTCCGGTTGAAAACGAACCGACTAAATATGGAAGGTCATCATGAATGCTTTGAAAAGGCTTACAACAATCGCCGTTATGGGACTTATGGCACTGTCTCTTTTTGGATGCGGAGGAAACAAGGCTACGCCGACGGCAGCGACGACGACAACAACGACGGAAAACATTTCTCCGGAACAGGACTCGTCCACACTGGAAGTGAAGCCTGACGTCAGCGTCCCCCTCGACGAGGCGCACTTCCCCGACAAGAACTTCCGTAGAGCGGTGCAATCTTTGTTCGACACAGACGACGACAACGAGCTCAGTGCAGAAGAGATCGCGAATTCCACGATCCTGGACGCCTATGGTGACCGCATTGCGGACGCGACGGGCATCCAGTACCTCACCAGCCTCACCGCGCTGGACCTGAGCAGCAACATACTGACCTCGGTGGACGTGTCTGGCCTCACCAACCTCACCGAGCTGGTCCTTGAACACAACAATCTGACTTCGGTGAACCTGTCCGGCCTCACCAACCTCACCGCACTGCACCTGAACGACAACGATCTGACTTCGGTGGATCTGTCGGGTCTCACCAACCTCACCAAGCTGGACCTGAGGGCTAACAGTCTGACCTCGGTGGATGTATCAGACTGCGGAGACACTGTACAAGTGCTTGTAGATGACGGGGTGAAGGTCATCGGGAACAATTAGGAATTTCACATGCACTGATTGATAAGGGATGTGTTGGCGCAGGGATTGTATGCCGTTCCGCGATGCCTGGAATGACAGGGTCAGGATCGCAGGGATGCATAAAAAGACCGCCTCGCATGGGGAGTTGTTTCTCCGCGCGAGGCGGTCTTGTGTTTGCCAGAAAAGCGGCGCGCGTGCCACCCTGGTTCCTATACGTGACGATAGACGAATGATCTTTATAGCAATCATGGGCTTCCTGCTGTTGCGGGAGGCCCTTAATCAAATGGAGGGAATGTTATGAGCATATTCAACAGATGGTTTCGAGGGCGCGACGCTCCCAAGGACAGCACGGCGGGCAGTTCGTACCGCTTCTTCTTCGGAGGAACCACCTCCGGCAAAGCTGTGACCGAGCGCTCCGCTATGCAGATGACGGCGGTCTACTCGTGCGTCCGGATTCTCTCGGAAGCGATAGCCGGACTGCCGCTTCACCTCTATCGTTACGCGGAGAACGGCAGCAAGGAAAAAGCCATCGACCACCCGCTCTACGAGTTGCTGCACGACGAGCCGAATCCCGAGATGACGAGCTTCGTTTTCCGGGAGACGCTCATGACGCACCTGCTCCTGTGGGGCAACGCCTACGCGCAGATCATCCGCAACGGCAAGGGCGACGTCGTGGCGCTCTATCCGCTGATGCCGAACCGCATGACGGTCGACCGTGACGAAAACGGGCAGCTCTACTACAAATACCAGACCTCGACCGACGAGGCGCACACGATGAAAGGTTCCGTTGTGAGGCTTTCGCCTCTCGACGTGCTTCACATTCCCGGTCTGGGTTTCGACGGGCTCGTGGGTTATTCGCCTATCGCGATGGCCAAGAACAGCATCGGCATGGCGATCGCCTGCGAGGAGTACGGCGCGAAGTTCTTCGCAAACGGCGCAACGCCCGGAGGCATACTCGAGCATCCCGGCGTGGTGAAAGATCCGGAACGCGTCCGCGAAAGCTGGAACTCGGCCTTCGGAGGATCCGCCAACTCCAACAAGGTGGCGGTTCTCGAGGAAGGCATGAAATACACGCCGATCTCCATTTCACCGGAGCAGGCGCAGTTCCTTGAGACACGCAAGTTCCAGATCGACGAAATAGCCCGCATCTTCCGGATACCGCCGCACATGATCGGCGATCTGGAGAAAAGCTCGTTCAGCAATATCGAACAGCAGTCATTGGAATTCGTAAAGTACACGCTCGACCCGTGGGTGAGCCGCTGGGAACAGTCCATGCGCAGAGCACTGCTCCGTCCAGAGGAGAAGAAGGAATACTTCTTCAAGTTCAACGTCGACGGGCTGCTTCGCGGCGACTACGAAAGCCGCATGAACGGCTACGCCACAGCCCGCCAGAACGGATGGATGTCGGCGAACGATATCCGCGAGCTTGAGAACCTCGACAGAATCCCGGAAGAAAAAGGCGGCGACCTTTACCTCATCAACGGCAACATGACAAAGCTCGAGGACGCGGGAATCTTCGCAGCCTCAGCATCAACACAGGGAACGGAGGAACAACCTGATGAAGAACAAGAATCGACCGAGAAATCGGAAGAATCACAGGAACAAACGGAGTCCGGTGACCGGCTCCGGGAAAGGAGGAAGTCCCTATGACAAGAAAATTCTGGCGATGGACCAGAAACGAAACGCCGGACAGCTTCGGTTCGGATCGAACGCTCTACCTCGACGGGGAAATATCCGATGAGACTTGGTACGGCGACGAAGTCACGCCGCAGGTCTTCAAGGACGAGCTGAATTCCGGCAAGGGAAACATCACGCTCTGGATCAACTCGCCCGGCGGAGACGTTTTCGCGGCGGCGCAGATTTACAACATGCTGATGGACTACCCGTATGAAGTGACCGTCAAGATCGACGCGCTTGCGGCTTCAGCGGCAAGCGTCATCGCGATGGCGGGAACAAAGGTCTGCATGAGTCCCGTGGCCATGCTGATGGTGCATAATCCGGCAACCATCGCAATCGGCGATTCCGAGGAAATGCAGAAAGCCATCGACATGCTGTCGGAGGTCAAGGAGTCCATTATGAACGCCTACGAGATCAAGTCCGGGCTGTCCCGGAACAAGATCAGCAGGCTCATGGACGCCGAGACCTGGATGAATGCGAAGGAGGCAAAGAAGCTCGGATTTGCGGACGAGATTTTGTTCGCGGACGGTCAGGATGAAACCGAGGAAGAAAATCCGGATGAGCCGGATGATTCCCTCATGCTTTTCTCCCGGAAAGCCGTCACCGACTCCCTGCTCTCGAAGCTGATACCGAAACGCAAACCTGAAATAAAGACACAGACCGTAAAGGTCGCAGATCTTGAGAAGCGGCTCTCGCTTCTCAGCCACTAATGAATGGAGGAATTGAAAATGACCAAGATTATGGAACTTATGGACCGCAGAGCCAAGGCGTGGGACGCCGCTAAGAACTTCCTCGACACCCACTCCGATAACGGCGGCAACGTGTCCGCGGAGGACGCCGCCACCTACGACAAGATGGAAAAGGAAGTCACCGACCTGACGCACGACATCGAGCGCCTGCAGCGGCAGGAGCAGATCGACAAGATGCTCTCTCAGCCGACTTCTTCTCCGCTCACCGGAAAGCCGGGCGCGAAGGATGAGCCCGACGACAAGCCGGGCATCGCGTCCAAAGCGTACAAGACCGCCTTCTGGGACAGCATCCGCAAGCGCAACTGGTACGACGTGCAGAACGTACTCGAAGTCGGCACCGACGCCAACGGCGGATACCTCGTGCCGGATGAGTATGAAAAGACTCTCGTGCAGGCGCTGACCGATGAGAACTTTTTCCGCTCTCTGGCACACGTGATTCAGACCGACAGCGGCACGCACACCATTCCGATTGTCGCGTCCCACGGCACCGCAAGCTGGATGGAGGAGAACGGACTGTACCCGGAATCCGACGACACGTTCGACCAGATCACGCTCTCCGCGTACAAGCTGGGAACCGCGATCAAGGTTTCCGAGGAGCTGATGAACGACAGTGTATTCGATCTGGAATCCTACATCTCCACCGAGTTTGCGAGACGCATCGGCGCTGCCGAGGAGGAGGCGTTCCTCGTGGGCGACGGCCAGAAGAAGCCGGAGGGCGTCTTCACCAAGGTCAAGGCGACCGAGGGTGCGACCACGGAGATTGCCAACACGAATATCACCTTCGACGAGATCATGGACGTGTTCCACTCCCTGAGAAGCGTCTACCGCAACCGCGCGGTCTGGATTCTCAACGACTCCACCGTCAAGGCGCTGCGCAAGATCAAGGACGGAAACGGCAACTATATCTGGCAGCCGTCTGTTGTAGCCGGTCAGCCGGACACCATCCTCAACCGTCCGTACCGCACCTCGATCTACGCGCCGGAACTGGCGGCAGGCAACGTGCCTATCCTGTTCGGAGACTTCAGCTACTACTGGATCGCCGACAGACAGGGACGCTCCTTCAAGCGTCTGTCCGAACTGTATGCGGCGAACGGTCAGATCGGATTCCTCGCGAGTGAGCGCGTGGACGGCAAGCTGATCCTGCCGGAAGCCGTCAGAGGTCTTTCCGTCAAGGCGGCGGGCTGATTGATTCTGCTTTGTTGTGGGCGGGCATCCTTTACGGGTGACCGCTTCACTTTTATTGGAGGTGTCTCATGGAAGTAACGCTTGAGGAAGCAAAAACCTATCTGCGAGTCAGTTCTTCCGATGAGGACGAGCTGATTTCCAACCTGATAACCACAGCAACGGCAACCGTGCAGGACATCGCCCGCTTCTCCGACGAGGAATGGGAATCAGGCGAGGAGAAAATCCTCATAAGAATGCGCATCGCCATCCTCTACACGGTCGCTTATCTCTACGAGCACCGCGAGGACGCGGATCACAATCAGCTGAACCTGACGCTCCGGGCGCTGCTGTTCGGCGTGCGCAAGGAGGGATTCTGATGAAAATTGCGAACATGCGCGTACCGGTCACGTTCCAGAAAAACGAAGTGACCTCAGACAAGTACGGAAACCACACCGCTTCATGGACGGATTACTTCAAGTGCTGGGCGACCGTCGGGACGGATTCCTACGGTTCTGAAACCTCCGGCGAGGTAATCAACCCGGAGGAATCACTGAACTTCACCTGCCGATACTGTTCGGAGCTTGCCACTGTGGAATCCACGAAGTATCGGATTCTCGCCGAGGGCAAGGTTTACAACATCACCTATGTGAACCCGATGGGCTACAAGAAGAACACGCTGAAATTCAACTGCGCTTTGGAGAAATCGAAATGAACGAGAAGGTTTCCATAGACAGCCTGCGCGACGCGGTCATGAAGGGCCTGCAGGAATACGCCGACCTCGCCGCAGACGACATGAAGGACGCAGTGAAGGACACGGCGAAATCCGTCCAAAAGGACATCCAGTCCGGCGCTCCCGTTCGCACCGGCAAGTACAAGAAATCGTGGTCGGTCAAGACGGTCAGCGAGGACGCAGATTCCATCGACCTTGTCGTGCATTCCCGCAACCGCTATCAGATTGCCCACCTTCTGGAGCATGGCCATGCCAAGCGCGGCGGAGGACGTGTCGCGGCTCGTCCGCACATCGCTCCGGCGGAGCAGGCTGGCAACGAAAAGCTGGTGAAGGAAATCCAGCAAAAGCTAAAAGGATGACGCCTATGAGTTACGACGACATAGTAACCATGCTCGAGGAGGCCGATCTCCCCATCGCCTACGACCACTTCGCGGAGGGCGAGTCTCCGGACCCGCCGTTCATCTGCTTCCTCTTTCCGGGGACAGACAACATGTTCGCAGACAACGTGGTCTGGGAACGGATAGACGAGCTGAACATCGAGCTTTACACGGACAAGAAGAACCCGGACATTGAATCGAAAATCGAAAATATCCTGACCGCACACGAGCTTCCCTACGAGAAGTCTGAGGTCTGGATCGAGGACGAGAAGATGTACGAGGTTCTCTACCAAACACAGATTATTGGAGGTTAACGATTATGGCTACTAACAAGAAGAACAAGGTCAAGTTCGGCCTGAAGAACTGCCACTACGCCATCGCGACGCTCGCCGAGGACGGGACCGTCACATTCGGCACGCCAGTGGCAATGCCCGGCGCTGTTTCGCTTTCGCTTGACGCGGAGGGCGACAACGAGCCGTTCTACGCTGACGACACCGTCTATTACATGGTCTCGAACAACAACGGCTATTCCGGAGACTTCGAGCTGGCGCTCATCCCGGAGAGCTTCCTCACGGACGTGATGCACGAAACCGAGGACGCGAACGGCGTCATTGCCGAGAACAAGGATGTCGAGCCGGAGCACTTCGCCCTGCTGTTCGAGTTTTCCGGCGACCAGAGGAAGATCCGCCACTGCATGTACTACTGCTCTGCGACAAGACCGTCCGTCTCTGGACAGACCAAGGAGGACTCGACCGAGGTGCAGACGGACACGCTGTCGATTACGGTTTCTCCGCTGCCTTCCGGTCTCGTGAAGGTCAAGACCGGCACGAACACGACGGACGCTGTTTACAACGCCTGGTACGACAAAGTCTACGAGCCGAGCGATACGGCAAGTACCTCGTCCGGCGCAAAGGCGAATACCTCATATTCAACGGAGGAGGAGTAAACGATGGCGGTGACAAAGACAATAGAAATTGACGGTCAGGAGGTCATGTTCCGCGCCTCCGCCGCCATTCCAAGACTCTACCGGAACAAGTTCCACAGGGACATCTACCGGGATCTGAACGAGCTGCAGAAAGGCATCAGCGAAAACGACGAGGAGAACTCCAGTCTCGACACGTTCAGTCTGGAGCTGTTCGAGAATATCGCGTGGCTGATGGCAAAGCATGCCGACAAGGATGTGCCGGACTCTCCGGAGGAATGGCTCGACGGGTTCAACACGTTCTCGATTTATGAAGTGCTGCCGCAGATCATCGAGCTGTGGGGCGTCAACACGGAACAGCAGGTTCAGTCTAAAAAAAACATCATGCGACAGAGCGGGAAATGACAACCCCGCTCTTTTTACTGCGCTGCGTGCAAATCGGACTGCATATCAGCGAATTGGATTTACTGACCATCGGCACGGTCAACGACATGTACGCGGAGATGAGCAACGACGACTGGGACTATCCGGAAATCGCGACGCAGGAAATGATGGATCGGTTCTGATCCGTTATTTCCTTTTCAGACGGGATATGAGCAGCCAGAAGACTGTGGCAGCCGCCATGCAGATGGCGCACACAATGCCCATATTGGCCTGAATGGAGACAGACGAATAGGAATTGTTGTCTGTACGAGTCAGTTCATAGATGGGAAGACCCGCTAATTCCACTTGATAGAAAGCGGCGTCATGCGCGTACGCGTACGAATATCCGAAGTAAATAGCAACTGCCATGATGAGGATTCCGATGCCGAATCCGACAGCAAGGGCAATGAGAAGTCCTCTCCATTTTTTACGCATCTCTGCCGCCTTCGTCATCCGCGAGAATAATGGCTTTACCGCTGTTTGTGATGGAGAATGAGAGAACCTTGTAACCGTTCTGAGCGAGCTCGTTTGCCTTTTTCTCGATCTCCTCGGCCATCTTATGCGCTTTCGGATTATATCCGATAACAAATGTCTTATACATATGCACTACCTCCTGTTTGGAGGATAACAATTCACGCATTTCTCTGCTACCAGCAGAAGGTAAAAGTTCGACTAATTCTATGTAAAGCCTTGAAGGGAGGTGTATCCGCATGGCGAACAGAATAAAAGGCATCACCGTCGAAATCGGCGGCGACACCACCAAGCTGACCGAATCGCTCAAATCGGTCGACAAACAGATATCGAATACGCAGAAAAGCCTGCGGGACGTGAACAAGCTCCTGAAGCTCGATCCCGGCAACACGGAACTCCTCTCCCAGAAGCAGAAAGGTCTCCAGACAGAAATCGCCGCCACCAAGGAGCGCCTCGAAGCGCTCAAGGAAGCGGCAAAGCAGGCGGACGCGGCACTGGCAAATGGCGACATGAGCCAGTCGCAGTATGACGCGCTTCAGCGTGAAATCGTCGAGACCGAGCAGGACCTCAAGAGCCTGACGAAGGAATACGAGAACTTCGGCTCTGTCTCCGCGCAGAAGATCGCGGCTGCCGGTGAGAAGGTCAAGTCCGTCGGCGAATCGTTATCAAGCGCCGGGACGAAAATGACGATGGGATTCACCGCTCCCGTCGTAGCCGGAGCAACCGCAGCCGTCACTGCATACGGTGATGTGGACAAGCAGTTCAACCTCGTCAAGCAGACAATGGGCGATACGGCGAACTCCGCCGAGGACTTCGAAGGACTCTGGGACCAGATCGGCACCTCTGCGAAGAACTCGGTTTACGGTATGCAGGACGCAGCCGACGCGACGCTGAACTTTGCGCGTCAGGGCTTTACGGCAAAGGAAGCAACCGACATGCTGACGCCCGCCATGAACCTCGCCGCCGGTACCGGCACGGATCTGTCTGAAACCACCTCCGGGCTGGGAAATGCCATGAAGATGTTCGGAGCGGATTCCTCGGAAGCTGCAAACTACGCGGATGTTCTCGCCAAAGCGCAGGCGCAGGCGAATACCACAACCTCGGAGCTTTTCGAGGCGATGTCTGTCGCAGGCCCTATCTGCAAGACAGTCGGATGGGACGTGAAGGACCTCGCGACCATTACAGACGTCTTCGGCAACGCGGGCATTTCCGGCAGTGAAGGCGCGAACGCTCTGAAAACAGGACTCGCGCGTCTCGCTTCTCCCGCCAAGGAAGGCGCGACCGCGATGGATCAGCTCGGCCTTTCCACCGGGCAGACCTACGCCATTTTTAATGAGAACGGAACCTTGAAGGACATGCCGACTGTACTGGCGAATCTGAATTCTGCATTCTCCGGGCTGACAGATCAGGAAAAGCTCGAGGCCGCGGCTAACATCTTCGGCAAAAACCAGATGTCCAAGTGGCTGACACTGATTCAGACCTCGCCGTCAGAAGTATCCTCTCTGCGCGATGCTCTCGACGACTGCGGCGGCTCGGCTGAGAACATGTCAAACGCCCTGATGTCCGGCACAGGCGGCACGATCGAACAGCTCAAATCCACCTTCGATGTTCTGACTGTCACCATCGGTCAGGCGGTCGCTCCAGCCTTCCAGAGTCTGATGGAGAAGATCATCGACGTGATGAACGCCATCATGGACATGGACCCGGCGACGCAGAAAATGATCCTGACCATCACGGCCATCGTCGCGGCCATCGGTCCTGTGCTGATTGTCGTCGGCAAAATGGCGACAGGCGTCGGTGCGCTGATGACACTCGCTCCAAAGATAGTATCCGCAATAGGAGTCGTGAAAACAGGAATTACAGGATTGAATGCTGCAATGGCGGCAAATCCGATCGGTCTCATCATCACAGCAATCGGACTGCTTGTCGCGGCGTTCATTTACCTGTGGAACAACTGCGAGAGCTTCCGAAACTTCTGGATCAATCTCTGGGACAACATCAAGGAAGTCGCGGTGACTGTCTGGACGGCGATCAAGGACTTCTTCGTGACAATCTGGAGCGCGATTTCCAGCGTATTCACCTCCGCTGTGAACGGCATCAGCAGCTTTCTGTCCGGCGCGTGGAACGGAATCCAAAGCGTGGTCACAACGGTGATGAACGCAATCGGTTCTGTGATCCAGACGGTTTGGAATGGCATCAAGACATTCTTCACCACGATTTTCACGGCGATACAGGCCGTGGTCACGACATATTTCAATATCTACAAGACGGTCATTACAACGGTCCTCACGGCAATCCAAACCGTGGTCACCACTGTATGGAACGCGATAAAGATGGCGATCTCGACAGTCTGCACTGCCATCCAAACTGTCGTTACAACCGTATGGAACGCCATCAAAACCGCGATTACGACTGTGATAAACGGCATCAAGACCGCCGTCACGACCGCGTGGAACGGAATAAAGACCGTCACCTCGACCGTATTCAATGGGATAAAGTCTGTCGCGACCTCGGTCTGGAACGGCATAAAGTCCGCCGTAATGAGCGTCGTGAACGCGATGAAGTCCGGGATCACATCCGCATTCAACGCGATCAAGAGCACGATCAGCGGAATCCTGAACGGCATTAAATCAACGTTCAGCTCTGTTTTCAACGGCATCTGGAGCTTTGTTTCCGGCATTGTCAGCAAGCTCAAGAATGTTTTCAACTTCCACTGGGAACTGCCGAAAATCAAGCTCCCGCATTTCTCGGTTTCCGGCTCGTTCAGTCTGAACCCGCCGAGCATTCCGCATTTCAGCGTCTCCTGGTACAAGAAAGCGATGGACGGCGGCATGATTTTGAAGGACGCGACCATCTTTGGGCAGTCCGGAGGCACGCTCCTCGGCGGCGGCGAAGCTGGCGATGAAGCCGTAGTCGGCGTGAATTCATTACGGAACATGATTAAAGAAGCCGTCAGAGAGAACGCCGGATACTCCGGCCCGCTCATCAATATCGAAACCATGAGTGTGAGAAGCGACGACGACATCCGGAAGATTTCTCAGCAGCTCAACACCCTGCTTGTCGGCAGCCGACGCGCGAAAGGATCGGTGATTTAAATGGGATTCAAATTCAACGGGAAAACGAGCCAGAGCTTCGGACTTGCCACCAGAATGACAAAAGAAAACCGCATGCCGGATTTCACCAACAACACGATCACCGTTCCCGGACGCGAGGGCCTGTTCGACTTCGGAGAAACCATCGGCGAACGCAAGATCGAAATATCCTGCTTCATCCCTCCCGGCAAGAGCGACGCGGACTTCCTCGCCCGCAAGGACGAGATCATCGCGTGGCTGAACCCGGACATCGGACTGTGTGAGCTAATCCTCGACAAGGAGCCGAACCGCGTCTACCGGGCAAGGCTCGAGAGCGGATTCTCGTTTGACAAGGTCGTGCGGAACTCCTGCACCTTCGACCTGACGTTCCTCTGTCCCGACCCGTACGCCTACGCGGAGAATGACGAGACGTTTGAAATTACCGAGGCCGGGACATTCTCGCTGAACCGGACGCTCGGCAACGCGGACTCCCTGCCTGTTTATTCGCTTGTTGCGGATCTCGGCAAGGACAAGAACGCGGTTATTACCACCAATGGCAAGAGCCTCAAAATCGACGGCGTTCTTACCGAGGATGAAGTGCTCGTCATCGACTCCTCGCTCATGACGGCAAAGGTAACCGACGCGGACGGCAATACGCTGCGAAACGGACTGCCGCTTCTCGAGAGCCTCGACTTCCCGGCGCTCAAGGTCGGCGCGAACACAGTCACAATCGAAGCCGACAGCACTACCGAGGTCACCGTGCAGTCGCTGAACACGCAGGACAAGTTCACCGGTCAGGTCCCCGCGTCATGGGGAGCGGACGGCCTGTGGAGGTTCAACGAATCCGAACCGGACGCAGACACTTGCCTTGCGGATTCGAGCGGCAAGAATAGGAAAGCATCCATCAACAAGTGGAGTGGAACAACAGCAAGCCTGCAGACAGGACACCTCGGGCGTTCCTTCCGCATAAACATCAACAACCCGTCGACCGAGCAAACATACCTGAAGGTCAGCAACGACGGCACGATGTTCTCAAATATCGGCAAGACTATTGTTGTCGGCGGATGGTTCATGCCAACGACCTACTCGGTCGGGAACACCTTCTGCCCGCTGCTCAACACCCGGCAGGGAACCGGCAACCCGATATTCTACCTGTCGCTTCACTCCGGGAAACCGCGGCTCATGCTGTACAACTCGTCCGGGACGCTGATCCTCGATCAGGATTTCACGCCGAGCTTCACGCTGACCAACGGCCTGTGGTATTTCATCTCGGCGATCATCAAGCCGGACGATCACACAGCGCAGTATGTCCTCGGCAGCAGAAGCTCCGGCGAAGTATGGGTATCGGACGCGGTCAGCTTCACAGGCGAACTCAACCGCTCCTGCACAGCAGACCTCATCTGGGGCATGCACGCGGAATCGTACTGGTACGCGGGCAACTTCGACGACTGGTTCCTGAACTGCGACTCAGGTCTTACAGCAGACGACATTGCGCTCTGGTTTCAGGAATCCCTGACCTGCAACGCCGCGGATTCCACCGCGGATGTGGACGGGCTGGCGACAGCTGATGCTGTCACGCTCAAAGCGACGGATTCCGTCTACGCCACAAGCGGCTACCTCACAACCGCCGCCGTGGAATATGGAATAACCGGAAAATGCTATGTCTCTCTGACCGCTGATACGCCGACGGGAACAAGCGTCTCCATCGAAACCTCCACTTCGGATGATTTATCGACATGGAGCGACTGGGCGACACTTGGCACGGACAACACCGTGCAGTCGGATTCCGCGAAGTACATCAAATTCAGAGTGACGCTGACAACAACAGATTCATCGGTAACGCCAACGGTAAAAAGCATCGCGCTCTCGACGCCCGGCGAATCCGCGTTCAAGAAACTGACCATTCAGGCCCGCAGCAGATGGAGGTGATTCTGTGGCTGCTGAAAAGAAACTACTGGCCGTTCTCGATCTGAACGGCGAACAGGAGGCCGTGCTCGAAAACGCCTACGACGTCATCATCACCGGTGAGATCAACGGCATCGACACTCTCGAATTCAACCTGCCCTTCCGGGACGAGAAGCGCAAATACCTCGAGAACGAGAAGCAGGTCAAAGTCGGCGACGACGCATACAGAATCAGAACAATCACCGATGAAAAGAATGAGCAAGGCACCGCCATCACCTCGGTCTATGCTGAGGCAGCATTTTACGATCTTGGATTCTCAACGAAGAAGGCTGAGATCACCTTCAACGCTGACACCGCTGACGTTCCGATGGCGTACGCCCTGAAGGATACCGGCTGGACGGTCGGAACCGTCAACAAGCGGACAAAGCGCACCTGGACATGTCAGGAGAAAAACGCGCTGGCGATTCTGCGCAAGGTGCAGGACCTGCACGGCGGCGACCTGATCTTCGACAACGCAAACAAGACCGTGAGTCTGCTCACTTTCAGCGGAACGGATTCCGGAGCGCTTTTCTGCTACAAGAAGAACATGAAGTCCATCAAGCGCGTGATTGATACGCAGAGCCTGATCACCCGGCTCTACGCCTACGGCAAGGACGGCATGACGTTCGCATCCATCAACGACGGCAAGGAATATGTGGAGGACACGACCTACACGAACGAAATCCGCGTATCGACGCTCGACTGCTCAAATTTCACCAACCCGTACCAGATGCTCGAATACGCCGAAATGCGGCTTGCGGATTACGCCGCGCCGAGGATTTCCTATGTGCTGAACGCGATGGATCTGTCGGTGCTGACAGGCTACGAGCATGAAAGCTGGAAGCTCGGCGACATCGTGACGGTCAGGGACGACGAGCTGAATATCAGCGTAAAAACCAGAATCGTGCGCCGGGAATATAACCTTCTGGAGCCGTGGAATACGGTTCTGGAGCTTTCCACCACACTCCGCGAACTTGGCGATTCCTCCTCGCAGTGGGACGTCGCCGCCGACATGCTCTCCGGCGCGGATCTGGTGGACAGTCAGGAGATGAAGGATCTCGTGCCGTTCAATCATCTGCGCAATTCCCGCGCCGACAGCGGATTGAACTATTGGGAGAACTCCGGCTTTGAGGTGGATGCCGAGAACGGCGTGTCAGGCACGGCGTCCTTCAAGTGCGAAGGAGCGCTGAATACAACGAAGAGCCTGACGCAGACAGTCACTCCGGCAAACCGCGACAGCTATACCTTCTCCTGTCAGATCGCGTCCGAGGACTTGAAGATGGGTGACAACGGGCAGGTCGGCGTGGAGGTCACATTCGAGTACGAGGACGGAACGACTGAGACGCGGTTCATCGACCTGATTTAAGGAGGCGTCTATGGCGAGCTTTACACATGTCGGACAGGCGGTCAGCCCTCAGAACGGGCGTGTGAAGAAAATCCGCATCCGCGTCTGCGTGACCGACTGCATCGGAACGATATACATAACGGACATGTTCCTGCAGGGCGGCTCCATCGCGACCGGCTGGGTGGGACACGTTTCAGAAATTCAGTGGACGCAGGACGGTGATTAAATGCCAATCTTTACGAGATTCACTGAGACGATCGACAAGAAAGAAAAGAAACGGATCGTGAGCGTATCGATCAAGCCTGTAGTCACCGACTGCACAGGAACCGTCTGGTTCACCGACCTCATGCTGCAGGAAGGCGCGATGCTCTCCGGATACGTCATAAATACTGAGACGGCACAGAAGAAGTACGCGACTGGCGACGAATATGCTGTCACAGGGAAACGATTCTTCAACGGAATCGTCCGCGGAAGCGCAACCTGCATCATTTTCAACCTCGGAAAGACCTCGACCGGGCTCGACTGGAAGATTTACCCGAACCAGAACATGAAGGCCGGGAGCGTTTCCCTCGCTCTCGGTGCCGGAGCGCACAAGGCGATGTTCACGGAATCGGCGAACGCCGGTGATGAGCTGCAGCTTCTCGCATCAACCCGGCAGTGCCTGAAAAACAGCTCGGCAACCTCGAAGGACGGCTTCTTCCAGTACTCCGCAGCCGGAGACAGCAAACACCCTGTTGCGGTCGAGGAGAAAAAATCAGCGAGACTTTATGTGGAGTTTCAGGAGAAGGAGGATGGGGAAAATACTTGACTGATTTTCGTACTTTTGTTCATGATGGGTTCAAGATTGTCTGTTATAATGATTTAAATAAAATCAGAAGTTGATGGAGAATAATCGGACATGAAAATTGAGCATATTGCCATGTATGTAAATGATCTTGAGGCGGCAAGAGATTTCTTTATCAAATATTTTAACGCTTCTTCAAACGCGGGATACCACAACAAAAATACAGATTTTCGGTCTTATTTTCTCACATTCGATGGTGGTTCCAGACTGGAAATTATGAATAAACCTGTAATGGAGAATCCAGAGAAGACTCTTACGAGGACAGGATTCATTCATATTGCTTTCAGCGTGGGGAGCAAAGAAAAGGTCGATGAACTTACTGCTCGGATGAAAGCTGACGGATACGAAGTTGTCAGCGGACCACGCACTACCGGGGATGGTTACTATGAGAGCTGTGTTGTTGCTCTTGAGGGAAATCAGATAGAAATTACAGTGTGACAAATTCCGGTTTAACCGCAAAAAAATAATTTGAAAGCGTCTCCCAACCGAGGCGCTTTTTTCATGCCCTCACGGAGGTGAGCGCCTATGGCATTGGACATATTAAAAGGCCGCGAGTGCATGGTCTGGACGTTCATGGGAAACACCCGCATGTACACCGCACTGAAGAATTACGGAGACCGTCTCTCGCAGATAGGTCTCTTTTCTTTTAAGGTCGACGCGACAGGGACTATTACCGAAACCGGCGTAGCGATCAGCGACATGCTGACGTATATCAACAAGTACCCGCATATTACGTGGCTGCTCACTGTCCGCAATGACGGCGTTTCGAGTGTGTTCACGGCACTCCGGGAAAATACGGACGGAGCGCAGGACAAGTTTCTCACTGAGCTGGTTCGGATCATGGAGAAATACCCGTGGTGCGCGGGCGTCGATATTGATCTTGAGCGCGGCGGCGACTATTCCACGCACGCCAAGTCAACGGCGATGTTCAGGAACATCTGGAACGCAGTCAAGAACTACGACAGCACGAAGAAGGTCAACATCTGCCTGCCCGGCATGAACGCTGTGAACGGTTCTGTCGGAGGCGAAAACTGGTGCATATACGCTGACCTGAACGCGTACTGCGATACGGCGGCCATCATGAGTTATGGAATGGCGTGGGCTGGGAGCGCTCCGGGTCCGGTATCTCCAAAGGACTGGCTCGACGGCATCTACGACTACGCAGTCAAAGCAATGACGCCGGGAAAGGTGTTCATGGGACTTCCGGCATACGGCTGGAACTGGCAGATTTACGATACGCCGGAAAACCTCGGCAACACATATCGAGGAGTATCCAACACCTACTACGCCGCCAAGAACTGGATGACGGGAAAGTACAACTTCACGGACGACGCAGCTCCGCAGCCGTTTATCCCGATTCTCGCGTACTGGGACGACTACAACAAGGTGCCGTACGCCTTCCCGCAGGTCTACGACTTCGCTGAAGGTCAGGACGCAAGCAGCTACAACTACCCGCTGATGGCCGGAACCTACAACCGCAGGCGCTATCTCACCGCCTACAGCAAGATGCAAAAGACCTCGTTCGGAACGGTCTATGTAGATCATGACGGCACGCCGGACAGCTATACCGGCATCGTATCATCGAAGAACGGCGTCGCGGTCATGGGTGACGAAGGAGAAGCGACCTACACCTTCTCCGTTTCAAGCTCCGGAACATACGACATTGCCGTCCGGCTCTGCTATCCATTCTGGGACAAGAACGGAATATATGTCAGCATTGACGGGACGCAGAAGCATTTCACCGAGTCGCGGCTTTGGTGGCCGTACTGGCGCAGCACCTTCTGGGCTTCGCTCGCGGACGGCATCAGCCTGTCAGCCGGAACGCACACCATCACGGTATCGGTTGACGTGAAGGGCGTGCAGTTCTACGGATTCCGCGTCTGCTCGGATTTCAGCGAGGAGCCGTCAGCAGGAAGTGCGTCGTTCACGCTTTCTCCCCGCCACTTCATTGATGTGGATGGCAATGAGTGCCAACCTGATAAAGGCTTCAAGCTCACCTGTGAAATGCTGAGAAGGAAACCAGACTCCGCGCTTATCTGGTACGAGGATTTCGAGGATTACGGCATGCTCGAAACGAACTACTGGCAGACGCTGTCCGGCTCATGGAAAGTCTGGCGATCGGACGAGTATTCCGAATCCCGCGTTTATTCCCAACTCGACGGCAGCGGCAAATTTGCATGGAACTACGACGGATTCAAGGACGTTCACCTCCGGGCGCGGCTTGCGTTTCCAGCGGGAAGCACTGGCAAGGCGGGCGTCTTCTGCGGCAGCCTGTTCTGCTGTCTCAACTACAGCAGTCAGGCCGTGGAGCTGTGGAACGGAAGTACAAAGCTCGGAAGCTACTCGCAGTCGATTCAGCAGACGCCGACCGCAAGTCTCCGTACCGATCCAACCACCTACACCGTCGAGATGCGGATTCGCGGCAGCACCGTGCGCGTCTATTCCGGCGCGTCAAATACGCTGCGGTTCACCGCAACGGTCAGCGGATTCTCAGGAGGAACCGCCGGATACCAGTCTGACCAGAGGACGATCTGCGAACTGCTCCGCATGGGCGACGCGTGGACGTACGAGCCATACGAACGCTTCGACGTGACCTTCCCAGACGGCAGCGTCACCCAGTACGGACGCATCAGCCGGAGCAACTGCACATGGGACGACGAATTCCAGGTGTTCACGCTCACCTCGGATGTTGAGGAATCCACTACAAGAAGCGAATCCATCTCAATGGACTACGAATTCTACCACTCGGCACAGCTCGACCTCGAATGCGGGAAGGACTACACGGTGACGATCACGCCGAAGGACATCGACATCTGGATCTCGCGGCTTTTCCTCGGAGACGCGGACGGATTTTCCATTCTCTACTATCAGGACGTGGATTCGCTCGTCTACTGGGCGAATCAGGCGGCGTACCACTGGGGACTTCGCGGCATCGCGATCTGGTCGCTCGGGCAGGAGGATTTAAGGCTCTGGGAGGCATTGCCGAAACAGACCGACACCTCATAACTTCATAAATCACAGAGTTTTTTCAAGGCTGTCAGCGTACCACTGGCGGCCTTTCATTTTGCTCAAAATCAAAGGAGGGACATTTTGATGAAGGAATTCTGGAACACCATACAGCTCATTTTCGCGGCCATCGGAGGATGGCTCGGCTACTTTCTCGGAGGATGCGACGGGCTTCTTATCGCGCTGATCATCTTCGTGGTCTGCGACTACATTACCGGCGTGCTCTGCGCCATCGCGGACAAGAAGCTCTCGTCTGCAGTTGGATTCAAAGGAATCTGCAGGAAAGTCTTGATCTTCATTCTGGTCGGCATCGCCAACATCCTCGACATCCACGTGCTCGGACATGAGGGCGTGCTGAGAACCGCAATCATATTCTTCTACATTTCGAATGAAGGTCTTTCTCTCACTGAGAACGCCGCACATCTCGGACTTCCGATTCCCGGCAAGCTCAAGGATGTGCTTGAACAGCTTCACGACAGAAACGACAAGGAGGAACAGTAATTATGGCTATCAAGGGAATAGACGTATCGGTCTGGCAGGGAAACATCGACTTTGGCAAGGTCAAAGTGTCAGGCATCAATTTTGTGATTATCCGCGCCGGATACGGCAACGGGAACAAGGACAAATGGTTCGATGAGAACTACCGGAAAGCAAAAGCAGCCGGGCTCCACATCGGCGCATACTGGTATTCATACGCCACATCCGCTGACGGTGCGAAGCAGGAAGCGCAGTCCTGCGCCAAGGTGCTCTCAGGCAAGCAGCTTGATTACCCGGTCTACTTCGACATCGAGGAGAAGTCCCAGCTTTCGCGCGGGAAGGATTTCTGCTCATCGCTCATCACGGCGTTCTGCACGGAACTCGAACGGCTCGGCTATTACGCAGGATTCTACACCTCGCTCTCAAGCCTGAACTCCGTGATATCTGACGCCGTGAAAAAGCGGTTCACCGTCTGGGTGGCGCAATGGTCGAGCAAGTGCAGCTACTCCGGCAGCTACGGCGTCTGGCAGTATTCGTCCAAAGGCAAGGTCAATGGAATAAGCGGAAATGTCGACATGGACTATTCCTACATCGACTTCCCGTCGGCAATCAAAAACGGCGGATTCAACGGCTATGGCAAGAGCGCAGCGTCCACCATCACGACGACAGCAAAGAAATCTGTGGATGAGATTGCAGCCGAGGTCATCGCCGGGAAATGGGGCAATGGCTCTGACCGCAAGAACCGCCTGACCGCAGCCGGATATGACTATGCCGCCGTGCAGGCCAAGGTCAACGAGAAGCTCGGCTCTTCCGGTAAGAAATCGACCGCGACTTTCTACACGATTCAGAAGGGAGACACGCTCTCCGGCATCGCGAAAAAGTACGGCACGACCGTTTCCGCAATCCAGAAGCTGAACAGCTCGCTTATAAAGAACGTGAACCTCATCCAGGTCGGATGGCGGATTCGCGTGAAATAACCACATCATCTCCTCTGGCCCACTGGTATTCCTTTATACGGGATTGCCGGTGGGCCTTTTTTCGTTTTCGCTTCGTCAAAATAGGTCTCCAGCCTCCAGTGGAAAGCAGGAGGCGAAACATCATGACGGAGGAAAAGAACTACTACACGGACGAGCGCATCCGCAGTGATCTCGACTATCAGCGGGCGCAGAGGACTGCCAGATGCATGCTTGATTCAGGCCTTATTTCCGATGACGAATTCAACAAATTATGCGACATCAACCGCGAAACTTTCTCTCCCTTGTTTGCGGAAATATATCCGAAAACTGCTTGCTATGTGTCCGAAACAGAGTGATTGATAGACACTGACAAGGAGGCAGGCCAATTGAAGAAAATCACAAGAATCGAACAGGCAAACAGGGGAAAAACAGAGTCAAAGAAGCTGCGTGTTGCCGCCTACTGCCGCGTCTCCACGGACTCGGACGAACAGCTTGAAAGCCTTGAAACACAGAAGACGCACTATGAAAGCTACATCACCTCTCGTGACGACTGGCGGTTCGCCGGGATCTACTACGACGAGGGCATCAGCGGCACCGGCAAATCCAGACGTCCGGAGCTTGAACGGCTCATGCAGGACTGCAAGGCCGGGAAGATCGACATGGTCATCACCAAGAGCATCAGCCGATTCTCACGCAACACCACCGACTGTCTTGAACTCGTCCGAAAGCTCCTCGAGCTGAATATTCCCATCTGGTTCGAAAAGGAAAACATCAACACCGGTTCGATGGAAAGCGAACTGTTCCTCTCCATCCTCTCCAGCATGGCAGCAGACGAATCCCTTTCCATCAGCCTGAACAGCAAATGGAGCATCAAAAAACGGTTCGAGAACGGCACGTTCAAGATAAGCTATCCGCCATACGGCTACGACTGGGACGGCGAGACGATGACCATTAACCCGGAGCAGGCGCAGATTGTCCGCCGTATCTTCTCAGAGACACTTGCCGGAAAGGGTACCGCTGCCATTGCCGCGGAGCTCAACCGGGAGCAGATCCCGACGAAGCGAGGCGGGCGCTGGAGCCCGTCAGGAATCCGCGGGATGATCGCAAACGAGAAATACTGCGGCGACTGCCTTTACCAGAAGACATGGTCGGATTCAGCCTACAAGCGGCACCTGAACCACGGTGAACAAACACAGTACCTGCAGCAGAATCATCACGAGCCGATCGTCAGCCGCGAGGACTGGGAAGCCGCGCAAAAGCTCATCTCGCAGCGGGCTGATGAGAAGAATATCAGCAAGGGCGATGAAAAGTACCAGAACCGCTACGCATTCTCCGGCAGAATCATCTGCGGCGAGTGCGGCGCAACATTCAAGCGGCGCATCAACTACACAACAGACGGAAGCTACGCGGCATGGAGCTGCAAGACGCATCTCGCCGACAAGAGCAAATGCTCCATGCTCTTCATCCGGGACAGCGACCTCAAGCTCGCATTCATGACCATGATGAACAAGCTCATCTTTGTGCACCGGCTGATCCTCAAGCCATATGCGGAAAGTTTGAAGCGGAATTCTACGAGCCAGACACTCAGCCGAATACAGCAGCTTGAAACAAGCCTTGCCGAGAATGCCGACAAACGCAAGACGCTCACGAAGCTCATGGCGCAGGGATTCATCGACCAAGTGATCTACAGCCAGCAAACAGCCGAGCTTCTCTCGCAGGCCGATGGCATTCGAAAACAGATAGACGCCCTGCAGAACACGACAAGCAGTGAAGCCACAGCTCTGATGCATGCAGAGGATCTGCTGCACTTCACCGAGAAAAGCTCGATGCTGGAATACTTCGACGACCGGCTTTTTACACGGTTCGTTGAACGTATTGTCATTCGCTCACGGCACGAGGCAGTATTCCAGCTCAAATGCGGGCTCACGCTCACGGAAAGGATGTGAAAAACATGGGACACACACCATACGGATACAGAATCGAAAACGGCAAAGCGGTCATCGATAAAGAGAAAGCCCAGCAGATAAGAAACCTCTACAAAAACTACCTTGATGGCATGGCGCTTGCCAAGGCTGCACACGAAGCGGGAATCCAGACCTGGCACGGCTCGGCAAAGCGCCTGCTCGAAAACAGACACTACCTCGGAGACGACTACTACCCCGCCATCATCGACCAGCAAACCTACGACAAAGCACAAGCCGAACGCCTGCACCGGGCAGAGAAGCTCGGACGGACGAACAGAAAAAAGCAGTCGCCGGACACACGAAAACCGCCGACCCATTTCAAGCTGGCCGCTCCCGAGCAGGCCTATGACGACACAAAGCAGCAGGCGGAATACCTGTACAGCCTGATTGAAAGTGAGGCGCAGTGATGGCAAACGTGACAATCATCCCTGCCAGACGGCAGGTCGGAAACAACGTCAAGCAAGCCGAGCAGCCGAAGCTACGCGTGGCGGCATACTGCCGCGTCAGCACTGATTCGGACGAACAGGAAACCAGCTACGAAACGCAGGTCTCCCACTACACGGAGTACATCAAAAGCCACCCGGAATGGGAGCTTGCCGGAATCTTCGCCGACGATGGAATCAGCGGCACAAACACGAAGAAGCGTGACGAGTTCAACCGCATGATCGACGAATGCATGGCCGGGAACATCGACATGGTCATCACCAAGAGCATCAGCCGCTTCGCCCGCAACACGCTCGACTGCCTCAAGTACATCCGGCTCCTCAAGGACAAGAACATCGCGGTATGGTTCGAAAAGGAATCCATCAATACGATGGACTCCAAGGGCGAGGTCCTAATCACCATCATGGCGAGCCTCGCGCAGCAGGAATCGCAGTCGCTTTCGCAGAACGTGAAGCTCGGGCTCCAGTACCGCTACCAGCAGGGCAAGGTGCAGGTCAACCACAACCACTTCCTCGGATACACCAAGGACAGCGACGGCCACCTCGTCATCGACCCGGAGCAGGCGGAGGTCGTCAAGCGCATCTACCGGGAGTACCTCGAAGGTCTTTCCATGAAGAGGATCGCCGAAGGGCTGGAGAAGGACGGCATCCTCACCGGCGCGGGAAAGACAAAATGGTACGACTCCACCATCAACAAGATCCTGCGAAATGAGAAATACATGGGAGATGCCCTGCTGCAGAAAACCGTGACCACGGACTTCCTCACCAAGAAACGCGTACGCAACACCGGAGCCCTGCCGCAGTACTATGTGGAAGACGATCATGAGGCCATCATTCCGAAGGACATCTTCATGCAGGTGCAGGCCGAGCTTGTGCGGCGCAGGAAGGTTCACACCGGGCCGAACGGACAGAAGCGCATCTACTCCGGCAACAACTGCTTCTCACAGATGGTCGTCTGCGGCGAATGCGGCGAGCTTTACCGGCGCGTCCACTGGAACAACCACGGCTGCAAAAGCATTGTCTGGCGATGCATCAGCCGCCTTGAACCCAGCCGCGCAACCATGAACTGCACCAGCCGAACCGTCAAGGAAGACCTTCTGCAGGAGGTCACGGTCAAGGCGTTTAACCTGATTCTCACCGACAGGGACGGCTTCATCCGGCAGATGCAGGAGAACATTGCCAAAACGATAACCACCGCCGACACGATGAGCCCGGACGGCATTCAGGCACGGCTCGACGAGCTACAGAAGGAACTCATCCGCAAAGCCAACAACAAGCAGGACTACGACGCCATCGCCGATGAAATCTTCCGGCTGCGGGAGCAGAAATCACAGGCCGAAGCCGATACCCGCAGCCGCGAGGAGACGCAGAAGCGCATCGCCGAGCTGCAGGAATTCATCGGAAAGCAGCAGGCCGAAATCACAGAATTCGACGAAAGCCTTGTCCGAAAGCTCATCCAGCAGATCACCGTCTACGACGACCACTTCACCGTCCGGTTCAAATCCGGACTCGCCATCGACATCAACGAATAAGAGCAGGCTCGCTCATGGAATTGTCTCCCAGAGCGGCCTGCTCTCTTTTTATCTTCTACATGAAATATGTTGGCTACTTTTTATTCTTTTTACTGTGGAGAATCACACCTGTCGAGGCAGCAAAGGCAATGCCGAAGCAAACGCCGACTCCGATTCCTGCCATACTGTGAAGCACATTCACAAAAACAAAGCTCCAAAGAATCGCCATCGCAATTCCAATCAGCAACACGATGATTATCGCTGTCTCTCTTTTCATGTCTGACCTCCTTGGGCAAAATCATATCAGCCATCTTGACATCCAACCTGAACACTACATCCAATCACAAGTCACAACCTATCGAATATCCAATCGCGAGTCTCAACCCTAAGAGAAAGGCATGTTTGATAAGTTCCCGCAGAGTGCTTCATGCCGGTAATCTCTAAGCCGTCCTGAACAACACGAATCCCGAAAATGGCTTGATTACCGGGTTCTTTTACACTTCAGTCCCTGCGCCTTGACATCAATACTACGGTCTCGACGTGTGATACTTAGGCTATTGGGGAAACATGTCAACAGGCTACCAAAATAATTGATTTTACTGACATTTTTTGCTCTCAACCTAAGCTATGATATCCAATTTGTCGCTTCATATAAGTAGGCTATATTTCATTTTGACCAACACACAAATTTATGTTTTCTTGGCATTAGCGGTCCTAGACAAAGCGGGATTGTATTATCACACGAGACAGTTCATGATTCAGATAGCAACTTACTTTTTAACTTTTCGGGAAATAATCTTTCCACCTTCTGAAATTAACTCCGTAGTATGTTCAGATACATAATCAATTGCTCTATGCCACTCATTCTTGAATTTAAAGAATAACTCTCCATTTATTTCTCTGGTTGGGCAAGTATAATTTCTTCCACCCGCGGTAATCTGAAGCCATTTCAAAATTCGATTAATTCCAAGTATCAACATAAAATCATCTCCAACCATGAATTAAAATATTTTTTATTTCTTCTTCGAACTGTATTTCCTACTGCTGCGATGCTTTCCGTCATTACCTATGACTATATTGCTTCGCTTTTTCTTTTCTTCCTGAACCGCTCTGAACTCGCTTTCTGTAATAATCGGCGGATGGCAATCTTTCATCTGATACCTATATTCTTGTGTGGCGGAATCCAAAAGCGTAACCGTACCTGTGTACTTCTCATTTTCAAGCATCTTCTCTATGGAACGCTTGCTCCATGTCCCCTTGCCGGTAGGGGAAGGAATGCCTGCATTCGATAGTTTCTTGATGATACCAAGCACACTGGCTCCATCAAGGTACCAGCGGAATATATCCCGCACCACCTTAGCCTGTTCATCATCAATTACAAGCTCTCCATCCTTATCCTTTGTGTAACCGTAAAGCTTTCGTTTGTAAAGTCCGGATGTGCCGTTTGCCGCCCTCATGGCAAGTCCTAAACGAATATTCCCGCTTCGGCTCTCATTTTCAGCCTGAGCCAAGGATTCCATCACCGAAATCATAAGGTTGCTGTCGACCTCTTCGGTATCCAGATTTTCTTGTTCAAATATAATCCTGACTCCTGCTGCTTTCAACCGGTTGATTGCTGACAAGGTTTCAACCGTATCCCTGCCAAACCGGCTGATGCTTTTGGTGAGGACAATGGAGATATTATGAGCTTCGCATTCTCGAATCAACCGCTCAAATTCACGCCGAGGAAGTTCTCCCTTTGCTGATACAATATCGATAAAAACATCTGCCAGTCGCCATTGGCTGACATGTGCAACCGCTCTTGTCAGAGCAGAAATCTGTGCCGCGAGGCTATAAAGCTGTTCCTTTTCATTTGTACTGACCCTGCAATAGATTCCCACTTTCTTTTCCAAGCGATCATTCCTTGCCGGAATATACCAGATTTTTTGATCCATCAGCTCACCTCCACATCATTTATTAGCCTAATCATATCACAAAATCTCACTTATGATGAGCAGGTAAATTACGTTTATTAAATGAGTTAAAACACAATATATTGTTTGCTCACTTTTCCAACACACTACATATTGCGTGACATCAATACGCAACACTCAACATGTGCCGTGCGGGGGAACATGTCAACAGGGGTGGCCTCCATGGTTTTGTACCCTTTGGGTGCAAACAGCTTGCAGTCACGGGCCAGCGTTGCGGGATTGCATGAAACATAAACAATACGTTCCGGAGCCATGGCCGCGACGATGTCGATCAGACCGGCGCTGCAGCCTTTGCGCGGCGGATCCAAAACCACAATATCCGGTTTTTCCCCCCGGTTTTTCAGCATATCCGCTGCTTTTGCTGCATCGGCACACAGAAATTCCGCATTCTGAATTCCGTTTTCCGCCGCGTTTTTCCGGGCGTCTTCCACTGCCTGTTCTACAGCTTCAACCCCAATGACGCGTCCGGCGTTTTTCGCCATAGAAAGGCCAATTGTCCCGGTGCCGCAGTAAAGGTCCAGCACGGTTTCATTTCCCGTCAGTCCGGCGTACTGCCCCGCAATGGCATATAGGCGTTCTGCCTGCCGCGGGTTGATCTGGTAAAATGAAAGGGGGGAAATCCGGAATTTCAGGCCGCAGAGCTCGTCTGTGATGAAATCCTGCCCCCAGACTGTTCGGCATTTTTTTCCCAGAATCACGTTGGTCTTTTCCCGGTTGCTGTTGATAATGATACTTTTCAGGCCGGGAACTTTTTCCCGCATCAGGGCAGTGAGGCTCGGTTCGTCGTGTACGCCGTTTCCGTTGACAACCACGCAGACCATGATTTCGCCTGTGGCTTCCGCCTTCCGGAGGAACAGGTGGCGCAGGCGTCCTTTCCCGGTAGATTCGTCGTAAACGCTGTCACGCGTCCGACGCTCCCATTCCCGAAAGGCTTCCGCCGCGGCTGCAAATTCCGCGGGCTGCAGCAAACATTTTCCGCAGTCTACAATCCGGTGGCTGTGTGCGGCATAAAAGCCCAGACTGATTTCTCCATCCGGTCTGATGCCGACGGGGAGCTGTGCCTTGTTGCGGTAATGATCCGGCTGTTCGGCCCCCGCAATTGGATTCAGCAGAGTGAAGTGAAGGCCGCCGATGCGCTCCATGGCATCCTGTACTTTCTGCCGTTTGGCACAAAGTTCCGCTTCATAAGAAATATGCCGGTATACACACCCTCCGCAGCGTGTGAACAGCGGGCAGTCCGCTGGAATGCGGTCTTCCGACGGAGAAAGTATTTTTTCTATTTTTCCATAAGCGCAGTTTTTTGCAACCCGAGTGATTTTCACTTTCAGCCGGTCGCCGGCTGCGGCGAGGGGAACAAAAACGGCAATGCCCTGGTATCTTCCCACGCCGCTGCCCTCCGCGCTGTATCCCGTGATTTCCAGCTGAACAGTCTGGTCTTTTCTCAGTTCCATATCGGTACCTCCGCAGGTCTTTCGTTTTTTGTATTAAGTGTACCATTGTAAATCCCGGAATACAATACATGTTTCGGCTGCGTCCGGGCACCTGTGCCGGCGCAGAAATGAATTTTTTTGACACGTGTCCAAAAAGGTCAAAAATCATCACGAAAAAAAGAAAACAGGCTCACCCATTTTATACAAAGAGTAGAATGTAGCTGGAATATCCATTAAAGGATTGACAGTTTCGGAGCCCGGTCCTATAATGAAAACAGCGGAACGAAATTCCGCAGAAGGTTGCTTATAAGTTCCGTGGCAGGGACTGCCACACCTTTTCAATACAACTCCTCCCCAAAAGCAAGGACCGGCCTTATGGCCGGTCCTTGCTTTTTAGCGGGTCAAAACCGGCCTTTAGAAAATGATTTGACAGCATCCTTAAAATAGAATAAAATAAAAGAAAAGAGATCTTTTAAACAATAACAGGGAGGCTTTATCGGCGGCAAATCCTTGTTATTATTTTTTTAGGGGGGGATTGGCTTGGATCCATATACAAAGGAAGATATTGTCCGGATTGTCAGCGAGGAGGATATCCGTTTTATCCGCCTGCAGTTTACCGATATTCTCGGTACCCTGAAGAATGTCACCATCACCCCGTCTCAGCTGAAAAAAGCGCTGGATAATCAGTGTATGTTCGACGGTTCTTCCATCGAGGGCTTTGTCCGCATTGAGGAATCCGATATGTACCTGCACCCGGATCTCAGCTCTTTCACCGTTTTTCCGTGGAATACGCAGAACGGCCGGATTGCCCGCCTGATCTGCGATATTTATCTGCCGGACGGATCCCCATTCCCCGGAGATCCGCGTTATGTTCTCCGGAAAGCCCGTGCCCACGCCTCCCGGCTGGGATATACGTTTGACGTTGGGCCGGAGTGTGAGTTTTTTCTGTTCAATACGGATGAGTTCGGCCACCCGACCACAGTAACCCATGATACGGCGGGCTATTTTGATCTGGGGCCCTCCGATCTTGGGGAGTCCTGCCGGCGGGATATCTGTCTGAACCTGGAAGAAATGGGCTTTGAAATTGAGGCGTCCCATCATGAAGTTGCCTTTGCTCAGCACGAAATTGATTTTAAGTACAGCGAAGCCCTTTCCGCCGCTGACAACCTGATGACATTTAAGCTGGTGGTGAAGAACTGCGCCGAGTCGAACGGCCTGTGCGCCACGTTTATGCCGAAGCCGGTCGAAAACCGGGCGGGTTCCGGCCTTCATATTAATATGTCCCTGTTCCGGAATGGGGAAAATGCCTTTTTCGATCCATCCGGCCAGAAGGGCCTGAGCCGCGTCGGTATGAATTTTATCGCCGGCGTCATGAAGCACAGCAAGGCGATCTGCGCCGTGACCAATCCGCTTGTCAATTCCTATAAGCGTCTGATCCCCGGTTTTGAAGCACCCTGCTATGTTGCCTGGACGCTGGGCAACCGCAGCGCCTTAATCCGCATTCCCGCGGCCCGGGGGGAAGGGACGCGGGTTGAGCTCCGCAGCCCCGATCCATCCTGTAATCCATATCTTGCGTTTGCCCTGCTGCTGGAAGCGGGCCTAGACGGTATTGAGAACGATCTTACGCCCCCGCCTGCCGTTTCTGCCAATATCTACGATATGCCGCCGGAAATCCGTGAAAAGCACCGGATTGAGAGTCTTCCGGAAAATCTGGCGCAGGCGCTTTCCGAGATGAAGGCGGATCCCCTCATCCGCCGGACACTGGGAGATCACCTCTATCAAAAATATGCAGAGGCGAAGAAACAAGAGTGGAACGAGTACTCTACCACAGTGACGGAATGGGAATTGAACCGTTACTTAAACAGGTTTTAAGATGACCGGGAACGGAAAAATCCTTTTTGCGGGGCGATCGGTATGGGCAGCATTGTAGTGGCAAATTCAAATCCGGATTATGCGAAAAGAATCGCCTCCGTCCTTCATTCCAGCGGCCTGTATGTGGGCGGCATCTATACCAGCGGCGCGCAGCTGATCCATTTTGCCAATCAGCATTACCACGGCGGGGTCGCGGTCTGCAGCGTTAAGCTGAGGGATATGTCCGCCGTCGGCCTGCCGCGTACCGTCGGCCCCGCCTTCGATTTTCTCTTTCTCGTCCGGCCGCAATTGGCCGGAATGCTCGGCCAGCTGGAATCCGCCAGCCTTCTGCTTCCCATTCGGCGGATGGATCTGATCTCCACGGTCAACATGTTTTTAAACCTGGCGGATCCGACTCCTCCTGCGATTAAGAAGAAAATTGAAAGCGGAAATTATGACGAGAAGAAGATCCTTATGCAGGCCAAAAACCTGCTGATGGGGAGAAATAATTTAACAGAGCCGCAGGCTCACCGCCTGATCCAGAAAAAAAGCATGGACACGGGCCGAAAAATGGCGGAAACCGCCATGATTATTTTAAACGGATAGGGGAGACGTTCCTTTGAAATTCACCAAAATGCAGGGGATCGGAAACGATTATATTTATGTCAATGGTTTTCAGGAGCATGTGGAAGATCCCGCCGCCCTTTCCCGGCGGCTGAGCGACCGCCATTTTGGCATTGGATCGGACGGGCTGATTCTGATTGAACCGTCGGACGCTGCCGACTGCAAAATGGATATGTATAACGCGGACGGCTCCCGGGGGAAGATGTGCGGGAACGGGATCCGCTGCGTGGGGCGGTATGTTTATGAGCGCGGGATCGCAAAAAAAGATGTTCTCACGGTAGAAACGCTCAGTGGAATAAAAACACTTCGCCTGGATGTTCAAAGCGGGACAGTGTATTCCGTGGAAGTCGATATGGGCGAGCCGGTTCTGGAACCGGGTAAAATTCCGGCGCTTTTTCCAAAAATGCAGGCTGTGGCAGAACCTCTTGCAGTCGGTGGGCAGGAGTACCGGGTGACCTGCGTTTCTATGGGCAATCCCCACTGCGTCGTTTTTACCGGCGATGTGGATTCCATCCCTCTGTCGGAAATCGGCCCTCTGTTCGAGCACCACGCTGCTTTTCCCCAGCAGGTCAATACTGAGTTTGTGCAGGTCCTCGGTGCCGATGAAATTCGGATGCGCGTCTGGGAGCGCGGCTCCGGTGAAACGCTGGCCTGCGGTACGGGTGCCTGCGCTTCGGCCGTCGCCTGTATCCTGAACGGAAAAACCGGCCGCAGCCTGACTGTCCATCTGAAAGGCGGCAGCCTGCAAATCCGCTGGGACGAAAAATCGGGGCATGTTTTCATGCGCGGTCCAGCGGAATTTGTCTTTGACGGGACCGTTAAAATCTGATATAATAAGGGCTCAGAACCGGCAATTTTGAATCACTGAGGAAGGGAATGTGCAAAATTTGCTGAAAATTAATGAGAACTTTGCAAAACTCCCGGCAAATTACCTCTTTGTCGAGATCGATAACCGGGTCAAAAAATTTGCCGGGCTTCATCCGGAAGCGGAGATCCTGCGGCTTGGAATCGGTGACGTGACGCGGCCGCTGCCTGCCGCAGTGGCAGGCGCCATGGTTAAAGCCGCGGAGGAAATGGGCAGGCAGGAGACGTTCCGCGGGTACGGGCCGGAAGCCGGGTATCCGTTTCTGCGGGAAGCCATCAGCGAGCACGATTTCCGAAGCCGCGGCGTTGATATTCAGCCAGACGAGATTTTTGTCAGTGACGGCGCAAAGAGCGACACGTCCAGCATCGGTGAGATCTTCGCTGTAGACAACACCGTTGCTGTCTGCGACCCGGTCTATCCGGTCTACTGTGATTCCAACGTGATGGCCGGCCGTGCAGGCGATTATATTGAGGGAAAAGGGTACAGCAAAATCGTCTATATGCCCTGTTTGAAAGAAAATCGTTTTCTGCCCGAAATTCCCCGCTGCCATGCGGATATGATTTATCTTTGTTTTCCCAACAACCCCACGGGAATGGGGATCGGGCGCGCGGATCTGAAAAAATGGGTGGATTATGCGCTGGAGAACCAGTCGGTTATTTTCTACGACGCCGCATACGAGGCGTTTATTACCGATCCGGACATGCCTCACAGTATTTACGAAATCCCCGGGGCCAAAAAATGTGCGGTTGAATTCCGCAGCTTTTCCAAGACCGCCGGGTTCACCGGGGTGCGGTGCGCGTTTACGGTGATTCCGAAAGAACTCGTTTTCGGCGGCGTGTCTCTCAACGGGCTTTGGAAACGGCGCCAGTCCACCAAGATGAACGGTGTTTCCTATCTTGTGCAGCGCGGAGCAGAAGCGGTTTATTCGGAAGCTGGCTGGCGCGGCGTGCAGAAAAATATTGCCTATTATCAGGCTAATGCCCAAATAATCCGTGAAGGACTTTCCAAAGCCGGGTTTGAAGTGTACGGCGGCGTTAATTCCCCGTACATCTGGATGAAGGTTCCGGATGGCTTCACCTCTTGGCAGTTCTTCGACCGGCTGCTCGAAAGGGCGGCGGTTGTGGGAACGCCCGGCTCGGGCTTTGGTCCCTGCGGGGAAGGCTATTTCCGCCTGACTTCTTTCAACACCCGGGAGAATACCCAGAAGGCAGTGGAACGTATCGGCAAAGTGTTTGCGGAGTGATCGGGTGCTTCCGCAGGCTGTTTGAATAGGATGGTTGGTGAATTCATGAAAGCATTCCTGATGCTGGAAAACGGCATGTGCTTCGAAGGGACGGGGTTCGGCGACGAACACGACACCCTCTGCGAAGTGGTGTTTAACAGTGCAATGTGCGGCTATACCGAGCTGCTGACGGATCCTTCCTATGCGGGGCAGGGCGTTGTCATGACCTGTCCGCTTATCGGCAATTACGGCATCTGCTACGACGACGTGGAATCCGTCCGCCCCTGGCTTTCTGCCTACATTGTCCACCGCGTTTCGGAAATTCCAAGCAATTTCCGCAGCGATGTTGATCTGAATACATTTTTAAAGGACAACCATATTCCCGGGATGGAAGGTGTGGATACCCGCGCCGTCACCCGGGTTTTGCGCGAGAATGGGACGATGCGCGGAATGGTTGCCTACGGGGATTCCGTTGACCGGGATGCCATGAAAGAGAAGATTGCGGGCTTCCGCATGGAGCCGGCCGTTCCGCTGGTCAGCTGCCGGGGACCCCGCGTTTACGGCGACGGCCCTGTAAAAGTTTCACTGGTTGATTACGGCGCAAAGAACAATATTATCCGTTCCCTGGTTTCCCGCGGCTGTACGGTCAAACGTTTTCCGCACGATGCCACGCTGGAGGATCTGATGTCCTTTTCGCCGGACGGTGTCATGCTGACAAACGGCCCCGGCGATCCGAAAGACTGCCAAAAGGAGATCACAGAGCTGAAGCGTGTCTATGCAAGCGGAGTGCCTACGTTTGCCATCTGTCTCGGCCATCAGTTGATGGCCCTGGCGCAGGGGTTTGACACGTACAAGCTGAAATACGGCCACCGCGGAATTAACCATCCGGTCAAAGAGCTGGCAAAGAACCGTGTCTATATCACGTCTCAGAACCACGGTTATGTGGTGGACAGAAAGACCGTTGATCCTTCCGTAGCGGACGTCAGTTTCGTCAGCATGAACGACAGGAGCATTGAAGGGCTGAATTATAAAAACGGACGTGTCTTCTCGGTGCAGTTCCATCCGGAAGCCTCGCCCGGGCCGCTGGACACCGGCTTTCTGTTCGACAGATTTATCAGCCTGATGGGAGGGGACCGGCTGTGAGCAAACGGAGCGACATTAAAAAAGTTATCATCATTGGTTCCGGCCCGATCATTATCGGGCAGGCCGCCGAGTTTGACTATGCGGGCACGCAGGCCTGCCGCGCGCTGCGCGAAGAGGGGATCGAGGTCATCCTGATCAACTCTAACCCGGCTACCATTATGACCGACCGCCAAATCGCGGACAAGGTCTATATTGAACCGCTGACCGTTGAAACCGTCAAGAAAGTGATTTTAAAGGAACACCCGGACAGCATCCTTCCCACCCTGGGTGGGCAGAACGCCCTGAATCTTGCGGTGGAACTGGAGGAGTCCGGGTTTCTAAAGGAAAACCATGTGGAGATGATCGGCACCAGCGCCGACACCATCCGGATGGCGGAAGACCGCGAGCTGTTCAAAGAAGCCATGGAACGGATCGGCGAGCCGGTTGCCCGCAGCGTGATCGCAGAAAACCTAGAAGACTGTGTTAAAGCGGCAAAGACCATTGGATATCCGGTTGTCGTGCGCCCGGCATATACGCTCGGCGGAAGCGGCGGCGGCTTTGCCAACAACGAAGAGGAACTTCGGGATATTGCAGCCGTCGGACTGCACCGCAGCCGCGTGCATCAGGTACTGATTGAGCGCAGCATTGCCGGCTGGAAGGAAATCGAGTACGAGGTGATGCGCGACCACAACGGAAACTGCATCACCGTCTGCAATATGGAAAATATCGATCCTGTGGGTGTCCATACGGGAGATTCCATTGTGGTGGCGCCGTGCCAGACGCTGGGGGACAAAGAGCTTCAGATGCTGCGCAGCGCTTCCCTGAATATCATCCAGGAGCTGAAGGTCGAAGGCGGGTGCAACGTGCAGCTTGCCTTGAACCCGGACAGCTTCGAGTACGTTGTGATCGAGGTCAACCCGCGTGTCAGCCGCTCGTCTGCGCTGGCTTCCAAGGCAACGGGTTACCCGATTGCCAAAGTAGCCTCCAAGATCGCGCTCGGCTATACGCTGGACGAAATCCCGAATGCCATCACGAAAAAGACTTACGCCTGTTTTGAGCCTACGCTGGATTACTGCGTTGTCAAAATCCCGCGCTGGCCGTTTGATAAATTCATCCACGCGCGCCGCATCCTCGGCACGCAGATGAAGGCGACGGGCGAAGTGATGGGCATTGCCCCCACGTTTGAGGCAGCGCTGATGAAGGCTGTCCGCTGCCTGGAGCAGAATACGTACAGCCTGATAGACAGCACGCTTTCGGAACTTTCCGACGCCGACCTGGAAAAACGGCTGCACGTGGTGGATGACCGCCGGCTCTGGGTGGTTTCGGAGGCTCTGCGCCGCGGTGTTTCCAAAGACAAGATTCACGATATTACAAAGATCGACCTGTGGTTCCTGCAGAAATTCCAAAATATTATCGAGATGGAAAAAACAATTGCGAAAGGTCCTCTGGACGAACCCCTTCTCCGGAAGGCTAAGGAAATGGAATTCCTCGATAAGACCATTTCCAGCCTCTCTGGGATCAGTGTGGAGGAAATCCGCGCACTGGAGGACAAATGGGCTATCCATCCCGTGTATAAGATGGTAGATACCTGTGCTGCGGAGTTTGAGGCCGCAACGCCGTATTACTATTCTACCTACGGCGCCGACCAGAACGAGTCGCAGCCGAAGTCCGACCGGAAAAAAGTGCTGGTTATCGGTTCCGGGCCGATCCGGATCGGGCAGGGGATCGAGTTTGATTTCTGCTCTGTCCACAGCGTCTGGGCTTTGAAAGAGCTGGGGTATGAAACCATTATCGTCAATAACAACCCTGAAACCGTCAGCACGGATTTCGACGTGGCAGATAAGCTGTACTTTGAACCCCTCACCGAAGAAGACGTGCGGAATATTGTTCAGCTGGAAAAGCCCGACGGCGCCGTGGTGCAGTTCGGCGGGCAGACGGCCATTAAGCTGGCCGGAGACATTGAAAAAATGGGCGTCCCGCTTCTCGGCAGTTCCTACGACAGCATTGACGCCGCCGAAGACCGCGAGCGGTTCGACGAAATCCTCAGCCAGTGCGGAATTCCGCGTGCCGCCGGCCGCACGGTATTTACCTGTGACGAAGCCATCAAAGCCGCGCATGATCTTGGGTATCCGGTCTTGGTGCGCCCGTCTTATGTACTGGGCGGGCAGGGAATGCAGATCGCCTATTCCGACGAGGACATTATTGAGCAGATCGGAATTATCAACCGCGTCGCGCAGGAACACCCTATTCTGGTTGACAAGTACATTATGGGAACCGAGGTTGAGGTGGATGCCGTCTGTGACGGGACCGACACCATGATCCCGGGTATCATGCAGCATATCGAGCGCGCGGGTATCCATTCGGGCGACAGCATCTCGGTCTATCCGGCAATCGGTGTGGAAAAGGATATGCAGAACCGGATCGTCGAATTCACGCGCCGTCTGGCAAAGGCCCTCAAAGTTGTCGGCCTCCTGAATGTGCAGTATATCGTGAAGGATCATCAGGTCTATGTGATCGAAGCCAATCCGCGTTCTTCCCGGACGGTGCCTTACATCAGCAAGGTGACGGGCATCCCGATTGTTCCGCTGGCCGTGGGCACTTTCTTTGGGAGAACCCTGCCGGAAATGGGGTACCACTACGGCCTTCAGAGCGAACGGGATTTAGTAGCCGTTAAAATGCCCGTTTTTTCATTTGAAAAGCTGTACGGGCAGGATGTGAATCTCGGGCCGGAAATGAAGTCTACCGGTGAAGTGCTGGGCGTCGCCAGGACCTACGACGAAGCGCTGATCAAGGCATTTTATGGAGCGGGCGTGCATAAAATCGACAAAGGAAACGTGATTATCACGGTGAAGGACAGCGATAAGGAAGAAGTCCTGCCGATTGCGCAGGGGCTTTACGATCTCGGCTGGACGATTTTTGCCACAGCCGGAACGTCGGGTTTCCTCAACGACCACGGGATTCCTACCATCCGGCTGCACAAAATTGGCGCCGGAAAGCCGGATATTCTCGACCACATCCTTTCCGGCAAAATCCATCTGGTGATCAACACGCCGTCCAAGGGCGTTGCGCATCACCGTGACGGCTATAAAATCCGCCGCAACGCCGTGGAAGCCGGCATCCCCTGTCTTACCTCACTGGATACCGCGAACGCGTTTCTTACCTGTGCGCGCCATGTGCAGACCACCCAGCTTTCCGTTGTTGATATCACCAAAGTGTCCTCATTCCTGAATTTTATCTGATTCCCGGCCGGGCATCTTTTGCCCGGATAAAAATATAAAAAGAGAAACAGAATTAAACCGGAGGGAAAAAACAGTGCAAAAGAAAGAACAGCTTTATGAAGGCAAGGCAAAAAAAGTTTTTGCCACGGATGACAGCGATTTCTGTATTGTCGATTATAAGGACGACGCCACAGCGTTCAATGGGCTGAAGAAGGGGACAATCACCGGCAAGGGTGTTGTCAACAACAAAATGTCCAATTACCTGTTCCAGCTCCTGGAGAAAAAGGGCATTCCTACCCATTTTGTCAAACAGCTGAGCGACCGCGAGACACTGGTTAAAAAAGTGCAGATTGTCCCGCTGGAGGTTATTGTCCGCAATAAGGCTGCCGGCAGCCTTGCAAAGCGCCTCGGTATGGAAGAAGGCGCGGCCTTGAAGTGCCCGGTGCTGGAATTCTGCTATAAGAGTGACGAGTTGGGCGACCCTATGGTCAATGAAACCCACATCCTGGCCGCTGGATTTGCCACAAAAGAAGAGATTGACCAGATTTCTGAGATGGCTATGAAGATCAACAAAATCCTGTGCGGTTTTTTCCTCTCAGCTAATATTGAGCTGATTGATTTTAAACTGGAATTCGGCCGCTATCACGGAAAAATCATTTTAGCGGACGAAATCTCACCGGACACCTGCCGGTTCTGGGATGTCCATACCCATGAAAAGCTGGATAAGGATCGTTTCCGCCGCGACCTTGGCGGAGTTGAAGAAGCCTATCAAGAAGTTATGAAGAGGATCGGCCTGTAATGGAAAAAGAACGGATGCACAGCCGGGGAGTCTCCGGAGCAAAGGAAGGGCATCTTCACGAGGAATGCGGTGTCTTTGGGATTTATTCCGACGGCTCCGTGAATCCTGCGTATGCCGCCTACAACGGACTGCTGGCCCTTCAGCACCGGGGGCAGGAAAGCTGCGGAATCGCTGTGAACGACCGCGGTGTTATTTCCTACTCCAAAGACATGGGCCTTGTTTCCGAGGTGTTCAGCCATGAAACGCTGGATCGTCTGACCGGGCAGATGGCGGTGGGGCACGTGCGGTATTCCACCGCCGGTGCCAGCGTCCGCGAGAACGCCCAGCCGCTGGTTATGCGCTATGTGAAGGGTACATTGGCAATTGCACACAACGGCAACCTGACCAACGCCTATGAACTTCACCAGAAGCTGGCCCGGCAGGGCTGCATTTTTCAGACCACAATCGACACCGAAGTTGTCGCCTACATGATTGCCCGCGAGCGCGTGAATGCCCCGTCCATTGAAGAGGCCATCCACCGTGTGATGCCGAAGATCCAGGGGGCGTATTCCATGGTCGTCATGAGTCCCCAGAAGCTGATTGCGTTCCGCGACCCGCACGGGTTCCGTCCGCTGTGTATCGGCAAAGTCGGCAATTGCTGGGTTTTCGCTTCGGAGACCTGCGCGCTGGACGCCTGCGGCGCGGAATTTGTCCGCGACGTTCGCCCGGGAGAGATTGTAATTGCCGACAAAAACGGCCTGCGCAACATTTACGACCCGGTTTCCGTGAAGAAATCTCTCTGCATCTTTGAATATATCTATTTTGCACGCACGGACAGCACGATCGACGGGATCAGCGTGTATGAGGCGCGTAAAGAGGCCGGCCGCCTTCTTGCGCGCCAGAAACCCATGGAGGCCGATATGGTGATCGGCGTGCCGGAATCCGGCATTGACGCCGCCATCGGCTATAGTGAAGAATCGGGCATCCCCTACCAGAAAGGGATCGTCAAGAATTCCTATATCGGCCGCACGTTCATCAAGCCGAATCAGTCGGAACGCGAACGCAGCGTCCGCATCAAACTGAACGCGCTTTCTACCGCCGTGCGCGGTAAGCGCGTTATCATGCTGGACGATTCCATTGTCCGCGGAACCACAAGTGCCCGCATCGTTTCCATGCTGAAGGAGTGCGGCGCAAAGGAAGTTCACCTGCGTATCAGTTCGCCGCCGTTCCTGTGGCCCTGTTATTTCGGAACGGATATCCCGTCGAAAGATGAACTGATTGCCTGCCATCACAGTGTTGAGGAGATCGGAGAAATGAGCTATGCTGATTCCATTGATTTCCTGCGGCTGGAAAACCTGCCGAAAATGCTCGGAGGGCAATGCGGAGGCTGCTGTGACGCCTGCTTTTCCGGACACTATCCGGCTGAGATTCCCGATTATCTGGTTGCGCAGAAAGACTATGAATACTGTACGCCGATTAAACGGCTGTAAACCAACGGAGGCATGGAATTGAAGAACAGCTATGAATCCCCGCTTTCCTCCCGCTATGCCAGCGAAAAAATGAAGCATGTTTTTTCGCCGGACAAAAAATTCCGCACCTGGCGCCGGCTTTGGATTGCGCTTGCGGAAGCAGAAAAGGAACTGGGGCTCGCCATTACGCAGGAACAGATCGACGAAATGAAAGCCCATCAGGATGATATCAATTACGATGTGGCCGAAGCGCGTGAAAAGGTTGTGCGGCATGACGTGATGTCGCATGTTTATGCCTTTGGGGTCCAGTGCCCGAAGGCGGAGCCGATTATCCATCTGGGCGCGACTTCCTGCTATGTCGGAGACAATACGGATATTATCCTGATGCGGGAGGCGCTCCGGCTTGTCCGTGACAAAATCGTCGGCACCGTGCGCATCCTTTCCCGGTTTGCCGAAAAATATAAAGATCTTCCCACCCTTGCCTACACCCATTTTCAGCCGGCCCAGCCGACGACCGTCGGGAAGCGGTCCACTCTCTGGATCCAGGATCTGCTGATGGATCTCGAAGATGTGGAATATGTTCTTTCCGGCATGAAACTGCTCGGCTCCAAGGGTACAACGGGCACGCAGGCCAGCTTTCTCGAGCTGTTTGACGGCGACCAGGAGAAGGTCCGCCGCCTGGACGGGATTATTGCGGAAAAGATGGGCTTTCAGGCATGCTACGCTGTTTCCGGTCAGACGTATTCCCGCAAGCTGGACAGCCGCGTGCTGGCCGTGCTGAGCGGTGTTGCACAGAGTGCGGCGAAATTTTCCAACGATATCCGCCTTCTTCAGCACCTGAAGGAAGTGGAGGAGCCGTTCGAGAAGAACCAGATCGGTTCGTCTGCCATGGCATACAAGCGCAACCCCATGCGCAGCGAGCGCATAGCATCTCTTGCACGGTATGTGATTGTAGACAGCCTGAATCCATGCATCACCGCTGCAACACAGTGGTTTGAGCGCACTCTTGACGATTCGGCCAACAAGCGCATCAGCATCCCGGAGGCGTTCCTTGCTGTGGACGGGATCCTGAACTTGTACGGCAACGTGGCGGATGGACTGGTGGTGTACCCCAAAGTGATCCGCAGCCACCTGGAAAGCGAACTGCCGTTTATGGCAACGGAGAATATTTTGATGGATGCGGTCAAGCGCGGGGGCGACCGCCAGAAACTTCATGAGCGCATCCGTGTTCATTCTATGGCGGCGGCCCGTGTCGTGAAAGAGGAAGGCGGCAAAAATGACCTTCTGGATCGTATTGCCTCGGATTCCGCATTCGGCGTAACGCGCGAAGAACTGAACCGCATTGTCCGGCCGGAAAACTTTGTAGGGCGGGCCCCACAACAGACAGATGAATTTTTGGATGGAGAAGTCAGGCCTGTCCTTTGCCGGTACCGTGATGTTGCGGACGAGAAAGAAAATATCAGTGTCTGATTTTTTTGACAGGTTTTATTTTAATTTGTGTTTCGGCTTTATTTATGTTATGATTAAACGGTTGTTCAAAATCGCCTAATTTTGCCGCAAGGGCGGTTTTGCAGGTTCGATAGCGGCACAGCGGAGTGATTATAATCATGATAACAGCTATTGTTGGAGCGGACTGGGGCGACGAAGGCAAAGGAAAAATTACCGATGTTGAAGCTGCCAAATCCGATATAGTCGTACGTTTTCAGGGCGGATACAATGCGGGTCACACCATTGTCAATGAATATGGGAAATTTGCCCTGCATCAGCTCCCGTCCGGTGTTTTTCACAGCCATATCACCAATATTATCAGCAACGGGGTTGCGCTGAATCCTGAAAAATTTATCCAGGAACTGAACGGCCTGCTGGAGCGCGGTGTCCCGAAGCCGAAGCTCATGGTTTCCAACCGGACGCAGATCTTAATGCCGTATCATGTTCAGCTGGATTCCTATGAGGAAGCCCGGCTTTCCTCGCATTCGTTTGGCTCTACGCGGTCCGGCATTGCACCGTTCTATTCTGATAAATTCGCCAAGATCGGTTTTCAGGTCAGTGAGCTGTTTGCTGACGAAGACTATCTGCGCGAAAAGATCGACCGTGTTGTTACCCTGAAAAATGTTCTGTATGAACATTTGTATCATCAGCCGAAACTTTCCGCAGACCAGATTTATCAGAAATTGATGGAGTACAAAGAGATGTTGGCTCCGTATGTCGCGGATACCTACGAGTATCTATCCAGTGCGGTCAAAGAAGGCAAAAATATCCTTCTGGAAGGTCAGCTGGGGGCGTTGAAAGACCCGGATTTTGGAATTTACCCCATGGTGACATCTTCGAATACTCTAGCAGCGTACGGTGCAGTCAGCACAGGGATTCCTCCCTATGAGATTAAAAATATTATTGCCGTAGTAAAAGCTTACTCCAGCGCTGTGGGCGCAGGGGAGTTTGTCAGTGAGATTTTCGGGAAAGAAGCCGACGAACTCCGCCGCAGGGGCGGCGACGGCGGCGAATTCGGCGCCACAACGGGCCGTCCGCGCCGGATGGGCTGGCTTGACCTTGTCGCTTCTCGGTACGGCTGCCGTGTGCAGGGTGCAACCTGCGCTGCGCTGACCGTTTTGGACGCCCTCGGCTATCTGGATGAGATTCCGGTCTGTGTAGCTTATGAGCTGGACGGGAAGCAGATTGATTCTTTCCCGACTACCGTAGAGCTGAAACGGTGCAAGCCGGTGTACCAGAAACTTCCGGGATGGAAGTGCGATATCCGGGGAATCCGAAAGTATGAGGATTTGCCGGAAAACGCCAAACGGTATGTCGAGTTTGTGGAAAAGGGGATCGGCGTCCCCATCCGGATCGTTTCCAATGGGCCTTCGCGGGAAGATATTATCTATCGGTAAACTGGAATGGGAGCAAAGAAGCGCCGGCATTTGTGTCGGCGCCTGTTGCTTTTTATAGATTCATTTGCTGAAAGAGGTGCATTGTAATGTGCGGTATTGTTGGGTATGTCGGGAATGATCAGGCGGCTCCTATTCTGCTGAAAGGGCTGGAGAAGCTGGAGTACCGCGGGTATGACTCCGCAGGTGTGGCAGTATATGACGGAACTTCCATTCAGGTTGTCAAAAAACAAGGCAGACTGAAAGTACTGGAAGATAAAATCCATAACGGCGCTGATCTTGCCGGAACGGTTGGAATCGGCCATACGCGGTGGGCGACGCACGGGAAACCTTCGGATGTCAACGCGCATCCTCACCTGAGTTCGTCCGGAAGGTTTGCCGTCGTTCACAACGGCATCATCGAAAATTATCTGTCCCTGAAAAATTCTCTGATTCAGAAAGGATATTCATTCGTGTCCGAAACGGATACGGAAGTGATTGCGCAGCTTTTAGACTATTTTTATGAAGGGGATTTGCTCGACGCCGTTGTCAGGACAATCGGCAAGATTGAGGGATCGTACGCGCTTGGTATTCTGTGCCGGGATCAGCCGGATCGAATTATCGGTATTCGAAAGGACAGCCCGCTGATCGTAGGCCTTGGGACGGGTGAAAATTTTATTGCTTCGGATATACCTGCTATTTTGGGGAAGACGCGTGATATTTACCGCCTGAAAGAAAATGAGATTGCAGTCGTTGAAAAAACAGGTGTTACCGTTTATAATCCTAAAAAAGTATTTGTATCGAAAACGCCGTGCCATATTGACTGGGATGTTTCCGCTGCCGAAAAGGGCGGTTACGATCATTTTATGGCTAAGGAAATCATGGAGCAGCCGAAAGCCGTCCGTGACACCATTTCGCCTCGGATCAAAAACGGGCGGATCGTTCTGGACGATATCCAGCTGACAGAGGAGCAGCTCCGGAACTTGAGCCGAATTTTTATCGTTGCCTGTGGTTCGGCCTATCATGTGGGGGTCGTGGCAAAATATATTCTGGAGCGGTATACGCGGATTCCGGTTGAGGTGGATGTTGCTTCCGAGTTCCGCTACCGGGCTCCTGTTGTTGATAACCGGGTGCTCGTCATTATTATCAGTCAGTCGGGCGAAACGGCAGACACCCTGGCAGCATTGCGGGAGGCAAAACGTCTTGGCGCGCGGACTTTGTCTATTGTAAACGTTGTAGGCAGCTCGATCGCCAACGAATCGGATGATGTAATTTATACATGGGCGGGCCCTGAGATTGCCGTCGCTACCACGAAGGCTTACAGTACACAGCTGGCGGTTATTTATCTGCTGGCGATTTACATTGCGGATAAAATCGGCACCATGAAACCAGAAGAATATCGGCATTATATTTCTGAACTGGAAGCTCTCCCGGATAAAATTGAAAAAACGCTGTCCGGCCGGGATCATGTCCGGCAGCTTGCCAGGCGGTTTTATCGGTCAAATGATATTTTCTTTATAGGCCGTAATCTGGACTATGCCATGTCGCTGGAAGGCTCGCTGAAACTGAAGGAAATTTCGTATATTCATTCGGAAGCATACGCTGCCGGTGAACTGAAGCATGGAACCATTTCACTGATTGAAGAAGGCACGCTGGTTGTTGCCCTTGCAACGCAGCAGAAACTGTTTGAAAAAATGATGGGAAATGTGAAAGAAGTAAAGGCAAGGGGAGCTGTTGTTCTCGGTGTAACGACTGAAGACAACCAGCAGATCGAAAAAGAAACGGACTGCGCGATTTATATTCCTCGGACCTGTGAGATGATGCTTCCGTCGCTGGCCGTTCTTCCCCTGCAAGCATTTGCGTATTATGTTGCTTCCCTGAAGGGCTGTGATATTGATAAGCCGCGCAATCTTGCAAAATCTGTTACTGTGGAATGAGAGGAAACCGTATGAAAAACAATGAATCCATCCTTGTCCTTGATTTTGGAGGCCAGTACAGCCAGCTGATAGCTCGAAGAATACGGGATCTGCATGTTTTTTGCGAAATAAAATCCTGCCGCACCCCGGCCGCACAAGTCGCTGCGTCCGGGTACCGTGGAATTGTGTTTTCCGGCGGCCCGGAGACGGTAACCGACGAAAATGCACCCAAATGTGATCCGGGAGTTTTCCAGCTGGGCATTCCGATTCTTGGGATCTGCTATGGAGCCCAGCTGATGGCTTACGAACTCGGGGGGACGGTAAAGAGCGCCAAAGCCCGGGAATACGGCAAGACGGAAGTCTGTTTCCATACGGATTCGGAGCTTTTCCAAGGTCTCAAACAGCAGTCTGTCTGCTGGATGAGCCATACCGTGTCAATTGCTCATGTCCCTGACGGGTTCCAGATCACAGCGGAAAGCGGCAGCTGTCCCTGCGCAGCCATGGAGAATCCGGAAAAACGCCTGTATGCCACGCAGTTTCACCCAGAAGTGGAGCATACCCTTCTGGGCAATGAAATCCTTAAGAACTTTCTGTACCGGGTCTGCGGCTGTTCCGGCAGCTGGAAGATGGAATCCTTCATCAATTCCGCAGTCAGCCATATCAGGGAAACAGTCGGAGATAAAAAAGTGATCTGTGCCCTTTCCGGCGGGGTCGATTCCTCGGTGGCAGCTGTGCTGGTTCACCGGGCGGTCGGGAAAAACCTGACGTGTATTTTTGTGGATCACGGCTTACTGCGGAAAGACGAAGGCGACGAGGTGGAAAATGTTTTCCGGAAGCAGTTTGATATCAATTTGGTACGGGTCAACGCACAGGAACGGTTTCTGTCCAAGCTGGCAGGTGTGACCGACCCGGAGCGCAAACGGAAAATTATCGGAGAAGAATTTATCCGGGTGTTCGAGGAGGAAGCCCGTAAAATCGGAAAAGTGGATTACCTGTGCCAGGGAACCATTTACCCGGATGTGATTGAGAGCGGCAAAGGCGACGCGGCTGTCATCAAGAGTCACCACAATGTTGGAGGGCTGCCTAAAGATATTGGTTTTACCGGCCTGGTAGAGCCTCTGCGGGATCTATTTAAAGATGAGGTCCGAAAAGTGGGTACCCAGCTTGGAATTCCTGAAAACCTTGTCTGGCGTCAGCCGTTTCCCGGTCCCGGGTTGGCTATCCGCATAATCGGCGACATCACGTTGGAAAAGCTGAACATTCTGAAAGACGCCGATGCCATTTTCCGGGATGAAATTAGCAAAGCGGGGCTCCGCCGAAAAATCAGCCAGTATTTTGCTGTGCTGACGAACATAAGGAGTGTGGGAGTCATGGGTGACGACCGCACCTATGATTACACGGTTGCCCTGCGCGGCGTTACAACGTCTGATTTTATGACGGCGGACTGGGCTCGGATTCCAGCCGATGTCCTTGCGCGTGTTTCCGACCGGATTATCAATGAAGTCCGGCATGTCAACCGCGTGGTATATGATATTACCAGCAAGCCCCCGGCCACAATCGAGTGGGAATAAATTTTATGCACTATAGCTAAATAATATATCTATAATAAAATATAAATTAGCGATAATATACAAACTTAATTCTAATAAGGCTAGTAAAAATTAGGATAGATGACTATGTTTTCACCTGAATGGGTGACCTCGTAGCCATCTATTTTTTTATTTTTAAGGAGGTCTTCCCTGTGAAAAACGGCATTAAAGAGCCTACAGTAAAACGCCGTAAGAATTTACTGGTTAGCAAAGTAACGGATATTCCTTATAATGATTTGTATTTGCTTTATGTAAACGAATGCAGACTAAAAAATCTATCAGAGATTACAATAAAAGGTTATTCATTTGCACACAAATATTTTTTGCAATATGCAGGAAAAAATTTAAAATGCAGTGATGTGACACAAGATTTAATTAATAGCTATATTTTGAACTTAAAAGATAGACTAAAACCGCAGACAGTTAATTCGTATATCTTCAAAATATCACCGGTTGTCAAGTATGGGATTCAACGTGGTTATATTAAGGATAATATTACTTTTACACACTTAGTTGAACAAGAACATATCAAAGAAATATATACAAATGAAGAATTGAAAAAATTGCTTATAAGGCCGCAAGGAAACTCATTTGCTCAATATCGTACATGGGTTATTATAAATTTTCTTTTGGCAACAGGAATAAGGGCTTTAGAATTAAGAAATCTATTAATAGGGGATATTGATCTGAAAAATGGTATTGTTACATTGCAGCACACTAAAAATAGGAAGGCAAGAATTATTCCAATACCGTCTTCACTTAGCAATATATTATTTGAGTATTTACGTATAAGGAATGGAGCAAAGAGCGACGTATTATTTTGTAATATCTATGGTGAACCATTACCGAGAACGACGCTTCAATTAAGTGTTGCTAAGTATTGTAAGAAACGTGGAGTAGAAAAGCATAGTTTACATTTATTCAGACATACTTTTATTACCTTAAGCGTAAGAAAAGGAATGTCACCTATATTGCTAAAAAGGATAACAGGGCATAGTAATTTTAAAATCCTTGATAATTATTATAGTTTTAATCCGACAGACTTAGTTAATGTTGTTGACGAATATAATCCATTAGAAGATTTTAAAGCAAAAAAGAAAAAATTTAAATAAAGCATAGCTAAAAGGGTGTTGCCTTGAGATGGGGTAACGCCTTTTTATTTGTGCTCTATAGCTTGCTACAGCGGCTTTTAACCGTTTCAGGTGTAATCATTATTACAGTCTGACACAATCTAACACGCCTGTAGACAATTACAGAGATAATAACAATTTTCCAAATCCCCAAAATGGTATAACAAAAATAGCTATTGCAAATTTCAATAAGATCAATTATACTTTAAACAAGGAGTTGTTGGACTATGGACGATTCAAAAACATTACAGGTCATTCTTGATAAGTTGGAAAAGCTGGACAGCAAGGTAGATAAGTTGGATAATAAGGTCACAACTTTACAAAGTGATGTTGTTGATTTAAAAGAAGATTCTGCTATTACTCGTAATGGTGTAAATACTTTGTTGGATTGGGCAGAAAAAGCACAGATTGAAGTGAAAATTCCATTGTATAAAAAAGCAGAGTAAATATCTACATATCAAATATATTAGATTACTCAGAGCAGATTGTTAAACGGATTGTTTAGCGGTCTGTTTTTATATGGTAACGTAAGTAAAATTACATCTATTTCAAGAGATAATAGTTGAGTAGAGTAATTATACCTATAGGAAGTTTAATTGAAATTTATGTAATTATTTACATGGATTGATAGTAAATTGTTCGTCCGTTTTTCGGACACACAAAATATTCCTAATGTACGTTTTTCGTACTTTAAAATAACGCCGTCCGAATTTCGGACAGCGATTGGAATTATAATCTTCAAATTTTAGATGTTGGCGACGAATTTCGTCGAGCTGAACGAATTGAAGAATTAAAAGCTAAAAAAAGGAAAATAGCAACTCAAAATAATAATACAGTTAAAGCAGAGTGTCTGAATTCAGACGGTCAGATAGGTCGTACAGATAATATAGTAGCGACGAATTTCGTAGGCGTAATCTCTCCCCTATTCAACGAATAACAGTTACAGAAAAGTATAGACATTATTATGAAGAGAAAGCAAAGGAAAATTTAAAAACTTCAACAGGCGGTTGTAATCCTCGGCCTTTGCAGAATTCTGCAAACCCTGTAAAACCAATTGATACTCGAAACGAAATGTCAAAACTTGCAGGAGTATCACATGATACATACGATAAAGGACATAAGATTTTAAATTCAGATAATGAAGAAGTTAAACAAAAGGTATTGTCTGGAGACATGAGTATTAATGAAGGGAGGACAAAATTCCGTCCCTTTGTTTTATATAGTAAGTATAGTTTCATAGGTAAAATAAAAGCGGCTATAATAAGGTGTAAAACGTATAGATATAAAAGGGGCATAAAAATACCCCTATCAAGCGATAGGGGAAAAGTTAGTTGCCTAAATATTCTTTGTTTAAAATATTCTTTAACGATTCTAAGTCGCTAATTAGTGTGCTCTGATTTTCTATCTCTTTTAGAAAGTCATTCAAATCGAATTTTTCTTTTCCAACATATCCAAAATCTTTCATAGTTATAATATCAAAATTACGAACGGAAAGTTGATTTAATATTCTTTGACGATGAAAATTATTTTCAAGCTGTACAAGTTTTTGATTGGCTGATTTTATTTGTTCTTCAATTTCAGCAAGCATTTCTTTTATAGCACGTTCACGATGTTCATTATTATCTATTTCCTGATTCACATTGTTACTAATCATAATTGACATCCCTTTCAAAATATAATCATTAAAAGGATTATATACCATAATGGAAGATATTTCAATTATTTTCGTCAATTATTTTGATTCTTTGCAAGGCATATTCTATACACATAGTAATAAGTTCATTGCGAGAACGTCCAGTTTTAGTACATACAGTATTTAATTCGTTTAATAGATCGTCAGGGAGTCTTGCAGATACAACAGTACTCCGTCCATAGGATTTCCGTGGACGTACTACAAAATTATCATCCATTCATATCACCATGTATAATTTTACCCTGTAAGTAGTAGTATTTATACACTACATATGTTTACAAATAAAATACGATGGTATATAATTATGTGTAGGATCTTTATACTTGTAATATTTTCTAATTAGGTATAAAATATGAATGATATATGAAAATGTTGGGGGAATAGGCTATGAAATGTATTAACTGCGGCGAAGAAATTCCTGATGGCAGTACATTTTGTAATAAATGCGGTGCTAGTCAGTCAATCTCAACAAAAAGGGGGCTTTTACCTATTTCTGTTTTGCAGAAACTTAAACAGATGTTAGAGCAATTCGGTAAACGCTTTTCTAGTTTGTTATTTAAATCAAAGAGAAATACAATTATTTCAAGTGTTATCGGTATAGTTGTTGTTATTGCAATAGTTGTACCTGTTATTTATTTTAACAATCCAACAGAACAATTTATGTCATCCTTAAACTCCAATAATTCAGCACAAGCAATGGAAATCTACAATAACAAAATTAAGGGAAATACTGATAAGGAAAATATAATACGACAAAGATTAATTAGTGATGCAAAAAGTATATATGAGCAATTCAAATCAGCTAAAATTGATTATGCATCTGCTTTAAGCAAATTAAACACCCTTAATCAAACCGGCCTTGCAAGTTCAGAACTGGAATCGATTATTACAAATACAAATGCACTTAATGATTCTAAAACTGCTTTTCAAAAAGGAATTGATGCTGAGAAGGCGGGTGATTATGAAAGTGCTATTGAGCAATTACATAAAGTTATCAGTGAAGACAGCAACTATAAAAATGCTACGGCACAATTGGAATCATCAAAAAATAAATATATAACGTATATAACGGACATAATCAATAAAACTTCAGCACTTACAGATAATGATGAAATCAAAAAGCAAATAGATAATATAACCACTATTGAAAGTAGCATTGGACAGGATAACAGGCTCAACAAAGTTATTAATACATTAAAACAAAAATATAGCAATCAAGTATTAGAAAAAGCAAATTCTTTAGTGAAGCAGAATGAATTTGATAAAGCCTTGAACTTACTGAATGATAATCTAGAGTATGAATATAACTCCAATTTGTCGGATCGTGTTACAAGTATTAAAAACAATGAGATGAAAGTTTATAATACGAATTTGTTTAATCAGCTAAAAAATCAATTAACTATACATTATGATACAATAGATAAAGAATATACAATAGTGGCAAAAGGAAATCAAGCTGAATATTCAAATTTGAGTGAAACGGTTAATGTTAGTCCGCGAATTACTATAAAAGATAATGAAATCGATTATATATTTTTTATAGGATTCGTTCAAGAAGACTGGGTATTTACTACAAAAATTACTTTTGCCTGTGATGCTAACAGATATGAATATACCGTTGATTCTACCACAAGAAGAGACGATGTAGGAAATGGATTAATAAGTGAAACAATGGCAATTCTTCATGATCCTAGTAAAACAACCTCTCAATCAAATTCATTGATATGTAACATGAGCAATTTAATAGAAGATATCTCTAAATCAAAAAGTGTACAGATAAGATTTAATGGAACTGGCTATAGAGATCATACATTAACATCTCAAGAAAAGAGCAATATTTTAACTATATGGCAATTCTATAACTTACTTGAAAATGATAATTCTCTGGTTCAGAAGCTAGGGTAAAACAAATAATCGAATTATATATATTGAAGAGCAGCTTATCGCCAGTTGACGGTAGGCTGCTCTTTTTGTTATGCAATTATATTTAATATTTTACGTTAAATCATGTGTTATCGTCGCGCCGCAAGTCAGTATCAGAGCCAAAATCAGACGTAGATGAAGTATCATCAGCAGTTGATGTATTACTTTTTGTTGATTCAATTTTAATATTTTTAACATTGCTATCAGGAATATATTCCATGATATCTCCAGGTTGACAATTTAATAATTTGCAGAGCTTATTAATCGTAGTAACGTCAACATTTGCATTTTTAATAAGTTTGTCAACAACAGCAGCATATATACCATTTTGGCGTAGATCGTATTTTTTTACTCCCTTTGTTTGCATGAGGGCAAATAGTTTATCATATTTGACTGCCATTTAACATTACTCCAAATTTAATATTTTTTACTACTATCTATTTTATATTTTAAAAAGAGATTTGTCAATTATTATATTGTCTATTTAAATGTACAATATGCACAATAAATAACGTCTATGTTCGTGAACAAATCACATTGCAATAGTGTCTATTATCATGTACAATATAATCACAGTCAAAGAGAAGATGGCTGAAGCGAAACGTGGTAATTAAAAAAGCGAAGGAAGGGGGCTTGATAAGTTGATTTTCAAAACCAAAACATTTGCAAATCCAATTAAGATTAATACGAACAAAGAACAAAGCGACAATTTAGGCAATGCGGAGACTTGTTAATGTTTTAACTATCCAGCGTTACAGGCATTTTTCAAGCAAAAAAATATTTATTTTAAAACGCATTCAATGATTTGAATTTGGCATTTTAAGATGCTACAATATTATTAGGAGGAAAAATTATGACAAACACAAAAGAAGAAGTAAAATCCATTCGCCCTGAAATCATGTTGGAAAGCATGGATCTGGATAAGGTACAGGATGCCGAGTTTTACGGAGAAGATTGTATATTCGCTTCTATTCCCTTAAAGCGTACCAGTGACAACTTTAAAGTGTATGATTCTGCTTTTGAACGCTTTCTGAAGCAGTACGTCAATGATGGTAATGATGTGGAAGAGATTATTGATCAGGAACCAAACTTGTTTTTGACTATTGATGGCAATAGTGGCGAACAGGTATATTTTCTACAGTCATTCATCAAAATTGATCATTGGAGTGGAGAAGATACAGAATGCATGACTGAAGAAATTCAGCTCTCAGATGCTGAACAGTCCAGAGTTGGTTTCGCCTTACTGCCATTACTGGATAAATACAAACAGCAATTCCTTGAAAAAATTCGTACAGATGCAGTTAAGTCAATAGGAACAGTTCTTCCAAAAGCAATTCTTAATAAGATGAAACTGGTGTCTGACTCGATAGTTGGAGAGCGTTATCGTTCAGCGTGGATTAGCTATGATAATCAGGAAAGTGTTATCTGTGAAATTAAAAACTGCTTCGATCCTAAATGTCCAACGAAAGTCGTACCCTTTGGCTTTGCAGCATAAAAAATAGAGCAGGAATCAACCTGCTCTTTGCCGTTCTAAAAAATTATAAAATCACAAGATATTGTAAGGTACTTGTCGAAAATGGAAGATTGTACACTATAAATTGACATAATAAGGCATAATTATCCCTAAACAAGCTTGACAGAAAAATTCAAACATGCTATAATTATAGTGTAGCTTTGATGACATAAATATACTCACTATACGTCTATCTTTTCGCATAATGAATCAAAAGAATTATTTAATTTTTTTGTATCTTGTATCTTGAAAATTTAATTAATCTATTTGAAATGAGGAATGCAAATTGATTGCTTAATTCTTTAAGTCAAAGCACACTATTGATGAAACTGTGCATTGACTTTGTAATTAAAAGTATAAACGATTAGTTTATAAATATAATTGCGAATTAGAAATAATAGAAACAAATATTTGACAAATGACATCTTTAAGTGTATTGGCAATTAGTAAATGACTTTATATTAGCTGAAAGGAAATAATAATGAGCAATAAAAGCAGCGATTTTCAGGGTATCCCCATGAAGGACATTCAGAATCCAATTGATGAGATGTACAGAAAGAATCAGCCGGAGTTTGGAATTCCGCTGAAAGAATTGAACAAGATGAAAGAGGGTAAATAATGACTAATACGAAAATTAGTGAAAACAATGCTGAAACACCTTGGAGTGCAAAAAAGCATAGCATTAATTAAAACATACTCTCCCTTGGTGGCAGCTTAACGGTTGCCGCCTTGGGGGAGGCTTATTAAGGAAAGAGGGAATGAATCGCAAGAATGTATTTGTCAGTACAGAAAATTCAAGGCAAATCAAAACAGTATGGAGAGCCAAAAGGTGTAGTTACTTATACAGAAAATATAGGAACTACAACCTACTATCGATGGAAATATAAAGAGGATTTTGAGCGTCCTAATATATCTTTTAAATTTGTGGTAAAAAAATCATATCGTGAACAAGGTAAGGTAAAGCAGCTTCAATTATGTTTAGGCACTATCTTTTGGTATTACTTCATATGTGAGCGTCAAGACCTATGGACTGATTACAATGTGCAGCGGATAAAGGATAAATTTAAACCAACAAAAAAACAGCTTAAGGCATTGCAAAGAGAAATTGACAAAACAATAGATAAAATTGAATCTGAAGCTTCAAAATACTATTACAGTAGTGCAGAGCATAGGGTGTACGAAAAATACCATTTAGATGTTGACATATGGCAAAATCATAAAAACCTATTTCGTCTTAACTATGGCGATGAAAACATAGATAAATTCGAGCAAATCTATGATTTTAATCTTGCCATTCACAATCAAAAACTGTTGGATGAACTTGATAATAAAAAAACTGAAAAAGAAGCAAAAGAAAAGGCCGATGCTGAAGCACAAGACAGATATTGGCGTGAAGCTGCTAAAAGAGTCGAGGAAGAACAACAACGCCGTGCAGGTATAGTGAATTATTCAAATGAAGAAAAAACATATCTCAAGCAATTTTATAGAACATTAGCTAAAAATTTTCACCCTGATATAGCGCATGATAATGGAAAAGCAATGCAATTTCTTAATCAGCTAAAAGAGCAATGGGGCGTGTAGGTACTTTCAAAATAATTAAGGTAACTACATTAATCGAATACTGAAAATATAGTTGTAGGTACTTAAAAGATTATTACAGTAACTACATAAGCCATTATAGTGGCGGTATGTTTACATTATTCCATTGATTTATTTTCGGCAATAGCTATATAGCTGATACATCTCACTCTCAGCTAGTATTTTTGCCACCGAACCGAACACGTTACCGAACACACTTTCGTCAAATTGCACAAAGAGAGCAATATTAAACACTTGAAAGGATTGATTCAATGAAAAAGATTAGAAGTAGAAAGGAAAAAGTGATTATAAAGAAATATGAAGATAAACCAGAATTTAAAAAATTATCTTAAACTATTATTCGATTTTGATCCAGTAACAGACGATTTTAAATTAAAACCACAAGAATATGTACGAATTAAAGCAATAAAGCCAAGAGAACATAATACTCCACTTATCAAAACATGGTACATAAAAAATGTTTCTGAGCTGGAAGACATAATCAAGAAGTACAAATATAACTGGAATCTTTATATTGGCCTTGCAACAACTAAAGGCAAAAATGAAACAGCCGAATACATGTTGGCAAGAAAAGTTATGTTTCTTGATTTCGATTTAAAGGATTATCCTCAGTACAACGATGTAAAGGACTTTGAGCAACATATCAAAAGAAATTTACATTATCTATTTTATCATGCAGTTGTTGATTCTGGAAATGGATATCACTTCTATTTTGCAACACAGCGAACGGTTGATAATTCCAGAGCAACACGAATTAATAAAAATCTTGCTAAAATATTAGGAGCCGATCCAAAGGCAGTTCTTCCAACGCAGCTTATGCGCTTGCCTACAAGTTTAAACCTAAAGCATGATGCAAAACCAGTGAATATTATTTGTAATAATTACGGTAACCCTAACTTCAAACCCTATAGTTTAAATAAGCTGGAAAAAATTGTTAGCTATGCAAAGCAATCCGCTAAAGTCAAGGAAGTGCAACAGCTTCCACCTAAAGAATATAATAAAACATCTGGATATTTCTGTATTGAAAAGATGTTGGCTGAAGGAGTTCAGCAAGGGGAGCGTAATTTCTGTTTAGGCAGAATTACAAAATATCTCCAATTGAAAGGTTATCACTACAGCAATGGGCTAAAAGTTGCCTTGGAATGGAATCAGCGTTGTAATCCTCCAAAGTCAGTAAATGAGGTTGCAGTTGATTTTAAGCGATATTGGGAATCAGATTATAAGCTCTTAGGTTGCAAACTGGAAGATAAAACAAAGCAATCTATTCTCAATAGATATTGTGACAGATATAAATGTAAGACCATTTTTAATAATTCAAAAGCAAATATAAAGACAAAAGAAATTGAAATGGATAATAATTTCTTAAAAAATAATGTTATTCGTAAATTAAGAGGAAACCATTATCTCATACTGTCAGTTCTTTATGTTCACGATAAAGGACTTACATACAATAGTATATCTCAAGAGATTACAAATCCAACAACGAAGAAACCATGTATGTCAAAAAAAACTCTATATCGTATTTTAAATGATCTTATTAAAATGAAGTACATTTTTCGTGATCAGTACGGTACTTATAGATTAATAAGGTTTCCTAACTTCGGTCAGGGCGCAACTAAGTATTACTATTCGGCAAGTATCCTTCTCATAAATGGAATCATTAAACAACAGGATTATCTTATATATTTATGTTTGGTTAGGAATCAACAGCAGAATAAAAGTACTACATATGATCAAATATCTGATGATACTGGAATCTCAAAAGGTCATGTGTGTGAACATATTCAAAACTTATTTAAAGCTAAAATATTAGATATCACAAAGAGTTATACAGATAAAGGAATACTATGTAATACTTATACTCTCATAGCCTGAGTACACTGGTATAGGCTAACGCCTATATTAATCATATGTATACAAAGGTTCCCGTTTTTACTACAGTAGTATCAAAAAAGTATTTATTCATGCGGTTTTTTAGTTAGTAAGGTACGTTCCCTTTTTGACACAGCATGTCTGAAAGACCGCATGGATACTACATTTTTGAAAACACCGAAAAATGAAAATTTGAAAGGAAGTTATAATTTAATTGACTAAACAGAATAATAATAAATCAACAACATTACGCGGTATTTGCCGTTTGAAAATAACTGAGGTACACGATGGAAATAAATTTTGGTTGGTAGATCAATGGAAAAATATATGTGAAAATAACAACTATCACAATGAACTATTGTCAGATAAAACAATAATCAAAAAAATAAAGAATGGTACTGTGAAGACAGATTGGGCGATAAAGAAGCATGAAATTCTTGTAAATGAATCAGAATTTTTCCGCATTGTAGAGCAGTTGAATCCTAATTGTGTTGTTGATGATGGCAGAGGATATCAATTCATCCGTGATATCGTGGAAGTTAAAGTCGGCAGAAACCATAAACTATATGATCCGTGGTTTACGGAAGAAGCAAAGGCAGCGGATGGGTTAGGAATTATTTATTTAAATGGCAGACGTTTTAAAAAAATATTTTGTAGTGCTTCACATGTACGTCAAAAGAAAGTATTTTTTGTTGCTGAAGAATTATATGACAAAGTAATGGAAATAGCACTTGCAGGGATTGATGTTGATAATCCAGACAATATCAAACCGGCGTGCAAGTGGGGAGCATATCTCGGCATATGCTGCACTGATTCAAAGGTTGTAACAACGCCGAATATAGTTGTAATTCAAGATTATAAACAACCGATAACGGAAAAATTTGATGTTGTAAAAGGTAATGTTGTCAAAAACATAAATAAAAAGACAAAAGATCAAATACCGTTTTTATACGAACTGAATGATGATCCACAAAATGATATTGAAAAAACAATCCCTATTCTGCCATTTGATGGAGCAGGTCTCGTTGATATTTCACTTGCCAAAACATGGGCGAATGATTTGAATCTGAAGTATATTCCATCTGCTTTTCAATTCCGTGCTATGGCAGGCATCAAGGGAAATGTTTATCCATTTAATATTATGGAGTTTGCGAAAAAATATAATGTACGAAAAATAATCGACAGATGGGGCAAAGAATGGGATTTATATGATGATAAAATTAATTGTATTTTGACGGAGAGTCAAGTAAAATTTGCCAAAATGTTTAGCACTGCCGAAGAGTGGAAGGACGCTTTCACAAAGAAACTATATGGTTATCAGCGCACATTCAATATATCAGATGCTTGTATTCCGTATAAGAAATTAGAGCCATATTGTGTATTAAGCTATCAGCCGTTACAAACGCTTGAATTTTCCGATGATGAAATTAAAACATTATGTCAAAAAACTGTTGATGAAGTGACAAAGGTACATACGGATATAGATGCTTTTGTTAAATGGCGTGGATTAGACAGAGACGAGGAAGAGCAAAAACAAAGGACATATACGAATCCTGTTTTATTTGCCTTGAAATATAATCATAGTTTAGCCAATGACAGTTATGTGCATAAAGTGATGATGGGTAATCTGCTTAAATTCCGTATGACGAATCATATTCGTATTGAGGTGCGAGGCAATTACCAAGTGTTTATACCCGATATTTTTGCATTGGCACAAGCAGCATTTAATTTACCAGTTACTGGACTACTTAATGCAGGGCAAGTATATAATCTATTTTGGCATAATCAAGGCACAACAGAATTAGATATGATACGTTTTCCACATGTGGCAAGGGAACACTATTTGGTAAAGCTTGCTAATCCAACGGACAAAAAATGGGATGAAATGAAATATTGGTATCAATATCAAAATGTGGGATATATAAGCAGCATACATGATTCGCTTGCTTTACGTCTCGGGGGAGCCGATTATGACGATGATCATGTTTATGGTGTTGCGGAAAAAACAATCTGTAATGCTGTTAGGCGTAATCCAGCTAATACAATCTATTTTGAGCGTGACAAAGATGGAGAAGATGAAGTTGTTAAAAAAATAAAAGCGGATGATTATGTTGCTATTGCAAAAAGCGATTCGGTTGGCATGACAAATGATATAGGACGAGTCGTTAATCCTACAAGCCAGTTATGGAGTATGATTACACCGGAAAATACAAATGAAGAAAATAACAAAATATTCGATTATGTAAAATTGATGAGCGTTTTGGATAGTTTAACAATTGATTTTGCCAAAACAGGAATTAAAGCACAAATGCCAGAAAAAATAAAACAAATATTAAAGGAATATAAAAATCCTTATTTTTTCCAATTTCGAGATAAACAAAAAACAGGAAAAGATAACCAAACGCAATTAAGGGCATTGCAAAATAATACAAAAGCTAAAGCAAACAGCAGCGATACTAATTCAACAATGAATCGAATAGCGCATTTTATGGATAGCAAAATTAGCAATCTAAAAGGTGATTATGATGTACCTTTATTTGACTGGAAAACATTATTACAGGGTGATTACGATAAACAAGACAGTGAAGTATATCAGACAGTCAAAAAAGAGCTGAAAAAATTACATTATGATTTTGCCAAGCAATGCAAGGAAATCAATAAAAATAGTAAAAATGCTTTTGATGATGATGGAAAAGACAATGCAAAAGCCGCTATGACACGGTTGCGTTTGATTTTTGATGAATGTAAAGTACAATTATTACAAATACAGCCAGATGTAAATAGATTGATTAATGATATAATTATTGCTTATTACACAGAAAAAGAACTGGTGACAAAAAGTAAAGCAATCATCTGGAATTGCTTTTCAAATCAGATGATAACACGGTGCAAGGGGAAGAAGAGCAAAAATAAAATTTACAATATTGATAATCTACAAAAACAGCATGATAAGATCGTTAAGGCACACAAAAAAGAAATGATTTACAAAAATAAGCAAATTGGAATACCATTAATTGACGATATAAAAAATAAAGTATCTATTACCGATGCTGATAAAAAATTTATTAATAAAACGCTTAAAACACAGCGCAGTAAAAAGCTGTATTATTCATTACTATATACGTGGCTTAAATGGGAAAAAGCAAATCCAGATGCCGATAATATGGAAATAATGTATCGTTCTACTGATCAAATTAGTAAATCGCAGCTATGCAAAATAGCTGGAGTATCAGTAAAAGCATGGCGTGATATTATCACATCTCTGCAAAACACAAAATTAGTAAAAATTCTTAAATTGGACGATAAGTCAACAAAAATACAAATTAATTATCAGCGTAATAAAGGTAAAAAAATAGAATTACCTGAGACATGCAAAAAAATGAGAAGCTGGATCAACCATAATGTACCGACAGAAAAACATAGGCACGAAGAATCGGAAAATTATAATGTTAGTGATTTTAGAAAACCAAAAAAATCATGTAAGAAGCAAGTAATGTGTGTAGAAACTGGACAATTTTTTGGATCACTAAAAGAGGTCGAGCAAAAAACGGCTATAGATAAAAATGGTATTAGTGCCTGTTGTCACGGAAAACGTAAAACAGCAGGTGGTTATCATTGGGCTTTTTATGATGATATAAAAAAAGCAGAATAAAATAAATAAAGGTCTTACAAAGAGATAATGTAAGACCTTTTTGGTAAAATTGCAAAAAATATATTGCTAAAAAGTCATTTATTCATGCATTTATTTTGCATTTTTGTGTTGTTAAACGAACTAACGACTATAGATATAATATATTTTACAATTATTATTTATAAAAAATAAATTGGAAGGTGGTGTAATTCATGGATCAAAAAGAATTAAGGGGAAGATTAAATTACGCATGTGATACAATTGGCTTAAAGTCAAAAACTATTGCCAAAGTAGCAGGAGTAGAAGAATCAAGATTAAGCAGGTTTAAAAACGGTAAAACCATGTTATGCCGCCCTGAAGCTAAAAGGTTAGAAAACTATTTTGATAATTTTTTTATGGTAGAATTATAATTGAAATATTTTCGGTAATAACAAGGTTAATTCCTTGTTTTACATATAAATTACTCATTGTTTTTGAAGCGTTTGCTATTTACCGTAGCAGGTTCAAATCCTGCCGCCTCCATTAATTGTGTGTAAATAGCTGGGGTGAACTGATGGTTTCCTATATGGAGCTGGATTAAAGGCAGACAATCACTTGCCTGCACTCTTTTGAGTGTTGCCTAAAAAATAATGTATGAGTCATACATTATATTAATCTTCTTTCAAGGCGCATTTTGAGCCGTATGGTTGAGAGTGCGCCTAGATTATAATCACATTTATTATGTGTTTATATATAAAAAAGGAATGGTGATTATTAAGAATTACAAAGTTGTTAGTTTTTTGTAATTGCATGGTAAAACATGTTGGGTAACTGTTTAAACTAATCTTCCTTACCAAACAGTTATGTAATGTAAGGGTGGTGGGACTTACATTAAATTATTTTCTTTTGTCGCTCTTTGTGCTATAATGTAGAAAGTTGGTACATTATGGTATGAAGGGTGATATAGTGTGACGCTCGAAAAATATATGAATCATAGTAGTTGGTATCATGCTACTACATTAGATGGATGGGAAAGTATTTGCAAATTAGGAATTAAAGTAGATTATAATAGAAATAATGAATTAGATTTTGGATATGGTTTTTATTTAGCATACGATCAGAAAAAAGCAGAAGATTATATTAACAGAATGTTGAAATATGTTATTCAACCTGATTTAGGGGTTAATATCAAAAGCAATCCCAAGAAACAGATACCAGTCGTTATTGAATTTGATTTTATTCCATCGGAAATATTGCAACATAAGCATTATAATTACAAATTTTTACCTGCATATGATGATGAATTTGCAGAATTTGTATTTTATAATCGAATGTATAATGTTGACGGCAGTAATCAACATAAGTATGATATGATTATGGGTGTTATGAGTGATAGTAATCCACCGATATTACTTGAAAAATATAGAAACGGAGAAATTACAAAAAATAAAGTGATTGAAGAATTACAGAAATCTACAAGTATGAAACAATTATCCTTGCATAATCAAGAAATATGTGATATTATAGTTCCTAAGAGAGCATATATAGTTGATACTAAAAAGGAGTTGAATGTAAATGACTATCACAAAAGAAGATTTATTTCTTGTTGAGAAAAGATTGGCAATTGCTTTGAACAAATTGTCTAATGGTAGGTTGAATACCCAATTATCTGGTAAAATAGCTCACTCAGCAATAAATGATATTGACTTTAACAATCCAGCTCTTGCTCACAAAGGTGTTAATTGGTTTGCTTCGCAAATCATCGACGCTGTAGATTTTAGTGCAATTTAGAAAATAATAGTAATAATTTATTAGCCGTCCCCTATCGGGCGGCTTTTTCTATGGGTATTTTTAATTATTATAAATTAGAATTATAAAAGAAGGGAGTGACTGTATGTATCATATTTATGTTGCAAAAGTAAATGACAATTATAAATGGTATGGCTTTTTTAATACTCAAAAAGAAGCAGATAATCTTGTAAAGTATTGGAACTTTTTATATCCTGATAGGAAAATTGGAAATGTGAAATAAAGAAAGGTAAATAAACATGAAAGTTTTTATAGGGATAGCAATAATTTGTGCGGCATTACTTGTTTATTATGGGATAATATGGATTACAGATAAGATGAAATGGAATCGTGGTAAATGTAAAAAATGTAATATTTCATTCGATTGTATTGGAACATCATATTCAAATATTGATGGTTCAAGAGATTATATATGTCCGAAATGTGGAAAACGTATTAATGTTTATTCTAATTCTGTAGATCATTATTTTTTTTGAATGTAATATAAAAAACAGATATAGAGGATGGTTAATTCGCTATCTCCTATTTTTATGCTTAAATTTATTATTTATTAATTAGAATTTAAAAGGAGAAATGAAAAATGACTAAAGAAGAACACGATGTTGAATTAAGACGAAGATTTATTTTTGTCTATAACCATAATAAGATGTTGTACCTAAGGGATCAAGGATACAGATATCTGTTTAAATCGTATAACAGTAAAACACATTCTGTATTTTATGTTTTTGATAGGACACCAGAAATAAATCAAGCGTTAAGTGAATATTTAGAAAAATATTAATTGAAAAGGGAGTAACGAAATGTGACACCCTTAGGAGAACAGCAGATAGCCGTAGAGATGGAGTAACGGTTCGTTACGTCATAGACAATATAAGCCGTATGCAGCAGGCAAAATTTATCACCCTCATTTGAAATGAGAGTGCATTGTAGGAAGAAGGGAGTCGTGATTCACGACATCCCGTAAATAGAAAAATATTAATTTAAAAAGGAGAAATGTATATGAAAAATGAAATTATGAAAACATTTGAAAATCCAGAATTTGGAGAAGTTAGAACGATAATGATAAACGATGAGCCGTGGTTTGTAGGTAAGGATGTAGCAGAATGTCTTGGTTATTCTAATCCGCAAAAAGCAATTCGTGACCATATTGATGAAGAAGACAAAACGGTGAACAAATCGTTCACCGTCAATGGAACTAAAGGAATTTTGGTTAATGAATCCGGTTTATATTCTCTGATTCTATCCAGTCATATACCAACAGCAAAGCAATTTAAACGCTGGATAACACATGATGTAATTCCTACAATTCGCAAAACAGGCGGTTACGTATCAAATGATGAGATGTTTGTAAATACATATTTGCCGTTTGCTGATGATAATACAAAAGCATTATTTAAAAATACGCTGGAAACAGTACGGAAACAGAATAAGCTAATTGCAGAGCAAAAACCAAAAGCGGAATATTTCGATGCATTAGTTGACCGCCATTTATTGACAAATTTCCGTGACACAGCAAAAGAATTGCATGTAAAGCAGAAGGATTTCATTAATTTTCTAATAAATAATAAATATGTATATCGTGATGGAAGAAATAAGCTAAAGCCATTTTCAGATAAAACAGATTTATTTGAAGTGAAAGAATATAAAAATGATAATGGATGGAATGGAACGCAAACCCTAATAACGCCAAAAGGTAAGGAAACATTTAGATTATTGGTTGGAAAAATAAAGGATGATTATCAATTTAGTCAAGCAAAAGATGGAAGCAGTGATACAGACGCTTGAACACTATGTTAAAAATATTAAATCTGTAAGTGATGAGGAAGCAGGAGAAATCTTAGCTTCCTTTTTTGTGCGCAGTTTAATAGATGATAAGTTCAGAAATAGAATAATTGATGAGATTGAAAGGAAAGATGGAATATATGAAAATTGAACTTAGTACTGATGATATCAAATTTATAAAAAATGCTTTTAATTATGTTGTGCTATCGCTTGATGGCAATAAAATAGATAATTCAAATTTGAATGATACTCAGAAAATTTGGTACTTAGCCAAGTGCTTTTATATTATGCAGGAACTGGATAATCCAATAAATGAAAATAGTAAAGATGAAAAGATAGATAGCAATGGCAAGGTATAGTTTCTATCATTCAGCACGATGGCGAAAACTTAGGCAATACATAATTGATCGTGATGGTGGGATGTGTGTCTATTGCGGTGGCAGAGGTGACATAGCACACCATAAGATATGGGTTGACGATACGAATGTCAACGATCCTAATGTTGTATGGAATCCTGATAACCTCGAATGTGTTTGTGTTGATTGTCATGCTGCCATCCATAGCCAGACGGGAGCAAGGCCAACGGCTGATGGCTATAGATTTGATGATGAAGGCAACCTTGTTTATGTTGGAAAAAATAAAAAATCAATAGACAAGTCATAGATAGTTATTGGTAATTAATGGTAATAATAATTAGAGTAGTCATGCAACTCCCCCCTTACTCACTTTAACATACTAAAGCACAGGAGAACCGGTGACAAGGTACACTTTTCCTCCCTATAGCAATTTTTACAACGTGATTATCAATTTTTTGTACTAATTAACAATAAATAATAGGAGATGAAAATAAATGGATAAAGATGTAAAAAATAATAAAATTAATGACGAATATGTCAAATTACGAAAAACTTTAAAAAATGTAACGCCAGATAAAATACAAATGGCTGAGGGCTTGATTGGCAATGCTGCATTTATGAATGTAACATTGGATGAGCTTAAAGATGAAATTAATAGCCGTGGGGCTTTAACAACATATAATAAAAACCTTGTGGAAAATCCTGCTACAAAGAGCTATAACACAATGATCAATCGCTACAGTGCTGTTATGGCGCAACTTTTAAATCTGCTTCCAAAAGACGAGCAACCTATAGCAGCAAAACAGGTTGATCCTAAGGAAGAGAAATTGAAAAAGTTTATTAAAAAAGGTACTGATAAAAAGTGAAGCAACACAATTACATAAAAGAATATTATGACAAGATACAAAACGGTGAAATCATTGCAGGTAAACGCATAAAGCAAGTGTACAAAGCACTTAACGACGAGTTAGATTATCCAATAGGAAATTGGATTTTTGATATAGAAAGGTCAAATGAACCGATTAATTTTATAGAAACGTATTGTAAAAACTCAAAAGGTAAATGGATGGGGAAACCTGTAAAATTGCTCCTATGGCAAAAAGCACTTTTACAAGCAATTTATGGATTCATTGATAAAGATACAGGTTTGCGCAGGTGCAGAGAAGCGTTTGTTGAATGTGGCAGGAAAAACGGAAAATCGACTTTGCTTAGTGGATTAGGCGTTTTTGGTATGTTATCGGAAAATGGCGCACAAGTTCTTTGCAGTGCAAATAAATATCAACAGGCACGAATCATATTTGATGAAGCAAGGAATATGGTGGAACAATCACCAGAATTAAAAAAGATAATCCGTAAACGCAAAATAGATATGTACTGTGATTTGAACTTTTCTTTTATGCTTCCGTTGTCAAAAAACAGTGAGCTTTCCGATGGCCTTAATGCCAGTTTAGCACTGATCGATGAAATACATTCTAATAAGGATAGATATTCCTATGACGTGATTAAACAATCTATGAGTGCAAGAGAACAGCCGCTTATATTTACAATATCTACTGCTGGATTCGTCCGTTCTGGATTATTCGACACATTGCATGATTATGGATGCAATATCCTTGACGGTAAAATTACTGATAAAGATGTGCCTTATGGCAGCTTTTTACCATTCTTTTATGAACTGGATGATGTTAAAGAAATTGATGATCCTGATATGTGGATCAAAGCTAATCCGTCATTAGGTGTTATAAAATCATTCGATGAATTGAAAGCAAATGTTGAACGTGCAAAGGTAGATACTACATTCCTGCCAACATTAAAAACAAAGGATTTCGATATACCTGAAAATGTCGCCGGTAGTTGGTTGACAGCTTATGAATTAACTAATAAAAGCACATTTGACTTAAAATCATTCAGCGGTAGTTATGGAATTGGTGGAGTAGATTTATCGGAAGTTGGGGATTTGACTTGTACAACCATGCTTATGATGCACGACAATGATGAAACGAGATATGTATTACAGCATTATTTTATCCCTGCTGATACAGCGGAAAAGCACATTAAACAGGATAAAGTACCATATGACGAATGGCAAAGAAAAGGATTAATCACATTTTGTAAAGGCAATAGGATCAACTATTCCGATGTTACAGCATGGTTTGAAACGATTGAAAATCAATATCATATTATTCCATATTGGATTTATTATGATAGGTGGGGTACTCAGTACTGGAGTCGTGAAATGGAAAACAAGGGTTATACAATTAAACCATGCGGACAAGGGTATAAATCAGTATCGCCTGTAATGAAGCAAATGCAAGTAGATTTTCAAGCGCATTTAATTAATTACAATAGTAATCAAATTACTATGTGGTGTTTATCTAATACAGCGGTTACATCCGATCCAAGCGGAAATATAAAATTTGATAAATCCAAAAATAAAAAATTACGCATTGATGGAACAGCTTCAATGTACGATAGCTATTATGGGCTTATGGAAAATTGGCTTGATTATAAACAACTAATCAAAGGTAGGTAATTGCTTTACTTTAAATGAAAAGAGGTGATAAATATAAAAAAACAGAAACGGAGTATGTTTAACCGAATTTTTGGCAATAAAAAGCAAGTGCCTAAGCAATTAACAGCGGTACAAATGCTTAATACATATAATAATCGCATTAATAGCTATAGCGGTGATTTATATAATAATGCAACCGTAAGGACTTGTGTTGATACAATAAGCCGTTATTTCGCTAAAATGCAACCTGAACACAGGTTAAAAGGTAAACGTGTGCGTGATAGTTTGGACAACCTTTTATCATTACGTCCGAATCCTGACATGAGTGCATACACATTTTTATACAAGCTATGTACTTGTTATTACATGGATAATAATGCCTATATTTATGTGCAGCGTGACAATATGGGAAATGTAATTGCCTTATGGCCTTTTAGTTATTCTCAAGCTGAATTAAAAGAAAATAAATATGGTGATTTATATCTTACATTTACATTTGCTAACGGCAGACAAGTAACAGCATTAACAGATGATGTAATTGTTTTGCGAAGAAATATTTATAAAAATGACTTTTTTAGTGAAACAAATACAACACCATTATATCCGATTGTAAACGTCTTACATACGATTGCTGAAGGTATTATTAATGCTGTAAAATCATCTGCTTTTATACGTGGAATTTATAAGGTAATAGGCAGTTTGCAACCAGATGATGTCAAAGAAAAGCGTGATAATTTTAAATCACAATTTTTCGATACACAAAATAATGGCGGCATTATCATTATGGATGGCAAGGGCGAATATACGCCTATTGACAGCAAGCCAGTACTTATTGATAAAGATAATACAAACCTTGTACAGGAGCAGATATATCGGTATTTTGGTTTAAATGAAGATATCATAAAAGGTACATACGATGAGAATGAATTTCAGGCCTTTTATGAAGGTGTACTTGAACCTTTGAGCTTACAGTTATCACAGGAACTCAATGCAAAACTATTTTCAGACCGTGAACTATCTTTTGGCAATGAGATTGTACTTGTTTCCGATAAACTTAGCTATATGAGTATGACAAGCAAAGTCAATATGATTAATAGTGTTAAAGACCTTGGGGTACTTACAAAAGGCATGATAGCCGATATTCTTAATCTTGAAACGCCGCCAGATGCTGATAAGATATTGCAATCACTTAATTATGTTGATAGCAACATAGCTAACCAATATCAATTAAGTGCAGCTAATCAGAAAAATAAACTGATTAATTCATTGATGGGAGGTGATAACCAGAATGACGAAAACGAAAATACAAAAGGAAATACGAACAATACAAGTACCAATACAGACAGCGGAAAATCAGAATAGTAATATGCAGATTGAAGGTAAGGCGATTGTTTTTAATGAAGCAACGCCTTTATTTAATGATGGTGAAACGCAGTATTATGAAATGATTGATTCTCATGCGCTGGATGGTGTTGATTTATCAAATGTATATTTATATTACAATCACGCCGAACAAGCACTTGCAAGGACTAAAAATAATACTTTAACTCTTGATGTACGGCCTGACGGTTTGTATTTTAAGGCGAATTTGATTGATACAAGCTATGGACAAGACCTTTATAAAATGGTTAAAAATGGGCTTGTAGATAAATGCAGCTTTGCTTTTACAATCCGTGATGAAGATTTTAACACCGATACAAATACATTTATCGTTAATAAGATTGATAAGTTGTTTGAAATTTCCATTGTGGACTTGCCTGCATATGATGATACAAATGTATCTGTTTCCGCGAGGGCAAAAGTAACAGAGCTTGAAAAAGAAAGGCAAGCAAAAATTGATATTGAGAAGCGCAAAGCTTTAATTCTAAAAACATTATATTAGATTAAAGGAGTAATGATTACTATGAATAAATTAACAGAAAGAATGTTTGAAATTAACAATCGCAAAGCGGAAATCCGTTCCGATATTGAAAGCAAAAAAGAAGGTATTGACCTTGACGCTTGCGAAAAAGAACTTAGAAATCTTGATACGGAATTTTCTGATATTGAAAAACGTATGAAATTGGTAGATGGTATTAAGATTGATAAACCAACAGAAAAGAGGGATATTATGGATAATAATTATACACGTGACAGTAAGGAATATCGCAGTGCATTTCTGAAACATATTCAGGGCGTAAAACTGAACGAGGTTGAGCAGAGAGCTTATAGCTCTGTATCTGATAGTGCCGGTGCTGCTATTCCAACACAGACAGCAGATCAGCTTATCAGCAAAATTAAACAGGTAGCGCCTATTCTTAATGAAATGACTCTGCTTCAGGTTGCTGGAGATGTGAAGTTTGCAACAGAAAATGTCAGGGATAGTGCGGCACTTCATACAGAAAATAATTCCGTTACACCTGCTTCCGATACAATCGCATCTATTGATCTTGGCAGCTATGAGTTTATTAAGATTATCAGCATTTCTAAGACCGTCCAGACAATGGCAATCGATGCGTTTGAAGGTTGGTTGACTCAGATTCTTGCGGAAGATATTGCACGCCAGATTGAGTATATGTCTATTAATGGTACAGGTGTATCTCAGCCGACAGGGATTGAAAAAGCTAATACATGGGACGATACAAACAGCTTTACAGTTGCCGCTGCTTCTTCCCTTACATATTCTAATGTTTGTAGCTTTATCGGCCTGCTTAAAGGTGGATATGACTATAACGCAAAAATGCTTATGAGCAAAAAGACGCTGTATGAGGATTTTATGCCGCTGATGGATAAATCCAAAAATGATCTCGTTGTCCGTGATGCGACTACTAACAGCTATGTGATTATGGGTTATCCTGTAATGCTTTCCGATTCAGTCGCAGAACACGACGTTTATCTTGGTAACTTCCGTTATCTTGTGGGTAATCTTTCACAGAATATTACCGTTGATTCTTCTGCTGAAAGTGGCTTCCGTAACAATAGCATTGACTTCCGTGGTAGTGCTATGTTTGATTGCAAACCGGCACTCGGTGAAGCGTTTGTAAAACTGACAAAAGCAACTGCTTGATAAGGTGATGTAAATGTCATTGTTATCATCAATAAAAAAATCTTTGCGTATTACAGATGATAATACTGATTTTGATACTGAGATAACAGACCTTATATCACAAGCTATAGATGATTTAAAGGCAGGAGGTATAAAATCTTCTGCCTTTAATGATTATGGTCTTAAGGATTCAGATGGAAATACGATTGATTATATAGATGATGGCAACATAAGGCAAGCCATTATTTTATATGTCAAGGCATATTTCGGCATTGAGAATCCAGACAAAGAATGGTATATAGATCGTTATCAATATAAGAAATCAGAATTATGTAATCAGGTAAGTCAATATGGAAGTGATATAGATGAGATATAAAACTGGAAATACGTATTTTAACAAAACAGCACAACTAATTACACAAACTTATACTACTGATGATTTGAGGCAACAAATTCCTGATAAAACAATTTATCGGAAAGTTTATTGTGCAAAGAAAAGTACACCCCAAACAGAATTTTTCCTTGCAGGGCAAAGCGGTATAAAATCAGCCGCTATGTTTTTAGTAAGGACAGCGGATTATCATGGTGAAACAACATTACGTTACCCTGCTAATGACAGCGGTACTGTTTATACCATTTATCGTGTATATGATACTGTTGACGAAATGACGGAATTATATGGAAAAGTGGAGATGGGAAATGAGTGATACAATTAAATGTGATTCATCTAACTTCGCTGATATAATTTCCGCTTCTCTTCAAGAGTTTTCAGACGAAAAAACAAAAGAAATCAAAAATATCATAACAGACAAGTCAAAAGAATTGGCTAAAAATATAAAACGTGATTCTCCTAGACGTGCCAAAAATGGCGGTAAATACGCTAAGGGATGGACAGCTAAAAAAGATTATGAGAATAATTTGAATATCCAATACACTATTTATAATAAAAAAGAACCGTCTTTAACTCATCTTTTGGAAAACGGTCATGCAAAGCGCAATGGTGGACGTGTTGAGGGTATTCCTCATATTGCGCCAAATTGTGAAGCAATAGAAAAGGAAATTGACGCTGAAATAGATAAGACAGCAGGTGATTAATATGGATATTAAAGGATTAAGAGCTGTTTTAGATTCTACTGGATTACCTGTTGTTTATCATAGCTGGAAATCATCTGATCCGAACAATCCTCCTCCGAAGCCGCCTTACATTATTTATTATCTCAAAAATTCGGATAATACAGGCGCAGATAACAGGGTTTATTACAAACAAAATAATTACAATATTGAACTATATACTAATAAAAAGGATATAGCAACAGAACAGAAATTGGAGGATGCGTTTGACAGCGCATCTATTTTTTATGATAAAACAGAATCATACATAGAATCCGAACATATGTTTGAGATTTTGTATGAAATTGAAATATAAAGGGAGTTGTTAAATTATGGCTACAACACAAAATAAAGTAAAAGCAGGTTTAAGCGATGTATATTATGCAAAATTATCAGCAGATGGTACATATGCGACACCAGTTTCAATAAATGGAGCGGTTAGTATTTCATTAAAACCCGCTGGTTCAAGCGTGACGGCTTATGGGGATAATATCGCTCAGTGCGATTTTGACACAGATCAAGGTTACACCGGAAATATTTCATTCAATATTATTCCAGACAGTTTTAAAACAGATATTTTAGGCGAAGAAATAGATGCTAATGGAGTAGTAACGGAAAGCTCGGATGATACAGTTTCAGAATTTGCCTTACTCTTTCAATTTTTAGGAGACGTAAATAATACTCGTCATGTTTTCTATAGGTGCAAGGCAAGCCGCCCGAATATAGAAAGTGAAACTATAAAAGACAAAGTGGATTTAAAAGAAGAATCGCTTGATTTGAAAGTTCGTCCGGTTGTCGATGGTGTATTGAAACATAAAATTAAAGGTCATATTGATAATACGGCTGAAAACGCTACAATTTATAATGCATGGTTCGATAAGGTTTATGACGGCACAACAGCATTAGGTTCTTTAACGGTAACATCTATTGCAGGTTCTACTACAGGTGACACGCTTTTGACGGTCACACCGACTCTTACAATTGGCAACAGCTATATGTATAAGACAGCGGCAACTGTTACGCTTCCTGCTTATGGTGATGTTTGCAATACTACAGCAGGATATACGGCTTGGGATGGTACTTCTGATATTACAGCAACTACAGGTAACGAAATTGCAGTGGTTGAAGTAGATGGTTCTTATAAAGCTATTAAAGCTGGTAAAACAACAGTTACATCTAAATAATTAAGATAGGAGATAATACATAAATGGAAAAAACAATAACAATTGATGGAAAGCCGATTACATTCAAGTGTACCGGCGGTTGTTTGTATAGATATCAGCAGCAATTTAACAAAAGTTTCCTTGCTGATGCTGCAAGTTTAAGCAATTTTGATGAATCAAAAAAGAAAAAGAAAGTTAAACAGCCAGACGGGAAAATTACATTTCAAGATGAATATGATTTTACAAAATTGAATCTTGAACTTGTATATAATCTTGCTTGGACTATGGCAAAAACCGCCGATCCGTCTATACCTGATCCTCAAGCATGGCTTGATTCATTTGATACATTCCCTATTGTTAAAATTATAGAACCAATTATGGATATGCTTCAGAAATCTATCGAGATATCAACAAAAAACGGATAAACGGTGATAGTCAATCCGATAATGACGAACCAATGACAACTGAAGAATTTTTGGCATTGTGCAAAGCAAACGGATTATCTATTGCCGAAATTGATGATTTGAATATCGGTAAAATTATAGATTACTTATATGCCTATACTGATATTTTAAAGCAGAGATATGGTATTGATGAAAATAGCCAATCTGCAAATAATGGTGAAAGAATGGCGACACAAGCAGATTTTGACGCATTCGATTTATAAAAAAGGAACTGATTAATGCAATACATTACAAAAGATGAAATGAACTACATTTTATCTCATACTCATCAAAGAGTATATATTACTGTTGTTAATAAGCAGCATAAAGCACGTAGTAAAAAACGGTATATTACTGTTGACAATAATGTAAAACATATACTTGATAATTATAATAAGGAACAAGCTGAAAAAATAATATATCAATCAGAGCTAATGTTTTAATAAAAGGGAAATTAATTGTGGGAAATACAATCCCTTAATTAGTTTCCCTTATTTTTTTATGAGGTGTTGATGCATGAAGGAAATATGGTGTGATATAAAAGGTTACGAAGGAATATATCATGTTTCTAATTTCGGTAGGATTAGAAATATAAAAGGAAAAATAATTAAACAACAAATAAATAAAGCCGGATATTTTTATGTTTGTTTACATTATAATAAACAAAGGAAATACTATACAGTACATAGATTAATGGCAATAGCTTTTCTTCCTAATCCAGAAAACAAAAAATTTGTAATACATATAGATCACAATAAACAAAACAATCGAATTTCTAATCTTAAATGGATGGATGAATCGACTAATAAACCTAAGAAACCTGTTTATCAATTCGATAGGCATGGCAATTTGATAGGTAAATATAAATCCTCAATACAAGCTGCAAAGCAAACAGGTATATCAGTTGCAAATATACGTTGTTGTGCAAACGGAATAACCAAAACAGCATATCACAATATTTGGCTTTTTGAGGATGATTTAGATAAATTGGCAGATAAAATAAAATCCGTAAATCAACACAGATATAACGAACAGGGTAAAAAAGTAAATCAATATGATTTGGATGGAAATTATATAAGAACCTATTTATCTCAAAGTGAAGTAGTACGCATTAATGATTTTGATCAAAGCGCAATTAGCGGTTGTTGCAGAGGAAAATATAAACAAGCTTATGGTTATATATGGAGATTTGCATAATTCAAAGTGAGGTGATTAAATGGCAAATAAAGGTATAAAAGGCATAACTTACACGGTTGGTGGCGATACAACAGGCCTTAATGAAGCTTTAAAGGGTGTTAATACTCGTGCGAAAGATTTAAATTCTGAGTTAAATAAAGTAAATCGCTTGATGAAACTCGATCCTTCAAATACAGTGCTGTTGCAACAAAAGCAAGAACTTCTTAATAAATCTATTGGGGAAACAAAAGAAAAATTAAATACTTTAAAAGACGCTCAGTCACAAGTTGAGGAACAATTTAAAAACGGTGATATAGGAGAAGAACAATATAGAGCTTTCCAGCGTGAGATTGAACAGACGAAGCAAAAATTAAAAGACCTTGAATCACAGGCTAAAAGCACAGGCAGTGTATTAGGCACTCACTTACAACAAGCGGGAGAAAAAATATCCAGTGCCGGTGACAAAATAAGTGGAGTTGGAAATAAATTACTTCCTGTTACTGGAGCGGTTGCCGGTATTGGTGCAGCTGCTATTACGGCTGGTGATAACTTTGAAGCGCAGATGTCAAGAGTCAAAGCAATTTCGGGTGCAACAGGAAGTGATTTTGAGAAGTTAAATAATCAAGCGATTCAACTTGGACAAGATACTGCTTTCTCAGCTTCCGAAGCGGCTGAAGGTATGGAAAATCTTGCAAGCGCAGGTTTCAGCACAAAAGAAATTATGTCGGCTATGCCGGGTATGCTTGATCTTGCCGCTTCATCCGGTGAAGACCTTGCGACAAGTTCCGACATTGCGGCTTCTACATTGCGTGGATTTGGATTAGCAGCGGATCAGGCTGGACATGTTGCAGATGTATTGGCGAAGAATGCGGCAGATACAAACGCCGCTGTTGCTGATACCGGCGAAGCAATGAAATATATAGCTCCTGTTGCCCAAAATGCGGGATGGTCTTTGGAATCTGTAACTGCTGCTATTGGCGAAATGTCAAATGCCGGAATCAAAGGTACTCAGGCCGGTACTACTTTGCGTGGTGCTTTAACCAATTTAATGAATCCATCTAAAGAACAGGCAACAGCTATGAAACAGATTAGTTTTAGTGCTTATGATGCGCAAGGTAAAATGAAACCACTGTCTCAGATTATCAGTGATTTAAGTACAAAGACAAAAGGTCTTTCCGATAAACAGCGAGATCAGGTTATTGCTACGATTATGGGTACTGATGCACTTAGCGGTATGCAGGTTTTGATTAAAGATGGAAGTGGCGGCTTAAACACATTAACTTCATCTTTGAAAAATTCTTCCGGTGCGGCTAAAGAAATGGCTTCTACCATGCAAGGCAATACCAAAGGTGCAATCGAACAAATGAAAGGGTCTATTGAAACTGCTGCTATAAAATTACAACAGGTAATGGCTCCCACTATTACAAAGATCGCACAAAGCGTTGAAGAGGCAGTAAACAAATTTTCAAAGCTTTCCTCTTCACAGCAGGAAATGATAGTTAAAATTGCGGCTGTTGTCGCAGCGGTGGCCCCAGCTTTAATTGTTATCGGTAAAATGACTACAGGTGTAGGAGCAATTACAACAGGCATAGGCAAAACCATAACGGCTATCAGCGATTTTCACAAAGCACTAAGCGGCGGTGCTACTCTTGCAAAAGCATTATCAGCAGCTTTAACTCCTGCCGGGGCGGTAATTGCTGCGGTAATTGCTGTTACGGTTGCAGTAGCGGCTTTAGTGCTTGGAATTAAACATCTGTATGATACAAATGCCAATTTCCGTAACGGTGTAAATACAGTTTGGAACGGAATCAAAACTGTTATTACAACTGTTTGCAATGCAATTATAGGATTCTTTACAACGACGATTCCCGCAGCGTGGAATGGGTTAGTATCTTTATTTAATTCTATTCCTGCTTGGTGGAATGGATTATGGACGAATGTAGGCCAGTTTTTCACTAACTTGTGGAATGGAATAGGAAATTTCTTTACTACAACAATTCCGTCATGGATTAATAGCTTTATTAATTTCTTTAACGAATTACCGGAAAAGATAGGAGAAATAATCGGTACACTATTAGCAGATATTGTTAATTTTGGTGTAGATGCTTTTAACTGGGTAAAAAATGATCTTCCTAAAATTATCAACGGAATTATAAACTGGTTTGCACAATTACCTTCTAAGGTTTGGAATCAGCTTGTAAATACCCTTACTAAAATTAAAACATGGGGTAGTAACACATGGACTTACTTGTCACAGCAAATTCCTAAAATAATAAATAGTATTGGTACATGGTTCAGCCAGTTACCATCAAAAGTTTGGAATTGGCTTGTAAATACTTTAAATAAAGTAAAAACATGGTGCAGCAACCTTATATCAACAGCAGGAACAGAAATACCTAAATTTGTTTCAACTGTTGTTAATTTTATGAAAGAATTACCTCAAAAAATGGTTGATATCGGTAAGAATATTGTACATGGTATTTGGGACGGAATAAATGGCGCAGTTGGTTGGCTACACGATCGTATTTCTGAGTTTTGCAAGGGTGTTGTTGATGGATTCAAGAAACACTTGAAAATACATTCCCCGTCACAAGTATTCGCGGATGAAATTGGTAAATATATGGCTCTTGGTATTGGACAAGGATTTACCGATAATATGACATTGGTATCAAAACAAATGCAAGCGGCAATACCAACTAATTTTGCTTTAGATATCGGTACAAGTATCAACGGCATTAATGGATTGAAAAGTGCTTATGCCACATCTAATTCATCAAATCAAAATACAGGGAATAATACAACACCTATACATTTAGATATAAAAATGGGTGATATTACGGTTAAAGGTAATACAGATGAAAAAGTATTAGCAAAGATTAAACAGGCACAAAAAGATGCGACAAATGAAGCAATAAATAAAATTCAAAATATGTTTTCTGGATTAAGTCTCACCGCATTGCAAAGGAGTTATGCAAAATGAATAAAATACAATCAGAAATATTAGATGCAATTCAACAACTAATAAATCGTAAAATTGACACAGCTTGTTACGACAAAACCACAACAGGAACTATTATTGGAGTTTTAGACGATAGTCAATATAAAGTGTTAATAAATGGTAAACAACATACATTGTATTGCGCTGTCAATATGACTTTTACAGTTGGAAACTGCGTTTGGGTTACTATACCGCAAAATAATATGAGCAGAGCATACATATGTGGGAAAAAAATATAAATAAATCAAAGTATCAGGAAGTGAGGCCTATAGTGGGTGGAATCGTACAAATAATTTCGACAGTTGGCTTCCCTATTGCGGCATGTTTAGGTTTAGGTTATTTTGTTTTCAAATTTGCAAGCAAAATAAGGGAAGACAGTATAAATCGAGAAAATAAACTCTTGGAGTATTTTAATAACCAAAATCAGGTGTTGGTAAACATAAACGCAAATATGGATCGTATGTCAACAACACTTGAAAACATGAATGAACGTCTTATTGTAGTTGAGCAAAAAGTAGAACTTAAATAAAAAATTGGCAGTGGCTTTTTAGTCATTGCCTTATTTTTTTGCAATTTTTTATTGCACTAAATTCTATAATATACATTAAAACCATTAGTGGGAATATTGTTAAATACTAAAATATGTGATAAAATATAAATTGCTACAAGAAAGCCACCTAGGTAAGAAAAAACAAAGTGATCTTCCTACTATATACTAACCTATACAAAAATATAAAAAATGGCTGTGGTATGCGATTATTCCTGCCCTGCGCGGCGTTACAACGTCTGATTTTATGACGGCGGACTGGGCTCGGATTCCAGCCGATGTCCTTGCGCGTGTTTCCGACCGGATTATCAATGAAGTCCGGCATGTCAACCGCGTGGTATATGATATTACCAGCAAGCCCCCCGCTACAATCGAGTGGGAATGATTTAAAAAGGCCGTAAAGCCCAGTAGTTATGCGGGTCTGCGGCTTATCAAGGTCCCCGATGGCAACGTTTTGGCAACACTGATTCCAAGATTCATAAAAAGAGCTAACTGATTTTAACCGATCAGTTAGCTCTCTTTTATTGTAGAACGAAAACTCCCGGCTGTGCCGGGAGTTCAAAAAAAATTTGTTGATATTCTGCGCGAAGCAATCCCAAAAGGAGGGGACAGAATTACTGTAAATGTTGACAACGTCAGAACAAAAATCAGAAAAATGGAAGATAGCCTGTTTGTTGATTAAAAATTAATACGATTTTCCCCGCTGGCTGAGGCTGGCGGGGAATTTTAGTCCACATAAAAATGTCTGAAATAGTCTTTTTTAATTTTTTACAGTCTTATGTGAAAATAAAGAAATCCCGCATGAATACTGGATTTTCAGCACTCATGCGGGCTATAATTCTGGCGGAGAAAGAGAGATTTGAACTCAATTTTAATATAGTAAAATAGGCAAAAATATGTAAAAGTCCACATTTAGTCCACACTATTTATGGATAATATCTTATCAAGGCGATTTCTGGTGCTATTAATCATTTCTGGTTTGAGGCTCATATAGACTTCATGAATCATTTTCGCATTCGCATGGCCGACAATCTGAATGGCAATTGCTTCTGGAATTTCAGCTTCAGCAAGCATACAGACATACTCATGACGAAACTGGTGCGCACATACGTCTGCCGTCCAAACAGTGCGTTTTGTAATTTTTGGCACTCCGTTACGCAGATGCTTTTCAGTTGTTTCCCGTGAATTGAATGCGCCATACCATATTTTCGCCAGAATGACACCCACATACGGTTGTACTGGGAGCCAGAAAGCGGTTTCTGTCTACCGCCAAGGATATATGTTTCCGGTGGTTTGTTGCGCAATGGTTCAAGCGCCTCCCGAAGCATTTGCAACAGGGGGATCTTTCGCACTCCTGCAGGCGTTTTGGCCCCATCAAGCATATGCGGCTTATTTCCCCGCAACTCAATGTGCTTTGTGATGTGGATTGTACTGGCTTCAAAATCAATGTCTTTCATCTGGATCCCGCAGGCCTCACCTTTTCGTTCCCCAGTGCATAAGTAGACAACTGCGGGTAGTGCGTCCGAATCCATGTGATGATCTTTTACAATTTTGACCTGATCTGTTGTAGGTGGCTCTCGCTTGCCTTTCCGGAGCCCATGTGGTACTGTCACAAGTTCGGCTGCATTATGGTCTCCATGCCATTTGGGACTACTTATCCAGGTCTGAAATATTGCGTTGAGCACTGTTTTCTGGTTGAGGACCGTTGTACGCGCCATACTGGAGAGGGATTTCAGGAATTCGGCTATTTCATAAGGTTCAATTTCTTTAATTCGACGGTTGCCGAAACGCTCTTTTGCCCGGCGAATTGCAGGAAGATAGACTTTTTGAGTGCCGTATTTCATATTATAAACGTTTTCTTCATAAGCATCTGCAACTTCTTCAAATAAGGGACCCTTGTCCTTTTCCTCCTGTTCAGTTTCTGCGGCTCCCAGTGCTGCATTGCGTTTTCTCCAGACTTCTTCTGGGTCTTTGGAAGAGAACCAACGACGTTTTTCATCAATGATTTCGGCACGTTCCCAGACACCATTTTTCTTCTGGCGTAGGCCATCCGTGATTTTGCTTTTTGGCATAACAAACCTCATATAGCATTTTAAAAAAGCCGCTCTCGTATTCGGAGCAAAAAGGCTTTTATTAAATTGCGTTATAGACCGGATATAATGAATTGTTGATTAAAGGACTATATTTGGAAAGAAGTTCTTTTTCTTCTTGCCCGTAAAAGTAGCTATATTTATGATTCAAAGTATTAATTCGTTTGCAAGCTGCCTCAAATGATACGTCAAATAAATCGCACAGTTCCTCCGCACCTATGCCGTTATTTCTTCTAGCTAAATATAAAATTACAACCTCTGGCATTAGCAATTGAGTAGCAAAAAAGTGTGCCTCAATTTCTTGCTGAGGGCCATCACTTTTGTGATCTAAGTAAATATGTCCCACTTCATGTGCCAAGGTCCAATTCAAACGTTCCCTATTGCCTATTTCGTCATTATACAAAACAATATAAATAATTGAGCAATTCTTTATTCTTTCTAAAGTAAACCCATCTTTTAAGGCTCCATTGCAAATACCGATGAATTCTGATAATGAAGCATTAGTAACTTTACAATAATTTTGGATAGAATCGAAAAATATTTTTTTATCATAAACTAATGATCTAACATCTATGCGCAAACTATGAATATTTTGCTTAAGCAATAATCTTGTGGCCGCTTTTTCGCATTTATCAAAGTCAGGTTTCAACGATTAAGTTCCTCCTCAGAGACACCTTTGGCCTTCAAATAAAGATCAATGTTATCTTCAAAATTTTTGATTATCCGTTCACGCTGTTCATCGGGAATATCTGCTGCTCTTCTGGCAAGAAGCAATACTTTTCTTTCTGTACTATTTTGGGCTGTCATTTCGTTCGTAGTTTGAATGCCTTGCAAATAATCGGAAGAAACACCAAAATATTGTGATATTTTTCCAATATATTTAATATAAGATTTTGATTTTCCACTTTTCCAATCTGTAATCACCTGTTTATTAACTCCCAAGTAATCGGCAAGAGCTTGTTGTTCGACCCCCCTTTCGTTTAAAAGAGATAAGATTTTATCAAGCGTGTTCATAATTACATCCTCTCAAAATTTCAAAATACGCTTGACAGTAAGTAAAATACTTGCTATAATGTGTTTAACAAGTGACAGACAAGTAAATTACATACTGAAATTACCGTTTAAAATGCTACTTTAAGCGGGCGTAATATTCATTTCTTCCTTACAGTAAGTAATAATACTATTATATCACTTATTTGTCAATAGTATGACAAATAAAAATCTTGAAAGGAGGAAAATTACTTGCGAAAACAGCATATGCTTACACCTTTTGGTAAAGCTGTAAAAATTAAATTGGCCGTTGACGACCAAACAATAACCAGCCTTGGCGACAAGATTCGCGCAAAAGGAATAACTTGCTATGATGAGCAAATTTCAAAGTGCCTGCGCGGAACGCTACATAATGAAAAAATCTTGAATGCAATTTCAGAAATTATGGAGATAGAAAGGAAAACAGTATGAACAAAATTATCCCGTTCGATTATCACGGCAACGAAGTCCGTAGCCTCATGATTAACAATGAGCCGTGGTTTGTGGCAAAAGATGTGTGCAACGTTCTTGAACTCGGAGACACTTCCAAATCGATTGCCCGACTTGATGATGATGAAAAGGGTACGAATTCAATTCCCACCCTTGGCGGTTCGCAGGAAATGTCAATCGTTTCCGAATCCGGCCTTTACAGTCTGACACTCGGGAGCAAAAAACCAGAAGCAAAGCCGTTCAAGCGTTGGATAACGCATGACGTTCTTCCCACTCTCCGCAAAACCGGTGCATATTCTATCAGTGGCTATGCTCCAAAAGCAACGTCCCTCGGTGAGGTTGCATCTTTTCTGAAAGTTATGCGGTCCATCATGAAAGAGAACGGACAGTTGCCGGAAAAAATAGCGGAAATGGCAGAACTCCTATGCAGACAGTTCAACATCAAAATTCCGGAGAACTTTGTAAAGCATAACCCATTTGAGCAGACAAGCCTGTTTAACATTACTGCAAATATTGTTTTGCCGTCTCTTTCCCCAGGCAAAACAGCAAAAAGCGGTGATTCGGATGCCTCGTGAAAAAGAACTCTATTGTGACACGCTTGAACGCATCCGCAAACGCGCAGACGAAGCGGAAATCATCATTGAAACCGATACCGGCCTGAAAATCGACCGCAAGCGCAAGGCCAATATGAGCACGTCCAGTCTCAACCTGAAAGAAAACGGCCTGAACGTACCCCGTCCGCAGACGTTCCTGGACGATATCATCACGCCGCTGCAGCTGAACCCGGTCGAGTTCATCCGGAAGCCTATTGACGAACAGAACCGGATCATCCTCAACCTGATCGACTACAAATGGGACATGAAGACAATTCAGGACTGGTTCGGGGAAATCCCGCCGAAAGTAGATTACCACCAGAACATCCTGCAGGTGCTGAACGACATCCAGGCTGACAACGGGGTGTATTACCAGACCCGGCAGGAGATCAACTCCGAAAGGCGGTACAAGGAAAAAGACATTGAGGATCTCGCCGCAAAAATCCCGGAACACTACGACGCGGCAAAGTGGGAAGCCTATGATCTCGTCAGCAAGGTTACGGAACTGGAAAAGATCCGGTCCCAGAATGCCAAAATCCAGAAATGCAAGGACTATAAGGCGTCCTATGACGACAAGCTCCATGGGATTCAAGCCGACCGGGACAGCGCAATTTTTGCCGCAAAGGACGCGATTGCAAATGAGCGGCAGGGAATCCTCTCCACTATTGAGCGCCTGAAAGCGGAAATCAAGGCTGAGCAGGACAAGCTGTCCGGGCTGGAAGCGAAGCAAGACGACAAAATCAAGATTGCGCAGTCCGACTACGAAGCCGTAAAAGCCAAACTGGACAGCAATGTTGGGGTAGCGGCGCAGTATGCCGACGAACCGATTACCGACGTATCGACCCTGACCGCCGAAATCAATACGGCTAAGGATATGCAGCGGTATTTGAACGAATATCACCGGATGACGGGTATGCAGAGCGACGTTGAAAAGTTACAGGCTAATGCTGATACCCTGACCGAGAAAATCGAACTTGCCCGGAAACTGCCGGGGCAGATCCTCAAAGAAGCAAAAATCCCAATCAAAGGATTATCGGTCAAGGACGGAAAACCGCTTGTGGATGGGCTGCCGCTCTCGAACCTGTCCGACGGAGAAAAACTTGACCTCTGCGTTGATGTGGCAATCAGTAACCCGAAGGGCCTGCAAATCATCCTGATCGACGGGGCGGAACGTCTGGACGATAAGAGCCGGGCGGCACTGTACGCAAAGTGCAAGGCTAAGGGGTTGCAATTTATAGCCACGAGAACGACTAACGACGATGAGCTCAAAGTAACTGAGCTATAAAGGAGGAAATATTATGGACATCAAAAATCAGAAGTCAATCCTCGAAATGGCGAACGGGGCCATTTTGGAACGTGCCGACTATGAGATGACAAAAGTCATTGAGAACATTCAGGACGTTAACACCAGCCCAACTAAAAAGCGCACATTGACACTGACCGTTGAATTTAAGCCGGATTCAGAGCGGCAGCAGATTGGTGTCAGCGTTATTGCAAAGTCCCACCTCGAGCCGACTAATCCGGTTAATACAACTCTTTACATTACCGGTGAAGGCAGCAAAACGCAAGCTGTTGAAATGGTACCCAATATTCCCGGACAGCAAGCCATTAACGGATCCGAACAAGCCGAACCTCCCGTACTCCGCATGGTTAAGAACGAAGCCTAAAACAAATTTTGAAAGGAAGATTTTGAATTATGGATATGACGAGAGACTTTATTGAAAAGCTGCAGGAAATGGACGCCCCACACGAAATTGACTATTCCGGGCGCAAATTTGTGGACAAGGAAATGTCAATTCTTCCGCAAGAAGCACTTGCACAGCCTCTCAAAACCTCGACGTTGACTTCTATCGTGGATTACATAACGTCCAGTACGGATTCTGCGGCGCTTCCGGCAAATAAATTTGTAATCCATATTGCCGAATACGGTACGGTTGACCTGTACCGGGAACTTAATTCCGATAAACGGCGCGATTACCTGATTCATGCCTGCGCTGAAAAATGTGGCTTCCGGTTTGGAGAGTTTATGCCACTCGAAGACTTCAATATCAATGTGCAGTCCCTTTTCAAGCAGGATGACAATACGGCAGCACTGCTCCAGTTTATCGGCAGTGTAAAATCTGATTCCGGCGTCCAGCAGGAAGATAACGGCGTGACACAGAAAATTACGGCGAACCGCGGTATTTCGCTGGGAATCAGCAAAGAAGTCCCTAATCCGATTATGTTAAAACCCTATCGGGCCTTTACCGAAATCGACCAGCCGCAGAGCGCGTTTGTGTTCCGGCTCCAAAAGGACGACCGGGTGGGTGTGACGGCCGCACTGTTTGAAGCCGACGGCGCCGCATGGAAGCATGAAGCGATTGAATCCATTAAGAACTATCTCACTAAAGAGCTGGATGACCAGTCGGTCATCATTCTGGCGTAACCATTGACATGCAGGGGGGCGGGCAGCACCGCCGCCATATATTTAGAAAGGATTATACAAATGATTCTTGCAGCCGAAAATTATTACTCCCGTGAAGCCAACGAAGCCTATATGTCCGTGTCCCAGTTCAAGAGCTTTGAGCGCTGTGAGGCCGCCGCTATGGCGGAACTCCGGGGTGAATACGTCCGGCAGAAAACAACAGCCCTGCTTGTCGGCTCCTATGTGGATGCTTATTTTGAGGGTACTCTACCGGTATTCAAGGGACAGCATCCGGAAATTTTTAAACGTGACGGCAGTCTTAAAGCTAATTATACAAAAGCCGAACAAATTATCCAGCGCTGTGAGTCCGACCCTCTTTTCATGGAGTACATGAGCGGGCAAAAGCAGGTTATCAAAACCGCCGAGCTATTCGGAACCCCATGGAAAATCAAAATTGACAGTTATCTTCCCGGGGATAAAATCGTTGACCTGAAATGCATGCGGAGCATTGAGCCGGTTATGGGCGTTTCGTTTGTGGAGCACTGGGAATATGACCTGCAGATGGCCGTTTATTCTGCTGTTGAGGGCAATGGCCTCGAAACCTATCTGGCGGTTGCCACAAAGGAAGACGTGCCGAACCTGGAACTGATTCACATACCGAAATGGCGCCGGGATGAATGCCTTGAAAACGTGCAGAAACTGCTGCCGCATTTTCTTGACGTAAAGGCCGGCAAAGCAGAACCGGAGCGGTGCGGAATCTGCGACTACTGCAAGGCAACGAAAAAGCTGACCGGCCCTATTGACTATCAGGAAGCCGGGTACAGCAAGAAAGAGCTGGATGCTATGAAAGGGGTTTATTAAAATGGCTAATGCCTTAGTTTATTGCCCGTCCGGCGGCGGGAAAACGGTTAATGCAACCCGTGTGGCGATCGGCAAGCGGGGGAAGAATCTTCTCCTGTGCTCCGACAATTCCGCAGTTGTCCTGCGGAACTTTGACCGCCCGAATCTGGAAACCATAAATCTGGCAAGCATTAAGCAGTTCCTGAGCACATTTGATAATGCTGTCAGTGCAGAAAAATACGACTGCATTATTGTGGACAACCTTTCCGACCTGTTCGATATGTGGATACTCGAACTGGATGCCAGCGGCAAATTCAAAGATATGCGGCAGGCTTACCAGAGCGTTTACCAGGCGCTCAAGCGCCTGGTCCGCAAAGCGGGGCAGGTCAGCACAAACGTTATTTTCACGGCGTGGCACGACGACAGAGAAGTTACTCTAAGCAACGGCACAAAAATAAACCGTATTACGCCGAAGCTGCAACCGAAAATCCTGGACAATATCTGCGGCCTGTGCAATATCGTGGCCTACATAAATACCGTCGAAAAGGACGGGAAAAAGCAGTGGTACTACATCCTCGAAGGGACACCTCAGCTTTATGCGAAGGATCAGCTCTTCTGCCGGAAATCATGTATGCCGGAAGACCTATTTAACGGAAAGGGCGTGAAGGCATGAAAGCTACTATAAACGCAAATGACCTCAAGCGCTTGATTGCTGCGACGGAAAAATTTGTGGAAAGGAATTGTGCAAAAACAATATACAGGTTTATTCGTTTGGAATTTTCTAAAGAATTCAGCCGTGTAACTGCGATTTCAACCGACGGGTACCGACTTTCCCTTGAACATGCTGTGTGCAGTGATATTGATGAGGACTTTACAGCATACATAAAGCCACAGCTTCCGCCTTCTTACTCAAAATATGATAACGCAACAATAGAGCTAAAAGATAGCAAATGCTTCATTGAAGTCAACGGATCTATTGTTGGGTACAAACAGCCACACGATGATTTTCTTGATTACAAAGAAACTGTTAAAAATGCAACGGATGGGGCGCCTGCCTTGCGCATTGGCTTTAACGGAAATCTGTTGATTTCGGCATTGCAGGAAGCAAAAACGTCATGCGGCAATTCGTTTCGGAAACCAGTTGTTTTGGAATTTCGCGGGTCTCTTTCGCCTGCGATAATTCGCACAAATGATGATGATATGAAACTTGTACTGCCGGTACGGCTGGAAGGAGATAAATAATCATGAAAGATTGGAAATATAACTCTGACGACTATGATGCTGACGATTATGGCGTCCTTCCCGCTGGCAAATACCGGGTCCGCATTGCGGACGTGGAAGAAAAGCAGTCAAAAGCCGGCAATGATATGTACGTTCTAACGCTGGATGTGTCCGGCAGCAATTCAAAACTGTGGTACTACATGGTGTTTATGCCTGACAATGTAAAGCTCACAAACGCAAAGCTCGGCACTATTTTCGATTCATTCGGTATTACCCCGGGCGATCTCAACATTGAGCACTGGAAGGGCAAAGTCGGCGCCTGCAAGGTGAAGCACGAGGAATACGACGGGGAGCCGCAGGCGAAGGTACATTACTTCCTGAAAAAGAAAGAACAGGAGAAGCTGCCTGCGTGGGTGGAGCCGGAAAAAGCAAATCCGCAGGATGAAAAGCCAGCCTATTCTGGAAGTAATTACTCAGCCGCTGATGTTGGTTATTTCGATGGAAGCAATAGCCCAAATAGCGGATTTGAAGAAATCCCGACTCCCTCTGATGATGACCTGCCGTTCTAAATTTTTGAAAGCTGGACTGGATGTGATGCCTTACAATGCCGTTTACTTATAAAAAAGAGGATTTCGATACTTCGGAACCTTACGCGGACCTGATGCAGATTGATGATTTTCTGGAAAGGCAAGTGCAAGAAGACGAACTTAGAGAATATGCTTCCAGCGTTGGCCTTAGTATCTCCAGCTTTAATAAGCGCCTTAAAGCATACAAAGATGATTTAAACCCACGAAAAAATCCCAGACTGCATGAAGTGCGAATGACAGATTTTACGAAGCAGCCTATTACTTTGGATTCCGGGGATTGGGTTGCAAACGATTTTGGCATTACGAAAGATACTGATAAAGACGGCACGATTTTTGCCTGCCCAAACCCGATCACCATTACCCGCCGGATTGTCAATATTGATACCGGAGAGGAAAAACTCGAACTGGCCTATACCAAAGGCGACAAAAAGTGGCGCCGGAGGATCTTTTCAAAAAGCGTCACTTCAAACAGCCGAAAAATCGTCGAGCTGGCGGAGTGTGGGATTGCAGTAACGAGCGAGACGGCAAAATACCTGGTAAACTATCTGTTTCAGCTTGAAAATCTGAACCTTGACATTATCCCGGAAATTCAGAGTATCAGCAGGCTTGGGATGATTCAGGACGTCGGTTTCTCTCCCTACGTTGACGGCATTATTTTTGATGGTGACGATAACCTCAAAAATGCATATTCCGCGATTAAAAGCAAGGGCAGCCGCGATGACTGGGTCAAGCTGATGCAGGGTCTTCGTGGGACAAATGTGGAGCTCCGCATCCTTCTGGCTGCCTCGTTTGCAAGCGTATTGATTTCACCGCTTAATATCAATCCATTTTTCGTCCATATCTGGTCGGGAGAGTCCGGATCCGGGAAGACCGTTGCTTTAATGGTGGCCGCCTCTGTGTGGGGCGATCCGCATTGGCAGGGGCAAGCATATATTCAGACTTTTAACGCGACGCAGGTCGGACTGGAACGCACGGCAGCGTTTTTTAACCACCTGCCGTATATGATCGACGAGCTTCAGCTTCTAAAAGATTCCCATGGAAAAAATAAGTTTGACATTGTGTACTTGCTTTCCGAAGGGCGCGGCCGCACACGGGGGAATAAGCTTGGTGGAATTGACCAGACGCCCACCTGGGCGAACTGCATCATAACGACCGGCGAAACGCCCATAACCACAGACAGCAGCGGCGCCGGGGCAATTAACCGGGTTATCAGTATCGAATGCAGTCCCGAGCGGCCGATCATTACGGATGGTAATACACTGGTTGGGTTGCTCTACAAAAATTACGGGTTCGCCGGGAAAGAGTTTGTAGACAAACTGTATACCGACGATGGCGGCCTGAATATTCAGATTGCCCAGGATACCTACAATAAATTTTTCAAGGAACTGTCCGAAGGCGAATCCACAGAAAAACAGGCAATGGCCGCGGCGGCAATTCTGACCGGCGATGCGCTGGCAACTAAGTGGATTTTTCAGGATGGGCAGGCTCTGACGGCAAAGGACATTTCAAAATTCCTGGCAACGAAAGATGAAGTCAATATCGGCCAGCGCGGATATCATTACATTTGCGACTGGATAGCACAGAATGCCAACAAAATGCGCGGTCAGTCGGAAGACGACCGAGGCGACGTTTACGGCGTGATCGAGAACAATGTGGCCTATATTATCGCTACGGTTTTTGACAATGCCTGCCGTGACGGCGGTTTTGACCCGCGACTGCTGCGGAGCTGGATGAAGAAAAAGGGCTTATTGATGGTGCAAGCTGGAAGAAGCACATATGTAAAAAAAATAAACGGTTTGAATTGTGTCCGCTGCGTTGCTGTGGTTCTCGAATCAAACGAAAAGATTTCTGCCAAAGATGATCTGCCATTTTAATTCTAAAAATGAAAAAGTTACCGGGTTACCGCTGTTACCGCATTTTCGCACATACACCCCCGTACTTTTTAGGGCACATTTTTTAGTTATAAAAAGGTCGTACTCTCTAAAGGGCAAAAATGGAGATTTCGCGGTAACGCGGTAACCAATAGTAAAAAATCGCGTAGCAATGCGGGTTTCAACGGTTACCACTATACGGTAACTATATGGTAACGCGGTTACTAAAATGAGGTGATTAATTCTTGAAAGATATTATATTGCGAGATTATCAAAAAGAGTGTATCAATACAATCCAGGCACAGCCGCCCGGGGCGTATCTGATCCAGATGGCTACAGGGTTAGGTAAGACCGTAACGTTCGCCAATATTCCGCGCCCCGGAAAGATGCTGATCCTGTCCCACCGGGAAGAACTGGTTCATCAGCCGCTGAAATATTTCGACTGCATGTGTGGAGTGGAAATGGCGGGCGAACATGCCTATCCGATGGACCAGGTTGTGAGCGCATCAGTACAGACGATGGCGCACCGGCTAAAACGGTTTAGCCCGGAGGAATTTGACATTATCGTGTGTGACGAGGCGCACCACAGCGCGGCACGGACTTACCGGAGAATATTTGATTACTTCCGTCCGCGCCTTCTGCTGGGCTTTACAGCCACGCCGAACCGGTCCGATAACGTCCGCATGAATGATATCTATGACGATATTATTTTCCAGCGGGACCTTAAATGGGGAATCAAAAACGGATATCTTTCGGATATCTACTGCCGGCGGGCAAATATCGGATATGATCTCCGAAACGTCCATACCCGCGGCGGGGACTACGCTCCGGGCGAGCTTGAGGAAGCTATGGACGGTACGGCGGATGCAATCGCGGAAGCATATCGCAAAATGGCCGTCGGCGCAACGCTGATCTTTGCCGTATCGGTCCACCAGGCGCAGGAAATTGCGAAGCGGATTCCGGGCGCCGCAGTCGTAACCGGCGAAACAAAGAACCGGTCGGAGATTATCAAGGCATTTACAGAAGGGGAGATTCCCTGCATTGTGAACTGTATGGTATTTACAGAAGGAACCGATATTCCCCGCGTTGAAACAGTCATCATTGCCCGGCCGACACAGTCAGATACGCTGTATACGCAAATGGTTGGGCGCGGCCTGCGGCTCTTCCCGGGGAAAAAACAGCTTAACCTGATCGACTGCGTCGGGGTGTCCGGAAAAGCGTCACTTTGCACAGCACCGTCCCTGTTGGGAATTGACCTGAAGGATGTGCCGGAACGAGAGAAGGACGAGCTGGACGGGATGCTGTTTGAATTGCCGGAAAAGGTAGAACGTGCTGCGGACTGTCCGGAAAGCTGGATTAAAAACGTCGAAATTGTCGATCTCTGGGCACAAGCGCAAAAATACAATACCCATGGAGTCAACTGGTTCAAGATGCCCGACGGCCGGCTGATCTGTTCCCTGATGAATCATGAGAAGATCGTGATTCCGTGCCAGGATGAACTGGGCCGGGTGAATTTCAACGGCCGGCTGATGCCAATGCAGAGCGCACTGGATTTTGCCTATGTCAAGCTGACGACGAACTACAAGGACCAGGAATATATCTGGAATATGGATATATGCAAACGCTGGGGAAAAGCCCCGGCCAGCGAGAAACAACTGAAACTAATCCAGCGCCGGTGTAAAGGGTTTGACACGGAAGGCCTCACAAAGCTGCAGGCAAGCCAGATCCTGAACCGGGTATTTTCTGGGAGGCGGACGGCGTGAATGACAACGGCGGAAAACTTCGCAGGCTCTATATTTCCAAACCGGATGACCGGGAAACCGTGATCGTCATCCTTGCCCGGAACGGTTATACCGTCCGGCAGGGAAAAGAGCGGTCCGAAGGCAAAACATATTCATTCGTGGAGTATTGGAAAGGGGCGTATCACATTGGCTGAATCCCGCCGTATGACAGAATCCAGGCATCAGCAGGCTGTCATAAAGTGGTCAGAACAGGCGTCTATACGGCAGAAATGGCCATGCCTGAAGCTGCTCCACCATATCCCGAATGAGCGCCAATGCTCCCCTGCGCAGGGGAAACTGCTAAAGCTGCTAGGTGTGCGGCGGGGTGTGCCGGATCTGGACCTGCCGGTTGCACGCGGAAAGTACCACGGACTCCGGATTGAAATGAAAGACGAGGACGGACGCACGTCTCCGGACCAGGACTGGTGGCTTGGAGAACTCCGGGAGCAGGGCTATTTTGCCGAGTGCTGCCATGGATGGCACTCCGCAGTCCGCGTGATTGAGTGGTATCTGGAACTGGGGCCGTTCCATGAGGGCAATCATGAATAGTACTGAAATGCCCTCTATGAACAGTCTCAAGACGTCCTCCATGAATAGCTCTGAAACGCCTAATACAGACCGCATGACCCCAGAGCAGATTGAAATCCATGCGATGCATAACGAAGACCTTCCGCCGCACCTGAAATATCCGGAGCAATTATTATTTATGGCGTTCCGCTGGCTGCATCAAAGCGTCCGGGCCGGGCAGGTTACCCGGGAGCAGGCCCACAATGAAAAGGCGCAACTGCTTGACAAGTTTGCAGAATGGATGCGCTGGGACGGGATTTACAGGGATACCTGTAAAATGCGGGTCGAGTTGGGCGGCTATTCGAAAGAAGTTGAATTGGAAAGTTGTGAACGGTGTAAGCAGATGATGATAATATTTGACGGGAGAAAATAAAAAAAGCCACCCAAAAATGGGTGGTAAGGTTAATTATTCGGGGCTTTTATTTCAATATTCGCATCTTCACCGACAAAATTCCCCCAACCTTCATCCATCGCTTGGCTAACCAATTTTAGCAAGATGGCGATCGAAGGAATTCTTGCTTGCCCCATTGCACCTTGTAAATTATTATTTTGGCGTCTCCAAATGAAGCGATAACCGCTCTGTTCAGAGCCATCAGTATATTCATACCGACACAGTTGAAAACAGAGGGACCATTCATTGGTAAAGGAACGTGAGGTTTCATGAAGAATTACGACGTGAGCTTTTACTGACATAAAATAACCTCCCAAAATTATGATGTTATCATGGCACAACCATATTATACACATGATTATATCATGTGTCAAGCATGTCAAGCAAAATGCAAAAAAACAAAATGTAAAAACAAAATATAAAGAAGGGAAATTATGACCAGAGTCAGCCTTGAAAAATATCATGATATCGTCGTCCGGCTGAAAGAATTAAAAACGACAATCGTCACGGATTCTGTAAAAGGTTCGTCCGACGAATATCCGTACACAAGCCACTCTATTACGCTCCACGGCGTCCGAAACGACGAGAAAACACGGGAAGAGGTGAAAACTTACTTGAACAAAGAAAAAGTGCCATAGACGGTTTTATAGACGAAATTACGGATATACGCGCTAAAACGTTGCTGGATATGCATTACCGGAAAGGATGGGGTTGGTGCAAAGTGGCGCATAAAACAGGAAAAAGTATGGACGCCAACAAACAATATTTGAAAAGATTTTGGAAATGTACCCATTTGTCCCCTAATGTACCCATATAATGAAAAGTAGGAAATTGTAAAAACGGATTACGATTTTCAGCCGCCTGTCTGGGGCGGCATGAATACCAGACTGACACTCTTTTCTCCTATGCGCCGCCTGTTCCCAGCGGGCGGCGCCGATATGCGGCGGTCGGTATCCCAATAACTCAGACGCTGGTTCGACTCCAGCAGGCCGCGTTAATATGTCACCGGGCACGGAATCAGACCGGGGCCTGCCGGGGCAGAGCCGGGCGGTGATACAAAAAAACCTGTATCTCTCCAAAGCCTTGCGTTCTGTGCAGGGCGCTTGGTAGAGAGTACGGGGACTTTTTATAGAATTCGTCTGAATGGAACAATATATTTGCTTCAAAACGGATATAATGAAGACAATTTAAAAACGAAAGATTTTAGCGAATTTTTGAAATTATTCTTCCAATATGACGTTAATTGTACTATAATGCAATTAATGGATTATTTGGAGGAATATTATGTCAAACACTAGTATATCTTACCATAAATTCAAAATGTATAAAAAGTATAATACAGCTCAAACAATAGCTTTGAATTCATTCAGAGAAAAAGGAATTATTGGTGTCCTTGCAGATTATATAAATAATCATTCTGTTAGAATTCGTGAGGAAGCAGACCATAGATTTTTAGTATCCAATAAAAGCGATAAAAATATCTTAATCAATAAAGATAGTGCTAATGAAAGTGATAAAAAGCAATCGGATTATACTTTCTTATATTGGAATAAATATGAAACTAAAACGAAACAGAGTAATGGGAGAGATGACTATAACTATATTCATTTTCTCATTTTAGGAGGAAAAAAAGGAGATTTTAGGGTAATATGTAATTCATATGGCGAAATTACGTCTTTGCAAATGCCCGATGAAGCGGGAATGAATTTTTTCAATGTGTTTGTTGCAATTCCGTGCGGCCCAAATTCCATTGAAGGAATGATAATATTAGAGCATAAAGGTATTTATAGTGCGCAGTCATTATTTTTTAAAAGCTTTAGTAAATTTTATAACGATGATGAAGTAACAATGAAAATTTATAATATTTCAGATTGTGATGTTGTAGAAAGACTCATTGAAACAAAACCAATTCGCGAATTAAAACTTATAAAATATTTTGAAAACCCTGACAGATCAGAATTGAATTATTGTGAGCGAGAAAAACGAATTTATATTAGGCCTAAATTCCCTAATTTAAGGACTGCATTAAAAGGAATGTTCCAAACGAGAAAATGTATAGGAACACAAATTCCTAGAATAGATCTGTTCAGTGATACTATTAAAACCATGGTTTTGGATTGTAGTATCAGTCATTTTTTTGTTACTATACTCAACACTTTTTAATGGCGCATCTTATATTAATTGTTGGAAAATTTGTAAACAATATAGAGAAATATTTGAAATCGATGGTCAAGTTCAATACCAACACTTTTTGTTCTTTTTACTTTTCCCGATTCCGCTTTCGTTAGCGTCATCATTGCATTTAGCTGTAGAACTGTCAGCTAGTCCAAAGTCTGATTATGGGAGCAATTTATTAAATACACTTGGTATAGTAGTATCTGTTCTAACGGCAACATTGTATATGTATCTTGGGACAATTAGTGAAAAGGATAAGGAGGTAACAGACAACAAGAAAATTGATGCAGGTCGTTACGAAAAATTTAAAGTAGTGCATCATGAAACGGTAAGTGTTATAAATTATGAGATTTTGCTGAGCATTGTATTGTTAATATTATGTTTTATAAAGCCAACATTCAACAGTTGTAATTTTGTATTTTGTCATATTGGTAGAATGGTTTTAGGATTGCAGTGGCTATTAGATACAATAATATTTTATTTGTTTTATTCATTTGTTTTAAATCTGCTTATTGTTACGAAGAGATTTAATCTTTTGAGCAAGTTTGATAATTAGTGATAATTAGTTTTGATATCAAGAATGGACGCCCTTCTTGGGCGTCCATTCTTTCCACACATTCAACCGAGTTATCAACATGTTGTATTTTTAAATTTCAGATTGTCAATATCGTGTGGGCGACCTTCGGGCCGTCCTTTTTCATGCCAATTTTCGGGAGGTGACCGGCAGTGTGCAGTCCAAAATGTGTCTGGAATGATTACAGGCGTACCGGGGCGTGGGTGTGCATGCTGCCGCGGTGCCTGTATGAAACTGTGAAACGAGGTGGCGACATCCATGACGAACAAACAAAAACGCTTCTGCGAGGAATACCTCGTTGACCTGAACGCGAACTTGACCATCGATTTCAAATATTTCTCTATATTGTTTACAAATTTTCCAACAATTAATATAAGATGCGCCATTAAAAAGTGTTGAGTATAGTAACAAAAAAATGACTGATACTACAATCCAAAACCATGGTTTTAATAGTATCACTGAACAGATCTATTCTAGGAATTTGTGTTCCTATACATTTTCTCGTTTGGAACATTCCTTAATACCAACACTTTTTGTTCTTTTTACTTTTCCCGATTCCGCTTTCGTTAGCGTCATCATTGCATTTAGCTGTAGAACTGTCAGCTAGTCCAAAGTCTGATTATGGGAGCAATTTATTAAATACACTTGGTATAGTAGTATATTATGAGATTTTGCTGAGCATTGTATTGTTAATATTATGTTTTATAAAGCCAACATTCAACAGTTGTAATTTTGTATTTTGTCATATTGGTAGAATGGTTTTAGGATTGCAGTGGCTATAACACTTACCGTTTCATGATGCACTACTTTAAATTTTTCGTAACGACCTGCATCAATTTTCTTGTTGTCTGTTACCCAGGCGGCAATCAGGGCAGGATACAGCCCGGCAGCAGCTTCTGACATTGGAAGTGAGAACCTGAGAAAACCCCAGATTCGCGCACGTATTGACAAGTCCCTAGCCGCCCAGTCCAGCCGCACGGGTGTCACCGCCGACCGCGTTGTCCGGGAGCTTGCCCGTGTCGCCTTCGCCAATTCGCAGGATGTTGTCAACTATGACGATGCGACGGTCAAGCCTGATGCAGTCCGTGACGATACCGCCGCCGTGGCTTCTGTCCGCGTGAAGACAATTCCGACAAAGGACGGCCCCGGCGTTGAGCGCGAGGTCAAGATGCACGATAAGCTGAAAGCGCTGGAACTTCTCGGAAAGCGGCTGGGGCTATTCACCGACAACGTAAATCTTTCGGGTGAAGGGGTGGTTCAGATTGTCGACGATGTTCCAGACAAGCAGGCAGACGAAAACGGTAAAGCTGACTGATCTGATTGCCCCGTCCTTTTATAGCTTGCACCGTGATGTTGCAGCAAACAGCCACACGTTTTATAAACTGGCCGGAGGTCGTGGTTCATGTAAGTCTTCCTTTGCCGGCACAGAAACACCGCTTGGTATTATGCGGGACGCTGCGGCGGGAAAATTTACAAATGCTCTGGTACTCCGCCGCTATGGCGTTGACCTGAAAGACAGCGTTTATACACAACTTTTGTGGGCAATTGACAAACTCGGTGTGTCGCATTTATGGCGGGCGTCCCTGTCGCCGCTGCGGCTTACCTACAAGCCGACTGGGCAGCAGATCCTTTTCCGCGGGGCTGATGACCCGATGAAGGTTAAGTCAATCAAAGTGCCTCGCGGATACATCAAATACTTGTGGTTCGAGGAACTGGACGAGTTTGAAGGCCCTGAGAAAATACGCAGCATACAGCAGTCTGTTTTGAGAGGCGGTGAGAAATTCACCGTCTTTTATTCTTTTAACCCGCCACGGAGTCAGCGCTCCTGGGTAAATGACCCGACGGCATTTTCAGAGCCGGGCATGGTGGAACATCACAGCACCTACCTGACCGTGCCGCAGAAATGGCTCGGTAATGAATTCATTATCGAGGCGGAACACCTTAAAGCGGTTAATCCGGACGCATACCGGCACGAGTATCTCGGCATTCCGACCGGCACAGGCGGCGAAGTGTTCACCAACGTAAAAATCCGGAGAATTACCGATGCCGAGATTAACATGGTACCGCGCCGCAGGTTTGGGATTGACTGGGGCTTCGCAGTGGATCCGTTTTGCTTTGCTGCCTGCGGATATGACCGCAAGAAGCGCCGCCTGCTGATTTATGACGAAGTTTATAAAGTCGGCCTTACGAATTTTGCAGCGGCTAAACAGGTAAAGCAGCACGGTGGGCAGGGCAAAGATATTGTCTGTGATTCCGCAGAACCGAAAAGCATTGCTGAAGTCCGGGGCTACGGCCTGCGGGTCCGCGGCGCGAAGAAAGGCCCTGACAGTGTGGATTATGGTATCCACTGGCTGCAGGGCCTTGATGAAATCATTATAGACGATAAACGCTGCCCAAACGCCGCACGGGAGTTTATTGGGTATGAGCTTGAACGGGACGCAAACGGGAATTTTAAAGCCGGTTACCCTGATAAAAACAACCACGCAATCGACGCGGTCCGCTATGCTATGGAAGACGATATGAAGAATGTGAGGGTGGTGTAACCCATGTACATAAGCGACTTAGACCTGATAAAAGCCAGACTGACCATTGAAGGCAGGCTGAATCAGTCGGAGATCATCAAGCTGATTCTGCGTGACTGGTCTGTAGATGAAAAGCAGAGGTTTATGGCTGTCGGCGAGCGCTATTACGCCGGCCGGCACGATATCCTGAACCATGATTTCCGGCAGTCGGTTGTCTATGATAAGGTTCTCGCCGAGAACAGCGACGACGGGAAAGACCATGAAATAGCCCAGACGATCACGAATTCCAACAATTCGAATATGCACAACATCCACCCGTTTTTCCGGCTGTTGGTCGACCAGAAGGTCGGGTACATAGTCGGAAAGCCGCCGACCGTCAGCGTCGAAGATGACAAAGATTTTGAAACGGCCGTCACGAATATTACGACCGACGAAGAATTCCCGGATATGCTGACGGACTGGGTGAAGGAAGCGTCAAAAAAGGGCGTCGGCTGGGTGCATCCGTACTACGACCCGGACGGCTCCCTGCATTACATTGTCGTGCCGGCAAATGAGGTCGTTGCTTTTTATGATTCCGAACATCAGCGGGTACTGGAAGACGTTGTCCGGTTCTATACGTTTGATGTTGTCAGCAGCGGTGAAACGGTGAAGCGGTATAAAGTCGAATGGTGGACAGACCACGACGTGACCTATTACGTCCAGGATGAACACGGCAATTATCTGCTGGACCCGGCTTATCCGGTTAATCCGGCACCGCACTGGTGGAATGTGACAACGGTTGACGGCGCGGAAACAAGCCGGGAAGCGCACAGCTGGGGGCGTGTGCCATGGGTTCCGCTCTACAACAACAGCGAAGCGACGAGTGATCTCGGCGGGCAGGATGAGAACGGCCAACCCTGCGGCATTAAGTCCCTGATTGATGCTTACGATATGATTTCCAGCGCTACGACAAATGACCAGATTGATCTTGTGGCGCTGTACTGGATCGTCAAGGGGTTTGGCGGTGAAACAGCGCGGGAAATCGTGAAGCGCCTGCAGATAAACAAGGTCGTGAACGTATCGGGCGGTGATGCTGGTGACGGCGTAACTGCACAGCAGGTCACGCTTTCTGTGGAGGAGCGCTGCAAGTGGCTCGATATGCTCCGGCACGATATTTACCATTTTGGCATGGGCATTGATACAAGCGACGAACAGCTTGGAAACAATCCTTCCGGCGTTGCGCTGAAATTCAAATACACGCAGCTCAACCTGAAAGCCAATCCACTGATCCTCAAGCTGAAAAAGGCTCTGAAAGACCTGTTCTGGTTCCTGACGGACGATATGAACCGCCGGAACGGTACGAATTACAACAGTTCCAAAATTGTTGTGACGGTCAATAAGACGATGATCGTAAACGACGCGGAGACGGTCAGCATGATTATGCAGTCCCGCGGACTTGTGCCCGATAAGATTCTGCTTGCGCACCATCCGCTTGTCGACGACGCGGAACAGGCCCAAAAAGACCTTGAAGCGCAGCAGGCACAACAGGATAAGCGGCGCAGCCAGATGTTCGGCAATGATGACGTGCCACCCGGCGGTGATAAGGGGGATGATGGAACGTGAAAGGTAAACACCATATTGGCTGTTTAGCTGATTTAACAGCAAACTGTCTTTGCATGAGATGTGCAAAAGATGATTCGGCAAAAGGCGCTGCTGATACTTGCTGTATACGCCATTTTGGCCGTGATTGTACTTGGAATCACGGCAATACGTGCCCTGATTTTGAACCCGAATCCTCGGATAGTGATTCTAATGAAGTCGGATGAATACTGGGCGCTGCGTGCCTTGCAGCGTGAAGCAGAATCGCACGACGGCACAAAGGACACGCTGAAACGGCTTGCCGTAATGTATGGCGACGCGGACAAAGAGCTTGTTCGGATGATGGACCGCATCTTCCAGAATTATCGGAAGTATACGGGTATCAGCGAGAAAGAAGCCCGGGAACTGTTATCCGCTCAGGAAACCGCCGAGCTGATGGCTGATCTCCAAAAATTATATGAAGAAACCGGTGACGCGGAGACCCTTGCAAAGCTGAACGCTCCGGCTTACGGATACCGAATCAGCCGCCTGCAGGCCGCGCGCCGGGCGATTGAAGCGGAACTTGACAAGCTGGCCGCAGGGGAAGAAAAGGCCGGTTCCGGGCAGCTGGTGAAAGCCTATGACGATTCTTACTACAAAACCATGTATGACACGCTGCCAGATGTTCCGGGAACGACGGTCACCCCGCTTTTGCAGGCCGTTGTCAATCAGGCGGTCCAGAACAAATGGAAGGGCGAGAATTATTCTTCCCGTGTCTGGAAAAACCGTGACGTGCTGGCGTCAGAAGGTGGAAAGATTATTGACGCCGGAGTCACGGCGGGAAAGTCCATTCAGCAGATGGCCACGGAGCTGTCAGACCTGATGAACGTCGGCGCTTACGCTGCCGCGCGGCTTGTCCGGACGGAAGTTAACCGGATGCACAACGATGCGGCAATCCAGTCCTACAAAGCAATGGGCGTCAAAGAATATACTTACCTTGCTACGCTGGATGCCCGGACCTGCGCCGTCTGCGGAGCACTGGACCTGAAAGTTTTCAAAGTATCGGAAGCACAGACCGGTGTGAACCTGCCACCAATGCACCCGAACGACCGCTGCACCATTACGCCGAAGATTCCAGGCTCGGAAGCTGATGGCGGCAGCCGCACGGCGCGGGATCCGGAAACCGGACGCAACTACAGAGTACCAGCGGATATGAACTATGAAAAATGGCGCAAGGATATCAGCGAAAAGTACGGCGCCGACAGCCTTGAAACGGCGCAGAAGAAATATCGGAACCGAAAGGCCGACGCGGAGCAGATGAAGACCTTCCGGAAAGTCATTGGAAAAGACGCACCTGATAATCTTGCCGATTTTCAGAATATGAAGTATAATGAACCTGAACAGTGGAATGACATGAAGTATTATGTCCGTAACATCAACGGCCGTCCGGTTGAGTATGTAAAGATCGACCGGGAACTTGAAAAACTCGGGATTGTCAATAAAGGCAAGGCTTATCCGGCTGAACCGGTTGAAATCAAAGGATGGCGCGGCCACGCTGAAAGACGGTTAGTCCAGCGTGGGCTTACCAAAGAACAGGCTGTCAGATTTATGAATCAGGCAAAGGTCATGATGAAGCGGTACCCGACGCCAAACACAGTCCACAATTATTATTGCAAGGATGGCGTTATTGGGGTGAAAGCCATTGATGGTATCGTCCAAACTGCTTATGGTTCAAAAGAATTTAAAACCGACACGCTTAGATTGTTGGAAGTGATTGATAGATATGTCCCAGATCATAAATGATGTGCAGTGCCCTTTGCTGGGCCGTAAAATTGAACTCGGTTATTGTATGGATATTCAGGATGTGGCCGACAACATGATCAAGCCGGAAGTGCTGGAAGACAATATTCCACCTGAAAAGTATCCTATCTGCAAAAGGTGTCCGAAGAGAATCGATCCAACAAAATAATACCGCCTGCTGAAATAGTACGGCGGTATTTTTATGCAGATTTTTAAGAAAGAAGGATGAATATGCATAAGATTGAAATCACGGCAGCCCACAGCCCATTTACTAAAATGGTTGTGGACGGGCAGGACATTTCTGATTTAGTTCTGGACTATTCTATATCCCAGAAAGCAGGGGAGAGCCCGATTGTGACACTGCATTTGGACGGTACGGATATGGCTTTAACCGAGCATTGCGCATTCCGTTTTCCAAAGCCAGTCCGGGAATTCCTCGAAAAGCTTCAAAAAGATTCAGCCGTCTCAGGCGACGCTGAAACGGCTGACAAGCAGACTATTTCTGTAGATGGGCTACGGGGCAGTCATTAATGTGTGGGCATTGGTGCATTTCAGCATACTTACAGTCAAACTGCCCGTCAATGTAATGCCTTGATGTGTTTTCAAGACTGGTAGTTTCCAGCTGTTCCACAGTGACTGAGTAGTCTTTTTTGAGCGTTGGGCAGTATCCAGAACGTGTATCGTATCGCATGGTATTTCACCTCTTTTTGCCAATATTTTACATCTAAAATCCTGAAAGCGCAATAAACCGTTAAATTTCGTCCCGCCATCCGGCAGGGCGTTTTTATTTGCCCTACGCTGCCGGGCTTTAAATGCAGCGCGCCGCCCGGCGGAGTCAACCGCCTTTAAAAAATCTGCGGCGGAAAGGATTTTCACATGGATTTAAAAGAAGCACTGGGCGACGAACTGTATAGCCAGGTTACAGAAAAACTCAAAGGCAACGACAAAATCAAGCTCGCAAACCTTGCTGACGGCGGGTATGTAGGCAAAGAAAAGTTCGACACTTCCGAAGCGACTGTTGCCGACCTCAAAAAGCAGCTCGAAAGCCGCGACAAGGACATTGCCGCGCTGAAAAAGTCGGCTGGCAGCAACGAGGATCTGACAAAGCAGCTCGGCAATTTACAGACGAAGTACAAAACCGATACGGAAGCCCTGCAGACCAAGATCAATCAAAATGCCCTCAATGCCGCTCTTGACTTCGGCATCACGAAGGCAAAAGGCAAGAACACAAAAGCGGTTAAGGCCCTGCTCGACCCGTCCAAACTGTCTCTCAAAGACGACGGCACCGTTGACGGCCTCGACGCCGCACTGGACGCCCTGAAAAAATCGGACAGTTACCTGTTTGAACAGGTTGAAACCAAACCCGAAGGAACCGGATTCCATTCCGGCACGCCGAACCCCGACGCGCCGGAAGCAAAACAAGTCGCAGACGCATTTGCCGCGGCAAGGGGCAATTTTTAATTGGAGTGATGAAAAATGGCTATCAATACACTTGAAATGGCAACCCTTTTTCAGCAGCAACTGGATAAGCAGATGATCGAGGGCGCCACATCCGGATGGATGGAGAAAAACGCCGGCCAGGTCAAATATTCCGGAGGCAATGAAGTCAAAATCCCGAAAATCAATATGGACGGTCTTGCGGATTATGACCGTGACAACGGATATACCCAGGGCAGCGTTACGCTGAAATACGGCACTTACACCATGACGCAGGACCGCGGCCGGAAGTTCCAGCTTGATGCAATCGACGTTGATGAAACAAACTTTGTTGCGGCCGCTGCGAATGTCACAACGGAATTCCAGCGCACAAAGGTCATCCCGGAAGTTGACGCCTACCGGTATTCGAAACTTGCCGCGCTGGCTGCGGGAGCTTCCCACAAATCCGAATATACACCGGCAGAATCGGATATCCTTTCAAAACTTCTTTCAGACATTGCCGCCGTGCAGGATGTTGTCGGTGAAAATGAACCGCTTGTTATTACAATGAGTATCCCGGCGGCAGTTGCCCTTGCACAGGCTGACAAGATCGAGAAACGCCTCGATGTGACGGAATTTGCGCAGGGCAGCATCAAAACGAAGGTTCAGTCTATCGACAATACGCCTATTCTCCGTGTACCTTCCGCCCGGCTGAAAACCGCTTATGTGTTCAACGACGGCAAAACAACCGGCCAGACCGTCGGCGGGTTCGTCCCGGCAGCCGGAGCAGTGGATATCAACTGGATTATTTCCGCACGCCGCGCGCCGATCGCAGTCAGCAAGACCGACACCATGAAAATCTTTGACCCGATCACCAACCAGGGCGCTCAGGCGTGGCTGATTGAGTACCGTAAGTTCCACGACCTGTGGGTGCCGGATAACAAACTGGATGCCGTACGGGTCAACCAGAAGCCCGCGTCGTAAGGAGGAAATAAACCATGATTGAACTGAAAAAGCTGAATGTCCACCGTATTGTGGATTCGGAGGAAGCCGCCGCCCGCCTGGAAGCGGACGGTTTCACGGTGGTAACGAAGGAAGCCAAACCTAATTTTTCGGGCATGAAAGTGGATGAACTTCGCGCATATGCGGAAGCCAAGGGCATTGACCTCGGCAATGCTATGAAGAAGGATGACATCATCAAGGCGCTTACGGCAAAACCCGCTGCAAAACCAGCCGCGCCGCCTGCGAAATAAGGCGGCTCTATGACACTGTTGGAACAGGTTAAAACGCTTCTCGGCATTACCGGCAAAGACAAGGATGCCCTGTTGAATCTGCTTTGCGATAAGGTGACGGCGCAGGTAAAAAAATATTGCCGCCTTTCCGACGTGTCGGATGCCGGCTAGCAGGGCCTTATGGCTGATATGGTTGTGAATCGGTACCGGGCGCGGGGATATGGGCAGGAAGCAGCGCCGAAAACGCTTTCTGGACTTAAAGAGGGCGATGTGTCTTTCACTTACAAAACGGTACAGTATGACACGGCCGGGGAACTGACGGACGCCGAGAAAAAGGCGCTTTCCCAGTACAGAAAGCTGTGGCCGTGATGGATTTATCCGCTTATGCCGCAGACCTTGCGGCTTTCAATGATAAAACCGCCTTGCTGTTCTCGAAAGTGAAAGTCCCGAGCGGTTACGTCGGCGATACCTACGTCTGGCAGCCGGCCGGGTCCGTCCCGTGCAGCGTGCTGCCTGTGACGGATAAACTGACCGTGGAGCTTTACGGCCCGCGCACGGAACAAATGATGCTTCTACACGCCGCGCCGGACGCTCCGATTTTCGGCGGAATGGGCGTCGCTTTTACCGCCGATTCCACGGAGCCGGAATATACCGTTGTCAGCGTGAAAAAGCGCATGACGCATACTTATGCGTTGATTGAGGTGATGAAAATTGGAAGTTCAGGTGAAGGGGCTGGACAAGCTCCTGAAAAAGCTGGATAAGCTGGGCGGCAGCATCCCGCAAAGCACACAGAAAGCCCTGCTGAAAGGCGGGGCTGTGTTTGAGGCGGGCGCAAAAGCGCATTGCCCGGTTGATACCGGCAACCTGCGCGACAGCATCCACACGGAAGCAAAATCGAATGATCAGGTTGTCACCGGGACCAGCGTGAAATACGGCCCGGATGTGGAGTTTGGCACCGGGCCGAAAGGAGATCCGTCCGTCCCGCATACCACAAAGAAATACTGGCGGTACCAGGATGCAGAAGGCAACTGGCATACGTCCCACGGGCAGCCGCCCCAGCCGTTTATGCGCACGGCGTTTGCCGAAGGCAAGGATAAGGCGGTCGATGCTGTAAAGGACTCCATCCGGGAAGACGTCGAGGAGCTGATGAAATGATTGATATGAATAAAGAGGTTTCTGGCCTCTTGCAGTCAATCTGTACGGTGCAGCTTGCTTTCCCGGAAATTGATTCTGATTTTCCTTACGTGTCTTTGACGGAGATTGGAAACAGCTGCGCCGCAGTCCTTTTCGGTGAAGAACGGTATTCCCGGTATGAGTGCCAGATTGACGTGTGGGATACGGCGGCGAATGGAAACAGCCCGGCACGCTGCGCACAGCTTGCGGGGCAGGTCAGCGCAGCAATGATTTCCGCCGGTTTTGTCCGCGGCAGCGCAAAGCTGAAGAAAGACCCTTCCGGTTTGCACCGGTACATGATGCCGTTCACCGGATGGGTTGACAACAAAGAAAAGAAAATATACAGAGGTGGTTTTTGATGGAAACAGCAATGCTCGGCACGCATCTTGATATGGCGGATGCCGAAGGTGGTACATATAAAACCTTGTACGGACTCCAAAAAGTTCCGGATATGTCGTTTGAGGCCGAAAAAATTGAAGTTACCAATATGCAGGACAAGAACAAGCGGTATATTCCGGGGATCGTTGATCTCGGGGAACCAGAGTTTGAGTTCTTCAATGATGACACGCAGACGGAACCGGCATCCGGTGATAAGCTGATGAATTCCTACAAAGCCCTGCGCGCGGCGGAACTTGCCCGGCAGGTCAAATATTTCAAGCTGATTTACCCGGACGGCACCGGTTTTTCGTGGTCGGCTTATGTCGTCACAACGCGGACTGGCGGCGGCACGGGCGACGCGCTGCAGTTCAAGGTAAAGATGCTGATTAACAGCAACATCACGGACGTTGAGGAAAGTGCCGGCGGTACCGGAGAAACAGGAAAGTAAAATACAGCCAAAAGGGAGAGGCACAAGCCTCCCCCAATTTTATAAAGGAGTGCATGAAAGATGCCTTATGTAATTTGGAAAGTCAACGGAAAAGAATACCGGCTGCGCCTGACAACCTTTAATGCCATTCAGGTGGAAAAGCAGCTCGGCATGGGCCTGACCGAGGCGGTCAACCATTTGATGGATGCTACGGTGATCGTTATGATTCTGTGGGGTGCTTTGCAGCCGTACAACCACGGGATGAACCTGAGGGAAGTCTGCAATCTGTACGACGACTATATTGCCGACGGAGGCAGCGCGGAGAAAATTGTCGATGTAATTTTGAAACTGCTGGCTCAGGTCGGCATTGGCGACACGGGTGACACCGAAAAAAACGCGGGCAGTCCGGCGGCGGACAGCAATACCGGAGCCTGACGGAAGCAATCCTTGCGATAAAGGACGACGCGCTGGAAATCGGTATCCCATCCGGCCGGTTCTGGAACATGACCTACCCGGAGGTTGTGGATGAGATCAACGCCTTTTACCGCCGCCGGAAAGCCGAAACCCGTGACCGGGAACAGCTCCGGGCGAAGATGGATTACCAGCTTGCCCAGCTGATCGGCGTTATGTTCCATGAACCAAAGAAATACCCGAAGTCGCTGAGCGCCGCCTACCCGGACTTATTCGGCGATTCGTCCGGCGGCTGGCAGGAAAGCAAGGCGCAGTGGCAGAAATATGCCGCAGAATTTAACCGGCAGAGGGAGGTGCGGAGCACATGACCGTTGAAGAACTGCAGATTATCATTTCGGCCAAAACTGAAAAAGTGACGGCAAAGATTGACAAGCTAAAGGAAAAAATCGCAAGTGTGCAGCCAAAAAAGGCTGCCGACGTGAATGTCACGACCAGCAAGGCGCAGGGTAACCTGAAAAAGCTGCAGGCAGAGATTGGCCGGACGCAGGCGAAGATTGATAAACTGAACCAAAAGATGGCCGGCATATATGAAAAGCAGGATGCTATTGTAAATAAATATACCGGCCTTCCGAACCTTACCGGCATGACGAAAGACCAGTCATTTGATTTCATGGTTGGCAACGACCCGCAGATGCAGAAGCTGAATGCCCAGCTTGACCAGCTGGACGCACAGACGGCTCCGCTGAAAGCCCATCTTGCCGAAGTGCAGGCACAGATTTCTGCTGCTGGAAATGCTTCAGGTGCCGCGGCTGAAAAGACCGGCCGGCTGAGCCGGAGCATGAAAAACGCCAGCGGCAATATCCGGCGCGCAGGTCAAAGCAGCGGGTATTTTGGCAGAATGACCCGTCGAATGTTGCTGAGTATGCTGCTCTACCGGGGTGTGTCATTTGTCTTTCAATCTATTTCCGAGGGCTTTCAGAATATGGCGCTTGGGAGTTCACGGGCCAACAGCACCATGTCGCAGCTTGCGTCAAGCGCTCTGTACCTTAAAAACAGCATTGCAGCCGCACTGATGCCCGCACTGCAGGCACTGACACCGGTAATTGTGCGAATAGCGGATGCTATTTCATGGGCAGCGAATAAAATAGCAATTTTTATTGCGCAGATAACGGGTCAGAAAACGGTAACCATTTCAAAAAAGCCTTATGTGGATTATGCAAAATCTATTGATAAAGCAGGTACCAGTGCAAGCAGTGCCAATAAGAAAGTGAAAGAGCTTCAGCGTACGATCATGGGGTTTGATGAGCTCAATGTCCTTAATAAGGATGTTAATAGCATCACTGGGGGCTCTGGTCCCAAAAGTCAAAGCCCAGATTATAGTTCTATGTTTGAAACTATAAAAACTCCGGCGCTAAAAGGGTTTGAAGATTTCAAAAAAAGGATCAAGGGCTTTTTTGATACTTTAAAAGATGGCTCCGGCAAAGCACAGAAAGCGTTGGACAAGGTAAAAAACAAGGCTTCAGAAGCTGCAAAAGAACTTTCTAAAGTCAAACTGCCAGCCTTAGGGGCATGGAAGATTCCAGAGTTTCCAAAAATTAAAGTTCCTGCTCCAGATACAAGTGTTTATGACAGAATAAAAAAACGATATCAGCAGACAGTCCGCGCTCCCACTTTTGCTCGGCCAACGGTTCCGTCACTTTTATTGGCTGATTTTTTAAAAAGTAAATCCCAGTATCAAAAAAAAGTTACGGCTCCAACTGTTATACATGCTACAGCTCCAGCCATTGTAATGAATGATTTCATAAGCAGCAGAACAGAGTATCAGAAAAAGATCACGGCTCCAGAAATGCAAACTGCAACGGCACCCGCCGTTAACCTCAAATCAAAATTTGAACCGTCTATCCAAGCAGCAAAGCAAAAGATTTTTGAATTTTCAGCATCAACACAGATAACAGTTTCAGCGTGGGGACAATCAATTTCTAATATATTTAAAAAATCCTGGAGTTATGTTTCAAACTCCACAGCTACAAGTTTGTCTGGAGTAAAAAATACAATTCGGGGATGGGGCACATCTTCATCCGGTGCTTTTACTAAAATAGGCGATAATATTATGATTAACACACGAAAAACATTTGCCTATATTCCAACTGCTGTAATCGGCGGCCTAAAAGCAGCAGGTAAAGTAATTTCCAGTTGGATTCCGTCTGTCTCAAAAGGCTTTGTTAATTTTGGAAAAAATCTTATGCAAAATGCAGGCAAGACAGCAGAAGGTATGTATTCCAGTTTTGTTGCGGGCTTATCTGCCATGTGGGGGCAGTTTACCGGTTTTATGAGCGGGGTGGGCAAAAAAATCAATGAAGTCTGGATAGCACATAAAAGCTGGGTTGCACCCGCTGCTGTTGATCTGATTGGCCTAGGAGCGGCGGCCATAGCCGTTACCGGCGGAGCTGCGGCTATTCCGGCCATAGCAGCCTTAGCGCCGGTGGGATTAGCAGCAGGCGGCCTTGTAACGGGTCCGACGTTTACCATGACCGGTGAAGGAAAATATCCTGAGGCTGTTCTGCCTTTAAATGACGATGTATATTCGCGCATTGGCAAAGGAATTCAAAATAGCGGCAATGGCAGCGTTTCAGATGAAGCTGTCGAATTGCTGCATTCCATAGATCATTCGCTGAAGCAAGGCCATTCGATTAATCTTCGGATGGATGTTGACGGAAAGCCGTTTGTGAACCGAATAATAAAAGAAGTAAACAACCGGAATAAACGGTATCATCCTGTTTTGCAGGATTGAAAAAGCAGGCGGTTCTATCCGCCTGCTGCTTATTTACTTTCCGATGAAATGTCGACGTATTGTGCTGTAAAATATGGGATGCTTACGCTGTTTCCCAAAACGGTTGTATATGTTTTGATTCCGTTTAATTCTCCGTATACGGTAATAATGTCGTTTTCCAGTATGCGGCTTTCATCTTTACTTTTTGGAGTATACTCAACGTAAATATTATCGCTCCATGTGTCATATTCTCCTTTTGTCACACTAAGAAGAATAACGTCTGATCCCCAATTTTCCTCAATCTGACTAACCTGACCGGTAAATTTGGCTTTTTTGCTTTTGTAATCATTGGGTTTTCTGGCGACACTTTTATATTTGAACGATTGGCACTCAGATTTATATTGGGTGGCAGCATCAACAAGTTTTTGTGATTCTGTAGTTTGTTTAGCATGACTAGATGTCTTCCCGGATGCTTGCTTTTGAGAGGATACGGATTTAGAAGAAGACGCAGATCCTGATGCAGAGCTTAGAACTGCGGCATTGCTTGAAAATGATTCACTACTTGCTGTTGGAACAGCGGTAACTCCTTTTGTGGCAGATGACCCCAGCTCACAAAAGTATGTAACAAAAGCGATCAACGAACAGATAATAAGTGGCCATGCCTTTTTATGCGCGTTTATCCTGACAGCAAAAAAAGCGGCTAAGACGAAAAAAGCAATTGCAGAGAATATCCCTATTGGCATATAGCCGGTGTAATTTCCTAAGCCAACAAGCATTGCAAATTCGAAGAAACCAACTATGCAAAGATAGATTATTAGAATTGCCTTTTGCCACGTTTTTAAATCTCCATGCAAAATTCCTCTTTTTTTAATTTTGGAACAACTATATTGATCTTGCGGCTCTTGATTTTCTCCCGGTAAATGTTCCGGTGTTCCATATGCTCCCATCATTATTCCCCTCCCGCCAATATTCTATCACGGCAAGAAAGTTTGTCAAGAAAGCGCCTGAGATGGGCGCAGAAAGGAAGTAACTGAAAATGGACAGCAAAGAGTTTTTCAAAAGATTGCAGCGGCATTGCAAAAAAGTAAAGCAGCACTGTGCTGAATGCTGCTTTAGAGATTTTTGCTATTGTGTCCCTACAAATTACAGCGATGAACTTTTAGACGCTTCGGCTGATAAGCTTTCTTCCGAATGATGTACAAGAGGGCAGGGTCTATCTACTGCCTGCATACCATAGCACTTTTTACCTTGCTGTTGTAATGAGCAGTATGAACCTATAAGTTTCCGATTACCATTAGAATCGGTTTCGTACACATATCGGATAGTTGTGTTTATTCTATAGCGCCAGCATTTGAAAGTCCTGAATTCTTCGGTCAAATTTTTCCCTTCTTTCCGACGTTATTCTACATCAGCAAGGAAAATATTTCAATCTTAGCGCCGTCCATACCGGGCGGCGCTGTTTTATGCCCTTTAAAGAGGTGAAATCATGTGACGCTAGCACAAATTCTGGCCGTCAACGGAATAACGTTAAAGACCCCTGCAAGTGTTACATACGGATTGCAGGATATCTCCGGCCCGGATGCCGGGCGGTCCCTGGACGGCGTGGCGCACACGGATTTTGTTGCCCAAAAGGTGAAGCTCACCTGCAAATGGGCGGCAATGCCCGCTGCGGAAGCGTCCGTACTTTTGCGGAATGTCGACGGCCAAAATTTCAGGCTGACCTATTTCGATATTAAGAGAAACGCCATGCGGACGGCCACCTTCTATGTTGGTGACCGCTCCGCTGAGGTTGGGCAGCTCCTTCCGGACCAGCAGATCGTAAAGAATGTATCCTTTAACTTTATTGAGGTGTAAACATGTATCCAACATCAGACAGCTTTAAAAAGATCATTACCCACAGCAGGCGAAAATTCCATGCCGGTGCCCACGTGGATTTTGCCGATGGCACCGGTATCGAAATCGACAGCCGAAACATCATGGCTGATGGTGCCATGCAGATTGATGATGCCGTGTCGGACACCAGCGCATTCGAACTCGGTTCCGCCATTATCAATGAATTGCAGATGACGCTGAACAACTACGAAGGGGAATTTAACCGGTTTAATTTTAAGGGTGCCGTCATAAAACCGTGGGTAGGCGTAACAACTGCGGTCCATTGGAAAGACGGGGAAATCATTGAGAAAATTCCCAAAGGTGTTTTTAATGTGCTGTCGGCTCCTGCACGCGGATCTGCCATACAGCTCACGGCTGAGGATAACCTCTCAAAATTTGATGTGCCTTATTCCCGCAGCACGCTGGGCTATCCGGCAACGCTGGGGCAGATCGCGGCAGACGTTTGCTCCGTATGTGGTGTGAAATTAGCAACGGCTGCATTCCCAAACAGTACCTATTCCGTTGCAAAGCGCCCGTCGGATTCGGCGGTAACCTGCCGGGAAATCCTCTCCTATGTCGCCCAGCTCGCCGGGTGCTTTGCCCGGTGCAATACGGGCGGCGCTGTGGAAATCCGTTGGTATGAAACCGGCGATGCAGATTATGATATCGGAAACCTGCCGGTGAACCTGACTATCAGCGACAATGACACCGTAATAACCGGTGTGCAGATTCAGGGGAATGACGATTCCAATACCGTGTATTCCGCCGGCACAAATGACTTCGTGCTGCGGATCCGGGACAATCCGCTTGCGCAGGATAATTTGCAAAGCCTTGTAAACACACTCGGGACGAAGCTGATTGGAACGGCATTCCGCCCGTGTGAAGCGACCTCGCTTTCCAATCCTGCCATTGAAGCCGGGGACATTTTGCATATGACCGATAAGAGCGGGAATTCCTACCGGACCTTCGTCACCAAAGTGGAGTTTTCAGTCGGGGAAAATGAAACTTACTATGCTTCCGCCGAATCCAAAGAGGAAAACCAATCCCAGCGGTTTTCTAAGGCCGACAAAGCACAGGCAGCGGCAGATAAAGCCCAGCAGACAGCCGATGAAGCAAGCGCCGGAGTTGAAGAAGCCAAAACGGAGATCACACAGCTTAATGGAGAAATCACGCTGAAAGCCGACAAAGGGAAACTGATTGCCGAAATCAATATCTCTCCGGAGGCAATCAAAATCAGTGCAGATAAGCTGGAGCTTAATGGCCTTGTCAAAATCTCCAATTTGAGAAACGGCGACACGACAATTGACGGAGCCTGTATCAGCACTGGCAGGATTGAAGCAAATGACGGTTCATGGTGGCTCGATCTTGACAGCGGAAAATTTTATCTGAGCGGCGGCACGTTTAAAGGCGATCTGCGGCTTCCCGGAGGGGCGGAAATAACCGGCCCCGAATGTGGAGAAGCAAGCGGTATGTTTTTGAACGGATCTGAAATCCAGATCGGCGGGTATCAAGGCAGTATGCAAACAGGTAATGTTTCCGTGAAGGGAAATCTCGGAGTAACCAGAGATCTGTATGTGGAAGGCGACCTGTCTATGTTAGGCGACCTGTCTATGGACGGCGACCTGTCTATGGACGGCGACCTGTCGATTAACGGCCAAACGGGCGAAACGCACGACGTTAAGGTTATGGGCGCGGGCGGAGACAAAGTAGGCTTGTCGTTTAAAAACGGACTATTTACCGGAACATATTAAGGGGTGACTAACACATGACCGATATTGATATTACTTTAAACGCGTGGGAACAAAACTATGTGCCGGTACTGGCCGTGCAGGGCGAGTCGGAAGGCCGGACAATCAATGCGGCGCTGGTTGACCGCACCGGGCAGACTGACGGCTCTTTTAACGCGGCAAGCGTTGACAGGCCGATTGACCTTACGGGAGCTACGGTGCGGCTGTACTGCAAGAAGCCGGACGGAACGCAGACTTTAAGCGACGGGACAATTACGGACGCGGCAAACGGGAAAGCCTCGTTTGTGCTTCCGCAGCAGGCCACGGCAGCCGTCGGAAACGTTTCAGCGCAGATTTACATAACCAAACCGGATAATTCCGTGCTGAAAGTGATCGGTCTTACACTGGTGGTACAGGAATCCGATCTTGACAGCATTGAGAGTTCCGACGAGTTTGACAGTCTCGTAAAGGCCCTGAACAGTGTGGAGAAGTCTGTAACCGACGCGCAGACCGCCGTAGACAACGCCAATACGGCAATTTCAACGGTGACGGCAAATGAGGATACGCGGCAGGGCAATGAATCGACAAGACAGGCCAATGAAACCACCCGGCAGTCGCAGGAAACAACGAGGCAAAGCAATGAAAGCCGCCGCAAAACTGCCGAAACTTCCCGCACAGATGCCGAAACCACCCGTGAAAGCAATGAATCAGCGCGGAAAACGGCAGAACAGGCAAGGGCGGCAGCGGAGGAATCCCGTGTCACTGCCGAAAATAAGCGGCAGACGGATACCGAAGTGGCAATTTCCAGCGCGGACACGGCCACAAGCGGCGCTAATAGTGCCGCGAGCGCAGCCAGTACGGCGGCGGACAATGCCAACCATGTACCGCAGTACGGCGACAACGGCAACTGGGAAAGCTGGAATGGAACGGCTTATGCGGATGCCGGAAAACCATGGAAAGGCGAAAAAGGCGACACCGGCGAAAAGGGAGACAAAGGCGACAAGGGAGATCCGTTTGAGTACAGCAAAAGCTACGATACTTTATCGGCCTTAGAATCCGCCTATCCTTCCGGTGACAGCAAAGGGCACCTTGTCGGGGAAGTAGCGTATATCTGGAACGGCTCCGCGTGGGAAGCAACGTCGGTAGACCTGACCGGGTATCAGAAGACAACGGACGCAGATAAAAAGTACGTTCCGCAGACCCGAACCATTCTTGATCTGCCGTTGTCAGCTAATATTACTTTGGCTCAGTTGATTGCAAAGGGTATTGCATCGGGTGACGGATCTGGAAAAGCCGAAAACGCTGTAAATGCTGACAATGCCGGAAACGCCTTAGAACTGGATGGCACACCCGCAGCAGACATTATTGACCCCGGACATAGCTTTGGCCCCAGCGGCTATACCGCACTGCCCAACGGATTAATATTGGAATGGATAACGGGTTCAACAGGTTACGTTATGGGGGGAAATCGATACAACGAAATTCTGCAACCTCAAACGATTACAGATCCGATGTTCGTTATTGGAAAAATGGTTCCAGATGATCGGAATATTGGGAGTGAGTATAAAGAAGAAGTGGCCTTAAATAAACACGGTGAAATAGAACTGTCTGCTTATCCGGAAAGCGCAGACATAAATTTTGATTATTTTGTGCTGACAATTGGAACGCGGGAGGATAAATGAGCAGATCACGGGGCAGGACTACGCCGCGTAAAATATTTTGCGGAAAGTTGCTCTCTTGGGGGCAACTTTCCCCGGTTTTTACCGGTAGGGTGAAAGGATTGATTTTATGGCAATCAAGGGCATTGATATCTACAACGGGACAGGCCGCCCGGATTTTGCGGCGGTCAAGCGTGCCGGTATCGGCTATATAATCCACAAGGCGACGGAGGGCGTCAATTTCGCCGACGCATCCTTTGCCGCCAACATAACCGCCGCCCGTGCCGCAGGCCTGTCCGTAGGCGCCTATCACTTTCTTCGGGCGACGCCGATTGACCGCCAGGCGCATGACTTTCTGGCGGCAATTGATGGCCACGGGCCTTACTGCTGCCTTGCGATCGACGTTGAAAACCCGCGCAAGAATGGTGTTACCATCCCGGAAATATCCAGTCTGGGCAAGGCGGCCATTACCGCCCGTGTTATCACGATCTGCAAAGCCATCCGCGCAGCAGGATACACCTGCCCGGTGTACGTCTATTCCAGCGCGTCATGGCTCCGGAGCTTAATTGACGTGGATGCCTGCCGCAAAGCCGGTCTGCTGATCTGGGGCGCGGCTTACAGCCGTGCGACGCCGGACAACACCGACCGTTCCAACGCTTACGATATGTGGCAGTGGAGCAGCAGGGGAAGCGTCCCGGGGATCTCCGGCAGCGTCGATATGGATGTGTGCTATAAGGGCATCAACACAGTTTCCGCGCCGAATTACACCTGCGACACATCCGGTACTGTCGAGATCGCCCGCGGAAAAGCGTATCAGGCGGAAATTATCTGTAAAGATGCGCCAAAGGTTGCTGCCGGGACGCCGGACGAGGTAACCATCCTGCCGCGCAGCAGCGGCGGGGGAAAGTGGTATTACTACTTTGTCCCGATCGGCAAGCCCGGCGACTGCGTGGGCATCTACATCAACGGCGGGCCGAAACAGTTCATGGTTCGCGTGAAATGAGGCGGGAAAAGTGCGGGACTGGATTGTGAAGTATTGGCTGGGCGCCCTGTTCGGTGCCCTGACGGGTGCGATGGGGTGGGCCGTCAACCGTCTGCGAAAGCGGCAGAAGGCGCAGGAAGCAGAGCAGGCGGCGATTAAAGAGGGGATGCTTGCACTGCTCCATGACGGACTTTTCCGCGCTTGTTCTATTGCCCTGACAAAAGGCAGAATAAATGTAGATGAAATGGATAACATCAACTATCTTTATAAACCATATGCAACGTTGGGCGGTAATGGGACAGGCAAGCGGTTATTTGAGCGCGTCAATCAATTGCCGATAGAATCGGCTGAAAAACAATAGCTGGGTAAACCCCGGCAGAAAGTGTGATACTTATGGTTCAGCAGATTATTAGTGCAGTTGTCCCGGTAGCCGTCACGGCCCTTGTGGCAGTGCTGGTGGCCGTGATTAAGGCTCTCGGTGACGCGGGCGTCAAACTTATCCAGCGCAAAAAGGACGCAGTCGCCGCCAAAATGGGCGCGGATACATACAACCAGCGGTTGGCTGTGGCCAAACAGGTGTGGGGCGCTGTAGACGAGTATTTCCGCATTACGCCCAGCGTGGCGAAAACCTTTGAAGCAGCTCAGGCGAAATTCACCGAAGAAATCCACAAGGTGCTGCCGGATATCACGGACGACGAAATTGTCCAGCTCCGGCAGGCTGTAGCAGGAGAAGTCAACAAAGGCAAAGCGGCCTTAACGTCCGAAGCACTGGCGGAAAAATCCGCCGCAGCGAAGGCAGAGCAGGACAACGCGGCCAAAGCCTTGCAGTCCGCAGCCGAAGCGGTACAGGCCGCACAGAAAGCGATCAGCGGGACAGCGCAGGCGGACGGCGGAAAGAGCGCAGCGTAAAACAGGATAGACATGACAACGGCCTCCGGAGCAATCCGGGGCCTATTTTTTTACGCTGTGAACTTTAGCGCTTTAGAGCGATCGAGAGATAGCACCTAAGTCAAGTAATTTACTATTTAGTAGCGGATTTGTAAAGCAACAGCCTCCGGAGCAATCCGAGGGCCTATTTTTATCTCAAGGTCATTTAAAAGGCTGTTGGAAAATGTATGAGCATGGATAAAAAATTACATTATATTATCTATTCTGATAAAAATCGTTAATTTTGACTATGAAAATCTTGTATAACACATAAAATAAGCGTATAATATTGGAAAATAATTTTGATTGGAAGGATGAGCCTTTAATTATGGATAGCTTTATGCAACAAATAAAAGAGGATATACGTCTTATTCAACAAGATTATTCGTATTTAGATAAAAGATTAACTAGTGATGCATTTACATTTAATTATTGGATACTGAATAAATTATATAGTATAGATGAAGAAATGATTCCGACTTTTGTAACAGATATAAATGATAAAGGTATTGATTGTTTTGTTCATTATGAAGACACAAAGGAATTATTTATAATACAAAATAAATATTATGATGAAAGCACTTCAATTACAAGAGAAGAAATTGCTGATTTTCTTATAACACCTCTAAAAGTTCTCTCTGCGGGCAATTATAAAAGATCACCTGAATTGCAAAAAATATTCGATCGTGTTAGTAGCGATAGCGAATATAAAATATGGCTTCATTTTTATGTAACCAATAACTTACAAAATAAAATTGCGGATGATTTATTTTCAACTTTTAATTTTTCTAATGAGAAAGTAAAAGCGTTTGTTGGTGCAAAATTATATCGGCTTAAAGACATTAAATCAATATATTATGGAGACCGTTTTACAAATAAGGTATCATTTGTAGCAACGCTGCCGACTAAATATTCAGCGACGTCACTAGATGTACGTCCAAAAGATTATGGAATGGATTGGATGATTGATTTACGTTATGTAATGGTGAATGTCGCCGATCTGTATAATATGTACCAAAAAGCCTTAGAAAAAAATTATGAAATATTTGAAGAAAATATACGTGAATTTTTAGGAACAAGGGGCATCAATAATGGTATTATAACGACTTTAAAATCTCCTAGTGATAGGGAAAATTTTTTCTATTATAACAATGGCATTACAATTATTTGTGAAGACTGTAAAACATTACGTGGTTCAGAACATTTTGCAATAAATAAATTAGATAACCATTATGGATTTGAATTAAAAAATCCGCAAATCGTTAATGGCTGTCAAACTATAAATTCTATTGCTGAGGTTTTGTCTCATTACAGTAATGAACAAATGAGAAAAGAATTTAATAAAACTTATGTTCTCGTAAAGGTATTTGTTTTAGATCAATTAACTAGAATAGAAAAAAAAGATTTGGAAAAGAATATCGTTAGATATACAAATAGTCAAAATGGTATAAACGATAAAGCATTTGCATCAAAACATGACTTTTTTAAGAACCTCCAAACAGATTTTATTTCACGTGGCTTTTTACTTCTCGTTAAACCAAGCGATAAAAACGAATTTATGACAAAATTTCATAATGATAAAGCGAAGCTTGCTGAATTATATAGCAGAAGTAAAGTGTTTCTAGGTCGGTTTTTACTACCTTGTGATAGATTAATAGATATTATGGTACCGCTAGAAAAGCTTTTAAAGGTGCTATTGGCTTTTGAGAAAAACGGGTACATAGCTTTTAGAAAAGGAAGTTCAGTACTTAAGCCCAATAGTCCTTTATACAAAAACTTTTCTCTAAACATATCAGAAAAATTTACAACAAATCAAATGCTAGAAATTTATTTATTGTTTGCAAAAGCAGAGGCCGAGAAGAAAAAAAGTGCAGATAAAAGGATTCCTATATCATATTATTTAATTGGATTCATTGGTTCTACATTTAAATCGGATAACCCAGATGCTAGAAATGCAAAATTTAATTATCTATTTAGTGATACAGAGCGATTAAGTACTATATATGATTTTTTCAAAAATATAACTGGAACATATATGGAAGAGTTTTGTAGAATGAACTCTACTGATTATAATAATATGATTAAGCAAGAGTTAGATTTTCCCCTAATAGATCGGTGTATTAACAGTGCTTTACGATTTACTTCAAATAGTGATATTATCAAAAATTTTATTTTTATGTGATCTTAGCCAGAATCGCTTCAAAGCTATATATCCTAATACAGGTACTAAATGTATATTTTCTAAAATTCATTTCAAAATTGAGCTAAAATCTTTGTTGAATTAAAAGATTGAGAAAGGGCTCCGGCAAAAGCTGAAGGACTGATACTTACCCCGCTGGCTGAGGCTGGCGGGGAATTTTAGTCCACATAAAAATGTCTGAAATAGTCTTTTTTAATTTTTGGCTCTATAATAAATGTTGGGGTGCAGAGAATAGAGCTTTGAAAAAAGAG
>CAIFEZ010000006.1:0-67408 GCA_903789595.1 uncultured eubacterium 1-6
GAGTTAGACCAACAATGGAATCTAACTCATAGAGTTTAACTTAATGACATTGGGCATGAATAGTAACGTCTGATCTGTTCACGGGATATCTGAAATCCTTGCCTTGTCAGTTGTGCGTGAACAGTAACGATTAGACGAAAGAAGCGTGTTTTGTCTCGCTGTCCGGCTTGCGGACGGCTGAAGTTTACGGTATGATATGCGGGAACAGGTGTGCTATACTTTTACTTACGCGAACAGTGAGCCGCAGCCGAATGCGAAGTATTCGTGTGCAGCGAGCGTCGCGATAGCGAGATAAAACTCGCGCAGCGCGTTTTATCTCGTTCCGGGCGTTTTTTCAGAAACTTAGAAACGTCGGGCCCGGAGAACGAGAGCAAAGGCCGCAGAAGAATTGTACAGGCCGGGGGCATAGCGGATGGTCTTATGCAGGGAAAGCGTACAGAACAGGGAGCGTAAGCATATGGAATACATCGATATTTATGATTCACACAGGGAAAAAACCGGAAGGCAGGTTCCGCGCAAGGCGTACAGACTGCAGCCCGGCGAATATATGCTGGTTGTGATCGCCCTGGTTGAGCGGCCAGATCACACATTTCTGATCACGCAGCGCAAGAAGAACAAGAAATGGGCGGCCGGCGACTGGGAAGTCTCCGGAGGAGGCGTCCGGGCCGGGGAGACTTCCTTTGAAGCAGTGTGCCGCGAGGTGAGGGAGGAGACTGGGCTCGACGTCTCGACGGCGGACGGCGGATGCGTGTATTCCTATCAGAACACCGACCCGGAGGGCGGCGATAACTACTTTACGGATATTTATCATTTCCATTTGGACTTCTCCGAAGGAGATGTTGAGGCGCAGGAGGAAGAGACGGAGGGGTTCCGGATCGTTCCCTTTGATGAAATCCGCAGAATCGGCGAGTCCGGACATTTTCTGCATTACAGCAGAATTCTTGAGGCGCTCGAAGCGGAGAACCGGGACGCGGACAAAAATCGGTGAGGATGATATTCCGGGATGCGGGCACCGGGGATGGAGCCATTGCCGCAGGCGGACGGAAGAGAAATCATGGATGATGGCGCGCTGGCGTTCCGGGCCGAAAGCAAACGATGAAGATGAGGTCCGGATATACGGACGGAAAGGAATCAAGATGTGCGGTAATTTTGACGCGATGTCTGAGGAATCCAGAAAGGAATTCCTGGAGCTGGATCAGACAAAGCTGATTCACAAATATCACCTGCAAAGCGATGAGAGCTATCTGTATATAAAGGTGTTCGGCGAGGAGTACCAGATCAGCCGCAGCCTTGGAACGATTACTTTCCGGGGAAGCATGAGGCCGGCAGAGCATGATATTGTCATGGCGGTTTATGATGTTTTCTGCTGCTCGGACGCGGACGCGGAGCTTCCGGAGATGACCGGAGGATGGGAGACGCTGGCTCAGATGGGAGGAATCGTCGGAGCCGGACATGCGAGAAAGCTCCATCAGCCGGATGTGATTCGTCCCTTTGAGGGGAAGACGGACGCGATCCGAAAAGCGTGTGAATCGCTCGGAGGCGTGCCCTGCAGGGGCGGTGACGTGAGCTGCCTGCTCCCGGTTTTCCCATTCCTGAACGTATGGTTCCAGTACTGGGACTCCGACGAGGAGTTTCCGGCAAGCATTCGTTTTCTCTGGGACAAGAATTCCATGGAGATTCTCCATTATGAAATTATTTTTTACACGACAAAATATATTGAGGACAAAATAAAGGAACTGATCAGGTGAGGCATAACAGATTCGATACAATACTGAAGATCGTGCTTGTGGTTGGAATTGTACTGATTATCATCCTCGGCGCGTACATTCTTTTTCAGATCCACACGGAACGGAGCGCCGCGGAGAATGGTGCGGCGGAGACCGCAGCCGCGGAAAATGCCGGCGGCAAAACCGGATCGGACACGTTCTCTGAGTCCGCAGTGAAAGCGGAATCTGAGACGACGGAAAACATCGCAGCGGAGGGACTGACGTCGGCAGCTTCATCGTCTGCGGCAGCTGAGCCGGATCCGTCCAAATATAATACAGCGGACAATTGGGCGCTGATTCTGGTGAACAGCAGCCACCCGTACCCGAACGGATATACGGTTCCGGTTACCACGATCGAAAACGGTCAGTCGACGGATTCGAGATGCGCGGATCAGCTTCAGCAGATGCTGGCCGACTGCCGGGCGGCCGGGTATGATCCGCTTGTGGTTTCCGGGTACCGGACACACAGCCAGCAGATCCAGGATTTTGAAAGCATGACCGCCATGTATATGAGCGGGGGATACTCTGAGGAAGAGGCGAAAGCTAAGACGGCGGAGAGCGTCGCGATTCCCGGAACGAGCGAGCATGAGACGGCGCTGTCAGCGGACATCGGATGCGAGCACAACACGGCGATCGACAGCTCTCAGGACGAGGAAGAGACGCAGAAGTGGCTTCATGAAAACTGCTGGAAATACGGCTACGCGCTCCGGTATCCGGAGGGAAAGCAGGATATCACGAAGATCGTCTATGAATCGTGGCATTACCGATACGTCGGAATGACTGCAGCCAAGGTGATGTACGATGAAAACATCTGCCTGGAAGAATATCTTCAGAAATATGTAGAGCCCTTCACGAGTCTGGAGGAGCTGGACCGTCAGGCTATGGAGACGCTCGGCCTTGCCTATACGGGAAGCGCGTCGGCGGACTCTTAAATGAGAACGGTTTCCCATGGCGGAGCAGGACGGCCGGCATATATCTGAAGGCTGCGGACTTGCGGGTGCGAGCGGCATCAGATTATTTTAAGGAAGAAAAAAGATGGATAAATTTTTTAATATGGACGGGCCGGTCATGAGAGGACTGACCAGGGTGTTTGACCTGGTGCTTCTGAATCTTCTGACGGTTCTTTGCAGCATTCCGCTGATAACGGTCGGCGCCTCCCTCACGGCGATGCACAGCGTTCTTCTGAAGATGGTCCGGAACGAGGAGTCTTATATCGTAAAATCCTTTTTCAGAGCCTTTAAGGAAAATTTCAAACAGGCGACCGGAATGTGGGCGGTCTATCTGTTTCTGGGCGGTCTGATCGCGCTGGAATGGACGCTTCTGAAGTCGTTCGGGTACGATCAGATGATTTTCCGTGTGATTATCGCGGGACTTACCCTGCTGCTTCTGGCGCATATGTCCTACAGCTTCGTTCTCATCGCACGCTTTGAGAACACCTTCGGGCAGATCTTCCGAAACGCGGCCGCGCTGGCTGTCGGATACCTGCCGAGGACGCTGGGAATGGCGGCGATCCATGCAGCCTGGCTCTACGTGATCTGGAGAGTCGGTTTCCGGATCGGATTTCTGGTTATTCTCATCGGCTTTACGCTTCCGGGTTTCGCCTGTGCGTACTTGTACACGCCGATTCTGAAAAAATTGGAAAACGGCTAACAAATTATCTGTTTCGGCTATTTTTTGATCTCCGTCGCGTTGTAGGATAGCTTGTCAGACATGAGAGCGGAAGGAACATTCCGCAGGGGAGGAGAGTTGGAAAATGGGTGAGGGAACGTGTCGTTATGATATGGAAGACAGCGATTCGCTGTCGGCCAGGCTGGGACGATTCTGGAACAGGCTTACGCCTACGCAGATCATACCTCCGGGTTTTATACTTGTAATTCTGGCCGGCGCATTTCTGCTCTGGCTTCCGATATCGTCCAAGAGCGGCACACAGGTGCCGTTTTCGGACTGCTTTTTTACGGCGACGTCAGCGACCTGTGTGACAGGGTTAATTCGGTTTGACACCTTTACGACGTGGACCGTTTTCGGACAGCTGGTTCTGGTGATCCTGATGGAGATCGGAGGCGTCGGCTTCATGACCTTTGCCATCGTGATGATGATGGCGGCGCGGCAGAAGATCGGGCTTCATTCCAGAAGGCTGCAGCAGGATTCCATCGCGGCGCCGGCCGTCGGCGGAATTGTGCGGATCACGCGGTTTGTAGTAAAGGGAACGGCGATTGTAGAAGGAGTCGGAGCTCTGCTACTTTCCTTTTATTTTGTCCCTCTGCAGGGATTCTGGAACGGTGTCTGGAGCAGTATTTTCCATGCGGTATCAGCGTTCTGCAACGCCGGGTTTGACATTATGGGAAGATATGAGCCGAACTCCTCGCTGGCACTCTGCGAGGACAACTGGTACGTCGTGATCATTATTATGGCGCTGATCAGCCTCGGAGGCTTCGGATTCCTTGTGTGGAAGGATCTGATCGACCACAGATTCCATTTCAAACAGCTTTCGCTGCAGAGCAAGATTGTTCTGGCAACATCCGCGATTCTGACCTTCGGAGGAGCGCTTGGAATCTTCCTTCTGGAGATCGGAAATCCGGATTTCGAGAGGATGTCCGTGAGCGGCAAAATCGCGGGCAGTCTGTTCCAGTCGGTGACTTGCAGAACGGCAGGATTTTCCACGATGAATCTGGGCGCGATGTCCACGGCGTCTCAGTTTCTGATGATTATGCTGATGCTGTCCGGAGGATCTCCGGGTTCGACCGCCGGCGGTATGAAGACCACAACGGTGGCGGTCCTCTTCCTGAGTGTCAGGACGACCGGAAAGCGGAGGAAGAAAGTAGAGGCCTTTCATCGTTCGGTGGATGCCGAGACGATCAGTACGGCGGCGACAGTTGCGATCCTGTACATATTCAGCGCGATCGCTGTCGCCATGATCATCTCCTCGGCGGAAACCGGTGTAGACTTTCAGACGGCATTCTTTGAGACCGCATCCGCGGTGGCGACAGTAGGATCTACCCTCGGCATCACGTCAAGACTCGGCATGCTGTCAAAGCTGCTGCTCTGCGCGCTGATGATTTTCGGACGGAGCGGAACGGTGACCGTGCTGACGGCGATGACGAGAAGGGACCGGAATGTGGCTTCGAGATATCCGGCGGAGGATATCTCGATCGGCTGACGCCGTCTTTGTAACGGGAATCGTATATAGGCAATATGGACAAAACAGGATCAGCTTTCAGGATAGCTGCCGGCAGTGCAGAGAATGGCTTTTGCATATGTGACATCCTGCAAAAGGGGCGGGCGGCATCTTACAGAAAGAGGGAGAATATTCAATGAAAAATGTGCTGATTATAGGTCTCGGACGCTTCGGCAGGCATATGGCGATGCGGATGCAGGACCTTGGCAATAACGTGATGGCAGTGGAAGAGAATGAGGCGACGGCGAATGATGTGGTGGACAGAATCCCGAACATCCAGATCGCGGACGCCACCAGTCCGCAGGTGATCAAATCGCTCGGAATCAATGATTTCGACCTCTGCGTGGTCACGATCGAGGAGGATTTTCAGGCGGCGCTCGTCGTCACCTACCTTCTGCATGAGGCAGGGGCAAAATATATCATCGCCAGAGCGGCGAGAGACATGTACCGCAAGCTCCTTCTGCACAACGGCGCGGATTACGTCGTGTATACAGAGAGAGACGAGGCGGAAAAGCTGGCGGTCCGGTTCGGCGCGAAAAATGTCTTCGATTATAATGAGCTGAGCACAAATCTCGGAATCTATGAGATCGCTGTACCCGCGCCCTGGGTCGGAGAGAGTATCCTGAACCTGAAGGTCAGATCCGCCTACGGCGTCGAGATTCTCGCCTTTCAGCAGGGAGGCGACGTGGAGCAGATCCTCAACCCGGACTTTGTATTCGAGAAGGACATGCATCTCTATGTCATCGGAGCGCGGGATGCCATCCGCAAGATTACAAAAAACAAGGCCTGACTGCTGCAGGATATGTCTCAGGAGATCAAAGAGAGGGTCGCCGGAGCAGCGAGGAACACCATATCAAAATCGTGCACATACGGTAACAGGAGCCGGTGATTCCGCTGACGTGCGGAATTGCCGGCTTTTTCCTGTGTGCATATTTCTGTCCGCCCGGGGGAGGATTCCGGTTTCGGGGATAGCGGTCTCAGATATAGATGTATCGGCACAATTACATCATTTCAGACAGGAATGTGTCAGCATGAGAAAATAAGATGTGTCGGCATAACATAATAAGATGTGCCGGTATAACATAATAAGAAGCGCCGTCCCCGGTATCCTTTCGATACCAAAAACAGCGCTTCATCAGTGCGCCATCAGGGACTCGAACCCTGGACAAATAGATTAAGAGTCTACTGCTCTACCAACTGAGCTAATGGCGCATATCCTGTATTGAGTTTGTGTTGCTCTTCCGTAGCAACGAAGATGATTATACGTTACCTCTAAGAAAAAATCAAGCCCTTTTTTAAATTTTCTTCAAAAACTTTTCGAGAAGCCGTTACTGTTATATGCGAACCGGAGATGCCGGATTGTGAATCAGAAGGATCTGTGCTATAAAAGAGGTGCCGGCGGCTGCCGGAGAGATGTCTTGTACAATCGTATTTCGGCAAACAGAATTTTGAAAAATTACCGGAATACAGGTGTATGGAAGGGAGAAACGATCATGAAGTCGATATTAATAAAGGATACAACGCGTGAGGAAAGAATACGGATTGTGAACCAGGCGCTTTCGGCCTGCGGTCAGACCTGCGAGTTCTGCAACGGCTGCGACAATCTGGGAGGCGGCGATGTGGATGCCTTCTACCGCCCCTATATCGACGGCGAAAAGGAGATCCGTGAGCTGAACGCCGCCTACCTGGGCGGGAGAGTGAAGGGGTGAGTGCCATGCCGCCAGAAATCGGAAAGTCCACGAGAGAGGAAAGGGAAGCCTTTATTCGGGAGAAATTGAAGTGCATCAGTGACTGCGAAAGCTGCGGAATCTGTCTTGTGTATCATGGGAAGGATCCGGTGCTCGTGTACAAAGACTACATCGATGGAAATGCGGAATATCTGGATATTGCACGGAAGTACAGGTGAATGGCATTCTTGACAGGGAAGTGCGGGCGGATGGTAATAGAAATCGCAGATGATTTTGATTTGAAGAAAATTGCGGACAGCGGTCAGTGTTTTCGCTGGACAGAGGTGGCTGAAGGGTATCAGATTATTGCCGGAGATCATCTGCTGAGGATCCGGGAGTGTCAACAGACAGAAGACCGGTCTGTTCGTATAGAAGAGGTTAGAGCAGACAGAAAAGAGCGCGGAGAAGGGAACAGAGAGGACCAAGAAAATGGCAAGAAGCGCGGAGAAAGCACCAGAGGGCTGGAAGAGGGCTTCCTGAAACTGGAACAAGGATCCGGGGAGAACGGAGACGACAGGAAAGAAGAGGCAGGCTGTTTCGAACTGTCCTGTTCTGTGGAAGAGTTCGAATCATTCTGGAAGCGGTATTTTGATCTGGACCTGGATTATTCGGCAGTCCGTCAAAGGATAGATCCGGAGAAGGATCCCTATCTGTATCGGGCTTCTGTCTGCGGGAGAGGAATCCGCATCCTGAACCAGGATCCGTGGGAGACGCTGGTTACGTTTATTATCTCTCAGAGAAAGAACATCCCGGCCATCCGGCTTTCTGTGGAGAAGCTGTGCAGGATGGCCGGGACGCAGCTGGCTGAGGGGATTTATTCCTTTCCCGCACCCGAACAGCTGTGTTTGCTTTCTGAGGAGCAGCTTGCGGCGTGCAGCCTTGGCTATCGCGCAAAGTATGTGCACAGGGCGGCGGAGGATGCTGCGGACGGCAGGATCGATTTCAGGGGTCTGGCGGCGCTTCCGGACGATGCATTAAAGAGAGAATTGATGAAACTCTACGGCGTCGGAATCAAGGTGGCGAACTGCGAGATGCTGTTCGGTTTTCACCGGCTGGATTCCTTCCCCGAGGATGTCTGGATTCTGAGACTGCTGCAAGAAGCGTATCCAAAGGGCTTCCCCTTTGACGAATACCGGCCCTATAACGGAATTATGCAGCAGTATCTGTTCTGGTATCGGCGGACGGTGACTCCTTTGGCAGGAGCCTGAGATCAGTGCAGTGAAATCATAGTGTGTTCATATTTTGTTTTCAATTTCTTAACGACATGAACAAGGTCTTATCACAATTAACTGCTATACTGCTAAGTATAGAAGCAAATAAACAAACAAAGCACTTGTTATCATTGTTTCTTTTTCATATGCGGTATGTGAGCCCTGGAAAGGGAGGCATACCGATTCTCCTTCCTAATAAAAAAGGAGCCGCATGCTGGAGCGGCTCCTTTTTTTGGCGTGAACAGTGAGCCGCAGCCGAATGCGAAGTATTCGTGTGCGGCGGGTGTCGCGATAGCGAGATAAAACCCGCGCAGTGCGTTTTATCTCGTTTTACGGACAGCGTGAAACATCTGATGATTCTTACCCTGCACACAGAACATGAAATGAAGCAATAATTGGCCAGTCAAATCAGGGTATGTGGCGCAAGAAATTGAAAATTACACAAAGCGAACCAGATATTTCATCGGGAAATAAGGCATACCAACAAAAACAACATGAATCAACAGATATACATTGACAAAAATGGGAACAAAAGCTATGATATAAACATAAAAACAATAAAAACAACACGCAAAACCACATAAAACAACCAAATTGCAGCGGCTGAGAGTGTCGCGTCATGAGGAGGCGGGATATTATGAAGATTCTGGATACAAAATTTGTCCGTGGATTTGTGAAGATGGCGGATGACGGATTCAAGCAGGGCTGGCATGAGAGAAACGGAGGAAACCTTTCCTATCGCCTGAAGCCTTCAGAGGTGGAGGAGATCCGTCCGCGTCTGAATGATCACGCGGACTGGGCGCCGATCGGAACCAGTGTACCGGGACTTGCCGGAGAATTTTTCCTGATCACGGGAAGCGGAAAATACTTCCGGAACATTGCCGTGGATCCGGAAGCCTGCCTCGCGATCATTGAGCTGGATGACAAGGGGGAGAATTACCGGATCCGCTGGGGACTTGTTGAGGGCGGACGCCCGACGAGCGAGCTTCCCGCTCATATGATGAACCATGAGGTGAAGAAGAGGGTGACAAACGGCAGGCACCGGGTCATCTACCACGCGCACACCACGAACATCATTGCGCTCACCTTTGTGCTTCCTCTGAAGGATGAGATCTTCACACGGGAGCTCTGGGAATCCGCGACAGAGTGTCCGGTCGTTTTCCCGGACGGTGTTGGTGTCGTGCCGTGGATGGTTCCGGGCGGAAGAGATATCGCCGTCGCGACCAGCCGCCTGATGGAGAAGTACGATGTAGCGATCTGGGCGCATCACGGGATGTTCTGCTCCGGCGAAGATTTCGATCTCACCTTCGGCCTGATGCATACTGTTGAAAAATCTGCAGAGATCCTTCTTAAGGTTCTGGCTGTGTCCCCGGTAAAGCGTCAGACAATCACTCCGGATGATTTCCGGGAGGTGGCGAAGGGATTCCACATCAGTCTTCCGGAGAGATTTCTCTACGAGAAGAAAAATCCGGGCGGAATCGAGTAAAGATGTGAAATAACAGCACGCAGGTGCCGTTCGTGTGCAAAGCTTAATATTTGACGAAGATGCCTTCTGCCGGTAAAATGGTGGAAGGTATTTTTGTGTATAAGGCAGTCACAGAACGAGAATGAACGGGGATCGGAGCGGGAAGAGAATATGAGCAATCTGAAAAAGGGAAAAATATTAATGGGAGTCGCGGCGGTGCTTGTCCTGGCAGACGCATTTGTGATGATACTGGACACAGTTATCTCCTATTCGGTGGCCGCATCCTATATCGCGATGCTGACGCTTCTGATCAGTCCGTTTGCGGGACTGGCCTGCTCGATTATGTCGTGGATCTTTCTGGGAAGAGCAAAGCCGGAAGGCGCGGACCACATCGTGATCTGGCGCTGGATCGCGTTTGCGCTGATTCTGCTGGACGGATTTCTTGTGGTGACGGTTCTGCTGCTCCTTCTTCCCGGAATATCGATCACGTAAGTGACCGCGTAAATATTTGTACAGCATATCGGGGTGATGAAAGCATGGCGCTTACATTATGAGATGTATGGACCAGGAAAGCAGGGAACCTTGCAAAGGCTGATGCTGTGTATTCCGCACGGATTGTTCCGCGGATACAGAAAAATCGAAGGCTGCGTCGGATTCGTTCCGCAGTCAGACAGGAGAGAAAAGAGGAAAAATCAATGAGCCATATATCGGATGCCATGAAGGCGTTTCATGAGAATACAATGTGGATTGTAAACAACGGAATGATGGCGGATCTTGCCATCGAGGACACGAACAACAAGGTGATCAACTGGTTTGTGATGCACAGACAGGAGTGGAAGCACGGAGAAATCGTGGATTTTATCAGCATGGATGAGGGGACGGGAGTATATACGGTCTACGCGCTCTGCACGGATGATACCGTTTTGGCGATTCCGGAGGATGAGCTGGACAATCCGGAGGAGTTTGAGATCAACGGACACCACACCTCTATGGTGCGCACCCGCCCGCAGGAGATAACCGGCGAGGACGCCGATCAGCTTGCGGACCGGGTGCTGGATGAGCGTGAGAGAATCATGAGGGCGCGGGTTTCCGGAATCCGGAAATAAGCTGACACGCCGCGCGGCAATATGCGGAACAATTGCTGACGTTTCTGCCCATGTCATCGGAAAACGAGATGACACGTTTGCGGAGCAATCAACGGAACAGGCAGCCCGCAGAACAATGCGATTCCGCAGATCTGGCAAACTACAGGACTGAGGTTACAGGGTGTAGCCCAGTCCCTTCTCATCCAGCATTCTCTGCATATCTTCAACGGACCATGAGGTGATTTCGCCGTTTTCTCTGCCGCCGAGGGCTTTTCCGTTCAGGCGGATCCTGCCGTCTTCCTTGGCCAGAACCGACCACATATTCTTCAGGAGTGCGTCGGAGGTCTTTTTGCCGATCCGCTCTTCACGGGAGCGGGCCTTCAGGTAAGCCCAGGATTCATAGGGCAGGAGGATGGTTTTTTCTTCACTCATTTGCAGTATCCTTTCCTGTATCGCAAATACTGCCGCAGGCATTGCGGAAACCTGTATCGCAAATACTGCCGCAGACATTGCGGAAAATATTGCCGCAGGTGACAAAAGCAACACCATCATCTTATTCCAAACTGAATGTTCCTGCAAGACACCGCCTTCAAATTATAAATGATATATAGAAGAATTGGTATATATTCGCAATATCTATATCATAGGAAATTCTGAAAATGCGGTTATTCCGCAGATGTTAATTAGAATTGACTAATCGCGCGGCGAGGTGATAGTATCAACGAAACATAAAACCTTGAGGGAGTAGTTGGCATGAACTGCGGAGGCGCGAACTGATGAACCGCGAGATCCGATCAGCCATGCAGCAAGTCAACATACTGGCTGTTTCGGCCTGGCTTGCTTTAATCGACGAGACTCATGTAAGCGATGATGCTGTACATGGGTCAGACTATACGTATTTATGCCCGGGTACAGCGAAGACTGTAACCCGGGCCTTTTGATGTGAGATTGCGGGAGTGTGCGGCACGAGTCAAACCGCGGCTTATACGGTCTGCGGCACACGGATTCTGTGATGACGCAAAGGCAGGGAGCGGGCGGATACGAATGAGGAGAGGATGTCAGGATGGGAAGTTTGATGAAGTTTGTATTGAACAGTATTTTGCTCGGCGTGGGGCTGGCGATGGATGCTTTTTCGGTGTCGATCGCAAACGGGCTGAATGAGCCCGGGATGTCCCGGAGAAAAACCTACGGAATAGCGGGATGCTATGCGTTCTTCCAGTTCGCCATGCCTATGATCGGCTGGTTCTGCGTACATACCGTTGCCTCGTATTTCAGTGCGTTTCAGAAGTTCATCCCCTGGATTGCGCTGATTCTGCTTCTGTATATCGGAGGGCAGATGCTGATCGAAGGAATCCGCAAGATAAGAAACAAATGCGCGGAGAATCCGGATAACTGCGGGTGCGAGACGAAGACGATGCTCACGAAGAAAACGCTGATCATGCAGGGAATTGCGACCTCCATCGATGCACTCTCGGTCGGCTTTACGATTTCCGGTTACGGAACCGGGGCCGCGTTCTCAAGCTCGCTGATCATCGCAGCGGTCACGTTTGTGATCTGCATGATCGGACTTCTCTTCGGGAAGAAATTCGGCGAGAGGCTTTCGGAAAAGGCGACGATACTCGGCGGCGTCATTCTGATCGCGATCGGAATCGAGATTTTTGTGACCGGAATCTGATGACTGCTCAAAGACTGTCCGATTGGCGAAAATATGCAGATCGGTTTGAAGGCTGCGGATTTTTTCGCATCCTTTATATACAAACATCGGGAGATTTCCTTTTGCCGTGTGCACGTTATTGAATTTGAATGCTTAAATATGGCGAAACCGCGGAAGTTATCCGTGACGGAAGGGTGTCCTGCAGGACGGGGCATCGGGAGTCACGAATAGTTTTCGCGGTTTTTTTTGTTCCGTTTTTTGCTTCACTGCGGGGAATATTTGTCGGATACCTTTTATATTTTTTGAATACAACAAAGATATCTTCAAAACAAAGAACATACTAATAAAATTGTACTGGCACAAAACCATTGCGTTCGTATATATATTGTGCGGAAATCGCATCTTTTGTTTGACCGCACATCGAACAGATACGGAAAATATACTGCGAACACAGACAAAAACAAAATGTCATATATCGTTTTGCACAAAAAGAGAACTGGAAATCTGTGTAAAACATAAGAAATATATTTGATTCGCAAATATATATTGTTTAAAACACAGATATGTTGTACAATGGCTACAACAAACAGGAAAGAAACAAAGATGTTATCCTGCAAAACGTTCAAATGATAAGAACGCACAGAAACAAGGCATCACAGACAATCTAATGATTCATCCGGGACGTAAAGATCCGGAAAATTTTAAGGAGGGTTTACATGAAAGCATTAACAAGGTACTGCGACAATGGTGAATTTGGCGGCTATCATTACATCGATTTCCCAATTCCGGAGTGCGGCCCGGAGGATATCATCATCCGGTTAAAGGCGGCGGCTATCTGCGGAGCGGATATGAAGCACTGGTATGCGGATCTGAATGGAGAGAACAAGTCTGAGACACTGAACTCGATCCGGGGCCATGAATTTTCCGGCGTAATCGTTAAGGTCGGTAAGGATGTAAAGAACTGGCATGTAGGACAGAGAGTTGTATCCGATAACAGCGGACATGTAGATCCGAACTGCCTGGCGACAATGAAGGGAGATTTTCTCCTTAGCAGCAACAAGGTGAATCTGGGACTTGACAACAATTACAAGCAGTTCGGAGGATCCGGCGGATTTGCCAAGTATGCCAAGATTCCGGGAGAGATTCTGAGAATCCATCCGCAGGCGATCTGGGAGATCCCGGAGGGCATCAAGTATGAGGAGGCGGCAGTTCTGGATCCGATCGCCAATGCATACAAGGCTGTGGCTCAGCAGTCTCATCTCCTTCCCGGGCAGGATGTTGTCGTATTCGGTACCGGCCCGCTTGGATTATTCTCGGTGCAGATCGCAAGAATTATGGGTGCGGTAAATATCGTGATGGTGGGACTGGATGCCGATGTTCCGGTTCGTTTCCCGATTGCCAGAGAGCTTGGCGCCACACATTGCGTAAATGGTTCTAAAGAAGATGTTGTAAAGCGCTGCAGGGAGATCTGCGGCGAGAATAATCTCGGACTTGTGGTTGAGTGCTCGGGAGCAACGATCGCGATGAAGCAGGCGATCGAGATGCTTAGGCCGAACGGAGAGGTTGTCCGTGTGGGTATGGGATATAAGCCGCTTGAGTTCTCTATCAACAATATTTCCGAGTGGAACAAGAGTATCATCGGTCATCAGGCATACGACACGGAATCCTGGCTGAATTCCATCCGTCTGCTGAAATCCGGCGCGATTCAGGTTGAGCCGCTCATTACACATCGTCTTGGCCTGTCTCACTGGAAGGAAGGATTTGCGGCAATGGCGGACAAGACCGCGATCAAGTGCGTGTTCCATTATGACGAGGCGGATAAGGATACAAAAGAATACGGCGAACCGGATTTCCCGGACGATTATGATTTCAAGGATTGAAGGAATCGCTGAGCAGCGCGGGCGGAAAGCCTGCGCTGCTTCCGGACACAGAAAGAGATAAGTACAGTCGAAAAAGGATTGGTTTACTATGGACAAAAAACTTCTTCTGGCTCCGTCCATGGGGTGCTGTGACCTGTTTGATTTCAGGCATCAGGTGGAGTATATCGACAGATTTGCCGATTTTCTGCATATCGATATCAAAGATGGAAATTATGTGAAGACCTACAGCATCGGACCGGATTTTATGAAGGCGCTGAAACCGCATGTCAGTACACCGATGGACGCGCACCTGATGGTGAAGCATCCGCAGTGGATTATCGACGAGTGCGCCGAAGCCGGGGCGACATATATTACTCCGCATACGGACTGCATTGAAAGCGATGCGTTTGTTACTTTCAACCATATCATTTCCCTGGGATGCAAAGCGGGCGCAGCCCTGAATCCGGCGTCTCCTCTTGAGGCGATCCGTTATTATCTTCCGCTTCTCTCGAAGGTGACGATCATGATCGTGGATGCGGGATATGCAGGGCAGAAGGTAATCCGTGAAATGTACGGAAAAATACGGACTCTGGTCAGATGGCGCGAGGAAATGGGATTGCATTTTCTGATCGAGGCGGACGGATCGATGAATCGCGATGTATACAGGCCGCTGTATGAGGCAGGCGCGGATGTTGTGGTGCTCGGACCGCCTGCGCTCTGGAATAAGGATCAGGACATTGAAAAGGCATGGGCAGTCATGCAGACGGAAGTGGATGAAGAATTGCGTGCAGCAGGAAGAAAATGAGAGGAATCAAGAATGGCTAAATCAAGTGCAAATATCGGAGCGAGGCTGGATCGTCTCCCGAATTCAAAGTGGCATGTGAAAATGTGGCTGGTAACAGCTTTTGCTCTGCTGGTATGCTGGTCAAACGGAATCGGAGGAGCGGTTCAGAACATTTTGCTCAATGAGGTCCACTGGCTGGAAAAGGGGTCCACGCTTCTTGCCATGTGGGGAACCACATATACAATAGGGCAGCTTTTTGGCGCGTTGGTAGGCGGCCCGATCGGCGATAAGATCGGAAGAAAAAAATCGATTATCTTATATGAGGCGATTCATATCGCGGTAATGATCGGCGCTGCGTTGTCGCCGAATGTGTATGTTCTCTATGTGTTCAGACTTGCTCAGGGATTCGGTCTCGGCGCTCTGCTTGTCGTTCTTTTTGCGGGATTCACAGAGTATGTTCCCGGAAGAAACCGCGGCACATGGTCGAGCCGGACTTCTTTCCTCGGAAACTGGGCGCATCCGATCTGCAACCTGATCGCACTCATTCTTATCGGAACCGGCATGAGCATGAGCATGAACTGGAGAGTTGAATTCATGATTCCTTCGGTTCTCTCCATTATCGCGACACTTCTGGTCGCATCCAAGTTCCCGGAGTCTCCCAGATGGCTGGAGTCTCAGGGAAGAGTGGAAGAGGCGGACGCGATCATGACCAAGATCGAGAAGGAAATTGAGGCGTCCACCGGAAAGCCGCTGCCTCCGGTTCAGGCGGAGCCGAAGGAGATCAAGAATCTTCCGTATTCTGCACTGTTCCATGGGAAGCTGCTCAGAAGAACGATCGTCGGATCTCTGGTTCTGATCGGCATGAACACGATCCAGTACACATTGATGAACTGGATGCCTTCTCTGCTGAACGGCCTCGGGTACGATACCTCTCAGTCTCAGTTTATGACAATGTTCGGCCTTTTCGGGGCTCCGTTCGGAATTTTTATCGCTTCTCTTATCATGGATAAGATCCCGCGTAAGGTTATGGGCGTAGTTCTTCTGGCGGGGATGGCGGTATTCGGCATCATCATCGGTGCCGCTACATCCACCGGAGCGGTAGGCGAGACGGGACTGATTGTTCTTACCTTCCTAATGAACACGATTATTTACATGTATGTATGTTACGCATCTGCCGTATATGTGCCAGAGATGTGGCCGACATCCGCGAAGCTCTCGGGATCCGGATTCTCAAATGCGATGGGCCGGGTAAGCAATGTATTCTTCCCGTTCCTGGTAACCGCGATGGCTGCCAAGAGTTCCAGCTACGTATTTGTACTTCTGGCCATTGTAGCGGCGATCATCGCGGTAAGCGTCGTCTTCCTCGGAGTAGAGACCAGAGGAGAATCTGTCGAGGATATCGGCGATATATAATACGGGTATTTCGTGAACGGAAAAACTCCGTGAGCGGATATTGATGAATTTGTCACACGGATCAGTTGGCGCCGACGCCGTATCGCGGCCTCTTCATTTCGATGCTTCGATGCGGCGCAGCAGTTGGGAGGATGAGTAAATTGGAAAATTCACAGGCAATACTGGTAAAACCGCAGCAGTTTGAGATTGAGGAATGCCCGATTCCCGAACCGAAGGCGGACGAAATTCTGATGAAGGTGGAATATGTGGGAATGTGCGGGTCGGATATTCACGGATTTGAATTCGGACCGTATAAAAAACCGAAGCCGGGGCAGAAAGTCGGACTCGGCCATGAGGTGGCCGGTGAAGTCGTAAAGATCGGGTCCGAAGTCACCAAATTCAAGGTCGGGGACAAGGTTCTGATTGAACCCGGTGTGCCGGATGACTCTTGTGAATACTGCAGATCGGGACATTACAATGTATGTCCGGACGTAGACTTTCTGGCGACGGCGCCGAATTTCAAGGGCGCATACACGCAGTACATGACGCATCCGGAATCCTGGACCTATCATATCCCGGAGGGAATGACAACGCTTGAGGCAGCCCTGGTTGAACCGGCTGCGGTCGGCATGCATGCCGCGATCCTCGGCGAAGCCAGACTCGGAAGCCATATCGTCATACTCGGATGCGGAACGATCGGACTGATGACCATGCAGGCATGTCTGAGTCTCGGAGCCACCGACATCACAATGGTTGACATGATGCAGAAAAAACTTGATTTTGCCAAAAAGCTGGGCGCCAGACAGGTTATCAACACACAGGATATCAAGCCATCGAACGGTGAGAGATGCACTCCGGATGATATCGCCGCTTATCTGAGATCTGAGGATCAGTTTGGAAAGCACGGTGTGGATCTTGTGTTTGAATGTTCCGGATCCGGATTTCTTGCTCAGGTTGCGGTGGGAATCGTTGCCTTCGCAGGAAAGGTGATGATGGTGGGAACACAGGCAAAGCCGGTGCCGGTTGACTTCGGCAGAATCAACCGCGAGGTGACTATCATGACGACGTTCCGCTACTGCAATAATTTCCCGCAGACCATTGAGGCGATTGCGTCCGGTAAGTTCAATGTAAAGGATATGGTTACCGGCATCTATGACTACAAGGATATTCAGTCGGCCTTTGAGGAGGCGATTGATCCGGTAAAGAAACAGGACATGATCAAGGGAGTCATCCGCGTCGGCGGAACAGAGTTCTGAAGCGGCACCGCGGAACCGGCGGTTTTGCAGACCGCGCGGGCCGCGGAAACCCTGCAGATCGGGAAGCATCAGACAGATAAAGAGAACCCCTCGGGGGCCTTTACAATAAATATTAGCAGACAGGAGGAAAAACAATATGCTCGCAAATATCAAATTCTGGGAGAACAAGGCAAAAGAAGGTCAGTTCGCAATTCCGCATTTCAATGTATGGAATGCAGAGATGCTGATGGGTGTTATTGATGCTGCAGAAGAGGAAAACGCACCGATCATCATTTCTTTCGGAACCGGATTTGTAGGAAATACATCGTTTGAGGACTTCTGCTGGATGATGGTTTCGATGGCAAAGGAGGCCAAGATTCCGGTAATCACTCACTGGGATCACGGCCGCAGCATGGAGATCATCAAAAACGCGTATACGCACGGCATGAACTCCGTAATGAGAGACGCGTCGGCGCTTCCGTTTGAGGAGAATATCAAAGAGATCCGGACGGCGGTTGACTATTTCCATCCTCTCGGCATTCCGGTAGAGGCGGAGCTCGGACATGTAGGAAATGAGACAGTGTATGAGGAGGCTCTTGCGGCTTACGCGTATACGGATCCGTCTCAGGCGGCTGAGTTTGTGGAGCGCACCGGCTGTGATTCTCTTGCTGTGGCAATCGGAAATGTGCATGGCCATTACAGCGCAACGCCGAAGCTGAACTTTGATGTTGTTGAAAAATGCCGCGACGCGGTAGATGTTCCGCTGGTACTTCACGGAGCATCCGGTATCGGCGATGAGGATATCCGCCATGCCATTTCCTGCGGAATCGCAAAGATCAATATTCATACGGAGTTGTGCGATGCGGCTATGGGGGCGATCCGGAAGAATACGGACAGTTCTTTCCTGGAACTTGAGAGAGCTGTGCGTCAGGCTGTAAAGGACCGCGCAAAATACAAGATTGAACTGTTCGGTGACGGAGACAAGGCGGATCTCCGGTAAAGAGGACTGGAAGGTTGGTTGTTGCATTGGATAAACTACTTGATGTTGTGTGCGTCGGCGCTGCCATTGTGGATATTCCGCTTCAGCCGGTGAGCAAGAATATTTTTGACTGTGAATCCTATCCGCTTGAGCAGATTTCCATGACAATCGGCGGTGACGCGATCAATGAAGCGACAGTGCTGTCGAGACTCGGACATAAGGTCGGGCTTGTGAGTATGGTCGGACACGATGCGGTCGGCAATTTCATTCTGGAGCATTGTGAGAAAAACGGAATAAATGCGGAAGGGATCAAAATCCGCGACGGAATCAATACGTCCATAAATATCGGTCTGGTAACAGCCGACGGAGAGCGCACGTTTGTGTCGAACCGAAACGGAAGTCTCTGGAAGGAGACCATCGAGGATATTGATCTTGAGAAGACGACAAGAGGACGTATTCTGTCCTATGGGAGCTTCTTCAACAATCCACGCCTGGATAATCGTGCGCTGGTCAGGATATTTGAAAAGGCAAAAGAGGCAGGAATGATTATCTGTGCGGACATGATCAAGCCGCGGCTCGGAGAGACGCTGGATGACGTGGCCGAGGCGCTCAGTTACCTTGATTATTTCTTCCCGAACAACGATGAAGCGAGACTTATGACCGGCGAGCAGGAAATTCCGAAGGTCGCGGAAAAAATTCTGTCCTACGGAGTGAAGTGTGTGGCGGTCAAAATCGGAAAAGAGGGAGTCTATATCAGGCGGAACAGCGGCGAGGAACTCATCGTTCCGGCCATGAAGGGAATCACTGCGATCGACACGATCGGTGCCGGCGACAACTTCGCAGCGGGATTCATCTCCGGACTGATTGAGAACAAGACGCTTCGAGAGTGCGGAGAATATGGAAATGTAACCGCATCCCTCGCTATTCAGAGCATCGGAGCGACAACCGGTGTGAAGAACCGCGGGATGTGGGACAGGCAGATGGCAGAATACCGGAAGCAGTATCCGGTATAACCGGTGCGTCATTTCGCGAGAAACAGCATCGGAAGAGTACAGGAGAAAGGCGGAGAAATATTATGAGATACATGGAATTAGGCGGTTCTGGAATCAAAGTATCCAAAATGGGACTTGGAACCTGGGCGATCGGCGGAGGTCCTGCCTGGGGCGGCGATATTGATGAGCGGCAGTGCATCGATACGATCGTGGAGGCTGTAAATGACGGAATCAACATGATTGATACTGCTCCCGGATACAATTTCGGCAACAGCGAACGGATTGTCGGAAAAGCGCTCCGCGAAGTTGACCGTGACAAGGTAGTCGTCGTCACGAAGTGCGGCGTCATCTGGGGCGGCGAAGGCGGTGTTTACGAAGGAAAGGGATCTGTATGGAACAAGGTCGGCGACAGACAGCTTTACAAGCTTCTGACTCCGGATTCCATCCGCAGAGAGGTTGAGAAGTCGCTGGAGAGGCTCGGAACGGATCATATTGATCTTTATATGACACACTGGCCGTCAGTAGCGCCGTTTGAGACACCGATTGCGGAAACTGTCGGTGAACTGAACCGTCTGAAGAAGGAAGGAAAGATCCGGGCGATCGGAGCGGCAAATGTCAGCATCGATCAGATCAGAGAATACGTGGAAAACGGTGAGCTTGACCTCGTTCAGGGGAAATATAATGTCCTTTCCAGAGATATTGAAAAGGACCTTCTTCCGATGTGCGAGAAGTACAAAATCACGATGCAGGCATATTCGCCGCTTGAGCAGGGACTTCTGACCGGCGCGATCCCGAGAGATTTTGTTCCGGGACCGGGAGACGCCCGCGCGAACAAGCCGCTCTGGCAGCCGGACATCAGACCGAGAGTGCATGATATGCTGGATGGTTTCAAACCGATCGCGGATAAGTATAACTGTTCGATTGCAGCTCTTAATCTGGCGTGGATCATGAATCAGGGTGAAACCGTGAACCTGCTTACAGGTGCGACATCGCCGGAACAGGTGAAACAGAACGTTGTTGCCGCCGATGTGGTGCTTTCGGAAGAGGATATCCGCAAAATGAACGAAATGGCAGGGGCTGTATACGCCTGAGACGGTGCGGTACGGCATCATCGCCGGCTGAGATGCCGGCTGAGATAAAGAAGGGCTTCTATGAAAACGAAAGAACGGCTGGATTATATCCGAGACAGGATTGAAAAAGAAGGAAGCGTGCGTGTTCAGGAGCTCAGAGAAGAATGCCAGGTGACGGAAGAAACGGTTCGCCGGGATCTCGACAGGCTCGAAGCGGAGGGCTGCATCACGCGGACGCATGGCGGGGCGGTCTGGAGAACCGAGTCTTCCGTCGAAGGAATATACTTTTATAAAAGAAGAGTTAAAAATCTCCGCGAAAAAAAGAAAATTGCCCAGAAGCTGCGCAGCTTTATCAGTGGAAGAAGAACCCTGGTTGCAGATTCGAGTACGACGGTGGCGGAAGGACTTGCGGAACTGAAAGACAAAGCGGATCTGACCGTTGTTACGAATTCGGCTGAAATCTTTCACATGATTCCCGAGGCATCCTTCTCCATCATTTCAACGGGAGGAATTTTCAACAGACAATCTCTGTCTTTTCAAGGGGAAATCACAAGACAGACGATGAAAAGGTTTAATGTGGATCTGGCGGTGATCAGCTGTAAGGGGATCTGTATGGATATGGGGGTTATGGATTCCTATGAAAGCGAGGCCGATGTAAAGCGGTCAATGCTTGCGCAGGCCGGTGAAGTGGTCCTTCTTGTGGATCACACGAAATTTGACCATGTGGCCTTTTTAAAGCTTATGGATTTCGAAAAGGTAGACTTCATTATTACAGACAGAAAACCGTCTGACGAGTGGGTTCAGTTCTGTAAGGAAAAGGGCATACATATGATGTATTAATGCTATATTTGCTTTCGCCCGGAGAGAGGGCGTATGGGAGGTTTTTATGGGTTCGGAGAAGGCGGAAAAGAAAAAACGGTCAATCGTTTCGAAGATGATCATTGCGGTTGTGATGGGGTTTGTCTGCGGAATTATTGCAATTCTGGTTCGCAATGCCGTAGGAGGAGAGGATAACGCCGGCTGGAGAATCGTAAACGCAATTCTGTTTCAGGATATTACAGCGACAAAAGGCTTTAATGGAATCGGTCTGTTCTATATTGTCGGTCAGTTTTTTATGAGGGGGCTGCAGCTGGCGATTGTGCCGCTGGTTCTCACCTCTTTGTCGCTGGCGCTCTGTTCGCTGGCTGATCCGAAGAAACTGGGGCGCATCGCGGGCAAAACACTTGTCACCTATATCTGTTTCTATGTGGTTGCGGCTGCCCTTGCGGGAGCGGCTGCCTATTTCGTGAAGGAAATGGGAGGATTTGACGTAAGCCTGCCGTCAAAGGCGGCGGACGCGATCACAACCATGGACGGGTACAATCCGCTGGTTACGCTGATTAATGCCGTTCCGAGCAATATCTTTGAAGCGTTCTCATCCAATAATTCGATTCTGGCGGTTGTGGTCGTCTCGATTATTCTCGGACTCTGCATGACGAAAATGGGAGACAAGGCAGAACCGCTGAAGAGGGTCCTCGAAAATCTGGGCGATGTCGTTCAGCTGTGGCTGAACTTTCTGATCAACCGGATCGGACCTGCTGCCATATTCTGCATGATTACCAGAGCGCTGGCCGTATACGGAACAGAATATATCAGACCGACTCTGGTATGGATGGTTACGACAATTGTCGTCAGCCTGGTCCTCGTATGTACGATCTATCCGGTGGGAATCTTCCTCACAACGAGACTCAACCCGATTCCGTTTCTGAAGAAGGTGTTCAAGGTTGGCCTTTTCGCAGCTGCGACAAATTCATCGGCAGCTACGCTTCCGTTAAACACGAAGACCTGTACGGAAGAACTTGGGTGCTCTGAAGAAATCTCCAGTTTTGTACTTCCGACCGGAATGACAATCAATATGAATGGCACGACCGCGATGCATATGATCGCAGTAACTTTCATCGCTACCGCCGCGGGAATTGAAGTAACGCCGGCGACGCTTGCGGTAGCCGCTTTCCTGTCGATCTGTACGGCCATGGGAACACCGGCGATTCCGGTTGCGGGTACGACGATGGTTTACGTCGTCATGATGGGACTCGGGATGAATACGGAGCTTTGCATGATCGGGTATTCACTCGTGCTCGCGATGAATTATCTTCCGGGCATGGCGGTAATTACGCTGAACGTGATCGGCGATGCGGCGACCGATGTGATCATCAGTTTCAAGGAAGGCGTTCTTGACAGGAAAAAATACAACAGCTGACGGCGGCTTATCACAAACGAAGAATCAATCGCTGAAGCTGCTGATGAAAAAACAAAGAATCAATCAATTTCTTGCTGTAATTTGATAGCTTGTTTGAAAAGGCGGGTTTTCTTTTGGAGGAATCCGCCTGTTTTTGACGAAATCCGCCCGTTTAATGTTGAAAACTCAATAAAAAACAACTAATATAAAAACAGATACTCTCCTTTTGCGATAGCAATGACAGACGAAGGGAGGAAAGAGGGTATGGCTAGACTTTCCGGCCGTGATCGGGTTGAACAGATAAAGAATTACATTGAGAGCAATGGGAAGGTGAGCATCTCAGAACTGAGCGGCAACTGGAATGTAACGGAGGAAACGGTCAGACGTGACCTGGACAAGCTTGAGAACGCCGGATTTGTGACGCGCATTCACGGGGGAGCTATATGGAATGAGCAGCCGGGCAGAGAAAACGTACATTTTTATGAGCGTCAGCGCAGAAACCTGGATGCCAAGAGACGGATCGCCGAAAATGCCGCTGATCTTCTCTCTCAGAACTCTCCGTTGTTTACGGATTCCAGTACGACGGTGGTGGAGGCGCTGAAGGCGATCAAGGATGAGCCGAAGCTGACGGTTGTGACAAATTCTTCGGAGCTTTTCAGTGAGATAAAATCCGGCAGCTTCAGCATTATCTGCACGGGCGGAATTTTTAATGAAAAATCCATGTCCTTTCAGGGAGAAAACGCAAAGAATATCTTCCGGGGATATAACGCAAGACTGGCGGTGATCAGCTGCAAGGGACTGAAGCCCGATGGAATATACGATTCCTATGAGAGCGAGGCGGAGATCAAACGGGTGATGCTGGAAAATGCGGAAAAAGTAGCCCTGCTCGCCGATCATACAAAATTCGACAATACTGCGTTTCTGAAACTGACAGATCTGGATCACATTGATTATCTTGTGACAGATGAAGAACCTTCGCAGGAGTGGATCACATGCTGTGAGGAACATGGCGTAAAACTGATATTCTGAAAGATGAAATCTCTGCGTTCACGACATGACAGGAAAGAGAGGAAAGGCAGGGAAGAGAGGCGTTCTGGTCATTTATCACAACAATTGTTACTGTGCGCCTTTCGTTCCCTCGATGATTGATATGGGAATAGATGTATGGCAGGGCTGCATGTCTGTAAATAATCTCCCGGAGCTGGTCAGAGAATACGGCGGGAAGATTTCCTTCATGGGCGGCATCGACAACGGAAAGGTAGACAGACCGGATGTGACACAGGAAGAGATCGCAAAGGAGACGGATCAGCTGTGCAGAGACTGCGGAAAGCATTACTTTATCCCGTGTACAACGCATGGACTGAACTTTTCTGTATTCCCGCAGGTATATGGGATGGTCGATAAGGAAATCGACAAAATGAGCGATGAGATTTTCGGGTGAGTGGAAATTTGCACTTGCCGCAGGGCATGTAAATTTCCGGGAAGACCTGCCGCAGACCGCACAGATTGCTGTGCTGCCTGCGGGAAGGCAGGTATTATGGGCCGTCAGCCATTATGGCTGGCGGCCTTTGATGTGCATCAGCAATGCTCGGCCTGCGCATTTTTCGGCAAAAATTTCGGAAAAAACGACTGATCGCTGAATCTGTGATTTTCGAAAACAGGGAAAGCATTGTATAATGTATTCCTGAGGTGAGAGACTTCGGTGCGGACAGCGTTCATTTGTCCGATTGGTATTGATGGGTTATGCTGTTATTTTTACGAGGGTATCACGGGAGCGGGGGCAGAGCCCGCGAGACGCGTATGATCTCATTCTATGGGTGTATGAATTATGACAAAGAGTGATTTTACACAAATGACACAGAAGGGCATTGTAATTCTGGATGGCGCGATGGGGACGAACCTCTATCGCATGGGGATGCCTCACGGCTGTTGTACAGAGGACTGGGCTTTGAAGCACCCGGACAAGGTGGAAAGGCTTCAGAAGGATTATGTGGAGGCAGGGGCGGATATCATCTATGCTCCGACGTTCGGCGCCAACCGCATTATGCTGAAGAGATTCGGTCTTGCGGAGAAGACGGAGGAAATGAACCGGGAACTTTTTGAAATATCCCGGTGTGCGGCAGGCGGGAAAGCTCTGATCGCAGGCGACCTGGCGCCCACGGGTATGGTTTTGAAGGAATACGGAGGAGACGGAAGCCGGGAGGAGATGTTTGAGGCCTATCGTCAGCAGGCAAAGGTTCTGTACGAGGCGGGCTGCGATCTCTTTGCCGTGGAGAGTATGCTTGCCGTGCTTGACGCGGTAACAGCTGTGGAAGCGGTCAGGTCCGTATGTAGCTGTCCGGTGATCTGCACGCTTACGGTGCGGAAAAGCGGGAGCTGTTATTACGGGGGAGACATCTTTGAAGGTGGGCCGCTGGCGGAAAAGGCCGGGGCGGATGCCTACGGGATCAACTGCTGTGACGGTCCGGACGGAATGGCAGAGATCATTTCTTCCGTCTCCGAGATGGTTCACATTCCGGTTGTCGCGAAGCCGAACGCGGGACTGCCGAGAAGAGGCGCGGACGGACAGATAGTCTACGATATCACCCCGGAGCAGTTTGCGGCGGCGATGCAGAGGCTGGTGTCCGCTGGGGCGTCTGTGATCGGAGGCTGCTGCGGAACGACACCGGCGTATATCCGGAAGCTGGCGGAGAGGTTTCGGAAGTGAAGTGATACGTGTGCAGGGGATCATGGCGGCGTGCATCCGCAGAGGACCGAGAGCAGAGTAGTGTTATATTCATTGAGCCTCGTTTGTGTATTGGCATACATCCGCAGACAGCCTGTTGCAGAGGCGAGCCATATTCGTTGAGATTCATTTGCATTTTTGTATACACCCGCAGATGGCCGGAAACAGAGGAAGGATACAGATTGGCGACTGAGAGAAAGCGAGGATTATCATGAACAAAACAGAATTCAGGGAACTTACCGAGAGAAAAACCGTCTGCTTGGACGGCGCAACAGGCACCAATCTGACCATGCGCGGGATGCCGAAGGGTATCAGCACGGAGGCATGGGTTCTGGAGCACCCGGAGGTGGCTCAGAATCTTGAGAGAGAATTTATCGAGGCGGGGGCGGATATCATCTATGCTCCGACATTCGGCGCCAACCGGAAAGTTCTGGACGGTTTCGGCCTCGCGGATCAGATCGAGGAGATGAACAAGAAGCTGCTGGGTCTGTCGCAGGAAGTATCAAAGGGCCGTGTTCTGGTGGCGGGCGATATGTCGCCTACGGGAATGGTGCCGGATTCGGCCGGCGGAGACGCAAGCTATGAGGAAATTTTCGAAATCTATCGGGAGCAGGCGGAGATTCTGTACCATGCCGGAGCAGATCTCTTTGCGGTGGAAACCATGATGTCGGCGGACGAGACCTCCATCGCCCTGGACGCGATTTCGTCTGTGTGCGATCTTCCGGTTATGTGTACCTTTTCCGTATATGCGGACGGAAAGTGCTTTTTTGACGGGAACATCTTCGACGTCGCGGCTGTCCTGCAGGAGCTGGGAGCGGCGGCGGTAGGTCTGAACTGCTGCAGCGGGCCGGATCAGATGGAGAGCATTATCCGGTATCTCGCGAGGAACTGCAGCATTCCGATTATCGCGAAACCGAATGCGGGAATGCCGCAGATTGATGAAAAGGGGAATGCCATTTACAGTCTCGGGCCGGAAGCCTTCGCGTCCCAGATGAAGGTCCTGACAGACGCCGGCGCCCGGATTGTCGGAGGCTGCTGCGGGACGGAGCCGGAGCATATCCGGATGCTGAAGAGGATGATTTCCGGGGAGGAGTAAAGGAGAAGAATACTTCTTCCGGGAAATCACCCTGAAAAATGTCGGATGTGGAAGATGATGACAGATTTGGCAGGCATGTACAGGAATCCGGCATTTTGTTTTGCAGCATTGAATTTGATTTGTCATATCGAATTGACATTTTGTAATGGGTTTCATATAATAGAGAAAGTTTTTAGAACGTATCTTTTCAGTGCCGCCTGCAATGGCGGGTAATAGGGAATCAGGTGAAATGCCTGAACGATCCGGTCACTGTGAACAGCGAGTCAGATACAGCGTCCATTGTATTCCGGGAAACGGGATGTGAGAAGGAGTATCGCGGCGTTTGAGCTGTAAGTCAGGAAACCTGCTGAGAAGATGATAGATGTGCTTCCGATGAAAGCAGGGTCTGTTTGCACGTTTGAGCTTTTTATTACGTCAGCCGGGATCTGATCAGGGTGTGACTGAGGTCTGATTTTGCAGGCCGTCTCGCAGATGTGATTTTTGTGCAGATATGGAGTGATTGCTTTCTGGGAAGGCAGTCACTTTTTTTATGGGAACAGTGAGACGCAGCCGAATGCGAAGTATTCGTGTGCGGCGAGCGTCGCGATAGTGAGATAAAACTCGCACAGCGCGTTTTATCTCGTTATGCGAAGAGCGGGAGGCATTCAACCGCGATGCGGCCGAAGGACGGCCTGTCTATCCGCAAAGCCTGTTTTCGTTCATTTCGGTATCAAGTGCGCCTGCGCACTGGATATAGCTGCGGTTTACGGCATGTTGTCTGGCCAGTCTGGCGTGAATCCGCAGCTGGATAGTTGAAGTTATTTCAGAAAAGGAGAAAAAATGATGAAAAAGAAAGTCGTAACATTATTATGCACAGTCGTTCTGACCGGCTCCATGATCGCCGGATGCGGCAGCGCGAGCAGCGCGGCGTCCTCATCTTCGGCGGCTTCTTCCAGCTCAGCTTCCGCATCCTCGGCAGCGGCGGAGGTTACAGAGGCGGCAGCTTCTTCTGAGGAGGTAGAGACGGTTTCTTCCTCTTCCGTATCCGCAGATCAGGCGGCAGCGGACAAGGTGGCGGCACTGATCGACAAGATCTATGTGCAGGAGAGAACGGATACGACCGATGAGGACTGCAAGGCGGCAAAGGAGGCATGGGATGCTTTGACCGATACACAGAAGGCTCTGGTTCAGGGCGAGAACGCAGACCCGGACTATTTCGGAAGAGATACCGGCGACGCATCCAAGGATGATCCGCTCAACGAGGATGGAATCGGAGAAAATGAGATCCTGGTATGTTCCTTCGGAACCTCCTATAACGACAGCCGCACAGAGGATATCGGCGGAATTGAGAAGGCTCTTCAGGCGGCATATCCGGACTGGTCTGTAAGACGCGCGTTCACGGCGCAGATCATCATCAATCACATCGAGGCGCGTGACAATGAGGTGATCGACAACATGGATCAGGCACTCCAGAGAGCGGTCGACAACGGTGTGAAGAATCTGCTGATTCAGCCGACCCATCTGATGCACGGTGCAGAGTATGACGAGCTTACAGAAGCTGTCACCAAATATGCCGACAAGTTTGATTCTGTGAAGATCGCGGAGCCGCTTCTGGGTGAAGTTGGAAATGACGCGACCGTAGTCAACGAGGACAAGCAGAACGTCGCGAAGATCCTCACTGCTACAGCTGTAGAAAAGGCCGGCTATGACAGCCTTGACGCGGCGGCTTCTGACGGAACCGCATTCGTATTCATGGGACACGGAACCTCTCACGAGGCGAATATTACCTACGACCAGATGCAGACAGTGATGGAAAACCTCGGCTACAAGAACGTATTCATCGGAACGGTTGAGGGCAAGCCCGCAGATACGGAGTGCTCCGCTGTTATCAAGAAGGTACATGACGCGGGATACAAGAAGGTCATTCTTCGTGACCTGATGGTTGTTGCGGGTGATCACGCGAATAACGACATGGCAGGCGACGACTCCGACTCCTGGAAGAGCCAGTTCCAGGCATCCGGTTTCTTTGACAGCGTAGACGCGCAGCTGGAAGGAATGGGAAGAATTCCGGATATCGAGCAGATCTATGTGAACCACACAAAGGCTGCGATGGACAACGCTGACTCCACCATTACAAGCTCTTCTGAGGCGAACTGAGACCGAGAAGAGGCAAAACAGACAAACGGGAACCTTGCAGCTGGTACTTTGGCGGCATAGGCTGCAGACATGAAAATGAAGAGATGTGTGTCCGGAGCAGGGAAGGAGGCACATCAAAGTCAGATTTGTGAGAAAAAAAGAAGGGGGCTGCCGCATGAGATTATGCGGCAGCCCCCTTCTTTTTTAAAGACATCATCATTAATGTCTGACATGTATATAGATATGTATATAGAGATGTATATCACAGAAGCTTCTCATCATTTATGCCTGACATGTAAGTAAAATGAAACTCCTCTCAGGACACATGCATATCTGCGCCTGTACCTGCCGATCAATCTCCGTCAGACTTATCCGGAAGGAATGGCTTGACAGCGTCTGCAAGAGAATGAATATTTCTGGTCTGAATCAGGATTTTTCCGCTTCCGGTAAATCTATTTACCAGTCCCTCACCCGTTGTGAAACCGAAGGTTCCGGACGCTACCTCGATGCTGTAATTCAGATTTGCATCCCATGCTACAACATGCTCATTGTCAATGGTAATCGGCTTCGCAGGTGTGCACTCCAGCTCAATAAGATCGCCGAATGAGCTGATCAGCAGATCTCCCTGTCCTTCCGTCTCCATAACGAACAGTCCGCCGGATCCTCCGAATACAGCCTGGCTGATATTCTGCTTCTGCATCTTGTAATTTACGGAATCATCACAGGCAAAGAATGCACCATCATTCAGACGATACTGGGTTGCGCCAACCTCAAGCTTTGCAATCTTTCCGGGTACTGAGGGAGCAATTGCGACAACGCCGTCCGGAGCCGTACCAACAACCTGAGTAATAAACATGCTCTCATTGCTGACGAGGCTTCTTCCGATTGCACCGAGAAGACCGCCAAGACCCTTCTTGCTGCTGTTCAGCTTTCCCTCAAGTTTTACATCCTGCATATAAACCATTGCACCATTTTCGATTTTAGCAACCTCACCATTTCCAAGGTGAATTTTTGCCAGCTGAGATCCTGCATCTCCGACTAATTCCAGATTCATTTTTTTGCCTCCTTACTGTTTAAAAGTATCGTTGTTTCAATAAGATATATGTATTACTGTTGTTTCAATAAGATATATGTGCTGCCCAAAATATCCGTTATATTTTATGATCTTTTCTCTGCTCACACTGCTGTTCCTGTACACCTGACTCTTCACGGTTTCTGCGTGTGAATTCCTCGAATTCTTCCTCAAATTTCCGGTCTGCGATCTTGTCCAGTTTGCGAAGAAGCAGAAAAAGCAAAAAATTAATAATGATCAGAACGACACCCGGTCCGGTGCCTCCTGAAAATAATGCAATCACACCAATCAGGAAAAATATGATAACCAGGACGTAAAAAAGCATTTTCAGGCCGATCATGACGTCTTCCCACAGGGTGCAAACTGCCTGCCAAAGTTTTTTCAGAACTTTTTTCATGATTGCCTCCCGGCATCCGTCTACCCGTCCGCCCTGTGTCCTTCATCTTTTCACTGATTCATTATCTGTATACACTTGTTGGTGTGTCTGCTGATCAAAGGCCTAATGCATTCAGTTCTTCAACCGTGATGTCGATGAGTTTCTCTGCTGCTTTTGTATTCTTGCTGGCAACGCCGCGAAGTCCTAAAAGCCCCCCGGTAAGATCATTTAATGCCATATTGACGGCGGCGTTGCCTGCTCCGGCGATCTCCTGCTTGGAGAGCTGGAATTTGCTTGCTTTCTTTTTGCCGACGCCTAATACCGGAACGATCCAGATCTGATTTCTGCGATCCAGAGGCGGGAATGTGACGATGGTGCTGAATCCATGCTTTGTCAGTGCCGGTGCTCCGGCGGAGAAGCTCTTGTCCTTAATCGCATCATAGAACTCCTCAATGGTGTACTCATTCTTTGTCTTCACTGTTTTTACTTTTACTCCAAGCATCCTTGTAACCTCCTCAATAACTTTTTAGAAAACTTTTTTGACTTTTTTGAACAATCTGGCTGGTTTCAGGAAATTCAATATTCCTTTGCCGTGTTCCTGTCTTTCAGGTTCGATCTTATTATGTCAGAGTGAAACAGTTCCCGGTAGTACAGAAAACAGGGTACAGATGGAAAAAATGGATATTGATAATGTCTAAAATAAAGAGTATAATAAATGATTCATACTTTATATATGTCTATACGCTCATCCATTATCTGTAGTTTTCATCATTTGTTAATCCTGTTGCGCAGTCCAGAGCCATGCTTGTGATGTAAAAAAACCCTCTTCCTAAATCAATCAGTGTATTCAGTGTATTCAGAAAAAGTATTCTTCTGAACTGTTTCATGAATTGTTTCATGTATTCTGCTGCGTAAACCGACAATATACAGTTTCTTTCCGGGGCACATCTTTTTTTTGTCAAGTACCAATTTTGAAAGAATTGGTCGAAAAGCTGTACTTTTTTACATACCGCTATTCATGCATAATATGCTTAACGATGCTGCAGATGACACCTCATCTTGCTTCCGGAGGAAGATAACAAAGCTTTTCACGCCCTGAAGCCTTTTGTCCTGCGGCAAATCCAGTAAATCAGGGAATAATCCCGCATTATCAGGAGGAAAATGAAAATGAAAAACAAAATTGCAGCTATTCTTGTAACTGGTGTACTTTCCGTTTCCGTACTCGCCGGATGCGGCTCCGGCAGCGATGCTTCCAGCGCATCTGCAAGCTCCAGCAGCTATACAGAAGAAGCAGACAGCTCTGCGGATTCCAGCAGCTACGCAGATGTTTCCAGTGACTCCATTGTTTCTGCGAGTGCTTCTGTAGACACTGCAAGTACATCCTCAGACGGTACCTTCTCTCTTGCCGATGTTACCGCTGATATGATTCAGACTGGTCTGTATGCAAAGGATGACAGCGGGAATGAGCTTGTATTCGCTATGTTCCAGGGACCGGATGCAAATAATTATGTAGCGCTCATCACTGTAGATACAGACGGCACCGGAGATGTTATCTGCGGACAGTACACCGCAACCCAGCAGGAATCCGAAGAAGACGGCGTTACATGGACGGTACTGGACGGAACAGATGTATATACCGGGAACAGCTTCAGCATCGGCTGTGTTGAGGGAGATGACGGCTCTGCAGCTTTCTATGACCAGAACGGCACCACCTACACCGCAGAGTACCTGGATGCAGATCAGACCATCACTTATTTTGGCACCGCAGTCGGTCTGCTTGCGGCAAATGGTCAGTAAAAATCAGAAGAATGAACAGGAAAGGGCTGCCGCACGATCTGGTGCGGCAGCCCTTCTTGTGTAAAGATGTTTATCGAACGGCCCACCTGAGCTTCGTGGAGTGGGCTCTCGGATTTCGATAGCATTCCTCGCGGGAGGGACGGATGACGTCGCGGCTGACTTCTGTGTACAGTCCGTCGCGGGCGCCCTGCTTAAAGGACTGCTTGACGAGCCGGTCTTCTCCGGAGTGGAAGGTGAGGATGGCGGCTCTGCCGCCGGGCTTCAGCACGGAGGGAAGCTTGTCGAGAAACGCGTATAGCACCTCAAACTCGCTGTTCACATCGATGCGGAGCGCCTGGAAGACCCGGGCACAGGATTTTTTCACAGCCTCTTCCTGTTCCTCTTTGGATGCGCGGCGAAGCTGAGGGGTATTCTTCAGCGTTTCTTCGATCAGAAGGCGGAGATCTGTGGTGGTTTCCAGAGGCCGTCTGCGGCGGTGGGCCTGCGCGACGGCGTCTGCGATTTCTTCCGCATACGGCTCGTCGGAATTGTCGATGAGAAGTCCCGCGAGCTCATCCCGCGTGAGATGCTTCAGCCGTTCGGAGGCAGGCTCTCCCTTTTCCGGGTCAAAACGCAGATCGAGAGGACCGTCGGTCTTGTAGGAAAATCCCCTCTCCGGGTTGTCGATCTGCATGGAGGAGACGCCGAGATCTGCCAGGACGAAATCAAAGGGGCCGAACCGGTCAGAGACCTGATCAATATTCGCGAAGTTGATATGAATCGGGGTGAAAATATCTTCTCCAAATCCCCTGGCGCGCATGCGCGCCTCCGTTTTCCGGATCTCCAGCGGGTCGGCGTCGAGGGAATAGAGATGGCCCTGTCCCTCCAGCTTCTCCAGCATGCGCGAGCTGTGGCCGCCGTACCCGAGTGTGCAGTCGAGACCGGTCATGCCGGGACGGATCTTCAGCACGCCGAGAATCTCATCGACCATGATCGGGATGTGCATTCCCGCGGGCGTGCTGCCCTTGCGGATCACCTTCTCGATGGTGTCCCCGTACTTTTCGGGATTCAGTTCCTTGTATTTTTCGGAATATTTTCTGGGATATTTTCCGCTGTAATGCGGTCTTCTCTTATGAGGAGCAGACGTGCCGGAGAGCGCTCCCGGATTGTTTTTATCTGAATTCATTTCGTGACTCCTTTCTGTAAGTGTCAGTATTACTTTACCGAAGGTGCCGGGCGGAATCAAGAAGGAATCAGGTAAAGAAATTTGCAGCAGTAACCAGCAATGACAAAATAAAAAATGCAGCAGAAAGGGCACGACTTCTCCGATGAAGAGATGAATCAGGCATTGAAGGATCTGAATGATGGAATCTTTATCAAAAAAGCTGAAAAGTATGATAGTATATAAAGACAGTTGAAAATGGAGTTGTTGTGAGAAGCAGATTATCCATATACGTTCAGGCGGATTATTTCAGATAAACTCAGGACGGTTATGGATGTGAAGGAAGCGTTGACGAAAAGGAGAAAAAAGTATGAGCATTCGTGAATCATTGCAGGAGAGAAGATCGGTGTACGCATTAAAGAAGGAGCTTCCGATTTCTATGGACGAGATCGGGAGACTGGTAACAGAAACAACGGAACTGGTTCCGGATGCATTCAATATGCACAGTCAGAGAGTTGTTCTGGCGGCGGGGGCAAAGCAGGATGAGCTCTGGGATCGCATCTACAATGCATTTGAAGGCAAAGTAAGCCGGGAGAAGATCGACGGTTTTAAAGCAGCGGCGGGAACTGTTCTGTATTTTTATGATGAGGCAGTCGTCAGGAATCTTCAGGAACAGTTCCCCCTGTATGCGGACAATTTCCCGGTATGGGCAAATCAGTCCAATGGCATGCTTCAGATTTCTGTTTGGGCCGGACTCAGAGAACTCGGAGTCGGAGCAAATGTCCAGCACTACAATCCGGTGATTGATGATACAGTGCGTGAGATGTTTGATCTGCCGAAGAGCTATAAACTTCTGGCGCAGATGCCGTTCGGCGGGATTGTGGAGAATCCCGGTCCGAAGCAAAAGGAGAAGATCTCGGAACGTGTTCTGATTGTGGAGTAACCTCCACGCAATTAATCGTGTCATATACGGTATAAGCTGTCTGCGGACTGTGCTTTGCTTCTCATTCGCGCAATCCGTGATATATGAAGGCAATAATGTTTGTAAGGCAAAATTTGTGTTATTTTGAAAGAAAACCGCTTCAGAAAGCGAAAAAGCATAATTTTACGGAGGTGCAGGATGAAGATCGTATTGATGGAGCCGCTTGGAATTGACAATGTGACACTGGATCGTCTGGCGGAGACGCTCACGGAGCAGGGCCATGAGTTTTCTGCATATGATACATTTTCGACGGATGTTGAAGAACTGAAGCGCAGAAGCAGCGGGGCGGATGTTTTGATAATCGCAAATCATCCGCTTCCGGGCGAGGTGATCCGGGCGGACGCGAATCTGAAGTTCATTTCCGTCGCGTTTGTCGGAATTGATCACGTGGATGTGGAGGCCTGCAGGGCGCAGAATGTCAAAATCTCCAATACAGGCGGGTACTGCAACGACGCCGTCGCGGAGCTTGCGGTCGGACTTGCGCTTGACTGCCTCAGAAATATCAGCAGCTGCAATGACGCCGTTCAGGCTGGAAAGGGAAAGGCGGGTCTTCAGGGGCATGAGCTTGCCGGACGGACCGTCGGAATTATCGGCACCGGCGCGATCGGATGCCGCACGGCTGAGATTTTCAAGGTGTTCGGGTGCCGGCTGATCGGATACAGCCACAGCCGGAAGCAGGCGGCGCTTGACCTCGGTCTGGAATACAAATCGCTGGACGAGGTGATGCAGGAGGCAGATATCATTTCGATTCACACACCGCTGACGCCGGAGACGAAGGGACTGATCGGGCAGAAAGAAATCGACGAGATGAAGCAGGGAGCGATTCTGATCAATACATCCCGCGGCCCGGTAGTCGATACGGAATCCCTTGCGGATGCTCTGAAGAAAGGCAGAATCAAGGCGGGCATCGATGTATTTGAGAAGGATCCGCCGCTTCCGGCCGGTCATCCTCTGCTCGGCGCGCCGAATCTGGTCTGCACCCCGCACGTCGGCTTTGATACGAGAGAATCCATCGACCGCAGGGCGGTGATGGCCTTTGAAAATGTTACTGCGTGGATCAGCGGAAAGCAGATCCGCAAAATGCTGTAAATATGATCTGTTCGGCATCCTCATATCGAGAGAACCGAAGGTTCTCTCGATTGGGGGTGCTGAATGGCTGCTGAATATAAAAAGGCTCTCTTCTGTATTCGGAAGGTGTCCTGCCCGGGGCAGAACATCATCCGAAGAGAAGAGAGCCTTTCTTCATGAGAAGAGCGCGAAGTATCCGATCACGATGCAGTCTTGAACGGCAAGTCAGCATCCTGCGGCTGTGCATTGCCGTGCGCCGCGCCCTGCAGGTCGGTGTCCTGTGATCGGGCATTGCCGTGCGCTGTGCCCGCCGACTTTGCGTCCCGGGATTCTGCATTCTGAATCAGTGTATTCTGAGCTTCCGCGGTTTTCGGCGCTTCTTCTGACGCTTCACGCTTTGCCTGCGCGTCCGCCGTGTGTTCCGAATCGTTCTGCTTCTTCGGCAGCCGGTATCCCTCGAGGATCAGGTGGATGGTGTGGTGCAGATGCGGCAGATATTCTTCCATGGTGCAGGGAGAATCATACATGATGCAGCCGAAGCCGGTGGAGCTTACCAGCTCGATAATCGTGAAGAGCAGAAGTTCGGGGTCGTCGCACTCGTAGTTGTCCGCCTTCAGAGCAAGCAGATAATTTTCGTAGAATTCACCGAGATCGTTTGAGGCAGGATTTTCCGACGTTTTTTCAACGGCATGACGGAAGACGCCCCAGGAAAGGTTCTTCGATATAAATTTCAGCAGCATCCTGTTGCGCTGGAGAAAGTTCAGAATATAATCCACCATCGCGAGCAGGTAATCCTCCAGACCGTTGATCGGCACCGGGCGCACCTTCAGCGCCTTCTGCGCCTCCAGCAGAATTTGTGCGGATTTCCGCGCGACAAGCTCGTCCCGCAGATCATATTTGTCCTTGAAGTAGAGGTAAAACGTCCCCTTGGCCAGGCCAGAATGCTTTGCGATATCGGAGATTGTTGTCTTATTGAAACCCTGATTGACGAAAAGGTCGTAGGCGTTCGTCAGCAGGGAGTTTCGCTTGTTCTGCTTGTTCACATCTACCTTGCTCATGTTTCATATCCTTTCTGAAATCATAGACCGATTACAGATATATCAAACTATTAAAAACTATTATTTCACTGAAATTCCCGATGGTCAACCATAAAAAATGACCAATATTCATTTTCCTTTCAGCGACTTTTTGTGAAACCTAATTATTGACCATTGGTCATTTATGGACTAACATACCCTATGTTAGGAAAAAAGCGTTTCGTACCGGATGCAAGTGACAGACGTCGGACGTAAAAGGTAAGGAGTTGAGAGAAAAATGATAAAAGTAGGCAAGTGGATCGCCAAACACAAGGTCTTTATTTTGCTGCTGGCGGTTATCCTGCTGTTTCCGGCAGCATATGGATATTTCCACACAAAGACAAACTACGATCTGCTGACATACCTTCCGAAATCGCTGGATACGATGAAGGGGCAGGACATCATTGTCGATGAATACGGCATGGGTTCTTTCTCGATGATCGTCGTGGACAACGAGAGTATGAAGGATGTCGCAAAGCTCGAGAAGGATATTGAGGCGGTTCCTCATGTAAAGGATGTGCTCTGGTATGACGACGTTGCGGATATTTCTCTTCCGGTGGATATGATTCCGCAGGATCTCAGAGAAAAGTTTTTCAAAGGCGACGCGACGATGATGCTGGCCATGTTCGATGACACATCGTCCGCGGATACCACCATGGAGGCGGTGGATCAGATCCGTTCCATCGTCAAGCAGGACACCTACGTCAGCGGCATTACCGCAGTCATGAACGATCTTCGTGATCTGACGAATCAGGAGCTCCCGATCTACGTTACGATCGCCGTGGTTCTGTGTCTGGCGGCGATGCTCCTTCTGACCGATTCCTTCCTGGTTCCGTTCCTGTTCCTGGTGGACATCGGTTTTGCCATCATATACAACATGGGAACGAACATGATCTTCGGATCCATTTCCTATGTCACGAAGGCGGTCGCGGCGGTCCTGCAGCTGGGTGTCACGACTGACTACTCGATCTTCCTTCTGGGAAGCTACCGTGAGAATAAGGAAAGATTCCCCGGAGACAACAACCGGGCGATGGGACATGCCATTGCGAATACATTCAAATCCATCATCGGAAGTTCTGTGACGACAATCGCCGGATTTATCGCCCTGTGCTTCATGTCATTTACCCTTGGCCTTGATATGGGACTGGTCATGGCAAAGGGCGTTGTCTTCGGAGTCATCACCTGCGTCACCGTGCTTCCGTCGCTGGTCCTTCTGTTCGACAAGCCGATTCAGAAGACGACCCACAGACCGCTCCTCGGAAAACTGGAGAAGGCGTCCGACTTTATTACAAAGCATTATAAGGTCTGGCTGGTCATCTTCCTGGTGATGTTTATCCCGGCGGTATACGGCAACAACCACGTAAAGAACTACTATGATATGTCCGGATCTCTTCCGAAATCCCTTCCGTCCATGGTGGCGCAGGAGAAGGTGGAGGATGATTTCGGCAGCAGCACGATGCACATCGTGGTCCTGGATAAGGACACGCCGGTCAAAAACAAGGTTGCGATCATAAACGAGATCAACGACGTGGACGGCGTGAACTACGTGCTCGGCCTGAATTCACTGGTCGGCTCCTCCGTTCCGGATTCCATGATTCCGTCGAATGTGAGACAGATGCTGCAGAGCGACAAGTATGAGCTGATGTTTGTAAGCACGGCCTACTACACAGGTTCAGATGAAGTAAATAAGCAGATCGACCAGATCAACAGCATTCTGAAGAAGTATGACAGCGGCGCGATGCTGATCGGCGAGGCTCCGCTGACGCATGACCTGGTGGATGTCACGAATGTGGACTTCATGCATGTAAATTCCGCATCGCTGATCATTATCTTCTTCATCATCCTGATGGTGTTCAAGTCGTTCTCGCTTCCGTTTATTCTGGAGGTCACGATTGAATTCGCCATCTTCGTCAACATGGCAATCATGTATTACACAGGAACCTCGGTTTCCTTCGTGACGAGCATCGTACTCGGCACGGTTCAGCTGGGATCCACGGTCGATTACGCAATCCTGATGACGAGCCGGTATCAGAAGGAGCGTCAGAGAGGGCATGACAAGAAGGAATCCGTGCAGATCGCTCACAGAGCCTGCATGAGCTCCATCATCACCTCCGGCGTTGCGTTCTTCGCGGCGACCTTCGGAGTTGCGGTTTATTCGAACATCGATATTATCGAGTCCATCTGCATGATGCTCGCAAGAGGAGCTCTGATCAGTATGGTGACGGTTCTCTTCGTTCTGCCCGGTATGTTCATGATCTTCGACAAGCTGATTATCAAGACGTCGATCGACTTCCTCGGCAAGAAGAAGGAAGCCCGCAGGGCGGCATTCGCGCAGAAGAGAAATCCTCAGCTCCAGGCAGCCGCTCAGACGGCCGGCACTGCATCATCGGAAAGCAGTACCGGTTCGCAGGAATTTTCGGATGAAGATTCGGGTAAAGCTTCGAGTTGAGAAAAGAGTCAGAAGGCACAGCGGTCATAATAACATCAAAGAACAGGAAAGAGATAAGGTTCAGCAGTTCGATGAGGATCTGCGTTCTACAGAAGAGAGGCTGAAAAAAATGAACAGAAATGCCAAGATCGTAATCAAAAAGAATTTCAATAAGACAGTAGCCGTCGGTATCGCGGCGATGATGGGAATCGTACCGTCCGCGTCGGCTGTTTTTGCCGCGGACAGCACTTCTTCCAAGGTGACAAAGGATGAAACCGTATACGTCAATGCAGACGCGGACGGCAGCACTTCGAAGATCACGGTCTCCGATCAGCTGGTCGGCGCCGGCAGTGAGAAGAGCGTAAAGGACGCGTCCTCCCTGAGTGATATTCAGAACATTAAGGGCGATGAAACCTACACCGGCTCCGGGGATTCCATGGTATGGGATTCCGACGGAAACGACATCTACTATCAGGGAACCTCCGACAAGGAGCTTCCGGTCGGCGTAAGCTTCACCTACTATCTGGACGGAAAGGAAATCGCGCCGAAGGACCTTGCGGGAAAGAGCGGAAAGCTTACCATCAAGATTCAGTACACGAACAACACCAGCGTGCAGACCAAGGTCGGTGATAAGACCGAGACCATGAAGACACCCTTCGTCATGATGACCGGACTGATTCTTCCGGGAGATAATTTCTCCAATGTAACGATCGACAACGGCAAGGTCATTAACGACGGAAGCAGAAACATCGTACTCGGATTCGGCGTGCCGGGTCTGAAGGAGGATCTGGATCTCGACAGCGTGAAGGATAAGCTGAAAGACGCTAAGGATGACGCCGACAAGCTCGATGAGGCGACGACTTCCAGCACATCGTCTTCAGATACGAAATCCTCAAGCGCAACCGCATTAAAATCCGAGAGTGTGACCTCTGCGGATGAGAAGAGCAGCAAATCGGAGAGCAGTCAGGACAGCGTAGAGAATAAAATCGATGACTTCGACATCACCGACAGCGTGGAAATCACAGCGGATGTCAAGGACTTCACCATGGACTCCACCTACACGGTAGCTCTGACCGATGCCTTCCAGGATGTCGATTTCTCGGATCTCAAATCCACAGATGATCTGAAGGACAAGATCAATGATCTCGAGGAGAATACGCTGAAGCTTGTCAGCGGATCCAGCGATCTCTACAACGGCGTGAAGGAGCTGAACGACAAATACGGCACTCTCGACAGCGGCATTGATCAGCTGAAGAGCGGCGTGGACCAGCTCGCATCCGGAGTGACGGCATATACAGACGGCGTGTCCAAGGTAGACTCCGGAGCCAAGCAGCTGACAAGCGGCGCGGATAAACTGAGCAGCGGAGTAAGTTCTTATACCAACGGCGTTTCTCAGGTGAACTCCGGAGCATCCCAGCTGGCAACAGGAGCGTCCTCTGCAAAGAGCGGCGCGGATCAGCTGGCAAGCGGCATCAATTCCTATACAGACGGCGTATCTACAGCCGAGAGTGGAGCCAAGACCCTTTCGAGCGGAGCAGGACAGGTATCCGATGGTGCAGCAAGCCTGGTTACAGGGTTAAATGCGCTGACTTCCACAAATCAGAAGCTGGTAGATGGCGCTTCCAGTGTGAGCAAGGGAGCAAGTGATCTTTCCAATGGCGCTTCCACTTTGTCAGAAAGTATCAAATCGTATACGGACGGGGTGTCACAGATCGCAGCCGGGTTGAGTCAGCTGAATGATGGCATCAGCAACAATACTACGACACAGAAGTTGTCTGACTTGTCTGCCGGCATACAAGAGCTGTCCGCAGGTCTGGATACTCTAAATGATAACATGACTGCTTTGCAGACAGGTGTGAACAATCTGATCAGCCAGACAACCACATCTGTAAGCAGTTCTGTAGAAAGTCTTCAGACACTGAGCAGTCAGCTTGGAACCATTTATTCCTCATTAAACAGTTTGCAGGCACCGGCGCTCGATGTGTCCACAGTGACCAATGGTTTAAGTACCGCAAAGGTAGCGATTGATGCACAGATAACGGCTTTACAGGACCGGGTCAGGAATGCAGCAACTGAGGATGAAAAGAATTCGATCAGTGCATCGATAACAGCTCTTCAAAATGCGGAATCGAGCCTAAGTATTAGTGGCATTGATAATTATAATAAACAAGTCAGTGCATATAAGCAGACCCTGGAGGGACTTGCAGAAGGTGTAAACCAGCTGAAAGCTGCAGTGGATGCTCAGATTAAGAATTTATCGAGCACTTCCACAGGTGCGTCTGTTCTGCAGCAGGGAATGGATCAGGCAGCTAAGGGAGCCAAGGATGCAGCAGATGGTGCGGATGCGTTGAATGCGGGAGTGAACGGTGCGGATGGTCTGATGTCTGTTATGAACACACTGAAGAGCAGCGTGGGGAAGTTGAAGGCAGGGGCTGACCAGGTGGCATCGAATAATGAGGCATTGACGAACGGTGCTTCTCAGCTCAGCGCAGGAGCATCCACCTTGTCTTCGGGCGCATCAGATCTTGCCAGTGGTGTTTCTGCTTACACGAATGGCGCTTCCCAGGCTGCTTCCGGAGCTGCAAAGCTTTCAGATGGAGCTTCCCAGGTCAGCAGTGGTGCTTCGAGTCTGGTAAGCGGTCTTGGAAAGCTGACAAGCAATAACGGTGCACTGAAGAGCGGTGCTTCTCAGCTTTCCAGCGGAGCTGCACAGCTTTCTTCAGGAGCGTCCTCTCTGTACGCCGGAACATCCAAGCTGAATTCCAACAGCGCGGCACTGAACAGCGGCGCTTCTCAGCTGGCATCCGGATCCAGGACGCTGGCGAGCGGAACTTCTCAGCTGAACAGCAAGAGCGGCGATCTGAAGAGCGGCACGAGTCAGCTGAAGAGCGGCACAGATCAGCTGGCTTCCGGCAGCGGTCAGGTTGTGAGCGGCCTGAAGCAGCTGACCGACGGCGCGAAGGAGCTGAAGGACGGAACAAAGAAGTACAACGATGAGGGAATCAAGAAGATCAGCGACGGCATCGGCGGCGCTCTGGATGATCTGAGTGACGTGCAGGATCGTCTGAAAGCGGTTTCCTCCGGTGACCTCCAGTACACGAACTACAGCGGAATCGCTAATGGTATGGACGGAACGGTGAAATTCGTCATCACCACCAATGAGATCAAGGCGGATAAATAATCAGAAACGGTTCAGAACCCATTAAAATCTGCTCAAAGGCTGATCAGAATCTGGTGGAATACTTATTAATAATCACATGATGTTCACAAATGCCCGCTATAATTGTTTGTATCATTCAAACAATTGAGAGGGCATTTGTCATGAAAAAAGAAAATCGAAAAATGGCGCAGGAGCGCAGGGCGCACGAGAGAGAGGCGGAAGCCAGAAAGCAGAAGGCGAAGAAAGTGATTCCGATCATGATAGTAGTCGGTGTGATCGCCGTCGTTGTCATCGGAATTATTGCCACAAGCGGTCTGCTCGACGGCAGGAAATCGGACGGCTCCAGTGTCTCGTCTTCTTCCGGAGATATTGTCACGACGATAAACACAGACAGCACCGGAAATGCGAACAGCAACGGAGGGACAGCAGATTCTTCCGCGGCGGCATCACAGGATACAGCATCTCAGAGTACAGCATCCGCGAGTGATGCTTCCGCATCCTCGTCTTCTTCATCTTCCTCGAAGGAAAGCCTGAATACGACAGCGGGAACCGTCGTGCAGAAGGGCGATACCGTGAACATTGATTACACGGGATATCTGAACGGAGAAGCCTTCGACGGCGGAAGTACAAACGGAGCGGGAACCGACTTGACGCTGGGGTCCGGCACATATATTGACGGATTTGAGGATCAGGTTGAGGGACATAAGGTTGGTGAAACCTTTGATATCAATGTAACCTTCCCGGAGAACTACGGCGTTTCGGATCTGAATGGACAGGAGGTTACCTTTACGGTTACCATAAACGGAGTTTACCAGTGATAAAGATTCCTGACGGCAGAGTCTGTCAGTGATAAAGATTCCTTTCTGCGGAGTCTGTCAGGAACAAAGATTCGTACAGCCGGGTATCATATCGACCTGGTTTCGTAAAATATAGCAATAATGGGGTAATGGCTGTTGTTTTGAATGGGGGATTTTATGCCAAATTTGGATTCACAGATTATGAAGATGATCGCGGTGCCGGAGGAGATACGGAATATGTTTCCTTCCGGCGGGATCAGCTTTGATGCTTTTCTGGACATGGCAGACGTGGAGATGGAGCCGATGCGCAGAATGTTTGCGGATTACCAGTGCGCGTGCATGGAGATCGAGACGAAATTCAAGGTTCTGAACGAGCGTTTTTCCGTGAAATATGATGCAAATCCGATTGAATCGATCCGGACGAGGGTCAAGAGTCCGGAGAGCATCGTGCGGAAACTGCATTCCAGAAATCTTCCGCTGAGCATCGAGTCTATACAGAAGAATCTGGATGATATAGCGGGGATCCGGGTGATCTGCTCTTTCCAGAATGACATCTACATGCTGGCGGATAAGTTTCTGGAGCAGGATGATATCACACTGATCGAAAGAAAGGACTATATCAAGGACCCGAAGCCCAGCGGATACCGGAGCCTGCATCTGATCGTTGAGGTGCCGATCTTTACAGAGGAAGGCAAGAAGATGATGCGTGCCGAGGTTCAGCTTCGCACCATCGCGATGGATTTCTGGGCAAGTCTGGAACACAAGCTCCGCTATAAGAAGCAGCTGTCGGACGAGCAGATGAAGGCGCTGTCCGCAGGACTTACGGAGTGCTCAAGGGTAACCGCCGAGCTGGACAAAACCATGCAGGGAGTCTACGACAGAGCGCAGAGCTTCCAGAGCAAGGAAACCGATTCGTGAAAAAAATTACCGGGACATGATTGAATGTGATCGTGTTCCGGTAATTTTTTAGCATTTTATCTCGCTGTGATCATAGTCCGATGTTTTCTCAGACAGCATCCGGCCGCTCCGATTCAGCCGTTCAGTTGTGCTTCTTTACGGGTTCTTCCATGCTTTCTTCCGGGATGCAGAGGGCGTCGATTTCGTCGAGCCAGATCCGGGCGCTGGCGTCGCTTGGCATGCGAAGGTCGCCTCTCGGAGAGAGTGCCACAGAACCGACCTTCGGGCCGTCGGGCAGGCAGGAACGCTTGAACTGCTGGGAGAAAAATCTCCGGTAGAAGTTCTTCAGCCATTTCAGGATGGTGGTGTCGGTGTATTTTCCCGCAAAGGTCCGGTTGGCGATCCGGTAAATCTTGGAAGGTGTGAATTCCGCCCGGAGCATATAATAAAGGAAGAAGTCGTGGAGCTCATAGGGACCGACGAGATCCTCGGTTTTTTGAGAAATCACGCCGTTTTCCGGCGGCAGCAGCTCGGGACTTACCGGGGTGTCCAGGATGTCGAGCAGGATGGAGGAGAGCTTCTCTTCCCCGCAGGTGTCCGCGTAGTAACGGACCAGATGGCGGACGAGGGTCTTCGGAACAGAGCAGTTCACGGCGTACATCGACATGTGATCTCCGTTGTAGGTCGCCCACCCGAGCGCGAGCTCGGACAGGTCGCCGGTTCCGATTACAATGCCGCCGGCCTGGTTGGCGACGTCCATGAGCACCTGCGTCCGCTCTCTCGCCTGACCGTTTTCGTAGGTGACGTCATGCACGTTGATGTCGTGGCCGATGTCGCGGAAGTGAAGGGTAACTGACTCGTTGAGTCGGATCTCGCGGAAGGTGACGCCGAGCTCGCGGATCAGCGTGCAGGCATTCCGGTAGGTCCGGTCGGTGGTGCCGAAGCAGGGCATGGTGACGGCGATGATGCCTTCCCGCGGAAGATTCAGCATGTCAAATGCCTTTACGGTCACCAGAAGGGCAAGCGTGGAATCCAGCCCGCCGGAAATGCCGATCACAGCGTGGGTGGCGTGAATGTGATGAAGCCTCTTCTTTAAGCCCATTGCCTGGATGGTCAGGATCTCCTCACAGCGCTGGTTTCTTGTGGCAGGATCCTCCGGAACGAAGGGGTGCGGGGCGAAGGTGCGGGTCAGCTCGGTCTTTTCTTCCCTAAGCCGGAAGGGAATGCAGACATGATCGCCGAGCACCCAGCCGGAGGCTCCGATGGGCATCGTGCTGGAGAGAGCGGCGGTTTTTCCGAGATAGGAGCCGTCCTGCGCGCCATAGGCGGATGCTGTTTCAAAATCCGGATAGGTGCTGGTTCTGCGGCGCTCCGCGGTCAGACGGTTGACGTCGATCTCAGAATAGACAATGCCGTTGTGAAATCGTTCGGACTCTGTGAGAACCGTTCCGTTCTCTGCGATGATATTGTGGCCGCCGAAGACCAGATCTTGTGTGGATTCGCCCTCGCCGGCGGAGGCGTAGATATATCCGCAGATCAGATTCGCGGACTGCTGAGAGACCAGATTCCTCCGGTAGGTATCCTTTCCGATCATCTCATTGCTCGCGGACAGATTCGCGATCACCGTTGCTCCGCAGGCGGCGTGGGAGATGCTGGGAGGGCAGGGGACCCAGAGATCCTCGCAGAGCTCCGCCGCGACCTTCAGACGGGGAATCTCCTCACAGCAGAAGAGCAGGTTCATGCCGAAGGGAACCATGGAGCCGAGCCACTCCACATTTTCGTGTCCGGGCGTGAACTGCCGGCGCTCATAGAACTCGTTATAGGTTGGGAGGTTTTTCTTCGGGACAACGCCGAGGAGACGGCCGCGGTTCAGAACGGCGGCTGCATTGTACAGCTTTCCTCGGAGCTCCCACGGAAGCCCCACGAGGATCAGGGCGTCTGTCTTCTCGGTTTCATGCAGAATCCGGCCGAGCTGCTTTCTGGCTTCCGCGATCAGGAGATCCTGCAGAAAGAGATCATGGCAGGTATATCCGGTGATGCAGAGCTCCGGAAACACCATGATTTTCGCGTGGGCCTTCTCCATCTCTCTGATCTGTGCCAGAATCGCATCCGTATTGGCGACGCAGTCGCCAACGGTTACGTCCGGCGTTCCTGCAGCAACTTTGATAAATCCGTCTTTCATTTCTGCCCTCCCTGTCTTCGGTTTCTGTTTCTTTCATATTATGAATGATTTTTTTCTTATGCTCTGATTATATACAGACCGATTTTTTTTTGCAATGTTCAGCTTTTCCTCTTCATCTGGTGAGAAAGCTGTGGTAGAATGCAAGGGCTGATTTCCATTCAGCAGCGTCAGTTCGAGACCTTCCTGACGAAATAAACAAAACTAAAGGAGAACAATAGAATGAGAGAAAATGAGACGAAGTTCAGCAAACCGGAACAGGCCGGAATGAGGCAGGGCGCCTCGGAGCGGACCGAAGCGGCAGATGTCCATGCGGGGCAGACCAGTGGGAACCGGGCCGGAAGCGTGCGCGGCGCGGCAGTGAGCGGTAGAACGGAGCACAACCGGATTCTGTCCCTGACGCAGGCGGCGATGATCGCGGCGATATATGTCGTTCTGACGTATGTCTTCTCGGCCTTTTCCTTCGGGCAGGTGCAGATCCGCGTGGCAGAGGCGCTGACGATTCTTCCGGTCTTCACGCCTGCTGCGATACCCGGGCTCTTTGTCGGATGTCTGATCGGCAATATCGCAGGCGGAGCCGTCCTTCCGGACATTATCTTCGGAAGCATCGCGACACTGATCGGAGCTGTGGGAACACGGCTTCTGCGAAGGAGAAATCCGGTGATCTGCACGCTTCCGCCGATCGTGTCCAATACAGTCATTGTGCCGTTTGTGCTTCGTTTTGCATATGGCGTGAATCTTCCGATCCCGCTCATGATGCTGACGGTCGGAATCGGAGAGGCGGTCGGATGCGGTGTGTTCGGCGTCCTTCTGTATTCGGTTCTGAAGAGATATAAAGAGGTTATCTTCAAGACAAGCCGTTTTGAGAGCACGGCAAATGCCGCGAAGTGACAAAGCAACAAGGTGACAAAGTAACGAAGTAATAAAGCAACAAAGTAATAAAGTAATAAAGCAACAAGGCGGCAAAGTAATTAAATGACAGGTCTGAAATGATGAAGGGGCCCGCGGTTCAGGTGATGAACCGCGGACCCCCTTCCTATTGGTGCTCTTGGCAGTACTTTTTGGTCAGCGCTCAGCGATTGCTTCGATCTCGCAGAGGACGCCCTTCGGGAGGTCCTTTACGGCTGTGCAGCTGCGGGCCGGTTTGGAGATGAAGTGCTTCGCATATACCTCGTTGAAGCGGGCAAAATCAGCGATGTCCGCGAGGAAGCAGGTGGTCTTGATGACCTTGTCCGCGCCGGATCCGGCTGCCTGAAGGATCGCCTCGACGTTTCTGCAGCTCTGTTCAGCCTGAGCTTCAATTCCCTCCGGGATATTGCCGGTGGCGGGATCTACCGGGATCTGTCCGGAACAGAAGATAAATCCATTGCTCTCAATTGCCTGAGAGTAGGGACCGATTGCTGCGGGTGCATTGGATGTTGCGATTGTCTTCATAGTGTTTCCTCCTTTTGTCAGTGCGGACAGCTGCGCAATTTTACTGTACCGCAGATGGTAAAAACGGAATGCGGTCCGGTAATGTGGCTGTCAGATTTACACCATGCATTATAATTCACGGGAAGAATGAATACAAGAACAAGCCATTTGCGAGCGTTTATCAGTATATGTCCTTCAGAAATTTTTAACAGTATAAGCCCATCGCAAATTTTTAACGGTATAAGCTCTTCGCAAACCTTTAACGGCCGGTAATGCTCAGGCAAAGATGCATTGGAATCCCGGCCTCATCAGTTAAGTGTGAACAGGCACCTGCTTCCGACGTTTCTTACGGTGACGGGCGCCCACTATATGAAAGATTACTTGCGTTTTCTCAATCTGAAAGCAGCGAAAATGAATAAATACTTGTATTTTCTGTACATTAACGACAATTTTTCGGGATGAAATCGGATGCCGGCGAGCGTTATTATCGATTTTCCGTTTGAATTTAGATAATTTTTATTTGGCTTTTCACATATTTGTGGTACTATTTAAAGGTTATATACACTTAGAGACGTTTGTTAAGGGTGGTTTATTATGGCTTCTAAGCATTCAAATCCGAATTCCGGCGGGTATTCGCGCAGGCATTCGGAAGAAAACGATTATTCCGGCAGTGCGGAACGAAACTACGATTCCGGACGTGAGGAGAATTACAGATCCCGGTACACGGAAGATTATGACGATTATACCGATGACGATGCGGATGATGACGCAGAATCCTACCTGGATCTGGACCTTGACCGCTATGCCAGATCGTACGACGGCAGCCGTACGGAGAGGACCGGCAGGAGAAGGACCGGGGACCGTGCGGATCATAATTCCCGTCAGAAAACAGCGGGGAGCCGTTCCGCCCGGGAAAGAGACCGGGAAAATGATCTTCGTCAGGATTCGTCCCGGAGAAAAACGCGCAGCGCAGGGAAACGCAGGAAAAAGAGGAAGGCGGTTACGATACTGACTTTTGTGATGGCACTGGTTATCGCCGGCGGTCTGATGGCGGCGGTGTATCTGCAGGGGCTCCTCGGCAAGATCAATCATGTATCCGCTTCGATGAACAGCGCAGGCGCAGTGGAGACATTTGACGCCGACGGCGACAAGTCGAACGACACGCTGAGGGCGAGCGATATCGACTGGGGCGATACAGAGAATATCGATGTCATGGAAGATAATGACATCAAGAATATCCTGCTGATCGGACAGGACGCGAGGTCGGGAGAGAGCGGACAGCGTTCCGATTCCATGATCCTCTGCAGCATCAACACCAAGGAGAAGAAAATCAAGCTGGTGACGCTGATGCGGGATATGTACGTGCAGATTCCCGGATATCAGGCGAACAAGCTGAACGCCGCCTACGCGCTCGGCGGGATGGAGCTTCTGGACACAACCATCGAGCAGAATTTCGGCGTGAATATCGACGGAAATGTAGAGGTGGATTTCGACGGCTTCCTCGAGGCACTGACGGAGGTCGGCGATCTGGACATTGAGTTGACCTATGATGAAGCTACCTATATGAATGCCAATGAAGGACTCGGCTCCGCGGACGACAACGTGGAGGTGAATGAGGCGTGGGGGCTGAAGGAAGGCGTAAATACACTGAAGCCGAAGCAGGTTCTGTGCTACGCCAGAATGCGTTATGTCGGGAACTCCGACTGGGACAGAACCGAGAGACAGAAAAAGGTCATCATGGCGGCGTATAAAAAGGTGCAGGATCTCAGCGCGACAAAGCTGCTTTCCCTTGCGTCAAAGATTTTTCCGTGTATCACCACTGATCTTTCGAACAGCGAGCTGCTGAGCTATGTGAAGACCCTGTCGGTGAATCACATCACCACCATTGAGACGTATCGCCTTCCGGTGGACGGCACCTTTACCGAGGGACAGATCGAGGGAATGTCGGTGCTTGTGCCCAATCTGTATCTGAACAGCGCTTACCTTCAGAACTATCTGTACGGAAAGGGACTTCCGGACGATCTGGATGAGAAGCTGGAGGAGGTCGCCTCCTCGTCTGATTATTCCGAAACGGACACCTACAGTGACGGCTCGTCCTACAGCTCGGACAGCGGCTATGCTTCGGGGAGCGACGGAACCGGCGGTTATGCGGATTCGGCTGATAACGGAGGCGATTACAGCGGCAGCACATATAACGGGACGGACAGTACGTACGGCGGCACTTCAAACGGCAATACCGCATACGGAGACACTGCATACGGGGACAATACATACAGCACCTATAATCCCGACGCTTCCGGGCAGGGAGGCAGCGATACCGGTTATGGCAATTATGACGGCACCGGCACCGGCTATTCTGACGCGTCCTATTATGGAAATGCCGCGGCCGGCTGACGGAACGTTACTGTCCGCGATATATGTGGGGAGAGAATATGACATATTTCACCTGCTTTTTTCTGGATAATGAGAAGGATATCATCGTAAATCTCTACCGCGACCTGGGAAGGCTCTGCTACGAGCTGGAGACGCCGAACCATCATTCCGGAAATCTGATCCGGAATCTGGCGAAGCTCTGTGAGCTCCCGCTCTGCGAGAACGAGAAGGGGCTTCTGGTCATCCGGGGCGAGGTTCCGTGCTACATAGACGCCGCGAATGAGGAGGTCTATATCTTCCGCCTCGGGAACACAAAGGTCGCGAACATCTATCCGGACGGAAGGGTCGAGATGAAGGCTTCGATTCCTTCTATCGCCAAGACGCTGATGAGCCAGACCCGGGATTACCGCTTCGACATTTCAAAAACCATCTTCAAGACCTACATCCGCAGGGAATACAAATTCCGTGCGGATCTTCACACGCATATGAACGGCAATCTGTCGCCGGACATTCTGATCGCACTTGGAATCTATCATCAGATCCAGTATCCGCTGTATTACATCCGGAAACTGAACCTTGCGCTGACGCAGGAACAGGAGGAGAGACTTGCCGCCCAGAGGGCGAAGGTCGCGAGGCAGTTCTCCAGCTCTGACCTGAAGGGCAAGTACCTGGACCGGAAGATCAACGACAACACAGTGATCAATTTTGCGGATCTGATTCTGAACAACCTGGATCACGCGGAGCAGAACATCGTGAAGATCAGGACGTCACTCGCGATTCTGAAGGACGGACAGGCGGTCTTCACCAACCTGGAGAAGGTATATCTGTACCGTTATATTTTCACCAAGGGAAAGGAGAGCGAGGAGAAGCTTGACCTCTCCGGCGTTCATCAGATTCCGGACAGGGATGTGAGGGATGCGTTGATTCAGATGAGGAAGGACGGAGAAAATCCGGACTATCACCGGAATACGGTTTTCCAGGATGACCTTCTGTGGATCGCGAGAAGCTACCGGAGACAGGGAATCTGCTATGCGGAGATCAGCGACACGACGCTGGTCAAAAAATACGAATCCCTGCAGATGCTGCAGGAGGTTCACGAGATCATGCCAAAGATCTATCGGGAGACCGGCGTCATGATCCGCTTCCTTGCCGCCATCCGAAGAATTCCCCTGACCATTGTCAAGGATCAGGTGACGCCGGAGGATTATCTCATCCGGAATCTGAATGTGCTGCAGGCGGTAGCGCTGGATCCCTACGTGGCCGGGTGTGATTTTGTCGGAGAGGAGATCAACGACATCATCACGCTGAAGCCGATGTTCCGTGAAATCGTCAAAATCACGAAGAAGGTTCCGGATTTTGTGATCCGGGTCCATGCGGGAGAGAACGACAGCCAGAAGGACAACATCGCGCACAGCATCGAGTGCGTGAAGGATTCTCTGGCGCCCGGGCAGAAGATGCCGAGGGTTCGTCTGGGCCACGGGCTCTATACCTACAGCCTTAAGACCAAAAAGGGCAAAGAGGTCCTGAAGGCGCTGATCGAGAACAACATCGTCCTTGAATTCCAGCTCACCTCCAACGTGAGGCTGAACAATCTGAATGCTCTGGAGAACCATCCGCTCCGTCAGTATCTGGCGGCCGGCATCCGGTGCGTGCAGGGCACGGACGGCGCCGCTCTTTACGGGACAAATTCAATCGACGAGCAGCTTTCTCTGGAAAAGCTGCTGGAGCTGACGCCGGACGAAATGATGAGCATGAAGCAGACGGAGACCGAGATCATCCGGGAGGGGCAGGAATCCTACTCCAGAAAGAAAATCGAGCTGCATCAGATGCTGGCGGGAAGAGACTTTGAGGATGTTCTTCTGGGAAAAATGGAAGAAGCGGAGGCGAGGAGCGGAGGACTTCGGCTCCGCCGAAACCACAGGGTGGACGCAAACACCGAACTGAAGGACAGCATCCGAGAGCTTCCCTGGGACAGACTTCCGGTCATTCTGATGGGAGGAAGCTTCAATTCCGAGAAACGGGCGACGAGGATTACGGAGGAGGGAGGCAGGCAGCTGGACGCGCTGCTCGAAAGCCTGAATCCGGAGGAGGTATTTTTTGTCATCGGGAACCGTCTCCGGGGGTATGAGAAATATCTTCTGGAGCACAACGAAAAGGGCTTCCTGATCTATGCCTTCGTTCCGTCGCTGGTAACCCGCGAGGAGTGCCGGCAGCTGGAGGAGGCGGGCGTCCGTATCCGCGTATCGACGGAAAGCGAGGGCATGGGCATCTACAAGAGCTTCAATTATGAGATCTTTGAGAGACGGCCGTCGCTGCTGATCGGCTTCGACGGGAACTCCGCCGGCGAGAACATGATTCAGGAGGCAAAGAACGGAAAGGGAAAAGCCGGAATCTTTATCTGGGAGAAGTCCAGGACCCTGCGGGAGAAGGCCTCCTCTCTGGAGGGCTATGTCCGGTTTTTCAACAGCAAAAAACCGCTCGCGGATCAGGTGAGCGGTTATCTGAGTCAGAATTGAATGGAATTTACTTTTTCTTACTTCTTCTTCCATATCCCGATTGTCGCGAGAAGCTTCTCCTTCTCATCGTCTGACATGGAGTGAATCTCTTCGGACAGCTTATTGTCAAGGGAGGTTCCGCGGTATTCGGGAATGGTCCTGCCGAGAATTTCGTCTACTGTGATATCGCAGATGTTCGCGAAATAACACAGAACCTTGATCGACATGGCCGTCCTGCTGTTCTCCACATTGCTGATGTAGCCGGGGGTTACATGAAGTTCTGTGGCTACTTCATTCTGTGTCAGCCCCTTTTCAATCCGAAGCTTCTTGATCGCTTCACCCAGACCCTCAAAATTAAAATCGTAATTCTTCACCTTGCTGTCTGTCGTCTGTCTGTCTGTCTTTACATTTTTCATCTGAGGAACGCTCCTTCTCTTAATTAATGAGATAGTGGTCATTTCGAACATATTATATTGTATATTAATTATAGTTAGTATACAAATGAACTTTTTGTGATCATTTTGTGTCCTGGGATATAATAGGGATGTAATAGCCTGATTTTTGTAAGATTTCCTATTGCTTTTCCCTGTATTTTGCGTTAACATTAGGCCGTAAATACAAACAGGAGATCTTCAGGGCGGGGTGCAAATCCCCACTGGCGGTAAAGTCCGCGACCTGCCGATGCAGTCGAACCGGTGAAACTCCGGTACCAACAGTAAAGTCTGGATGAAAGAAGATGCTACCATTCCTTACTTCGGAAGCAGCGGAATCAAGGCTGCAGGAGAAGTAACCGATAATGATGCTGATTCGCCCGTATCTCAAAAGGATGCGGGCTTTTTTACGTGCCGAGGACGGGACTGCTTCCGTCCCGGCGCACAGAAGAGAAGATCTCTCTATTCTGCGGGTCCGTGAGCCGCGGCCCGCAGCGACAGAAAAGAGGAGACAGTTATGGCAGACACTACAAACACAGCAGTAACCCATGCAGTCAGAAGACAGAATCTTACCGTTCATTACATCACGGTGACCGGAATCCTTTCCGCCATCGCCTTTATCCTGCAGCTGATCGAGATTCCGGCGCCGCTAATGCCGACCTTCGTCAAGCTGGATTTCTCCGATCTCCCGGCTCTGCTCGGAGCCTTCGCGATGGGACCGGTGTGCGGCATTCTGATCGAGCTCATCAAGAACCTGATCCACTGCCTGTTTTCCGGCTCCTTTGCGGTCGGAGAGCTCTGCAACTTCGTTCTCGGAGCGGTATTCACCGGAGTCGCGGGAATCATCTATAAGCGCAGCAAGACAAAGAAGGGAGCGATCCTGGCGTCCTTTGTCGGAGCCATCGCCATGGCAGCGGTTTCCGTTCCCTTCAACTTCGCGGTTGTCTACCCGGTCTACTACAACTTCATGCCGGAAGAAACCATCCTGGCAGCTTACCAGGCGATCTTCCCGGGTGTGAAGAGCATCTTCCAGAGCCTTGTGGTATTCAACATGCCGTTCACCTTTATCAAGGGGATGATCGATGTGGCGATCACCTTCCTGATCTACAAGCGCGTGTCTCCGCTCCTGAAGGGCAGAAACTGACAGAGGGGTCGGACCCGGGGCGGGGGGGGGGGGGGGGGGGGGGGGGGGGGGGGGGGGGGGGGGGGGGGGGCGCCCCCCCCGCCCACACCACCCCCGGGGGGGCCGCCCGGGGGCCCCCCCCACCTGCCGATACGGCAGGTGCGGCGGCCCTTTTCTGCGTGTGCTGATCAGGCAGGACGGATATTCCGTGAAAAGCAGCCTTGCTGGTTACTGTCCGGAGAATAGCCGTTCCTTTGAGCGTATTGGAAAATAGTCCGGGAAAGCGTATAATTACCTGCAGAAAGGAGCAGAAATATGGCGACGATAGACAAGATAACACAGCTGACAAACAGCAGATATGTAAATATGTTCGAGGTGGACGGTCACAACAAAAAGGGACACCGGAGCCATTACATGGTTGCGTCCCGTGCTGAGAAGACAGAGGATCTGAAGATCCGGACAAGAGAGAACAATGCGGACGGCGTGATTATCTACAGTCTGTACGGAGAGAAGCGGGACCGTGTAGTCCTGATCCGTCAGTACCGCTACCCGGTCGACGACTATGTATATGAGCTTCCGGCCGGCCTGGTGGAGAAGGGTGAGAGCTTCCGCGCGGCTGCCGTTCGTGAGCTTCACGAGGAGACGGGGTTGACGCTTACGCCGGCGGACGCGGACAGAATGTATGAGGAGCCCAGATATACGACGGTCGGCATGACGGATGAGGCCTGCGCGACGGTCTACGGGTACGCGGACGGAGAGGTCAGCGGTCGCTTTATGGAAGAAAATGAGGAGATCGAGGTGGTTCTCGCGGACCGGGAGGAGTGCAGACGTATTCTGAAGGAAGAGCGTGTGGCGCTGAACTGTGCCTATCATCTGATGTATTTCATCCACAACCGTTCCGGTGACGCGTTTGACTTTCTGAAGGGATAATGCCTGCGGGCCGTATACAGTTGAGTGTGAGCAGTAACTGTAAACAGGGATACAGACTGTGGATTTTGTCATGCTTCGTCGGTTGTAAGATGGTATCCGGAGTGTTATAATTACCAATTGTGTTTTTTCTGTGAAATTCAATGAGAAGCGCGTCAGCGCGTGCTCTGAATTCCTGTCAGCGGTGCGGAAACTGCACATGATCGGTGCGGCGGGCAGTGCGGGCATTGACATTTGTTATTGGAAGGCTTTAACCGGCCATTGATGAGAGAGGAAGTTGGCATGCAGATAATAGTTGTCGGCTGCGGAAAGGTTGGAAGGACGCTGGTATCGCAGCTGTCCAAGGAAAGTCACAACATTACGGTCATTGATACCAATGCACAGGTCGTGAGGGATGTCTCGACCATCTATGATGTCATGGGCATCACCGGAAACGGAACAAGCTACAGTGTTCTGCGAGAGGCGGATCTGGAGCACACGGATATGGTGATCGCCGTTACGGAAAGTGATGAGGTCAATCTTCTGGTCTGTGTGATAGCGAAGCAGAAGGCTGACTGCTATACGATTGCGAGGGTGCGGAATCCGGTATATTCCGAGGAGAGCAGCTTCCTGAGAAGCGAGCTGCATCTGTCCATGACCATCAACCCGGAGCTGGAGGCGGCGCGGGAAATGGCACATCTGATGCAGTATCCGAGTGCAATCGAGATCGACAGCTTTGCCGGCGACCGGATCAGCCTGATGCGCTTCAAGGTGCAGGTGGATTGTTCCATTGTCGGGACGCCGCTGAAGGAACTGGCATCAAGGCTTGACTACAGCGTGCTGGTCTGCATCGCTCAGAGAGGAAATGATATTCTGATACCGAACGGCGATTTTGTGCCGGAAGTCGGAGATGTTCTGACGGTGATCCTGGAGCCGTTGGATGCCAATTCATTTTTCCGGAAGATCAGCGTGCCTACCAACCGTGTCAGGAACTGCACGATCATCGGCGGAGGCGAGATTTCCTACTATCTGACGAAGATTCTTCTGAAAAACGGGATTGACGTCAAGATCATTGAGAAAAATCCGAAGAGATGTTCGGAGCTCAACGATATGTTCCCGCAGGCGACCATCGACTGCGCGGACGGAAGCGACCAGGAGATCCTCATGGAGGAGAATCTGGAGAACACGGATGCCTTTGTGGCCTGCACCGGAATCGACGAGGTGAACGCGATTCTCTCACTTTTTGCCCAGGAAAAGGTCAGAAAAAAGGTAATCACGAAGGTCAATCATGTGGATTTCAACGAGGTGATTGATTCCCTTCAGCTGGACAGCGTGGTCAATCCGAAGCTTCTGACGACGCAGAGGATCATCCAGTACGTACGTGCGGCGAATAACAGTCTGGACAGCAACATGGAGACGCTTTACCGTCTGATGAACGGAAGAGTTGAGGCCATGGGATTCCGGATCCAGCCAAACTCCAAGCTGAACGGAATACCGCTGAGCGATATGCCTATGAAGAAAAATGTTCTGATCGCGGGAATTCTGCGGAAGGGAAAACTGATCATACCGGGCGGACAGGATGCGTTCGAGGCGGGCGATCATGTCATCATCGTGACGACGCACATCGGTTTTGACGACATTTCGGACATTATTGCGAAATAAATGAGATGGAACGTTGGCTGATTCGCGGCGCGGTGAGAAAAGAACAAATGAGGCGGATGAAGAAATGAATTATCCTGTAATTGGATGGGTGCTTTCGTGGGTTCTGAAGATCGAGGGCTTCTTGCTGCTTGCACCTTTTATTATTTCAGTGATTTATCAGGAAAAACAGGGAGCGATCTACCTGATGCTGGCTGCGGTCGCTATCGTCGCCGGCGAGATTTTTTCCAGACGAAAGCCGAAGAACATGCAGATCTACACCAGGGAGGGGTATGTATCGGTCGGCCTCGCGTGGCTTCTGATCAGTGCCTACGGCGGCATTCCCTTTGTTCTGACCGGGGAGATTCCCCATTACGTCGACGCGGTTTTCGAGACGGTCTCCGGCTTTACCACGACCGGTTCCTCTATTCTGACCGACGTCGAGGCGCTCTGCCATGCATCGCTGTTCTGGCGCAGCTTTACGCACTGGATCGGAGGCATGGGAGTTCTTGTGTTTCTGCTGATGCTGATTCCGAGCCGCGGCGGCTCTCATATGAATCTGATGAAGGCGGAAAGCCCCGGGTATGAGGTCTCCAAGTTTGTACCACAGGTAAAAAATAATGCCCGGACGCTGTACCGCATCTACCTGGCCATGACACTAATTACGATCGCGGCGCTTTTGATCGCCGGGATGCATTGGTTTGACGCGGTGTGCCTGTCGTTCGGCGCGGCAGGTACGGGAGGTTTTGCCATTTTGAATTCAAGCTGCGCGGATTATACCTCTGTACAGCAGTGGATTCTGACGATTGCGATGCTGGCGTTCGGCGTGAATTTCACGTTCTATTATCTGATGCTGATCCGCCATCCGAAGGATGCGCTGAAGATGGAAGAGGTAAGGGGCTATTTCGCGATCATCCTGGCATCGGGGGCCGCGATTACGATCAATATCGTACACCTGTATTCCTCCGTGTGGATCGCGCTGAAGCACGCCTTCTTCCAGGTCGCCACCATCATCACGACGACGGGATTCGCGACGGCGGATTTCGATCAATGGCCGTCCTTCTCGAAGACGATCCTGTTCCTTCTGATGATCTGCGGCGCCTGCGCCGGAAGCACCGGCGGCGGCATCAAGGTCAGCCGTCTCATTGTCGCGGTCAAATCGATGTTCCTGGAGCTGTACCAGCTGGTACACCCGAGAAGCGTGAAAAAGGTGCGTATGGACGGTGCACCAGTGGGAAGCAGAACGCTCCGCTCCCTGTACATCTTCCTCACCACCTATTTCCTGATCTTCGGTTTCTCGATTCTGCTGATATCCGTAGACGGGTTCGACTTCGAGACAAACATGTCGGCTGTCGCCGCGACGCTGAACAATATCGGCCCCGGATTCTCCGTGGTCGGACCGACCGGCAACTTCTCGAGGTACAGCTATTTCTCGAAGATTGTCCTGATCTTTGATATGCTGGCGGGACGTCTGGAGCTTCTTCCGGTCCTGATCATGTTCTATCCGAAGACCTGGAAGAGATGCTCCTGACAGACAGATATCCTGCTTCTCGCGGAGGCGGGAAACAGGATATCTGATGATCAGCCGCCCGGCTCGTGACTTTATTCATGAGTCAGGCGGCCTTTATGTTGTTATACGTTTTCTTTTACGCTTTCTTGTATGCTCCGAATTCATGATCAAGAAAGTCGAACAGCTTCTGCATCTGCTCCCTTGTTCCGATGGTGATGCGCAGATAGTTGTCAATTCTGGGCTTGTTGAAATATCTCACATAGATGTGCTTTTCGCGGAGCGCCTCGAACAGTTCCTTTGCGGGGATTGTCTCATGTCTGGCAAAAATAAAGTTCGAGGAGGAATCTGCAAAGTGGAATCCCCGCTTGCGCAGTTCTTCCTTGGACCATTCCCTGGTTTCCACTATTTTCTGTACAATCTGCTGATGATAGGCCTCATCCTCCATGGCCGCGACGCCGAGAGCGATGGCGGTGCGGTTCATTGTGTAGGAGTTGAAGGAGTACTTCACATCCTGCAGGTAGCCGATGATCTTTTCATTTCCGATCGCGTAGCCGATTCGCATGCCCGCAAGGGCGCGGGACTTGGAGAAGGTCTGCACGACGAGCAGGTTTTCATACCGGTCGAGAAGGGAGAGCGCGGACCGGGCGCCGAAATCGACATAGGCCTCGTCGACGATCACGACTACGTCGGGATTCGCCTTCAGAATCTCCTCAATCACATCGAGAGAGAGTGCGAGACCGGTCGGTGCGTTCGGGTTCGGGAAGACAATGCCGCCGTTTTCCTGCCGGTAATCCTCCGGATTTATCGCGAAGCTTTCATCCAGAGGGATCTGCTTATAGGGAATGCGGAAGCAGTCCGCCCACACATCATAGAAGGAGTAGGTGATGTCCGGAAAAAGAATGGGCTTGTCAGAGTTGAAAAAGGTCTGGAAGGCCATGGCGAGAACATCGTCCGAACCGACGCCGACAAAGACCTGAGAGGGTTTTACGTGGTACTGGCGGGCGATCGCGTTTACCAGATCTGTCGCGGCCGGGTCCGGATACAGACGCATATCATCTGTTGAAATCTTTTTCAAGGCCTCGGCCACCCTCGGCGACGGCGGATACGGATTTTCGTTTGTGTTCAGCTTTACCATATCCGGCTGATTCTTCGGCTGTTCGCCGGCAACATAGGGGACCACTCTGCGTACATTATTTTCCCAGTTTGACATGATATCTTCCTCTTTTGAAATTCCTATGTGATACAGCAGGTAAACGGCCATGGGATATGGCGTCACCTGCTGCTGTTTTTTCAATCCTTCTTGATTATGACATTTCAAGATGGAAAGTTCAATATAAAGTTTAATACTTTACTACGATAAAATTTCGGCCGGCCCGTTCTGCAATCGAGAAGGAATCTTAATAAAAAGGATAGAAGAGCGGCAGAAGAATCATGCTCACGACAAAACAAACAAGGCTGACTGCCAGTCCCGGTTTGATAAAATCCTTGAACCGGACATTTCCGGGATCGATGATCATGGAGTTGGCAGGAATAGCCATTGGCGTGCATACTGCAACGCTGCTTGCGATAAATACGGAGATGACAACTGCCCGTGGATCTGCTCCGAGCGCCTGCGCGATACTCCAGGCGATCGGGCAGAGTAAGGTACATGCCGCGGTGTTGCTCATGACCTGTGTAAGCGCCCATGTCAGAATCCAAAGGGCTCCCATCAGAATCATCGGGCTGGAGTGTCCGGTCACGGAAATCACAGCATCTGCGATCATTTTTCCGGCACCGGTGTCATTCATGGCGTTTCCGAGAGGCATCATGAATGCCAGCATGAAAACGGTACGAATTTCGAAAGACTGGTAGGCCTCTTTTTCCGTGAGAACACGAAACAGGACAAGAACGACGGCACCGCAACAGGCGGTAACGTGAATAGGAGGCAGAAAAGAGAGATAATCCTTGGCCACCATACCGACAATGGTCAGGACCATTACCACCAGCGTGAGCGTGCGTTTCCATCTGGGAACAGAGGAATAATCCTGAGAGACATCTGTATTTTTCCCCGGATCGCGATCAGCGATGAGTTTGTCTCCAAAGAAGTAGAAGAGAACCGCTACTGCCACGAGCATTGGAATTCCGATTTTTGCATATTCAAAAAAACCTACGGACATGGTTCCATGGCTGAATTCTTCTATGGTGTTCTTCGCGATAAGGTTCCCGGGAGAGCCGATAATGGAAATGTCCGCGCCAATCGTTGCGCCGCTGACAAGCGGTATCAGAAGCTTGATGGGCTTGATACTGGCTCCATTTGCAATTCCCATGACGATTGGGATCAGGATCGCAACGGTTCCGCTGTTTGAGACAAAACCGGACATAATTCCGGAAAGCAGGAATATTACGACCATCAGACCGCGCTGGCTTCGGGTCCGTTTCAAAAGCAGCTGACTGGTAGAGTAGGCGAGTCCGGTCTTGAAGAACGCAGCGCCGATGACGCACATTCCCAGGATCAGAAGGACATTCTCATTGATGACACTGGAAAAAACATCTTCTATTGTGATAATCCCGGTGAAATAGAGCGCCAGCGGAACACAGAAGGCAATCAGGCCCATCGGAAGCGTATCTGAGATAAAAAGTACAATTGCGGCAAGCAATATGATTAATGTGACAGCAGCCTGCGACATATGAATCCCCCTTTTCTAGCGCCAGATCAGACAAATCTGCATACGTGATCGACTGCGATGTCTGAGAAACCGTATGCTTCTGCTTTTGTAAGCTGACCGCAGCAGATACTGTGAATAATTTCGAGAAGACGGTGGCCCTCATCCTGATAGCTGATTTCGCCGCGAATGATTCCGGACAGATCGACATCCATATTGTCCTCCATCTTGTGATAGGTCTGTTCGTTCGCAGTGACCTTCAGTACCGGAGCGATGGCGTTTCCGGTCGGGGTTCCGCGTCCGGTAGTAAAGATTACGGCCTGGCAGCCTGCTGCTACCATAGAGGTGACGGATGAGATATCATATCCGGCGGTATCCATTACGACGGCGCCTTTCCTTGTGGGAGGCACGGCCTGTGGAAGGACTTCTGTGATCGGGCGGGTGCCTCCCTTGCGGATGCATCCGAGGCTCTTTTCATCCAGGGTGGAAAGGCCGCCTGCCTTATTGCCCGGTGTGGGCTGGCCGGCTCTGCAGTCCTGCCCGGCTGCCATGAGGTGCTCTTCGTATGCCTGGCAGACATGGATGATATCGTTGTGAATCGCATAGTCGGATGCGCGTTTCGCAAGAACATGCTCGCCTCCGATCCACTCAATGGACTCGGACATGATGGTGGTGGCGCCGAGATCGACGAGCTCGTCGGAAAGCTCTCCTACGGACGGATTGCTGGCAATGCCGGAGGTCGCATCCGATCCGCCGCATTCAATTCCCAACAACAGTTCGGAAAGATCGAATTCCTCCTTTTGCTGCAGGCCTGCTTTCATCGCCATCTCTCTTGCGGCACGAACTGCTTTTTCAATTGTTTTCAGAGTGCCGCCCTCATCCTGGATTCCGAAATGAGCGATGGGCTTGCTGGTCATTTTCGCGATTTTCTCTGCGAGAGCCTTATGTCCGACGGTTTCGCATCCCAGACCGATGATGACGACTCCGTATACATTTGGATTGCAGGCGAAGCCAGTCAGCACTTTTTGGGACATTTCCGTATTCGCGGCAACGTCGGAGCAGCCGGTGTTAAATACGATATTGACAGCCCCGCGTACCTGGCTCGCCACAATCCGGCTGGTCTCGCTTCCGCACGCGCAGGTAGGAAGGATCAGGATGTGATTCCGGATGCCGGGACGGCCTTCTGCGCGTCTGTAACCCCAGAATTTTAACGGTTCAAGCCCGGGATAACGAGGAGACTGGCGGGCACTCATGACAAAGTCCTTTGAACAGAGCTCGCTGTCATAATCTCTCGGTATGCTTTTGAGGTTTTTATCATTTACCCAGTATCCGGCAGATACATCGGCAATCATTCTGCCGAGACTTTCTCCGTATTTCAGAACCTCATCGCCGGATTTGAGATCTTTAATGGCGATTTTGTGACAAAAAGGGATAGCTTCTTCTGCATAAATTGTCACTGGCTTTCCTTCCCGCAGAAAGATCACGGCCTCGCCTTTTGAAACCGGTTTTACCAGTGTAACCACGTTGTCATGTTCATCCATCAGTAATGCATTTGCGTTCATCACAGACTCCTTTCAGAATGTCAGGCAGGATCGCGGACCGGCACGGCACATGGCGATCCTGCACCAGGATAAGCTGCGATACAAGGTATCGCCGAAATGTTTTCTATAATGAAAGATAGCATAGAAATATAATTAAATCTAATTAATGATATTTACATAAATATAAATTAAACATTATAATAATGGGAGAAGGACAAGAACACGATAAAAGTCGGTTGGAAAGGGGAAAAAATGCAGCTGGAGATGCGGTATATCTATGAAATTTACCGGACGGGAAGTTTTTCGAAAGCGGCCGAGAAGCTATATCTGACGCAGCCGGCGCTCAGCATCGCTGTGGCAAAGGTGGAGTCTTCGATCGGTATGCCGCTATTTGATCGAAGCACCCGTCCGGTCACGGTTACGCCTGCGGGAAGAATTTATGTGGATGCTGTTGAGAAAATGAGAGACCTGGAACAGGATCTGGAACGACAGTTTGAAGATATCCGAGATCTGAAAAAAGGAAAAATTGTCATCGGCGCGACGCATTATATCAATTCCTATATTCTGGCACCGATCCTGAAGGGATTTCATGAGAAGTATCCGGGCATTGAACTGGAGCTTGCGGAAGGCAGTTCCAGTTCAATGATTGAATTGTTGAAAAAACGAGAAATCGATCTTACCTTTAATTGTGATCCAAAGGTTATTGTAAATTTTGCGGGTTATCCGGTTTTTTCCGATATTTTATTGATGGCGGTTCCGGAGAAGGATCCGATTAATACAGAATATATAGACTTTCGTCTGAGTGCCGGGGACGTTATGAGTGGAAAGCATCGGAGTCCGGAGTGTCCATGTGTTTCGCTGAAGAATTTTCAGGAGGAGGACTTTATCTTACTAAGAGAGGGGAACAACCTGTTCGAGCGATCTCAAAGATTGTTTCACGAATGCGGAATTGAGCCTCATATCAAGCTGAAAATATCTCAGATGGTCACTGCGTTTCATCTCGCGGATCAGGGATTTGCAGCTACATTCATCAGCGACCGTCTGATTCAGCACGAGAATCTTCACATTTGCTGCTATAAACTGAATTCGCCGATGATTCTCAGAAGGTTCTACATTCTTCTGAATAATCAACGCTATGAATCAAACTCTGTCCGTGCTTTTATTCAATATGTTCAGGATTCCTATTCTCAGGATTCTTATTCTTGAAAGGACGCGTCATGTGAGCTGCTGCGTGGCAGCCGGCACCTGAGAGGCGGGGACGGAATCCGGTTAGTTGTGGAAGCCGATCCGAACGATATGCTTATGATGCTCTCCGGTGATCCAGTCCACATCGTCGGTGTACCAGCTCATGATTTCGAGCATTTTGGTTTCCCATTGAATGGTGGCCTTCCGGTCTTCTTCGGTTTCCGCGGTTTCCATGGTGATGTCGATTTCGTCATAGCCAAAGATGTAATCTTTCGCATTCCAGATCGAGAAGTTGCTGTCGGGGCCGGGATCCACCTTTCCTTCGCGGGCGGCGATCAGACCGTCATGTCTTCTCTTGTACTCTTCCTGAAAGTCGCCCTTCAGTCTTGTAATGAATACCCGGTGGCGGATCAATTCCTTATTCGGGCGGACGATGCCGAAGTCATGGTACATCAGGCGCATTTCCTGGTCGGGTGCGGAGATCCATGCATAGGAATCTTCCATCTGGGATTCAAGATGGCGGAATTCCTCCCGCTGCTTTTCCGTGGGTTTCGGAGACAGGACATCTGTCTCATAATAGCCGAATACGAGATCCTCGACGTTCCAGAGACTGAAATTTGTGATCTCAAGGTCATCCATCAGGTGGGTGAGGTTGCTCCAGATTCTACCGAGTCCGGAGCGGAAATCGTTAAATTTTCCCGGCTTGATCTGTAAGGCTATGGTATGTCTGTTCATTACGTATTCCTCCTGGTAAAATTTCTTAGGGCTGCATTCCTTGTGCGACCGGCATTCTCAGAAACGGGTGCGGAAATTTTTCCGGATTGCCGGACGGTTTGCGGAATCGGTCACAGAATGTTATACTGATTCTGTCTTTTTATTTTATGCGTTTTCTCGGAAAATTTAAGAGTGATTTTTTATTATTAAAAGGAAAATATATGGAAAATGAGTTAAAATTCGCGGTTCTGATTGATGCAGACAATGTGTCGGAGAAGTATATCAAGATTATATTGGAAGAGACATCGAATAATGGAATTGCGACCTATAAGAGAATTTACGGGGACTGGACCAGCCAGAGGATGAATTCGTGGAAGCAGGTGCTTCTGAACAATTCCATCATTCCGATCCAGCAGTACAGCTATACGACGGGAAAGAATTCCACCGATTCCGCGATGATTATCGATGCGATGGATATTCTGTATTCCAATACGGTCGACGGCTTTGTGATTGTGTCCTCGGACAGCGATTTTACAAGACTGGTTGCGCGGCTTCGCGAAGCGGGTATGCAGGTGATCGGCATGGGCGAGACGAAGACACCGATGCCGTTTATTACGGCCTGCAATCAGTTCAAGTACCTGGACATGCTCTATGAGCAGAAACAGCAGGAGGCGGCAGATGCCGAGGCCGAGGCTGAGGCAGAAGCGGAGGCAGAGACAGAAGCTGCTGCTGCCGCGGAGAAATCTCTGGCTGCACGCAAGACGTCAAAGGCTGCCGCGAAGAAGAAGAATGTCAGAAAGACGAAGACAAAGGAAGAACGCGAGCTGGAGAAGAAGCGGCAGAAGGATCTGAGCCGTGTGCGCAATGCACTGAACACGATCATTGAGAAATTTTCCGATGAGGACAACTGGATTTTTTCCGGAAAGCTCGGAGATCAGCTTTCCAGACGGATGCCGGAATTCGATGTTCGGAATTTCGGCTACAATAAATTCACCGCTTTTATAAAACCTCTCGGTTCGTATGAATGGGAAGAGCGGAAGGACGTAAACGGACAGAAGCAGATCTATTTCCGGATCAGAGAGGATCAGAACGGGAAAGAAAATGAAAAATAAATGTGAGCCGAATGTGAAAAATCGGAAAAACAGTTGTTCATGGGATAGCTGAACGGCAGGGATTTCACAGCCCTGTTGCCATTCGCAAACTGGCTGTAACAAAGTTTTATCCTGCTTTATTGAAGCTGCGGAACTCCTCAGGCGCGAGCGCCTTCGTCAGACAGTCCTCGCAATTTATTCAATGAAGAATTTACGGATAAAGCTTTTAACAGCCAGTAATGCTCAGACAACGAAGGTGCTGTGAAATCTCTGCCTGGTCATTTTTCGCGTGAACGGCAACAAACATTGGGCTTGATAGAGGCATCGGGAAATGAGGCCGTTACAGGATGCGGTTCCGGTGATCCAAATGGAGGACAAGAGCATGAAATTTACAAAAATGCACGGGTGCGGCAATGATTATGTATATGTGAACTGCTTTGACGAGAAGGTGGAGAATCCGTCTGAGGTTTCCATCCGGGTGAGCGACCGTCATTTCGGCATCGGGTCGGACGGACTGATCCTGATCAAGCCGTCGGAGAAGGCGGACTGTGAGATGGATATCTACAATGCGGACGGCTCCCGCGCAAAGATGTGCGGAAATGGAATCCGCTGCGTGGCGAAATATGTGTACGACAACGGGATCGTGCCGAAGACGAGGATGAAGATCGATACCCAGAGCGGCATCAAGATTCTGGATCTGACGGTGGAGAACGGCAAGACGAAGAGCATGCGGGTCAATATGGGACCGGCGGAGCTCGCCGCGGCTAAGGTTCCGGTGCTTTCGGACATGGAGAAGGCGATTGACGCTCCGATCGTGATCGACGGGAAGGAATACCGTTTCACAGCGGTATCCATGGGAAATCCGCACGCGGTGGTATTCATGGACGACGTGGATCATCTGAAGATCGAAGAGATTGGACCGAAGTTTGAGAAAAACGCAGTCTTCCCGGAGCAGGTGAACACCGAATTCATCAAAGTCCTCGGCGATGACACCATACAGATGCGGGTATGGGAGAGAGGCTCCGGCGAGACGCTGGCCTGCGGCACCGGTTCGTGCGCGGCTGCGGTTGCGTCGATCGTGAACGGAAGGGTGAGAGGTGATGCGCCGATTACGGTGAAGCTTCTGGGCGGAGATCTCACCATCGAGTGGGATCAGAAGGAGAACCGCGTCTACATGACGGGGCCTGCAGAGACGGTATTTACCGGAGAAATTGATCTGTGAAAAGAGGGTATTGATCACGGTATCTGTGAAATCTATGCGGCGTATCTGTAAAATCTCTGTCCGGTCAGAGCATAGAAAAGACAGCAGCTGCGAGGAGTGAAATGATCCATGCGGCTGCTGTCTTTTTACGCGAACAGTGAGCTGCAGCCGAATGCGAAGTATTCGTGTGCGGCGAGTGTCTTCGTCCCCACCGGGAAAAGCGGAAGCAGGTGCGGATCGGATATCAGAAGGGAGAGTTCTTCTGCTTTCCGCGCGGTGCGTCTCCGGTATCCGGGGATGGCGCGGCACCGGACATCTCGGTGGACTCCTCCAAATCATAGGTATCCAGGAAGCTGTGGCGCTTTCCCTCATGGTCCTTGTATCCCAGCACCGCATTCATGCAGATATTTTCCATGCTGCGGAAGATATTGCCCTCTACGGAAGGCGTCGTCTGCTTGAGCTGGGCGATGAGCCGCTTGGCCTCAAGCCGTTTGGATCCGGTGCCGCCGTGCCCGTCAACGGAACAGGTGTCGGTGAAGTGGCAGGCGCAGCGGATAAACTGGAGACCGTTTGCGTCCCTCCAGTCCTTGATATCGTCTTCGCGGATCAGATAAAGAGGACGGATGAGTTCCATCCCCTCGAAATTTGTGCTGTGAAGCTTGGGCATCATGGTCTGCGTCTGTCCGCTGTAGAGAATGCTCATCAGGGTTGTCTCAATTACGTCGTCATAATGATGGCCGAGAGCGATCTTGTTGCATCCGAGGTCCTTTGCCTGACGGTACAGGTAGCCCCTGCGCATCCTTGCGCAGATGTAACAGGGAGACTTCGGAATATTGTCAACCGCGTCAAAAATCCGGGTCCGGAACATTGTGAGGGGAATTCCGAGAAGATCGGCGTTTCCCTGAATCATGCCGAGCGTCGTCTCGCTGTAGCCCGGGTCCATGCACAGATATACGACTTCAAAGGGAATCTTATTCCTGCGCTTCAGTTCCTTGAACAGCATCGCCATGAGCATGGAATCCTTGCCGCCCGAGATGCATACGGCAATTTTGTCATTCGGGCGGATAAGATCGTAGTCAATGATGGCCTTTACGAAGCGGCCCATGATGTCATGCTTGAAGCGCTTCCGGAGGCTCTTCTCGATCTCCGCGCGGCGCTCTTCCTTTCCGGATTCCGATTTCATGACCCGCACGAGCCAGTTTCCGTATCCGCCTTCCAGATGGTAGGCGTTATATCCCTCTGCCAGAAGCTTTTCGGCTGGATCCTTGCTCAGGACGCCGAACATGCAGTAGAAGACCAGCTTTTTGCCCTTCGGAAGCTGAAACCTGCCGTCCAGAAGGTCCTGTCTTGATATGCGTACAGAGCCCGGGATGTTTCCGAGCTGGTAGGCACTCTCGTCACGCACGTCGATGATAATATAATCTTCCGCAGGCCAGGCCTCAAGCTCTGCGGGGGTAACTGTCTGTACACTCATCTGTAATTGATAAACTCCTTCAATGACTGTGATATATGCTTAAATGAGCCCGTCCCTGCTTTGGCGACTGGACTGGGAAGTATTATCCGATATACTGTATAAGTCCACGCGCCGCTTCGCACTTCGTGCTCTCGCGTCGCTACAGGTATT
>CAIFEZ010000006.1:67508-147937 GCA_903789595.1 uncultured eubacterium 1-6
TGTCGTCGCCATAGCATGGCCGGGCTAACATGCAAGCATGAGCCCGTCCCTGCTTTGGCGACTGGACTTATACAGTATATCCTTCCGGCGTGGTGATTTCAACCGCGGGCATGAGCTGCGCAGTGCTCCATCAGCATGAGCTGCACGGTGCTCCATCAGCATGAGCTGCGCAGTGCTCCGTCGCCATAGGCTTTACAGTGCTCCGGACTTTCTGCGTGGAGAGGATGGAATCGGTGTGAAACGGCGTAATTTTTTAAAAGAAATGATCGCAAATAGTTGTTTTGCACAATAATTCAGAATTCAGTTTGTTACTTTCGCACAAGAAAAAACGCTTACACCGACATTGGAAAATGTTATACTGAATACAGTTCTAATCTGAAATCTCTTCTGTTCGAAGGAATTTATCCCATTATGCGCAGTTAGTTTTTATATTGATCGGAAGTATTCTCCTGTTTTTGGCTGGAGTGACTTCCGTCTTCTGCAAGAAGCCTTCTGCTTCACAGCATCTGACGTTCTGTCCGATGTATTTCCAAATATCCGCAGATCCCGCAATTGGGATGAAAAGCTGAATAACCGGGGCATTGCCTGTCAGAGAGACTATCGGTCCGGAATGGCCGGAAAAGGGGGATTGTTATGAATGTTATTGTAAATGGCGTGGAAAATAGATATCAGAGCACGAACCGTGATGGGGATGGGTTTTCCGGCGCGCAATCTTTGAAGGCGCAGCCGCGGTACAGCCGGGCGAGGGATGAGGCATACTGGATCGAGGTATTTGAACAGACGGAGAACTGCATGGAGAAGCTCAGGAGCGAGGTACGGCTGCTCGGACGGATGTCTGCGTCCGGACTCCCGGACGGCGGCTCATACAGCATCTGCATGGAAAAGGAACTGGCAGAGCTTCAGCGGAATATGGTGCGTATGAAGGTCCTGCTCTACGGGATTCTTCAGCATAAGTCTAAGGTCAGCGTGAGATAAGTAAAGAAGGCGGGGAAAATATATGAAAATGAGAGAAGAGAAGGAGCAGGCGAAGGAAATGAAGCAGCGTGCCGATGCGGTAAAGGACTGCTCTGCGGAGATGAAACTTCTGGTCAGGGAAATTGAGGAGATTCTGAGCAGTTCTTCCGAGTACTGGTCAGGAGGAAACGCGGAAATCTGCAGAGAGCACGGAAGAGTATATTCAAGGGAAGCGGCGGAAAATCTCAGAATGCTAGCGCGGACGGCAGATGAAATCAGCCGGAGCGCGCGTGCGGTGCACATCGAAGCGCGCAGGTGACAGAACTGCCGCAGTTGGCGAAGCAGGCGGCTGAACAGGAATCTGGCAGATGGCGTGACGCGCGGCGGATCTGGGAATTGACAAATGGCGGGACGTGTGTGGAACAGAGATCTGGCGAATGGCGTGACGCGCATCGGATATTTGACAAATGGCAGGGCATGCGGCTGACCGGAGGGGTGGAGAAATGTTTATCGGTCAGATTCTGGACGGACGTTATGAGATATTGAAAGAAATCGGAAGAGGCGGAATGTCCACTGTCTATATGGCAGTTGATGTGCGTCTTCACAAGAGCTGGGCCGTGAAGGAAATCCGGAAGGGGGATTCGAAAGGCGGGGATTCCGTGACCGTGCATTCGTTCATGGCAGAAGCGGAGATGATGAAAAAGCTGGATCACCCGGCGCTGCCGCGGATCGTGGACATCCTGGACGGGCCGGACTCGGTGTGCATTGTGCTCGACTATGTTACCGGTGAGGCGCTTGACCGGCTGCTTCTGCGGGAAAAGCGCTTTCCGGAAAGTCGGGTTATGGAATGGTTTCTGCAGCTCGCTGAGGTGCTGGAGTATCTGCACACGCAGACGCCGCCGATTATTTACCGGGACATGAAACCGGGGAACATTATACAGACGCCGGAGGGGCATCTGAAGCTGATCGATTTCGGGATTGCGAGGGAATACAAATACACAAATACCACGGATACCGTCGCACTTGGTACAAACGGCTACGCTGCTCCCGAACAGTACGGTCATGCGCAGACAGATTCACGTTCCGACATCTATTCTCTGGGAATGACCATCTTTGAACTTCTTACCGGGATTTCTCCCGGAAAAGACCCCTATCAGTACAAATATCATCCTTTACGGAAAATCCGTCCGGAAATAACGGAAAGTACAGAGAAAATACTGAACCGGTGCATCGCGTTTTCGCCGGAGCAGAGATATCAGAGCTGCAGAGAACTGATCTTCGATCTGAAGCATCCGGAGCGGATGATCTCCGGTGTGAGGAGACAGCAGAAAAGGGTCACAGCCCTGTTTTTCCTGTCTGCGGCACTCTCCGGAATCTTTTGTACCGGAGGATTTTTATGCAGCATTGCAGCGGACCGGGTGGATGATTTGAATTATGAAAAGAGAGTGAGTATATCAAAGGCTCTTCCATGTGAAGTGAAAATTGAAAATTATCTTGCGGCGATTCAGATAGACGGAGGTGATGCCCGTGCCTATGAAAAAATGTTAGAAGCGTATCGTGAGAATGGATTTTTCGGGGAAAAGGAAAGCAGAACCTTTCTGGAGGTCTGGAGTCAGAATCGTGATTTGCTGAAAGAACGGAGTCAGAGCCGCGATTCAATGAAAACGATGAGAGGACAGAGTCAGAGCCGAAATTTGATAAAGACGCGAGGTCAGAGCCGGGATTTTGTGAATGACAGGAGTCAGAACCGTGTTTCTTGGGAAGACGAAATCATATCGAACGATTTCGGTTCGGTCGCATTTCAGGCAGGAATTCTCTATCTGTATCTGTATACGGGAGGCGACGGATCCTTCCGCAACAGAGTCCTGAAGGCACAGCCATTTTTTGAGGATGCTGCGGAATCCGGAAACACGGTAATTTCCGGTCAGGCAGAAAATTACCTGTCATTCTGCGCCTTCTGCATCCGCTTTGCCTTTGACAGTACCAGCGTGCTGGAGCCATCGAACGAGGATTACCGGGAGCTTTTGGAAGCAATAGACAGCAGCATCCGGGAGATGGACAGCTATCGGGGCGGAGATTCTGCCTACGTCAGGCTGACGATGTACGAGGAATTCGGAAATCTGATCAACGCTTACCGGAAGGGAATGGCATCGACCGGCATCGAAAAAGAACGGGCAGCCAGTGTTCTCGATGAACTGACCGAGGAGGTCCGCGCACTGCCGGTGACACAGGAGAAGTCTGTTCAGATGCAGGAAAAGCTGCTGATCCGGTTTGCGGAATTCCGCAGCAATATCGAACGCACGTGGAAAAATACACAGCAGAGAAAGGAAGCCGACAGGAAAAAGAATGAGAGATCGTGAACCCGCAAACGATTTGCGGCTTCTCGTACAACAAAGTTGAGATCAAATCTGTAAAATGTGTTTCATCTTATTTGGGAGGGCGATATTTATGCCGGATTCACAGCAGCTGTATCGCGTGGCAGAGATCCTGTTTCTTCTTTCCGGATGTTTTGTTCTTCTCTCCGTTCTTCTCTGGATCCGGTTTCGGATATGGATGCAGATCCGGACGGACAACGAAGAAGCAATGATAATGAAAAAAAAGAAGCAGAAGAAATCCATCCATAGCTTTCATAAGAAAAATGAGATGAACGCGGAGGCAGAAACGGCGGAGCTCGTCAGCAGTGAGAAAAAAGATAAATCGGCCGCGGCAGAGGCGGCCTGTTCTGAAGAAAGAAGCGAGACAGAGACGGAAGAACTGATCAGTTTTGCGGAGGGATGCGAGACAGAGACGGAAGAACTGATCAGTTTTGCGGAGGGATGCGAGACAGAGACGGAAGAATTGATCAGCCTTGTTGAGAAAGGTGAGACGACAATGAAAGAAATGGCCGGCGGTAACAGAAAGGAAGGTGCGGGTTCAAAAAGGCATTTCGGGTGCAGGAAGGAAGAGAAAGCGGAAACCGCGGAAGTATCCGGAAACAGAGGAGGAGCTGGGATATTATGAAAAGAAAAATCGTATTGGCGCTGTTAGTCGGAAGCGTTGTTCTGAATGGATCGGGGCTGGAGACGAATCCTGAGGGAAATACAAATGCGGCGCCTGCTCATGCAGATAGTAATGAACAGGAAAATTTCTGTGTGGAAGAAGATGAAGAACTGGAGAATGGTTCTAAGATCGTGGCTGCCTCAGAAAGTCCGGGGATACCGGAATCACCGGAGAAACCGTGCCGGGAGAATTCATCGGAAGAGAAGGCAGAACCGGGACAGGAGAATAAATCGGAAGAGAAGGCAGAACCGGATCAGGAGAAAGCGGCGGAAGAAGAGACCGGACCGAAGCAGAAAAGCTCGCCGGACGCAGAAAAGGATATTGAAGAGAATCAGGAGAACTCTTCGGAAGCAGAGAAAACGGAATCAGAGCTATCGCCGGAAACGACGGAGAAACCGGGTGCGAACAGCACGGCAGAAGCAGGAGAAAAGCCGAATATAAAGAGCGTGTCAGAAGCAGGAGAAGAGCAGGATATAAAGAACGCGTCAGAAGGAGCGGAAGGCCATGGCCTTGAGAGTTCGTCAGAAGCGGAGGAAGCGCCGGAACGAAAGAAGGCTTCAGAGGAGAAGGCAGAATCGGAATGGCAGAGTTCTTTATCAGAAGAGGGAAAATCGGAATCGGGGTCTTTGTCAGAAACGCAGAACAGCTCAGAAGGAAAAAAGGATGCAGAATCGCATCACACGCAGGGTGAGGCCAAAATCAATAATGAAGATGATAGTTCAGATGAAAAGGAATATAGCATTGACGTCTCGAAAGAATATTCGAGTCTGACTGATGCGACAGCGGATCACAGAGAAGGCAAGTCTGTTGAAGGGAAGAATCCCGTGCGGGAAGACGCGGCGTCTGGGAAGGCGGAACAAAAGGAAGGACAGAAAACCGAAGGACAGAAAACCGAAGCACAGAAAACTGCAGAGCAGAAGACTGGCGACCAGAGTGTAAAAGAGCAGAAGATTACAGATCGGACGACTGAGGAGAAAGGCGGCGGCCAGAGTACCGAGACGCTGAAAGCAGCAGAAGAGAGCACCAGGATGCAAAAAGCAGCAGAAGAGAGCACCAGGATGCAAAAAGCAGCAGAAGAGAGTATCGAGATTCAAAAAGCTGCAGAACAGATTGCGGTGGAACAGAAAACGGCAGAACAGAGCGATCAGGAGCAGCAGCTCAGAAAAACCGAGAAGCTGGAAAATATGTTGAATTCCGCTGAGCTTGAGGTAAAAGGAAAGAACGCTTCTTCCGAATCAGAGAAAGAAAATCTGGTGATAAAGCTGGCAGGTGAAAAGCCTGCGAGGATCAAGGTGCGATTGATTCGGGAAACTATCGAAGGGACAGATGCTCCGGCCAACGAGAAGACTTCCGGTCAGATCCTCCTGAGCAGAGATATTATATCTGCGGGAACAGCTATAAAAGAGAAGGCAGCAGCGGTTCCGGGCGAAAATTCCTGGGAAGTCGCTGTGCTGACAGATGAGGATGCGGATCGGATCTTCCGGGAAATTCCGGACAATGACGGCTGTTACCGGATCTCGGTGACATGTGAGGATGATGACGGGAACCAGGCCACCCGTGATATCCCGTTTAAAGTAAACCGGTTCGGCTCGGTTTATGTCTATAATCAGGGATGCAGACTGCTGCAGGATGCCTATGTGCAGAAGGTTGCAGAGGATCTGATCATTTCGGAATATAATCCGGACAGGCTCCTTTCGAAGTCTCTGAAGGTTGAGATCACGCGGGACGGAGAACCGCTTGAGGGTGTACAGTTCAGGATCAGGAAACAGCTGACGGATAATGGAGATAACGGGAATCAGAAATTGCGGGGATGGTATCGCTATGATTACATCATCAGTAAGGACAATTTCGCGAAAGACGGAATCTATCAGGTGTCTGTCTCATCTGCAGACGAGGCCGGCAATGAACCGAACAGCATGGACTATTATGAAAAGCCGATTCTGTTCCGGGTGGATTCTACAAAACCTGAGATGGAAGTGATGCAGGGAAATGATTCGAGGATGATGACATCATCGGGTTCTTCCTTTTACTATCAGGCATTTGACGCGATCAGGCTGAAGAAGATAAGAGTCCTGATGGACGGAAATATATATAAGGAAATCACCGATATACCGGAGGTGACAAAGTTCCGGGGTACCGTAAGGATGGCTGATGCAAAGCCCCATGTCCTTCAGGTTGAACTTACAGATATGGCGGGAAATATTTATCAATCAGAGCCCTGCCGGATGAACGGCCGGTCCGTTCTGGTCAGAACTGTGGCAGGGACTGCGGGATTGGTATCGGCAGGGTTGGCCGGACTGTATGTATGGTTCAGAAGAAGATGGAAGGGTATCTCACGGCGGAAACGCGAATCCCGGTAGCGATGCGGGAGCACGAAACACGGGGTAGTGTGCATCTTATGTACGTGGCGCGTATTTTAGGCACGGATGTTTACAGGAAACGTGCAGAGCCGGGAAAACGTATAAGCAGAAGACATATACGAAGGGGATGGCAGAGCAATATTTTACTCTGCCATCCCCTGTCTTGTCCCGGTTGACAACGGGATCGAAAGGGGTTATGATGAAATTACAAATAAATTGCACACAATATAATTCAGAGGCGTCACCTGAACGTTATATGGATTGAAATATGGTACTATTCTTATTCTAATAAGTAGGAAATGATACAACCTATCAGTTTTCATGTTTCGGAAGCGTTGCTCCGGAATATCAGAAGCGGTTACCTGGAAGATCGGAAGCGTTCCCTTGTGATCGGAGAGACTGACTGGATTCCGGAGCATTCGAAGAGACGGAGGTAAGAGCTATGACAGAAGACAAGAAGCAGGTCACAACGGATATTGTAATCATCGGCGGCGGCACAGCCGGACTTACGGCTGCGATCTATGCAGTTCGAGCCGGAAAGCAGGTCATTGTGCTGGAGGCAAAGGCATACGGCGGGCAGATCGTGAACACGCCGGACATCGAGAACTACCCCGGACTTGCACATATTTCCGGATATGATTTTGCAACGGGACTTTATCAGCAGGCCATCGATCTTGGAGCAAGATTCCGCTATGAAAGAGCGCTTGGCATCCGGGAGGATGACGGCGGGAAGATTGTCGAGACCAGAAAGAGAGAGTATCACTGCAAGGCTGTGATTCTCGCAACCGGTGCGAAAAACCGTTCGCTCGGAATAGACAGAGAAGAGGAACTCACCGGGAAGGGAGTTTCTTACTGCGCTACCTGCGACGGATCCTTTTTCAAGGGCCAGAACGTCGCTGTGAACGGCGGCGGCAACACAGCGCTCGAAGACGCCTTATATCTGGCGGATATCTGCAGCCGGGTCTATCTGATTCACAGAAGAGACCAGTTCCGGGGCGACGCGGCGGACGTAGAGAAGCTGAAGCAGAAGGACAATGTGGAATTTGTGCTGAACAGCAATGTGACCGGTCTGATCGGAAGCGACAAGCTTACGGCGGTCGAGGTGACGGACAAGATTTCCGGAGAGAAGAGAGAGCTTCCGGTAAGCGGTCTGTTCGTCGCGATCGGTCAGGTTCCGGACAACCAGGCGTTTGCGGACGAAGTGGACCTTGCTCCGGCGGGCTATATCGAGGCCGGAGAAGACTGCGCCACAAGAACTCCCGGTATCTTCACCGCGGGAGACTGCCGTACCAAGACGGTCCGTCAGCTGACAACCGCGGCGGCGGACGGAGCGGTGGCTGCACTTGCTGCGTGCAGGTATATCGGAGCCTGAACAAAAGTCTCTTTCCTGTTTTTTGAAATTAAATTGTTTACAATCGTTGACATCGCCGGTAATTATGCTATACTACATATAATTAGCACTCGATATTAATGAGTGCTAACACACCTGTTACTGACGGGGACAGTTACAGCAGCAGAGAGAACGAGCTCTCTGAAGATTGCAGAAAAGAGGAACGAGTATGAAAAGTTATCTGGTGATACCTTCGTATGATACGGTGATACTTCCTGACGTCGATTATCAGCTCGGCGTGGAGGAACTGAACGAAGAGGAAAAAAGCCGTATCAAGATAGATGACAATAAGGTACTGATTGTACCGATGAAAGAAGCAAAGAACAAGATGGATCTGACCATGAGCGATGTCTATGGTCTGGGTGTCCTGGCGGATGTTCTGGATATCAATTCGACGAAAATCGGACTCAGGGTGCACGCCAGGACACGGGAGAAGGTGGAAATCACCAGTCTCTCCGGAAACGGCGATATCCTGGAGGCGACCTTTGAGCCGAAGGACGAGGTTCTGGACATCACCCTGAAGGGCGAGAAGGATCTTCTGGATACGCTGAAAAAGGACATCACGGAGCTTACCACCCATTTTCAGGGCGGACAGATGGCCGCCGGCTATGTGGAGAGATGCAAGACCATCAATGAACTGGGAGCGATGTTCTGCCAGTTCCTTGATATGAGTCCGGATGAAAAATACGCGCTTCTGGAGACAGACTCAATGAAACAGAGAGGACTTCTGATCGAGGAGGCGCTGAAGCGGTTCAAGGGCACCGTCGACATGCAGGAGGCCCTGAACGAGAGATACAACGCGACGGAAGGCAATTTTTACAAGAAGGCCGCCATCGAGAAGCAGATCGGACTTCTGCAGAAGGAACTGGACGATATGGATCCGGACGCAGCTGAGGAAGAGAACGACTACCGGAAGAAGATCGAGGAGTCGGGAATGCCCGCCGAGGCGAGAAAAGAGGTCGACCGGGTTCTGAAGCGCTACATGGAGATGCAGCCGAACGATCCCGACCGCGCTTCTTCCGAGAACTACCTGGATTTTGTGACTTCTCTGAAGTGGAAGCCGGATGAGCTCCCGAAGGTTGATCTGAAGGAGGCCAGGAGGATTCTGGACAAGGATCACTACGGTCTGGACAAGGTAAAGGAGAGGATTCTGCAGCAGCTGGCAGTCATGGCGCTGAAGAACCGGCAGGAAGGGTCCATCCTGCTTCTGGTCGGCGCACCCGGAACGGGCAAGACCAGCATGGGCAAGAGCATCGCCGAGGCGCTGGGCCGAAAGTATGTCCGGATCAGTCTGGGCGGCGTGAGAGACGAGGCGGAGATCCGCGGCCACCGCAGGACCTATGTGGGAGCAATGCCCGGACGCATCATGGAGGGCATCAAGCGTTCCGGCGCAATGAATCCGGTCGTGGTGCTCGATGAGGTTGACAAGCTGACCGAAGGCGGATTCAGCGGAGACCCGTCAAGCGCGCTGCTAGAGGTGCTGGATCCGGAGCAGAACAATACCTTTGTGGATCACTACATGAATATCCCATATGATCTCTCCAATGTATTTTTCATCTGCACGGCAAACAGCTGGGACACCATTCCGCAGCCGCTGCTTGACCGTATGGAGGTGATCCAGCTTTCCGGATACACGCCTTACGAGAAGGAACAGATTGCGAAAAAGCATCTTCTGCCGAGGGCAATGGAGGATACCGGCCTGACACGGAAGGATATCAGCGTGACCGACGGCGCGATCCGGAGAATTGTGTCGGAGTACACCAGCGAGGCGGGGGTCCGCGGTCTGAAGAAACAGCTGGACAAGCTCTGCAGAGTAGTTGCCGCAAAGCTCGTGGAGCAGCGGATGGAAGAAGAAAAAGCCGGGGATTCGGCTGAAACGGCGAAGAAATCCGAATCTTCAGACGAGGCGGAGAAAAACTCCGGTGCAGCATCTGAGGCGGAGGCAGATTCCGCTGCTGCGGCAGAAGCACTGCGGACACCTGAAAACGACGCTGCAGCGGACAGCTCCGGCGTCGTGCAGGAGAAGGCAGAAAAGGCTGAAAAGAAGAAATCGAAGAAGATTACCGTAAAGGAAAAGGATGTGCCGGAATACCTCGGGAACAAGGGAATCCTTCATGACCGCGTGCAGAAGCACAATCCGGCCGGAATCGTGACCGGACTTGCATGGACACAGGCCGGCGGCGAGATTCTGTTTATCGAATCGACCGCGATGCGGGGCAGCGGACAGATCAAGCTCACCGGACAATTGGGCGATGTCATGAAGGAGTCGGCATCAATTGCGGCCAGCCTTCTGAAGTCCTACTATATCAACAGCGACCTGAATTTCAGGGAGAGGGATATTCATATCCACGTACCGGAGGGCGCGGTGCCGAAGGACGGACCTTCCGCCGGCATCACCATGTTCACCGCGCTGACATCGCTGGTCAACAACAAACCGGTACCCTCGGATCTCGCGATGACGGGTGAGATTTCCCTGCGGGGTCAGGTTCTTCCGATCGGCGGACTTCCGGAGAAGCTGATGGCGGCGCAGAGAGCCGGTGTGAAGAAGGTGCTGATCCCGAAGGACAATGAGAGGGATCTCGAGGATGTGCCGAAGGAGGTCAGGGACCATCTGACCATCGTTCCGGTGGAAAATGTACGCCAGGCGATCCGGGAGGCGATCGGCATCGAGCTTCCGAAGCCTGCGCAGAACCTGTTTGAGCGGATGAAGGGCGACGAAGCGGACGAGGCAGCGGATAAAAAGTAATGGTTATGTTCGCGGTATATCTGATGCGACAGGATGGATGGACTGCATAATAGAGCGGTGAAGATTTGAGAAAGCAGGAGTCGGAATGGAGGAGTACAGAATCCGGAGAATCGCGGTAATCTCCTCGGAATTCCCGAGTAAATTCGGGATTCCGAGGCAGAGCGGGCTCGCGGATACAAAGGCGGAAATCATTTTTGATCCGGAATACGCCTCGCCGGAGGCGGTCCGAGGGCTGGAGAAGTTCAATTATCTGTGGCTGATCTGGCAGTTTTCGGAGAACGCAGACACCGGCTGGCATCCCACGGTGCGTCCGCCCAGACTAGGAGGAAACACAAGGGTGGGAGTCTTTGCAACCCGGTCCCCGTTCCGCCCGAATGCGCTCGGACTGTCCTCCGTGAAGCTGGAGTCAGTCGAAGAACGCGAAGGAATCGGTCCGGTTCTTCATGTCAGCGGAGCGGATCTGATGGACGGTACGCCGATTTTCGATATCAAGCCATATATTCCGTATGCGGATATCCATGAGGACGCGCTGGAAGGATTCACCGGCGGGACGAAGGATTACCGGCTGGAGGTTAAGCTGGGAGAGGATCTCCTCGCAGACAGCGGTTTTCCGAAGGAGAAGATGGAATCCCTCCGACAGGTGCTGGCGCAGGATCCGCGGCCGTCCTATCAGAACAATCCGGAAAGAGTATACGGAATGGAATTCGCCGGATACGAGATCCGTTTCAGGGTCCGAGAAGGTGTTCTGGAAGTGATGGATGCCGCAAAAAGCGGCGCGTCCAAAAATAAAGAGAAATAAAGAGGAATGGAGCGGTACAGCCGTTCCGGGATTGATTGCCCGGAGCAGCTGTACCGTTTTCTTACGCGAGCGTCAGGATAGCGAGATAAAACTCGCGCAGCGCGTTTTATCTCGTTTACGCGCAAAAAAAAAAACATTCGGCCACGATGTGACCGGGGCGGGTTTGTAAATTTGCAGGGCTTGTTAACTGCACCGGCAGGCGCCGCAATTTGAGAATCATGCCCGTGAAGCCTTCTCTATGACGGTGTGTATTTTTATATGACGGTGCGTATATAAAATTAATTTAAAAACGAAGGAAATGTTAACATTGCGCACAACCAATTTAAACAGTGTTAACGTATGACCGGTTACGCTGTTTACATACCGCATGGCATGATAGGAACTGCATTGAGTGCATGGGACATTTCAATGCAGAAGAAATTGGAATTACTTCCGGAGAAGAAAACATCCGGAAAGTCGCAAACATCCATGAAGGAAGAAGGAGAATGACAATGAAACGTAAAACCATGACATTAGTTCTTGCGGGAATTCTTGGCGCATCTCTGCTGGCAGCCGGCTGCGGAAGCTCTTCCGCATCATCGGAGCAGAGCAGCACAGACGCATCTTCAGAGGCATCATCCGCTGAAACCACAGAGGCGGCATCGTCAGACAGCGCTGCTTCTGCAGAAACCACAGTTGCGGCATCCTCCGGAGACGAGGCATCCGCTACAGCGTCCTCTGACCTGTCCGGAACAGTCGGCACAGACGGATCCACATCTATGGAGAAGGTAATCAGCTATCTGAGCGAGTCCTTCATGGAAGAGTATCCGAATGTTGAGGTTACCTACAATCCGACCGGTTCCAGCTCGGGTATTCAGGCGGCTACAGAGGGAAGCACCGATCTCGGACTTGCGAGCCGTGACCTGAAGGATGACGAGAAGGACGGACTTACTCAGACAACCATCGCAATCGACGGCATCGCGATGATCGTAAACCCGGACAATAAGGTTGCGGATCTTTCCCTGGATCAGATCAAGCAGATCTACACAGGCCAGATTACAAACTGGAAGGATGTCGGCGGCGATGACGCTGAGATCGTCTGCATCGGACGTGAAGCAGGTTCCGGTACAAGAGACGGATTTGAGACCATCACAGACACCAAGGATCAGTGCAAGCTTTCTCAGGAGCTGACTTCCACAGGAGATGTCATCCAGACCGTAGCAGGAAACCCGAACGCCATCGGCTATGCTTCCATGGCAGATCTGAACGATACTGTTAAGACCCTGACCGTGGGCGGAGTTGCCTGCACCGAGGATACCATTCTCGACGGAACCTATCAGATTCAGCGTAACTTCAACGTGATCACCAATAACAGCAAGGAGCTGAGCCCGCAGGCACAGGCATTCTTTGATTACATCACAAGCGATGCGGCTGCTGATCTGATTTCCAAGGCAGGAGCAGTTCCGGTATCCAAGGCAAGTAAGTAAACATTCGTACGACGGAATGTACTGCAGGCTGTATCCTCTGCGAACTGGAATCGCAGAACAGCGGAATCGCAAAATTACAGAATTGAAAAGTAACAGGCATCTGCTTACGATGTGCTGAGCAGTTACAGCTAACAGAATTACGAAATATCAGAATTATTACAGCGTGACATAAAGCGGCAGAATCTGAATTCTTACAGGTCCGATACCGGGAGGACGGACTTGTAAGAATTTATTTACGCGAACAGTGAGCCGCAGCCGAATGCGAAGTATTCGTGTGCGGCGAGCGTCGCGATAGCGAGATAAAACCCGCGAAGCGCGTTTTATCTCGTTTACGCGAACACTCATCACTTTGCAGCAGGTATTTCGTTCTGAAAAATATATCGTGTTATACCGAGTTTCAGCATGATCTGAAAGATCAGGGAAAGGCAATATGCAGATATCATCAACGACAGAATCAAAGCAAAAAAAAGAATCCGGAAAGAGACTGGCATCCGGAGACGGAGAAACTACATTTTACAGTGTGACAGGTCCATCGCTGTCTGAGAAAAAGCAGAAGAGAAAAAATATCGCCGAAAGAGTGATGGGCGGCATCTTCTTTGTATGCGGAATGATTGCGATCGCATTCGTTCTGTTCATCACTATTTTTCTGGTCACCTCCGGCGTTCCTGCGATCGGGAAGATCGGAATCACGGACTTCCTGTTCGGCTCGGTATGGGCGTCCACAGCCGCTGAACCGAAGTTCGGAATCCTTCCCTTCATTCTGACATCTGTATACGGAACTATCGGAGCAATCATCATTGCCGTCCCGATCGGACTTCTGTGTGCCATTTTTCTGGCAAAGATGGCAACGAATAAGATTGCGTCGCTGATCCGGGCGGCCGTAGAGCTGCTGGCAGGAATCCCTTCTGTTGTCTATGGTCTGGTAGGTATGATTGTAATTGTGCCGATGATCCGCAATGTCTTCAATCTTTCGGACGGCGCAAACCTTCTGTCTGCAATCATCGTTCTGTCAGTCATGGTACTGCCGAACGTCATCAGCGTATCGGAAACCGCACTTCTGGCTGTGCCTAAGGAATATGAGGAGGCAAGTCTTGCCCTTGGTGCGACATGGACGGAAACGGTATTCAAGGTATCCGTTCCTGCGGCCTCAAGTGGAATTGCTTCCGCAGTCGTCCTCGGCGTCGGCCGTGCGATCGGAGAGGCAATGGCGGTTATGATGGTATCCGGAAACGTGGCAAATATGCCGGGACTGTTCAAGAGTGTCCGCTTCCTGACGACTGCAATCGCGAGTGAGATGTCCTATTGCTCAGGACTTCAGAGACAGGCACTGTTCTCCATCGCATTGGTACTGTTCATTTTCATTATGATCATCACACTGCTCCTGAACTTTGTATTTAAGAGCAAAAAAGAGTGACAGAAGGTAAGGCTATGCACGAGAAAATATCATTATCCAGAAGAGTTAAAATTAAAGTTATCAATATCCTGATGTATATTTCGTTCGTATTGATTCTTGCACTGGTAGCAGGCCTGATCGGATACATTCTATACCGCGGACTTCCGAATATCAGCTGGAAATTCCTGAGCTCCAAGCCCAGTCTTCTGAAGGGCGTCATCGGAATCCTGCCGAACATTCTGAATACCGTATACATCGTGCTGATCACACTGGTCATCGTGCTTCCTCTCGGCGTCGGAACGGCGGTTTACCTGAACGAGTATGCGACAAACCGCAAGCTGGTATCGGTCATTGAGTTCGCTTCGGAGACCCTTGCGGGAATTCCGTCAATCATCTACGGACTTGCCGGCATGCTGATCTTCGTGCAGTTCTGTTCCATCGGAACGAGCCTTCTCGCCGGATCTCTGACTCTGGTCATCATGACGCTTCCGACTATCGTCAGAACCACGCAGGAAAGTCTGAAGACGGTCCCGGACAGCTACCGGGAAGGCAGTCTTGCTCTCGGGTCCGGAAAATGGCATATGATCCGCACTGTTGTCCTTCCGTCCTCGATCGACGGTATCGTGACAGGATGTATTCTGGCCATCGGACGTATTGTCGGTGAAAGTGCCGCGCTTCTGTTCACCGCGGGAATGGCGAACAACATCCTTTCTATTAAGGACGCGGTTACCCCCGGAAACGCCGGCTCCACACTTACCGTTGCTCTATACATGTACGCGAAGGAGAGAGGAGAATTCGGAGTGGCTTTTGCCATCGCGGCAATTCTGCTGATTCTCACGCTGGTTATCAACCTTTCCGCAAAACTGGTGGCAAAGAAACTTAAGGTTAAGACCGACTGAACCGACTGAAGAAAGCACTGCGGCAACGACTGTTTTTCTTCCGGAAGTTTATATGTGACTGTTAATTTTGTCCGAAAAGTGCAGAAAACCGGCGAACCGTATGTCGGCGGATGGCGGATTCGGTATTTCAGCAGATCTATGCAGGTATAAAAAATGGCGAATATTATCGAAGCACATAATCTGAATCTCTGGTACGGAGATCATCAGGCCTTAAAGAATATCAGCCTGGACATTGAGGAACATAAAATCACAGCGCTGATCGGTCCATCCGGATGCGGCAAGTCCACATTTATGAAGACCCTGAACCGTATGAACGATCTGGTTCAGGGGTGCCGGATTGAAGGAGACGTCAAACTGAACGGCGTCGATATCTACAAGGATATGGACGTAAATATCCTTCGTAAGAAGGTTGGAATGGTGTTCCAGAAGGCAAATCCTTTCCCGATGTCTATTTACGACAACGTTGCCTACGGCCCGAGACTTCACGGTATACACAACAAAGCGGCGCTCGATGAGATCGTTGAGCGTTCCCTCAAGCAGGCGGCAATCTGGGACGAGACAAAGGACAGGCTCAAGAAGAATGCGCTCGGCATGAGCGGCGGACAGCAGCAGAGACTGTGCATCGCCAGAGCGATCGCGGTTGAACCTGAGGTTCTTCTGATGGACGAGTCCACGAGTGCGCTGGACCCGATTTCGACAGGCAAGATCGAGGAGCTCTGCCTGGAGCTGAAGAAGAAATATACGATTGTCATGGTCACCCACAATATGCAGCAAGCGAACCGAATCTCTGATATCACGGCGTTCTTCCTTCTCGGAGAACTGATCGAATCCGGTGAAACCCAGAATATTTTCCTGAATCCGAAGAACAAGAAGACAGAGGAATACATTACAGGAAGATTCGGCTAATGTTCGGTGTAATCGGTCATGCTCTAAAAAACACCGCATATTTATTCATTCGATTCGGCTCAGAGGACAGTGAAAGAGGAATACAAATAAATGGCAAACAGAAAAGAATACGATGACGAACTTCGTGAAATCAATGTGCTGGTTCACGAGATGGGAAAAGAGGTAAAGAATTCCATAGACCGTATCATCCATGCTTTCTCAGATAAAGATGCAAAGCTGGCGGCTGAGGTCATGGAGCGGGATGATATCATCGACAAGATGGAGACAGATATCGAGGAGAGATGCATCGGCATTGTGGTAAAGCAGGCACCGCTTGCCTCAGACTGGAGAAAAATCGCTTCCTACATGCGGATGATCAGTGATCTGGAAAGAATCGCGGACAACAGCAGCGATATCAGTATCTATATCCTGAAGCTGTCTAAGATGCCGGAGGTAGAGGTGCCGGCGGAGTTTCACCGGATGTTTCTCACCATGAGGGAAATGGTCGGCAACACCATCGAGAGCTTTTTTACAGGGAATATCGATCTGACGAAGGACATTTCCGCACAGGATGATATTGTGGACAAAGGCTTTGATGATATCGTTGAAAAAATCACTGCTAAGATCCAGGAGAATCCGGAAAGTACAGCACAGTATGTAAATTATCTGATGATCGCCAAGTATATTGAGCGGATGGCGGATCATTCGGAGAACATTGCTTCCTGGGTAACGTTTATTGTCAAGGGCCAGCTGAATCTCAAATACACTGACCGTTATCAGAAGGAGAGCCAGCAGTTCCAGTTCTATGAATAAGCTTGTGCGAAGCAGATGTTAACAGGAAGGTTTGTAACCGTACAAAAAATGAACCGGGAGGAAACTCCCGGCGTTTTTAATGAGAAACAGCACTTAACACGTAACATACAATTAACATTATAGCCCTATCGGAGTTTACATTACTTTTCGTACAATGTAAACTATTATCAGATGATGCCACTTTGTCATGATCTGATATAGGGATTTCCGACAATATGGCCCCGGTGATCGTTCCGGCGGCAGAAATCCATGGGATGAGGAGAATACCGACAATGATATACATATTGGAAGATGACGACAACATCAGGAAGCTGGTCAGCTATGCGCTTTCCAGAGAAGGCTACGAGGTCATGGGATTTTCAGAACCGAAATCCTTCTATCATGGAATGGACGAGGCGCTGCCGGAGCTGATTCTGCTCGACATTATGCTTCCCGGAGAGGACGGACTGAGCATCCTGAAGAAAATCAGAAAGAACATCCGTACAGAAGAGATCCCTGTCATCATGCTCACGGCAAAAAGCAGTGAGTACGATAAGGCCAACGGACTTGATCTCGGCGCGGATGACTATATCGCGAAGCCGTTCGGCATCGTCGAGCTGACCTCGAGAGTACGCGCGGTGCTGCGCAGATCCGGCCGGACCAAAAAGGAACCGGAGGATGAATATCATGTCGGGAAACTTTATGTCAACTCGGACAAGCACGTCATTCAGGTTGACAATGAGGACATCTCCCTGTCATACAAGGAGTACTGTCTTCTGATGGCGCTGCTCGAGGCCAAGGGAAACGTAGTGCATAGAGAAGAGCTCCTCACAAAGGTATGGGGTGAATTTTACGGAGAATCGAGAACCCTGGATGTTCATATCCGCAAGCTGAGAGTGAAGCTTGGAGACGAGGCGGGAAAATATATCCAGACCGTGAAAGGAATCGGTTACAAGATTGAAGCGTGCTGACGCCTGGTGAATTCATATGAGTCATAAAATATTCAAATCTACCTTCTGGATTTCCATCGTGATATGTGTCCTCACTATGGGGGTTACAGCGGCGCTGCTGTTCAGCTTTCTGGAGAACAGGACCGTGGACGAACTGAGAGAGGAAGCAAATATCCTTTCCTATGGAATTGAGGCACAGGGACAGGATTATCTGGATCGGATCAATACTGACCGAAGGGTCACGCTGATCCGGGCCGACGGAACGGTGCTGTACGACAATGAGGCGGACGCGTCCACCATGGAGAATCACAGCAACCGTGAAGAGGTGCAGGAAGCGGTGCAGAGCGGAAGCGGTCACAGTATCCGGAAGTCCGAGACTATGACGCGCGAGACGATCTATTTCGCTCAGAAGCTGGACGACGGCATGATTCTGCGTGTGGCAGTCACACAGGATTCCATCTGGGCGATTCTCGGTAAGCTGATCCGGCCCGCCGTTATTCTGTTCATGGCGACCGTGCTGCTCTCCCTGTTTTTATCCAATATGGTGACGAGGAATATTTTGAGCCCGCTGAACCGGCTTGATCTGGATCATCTCGACAACAATGACATGGTCTACGATGAGCTGGCGCCGCTTTTGAACCGTCTTGAGGCGCAGCAGGAAACGATCCGGAGGCAGCTGAACGCGGCAAAGCAGAGACAGGAAGAATTTAATCTGATCACCGAGAACATGTCGGAGGGCTTTCTGGTCATCGACAAGAATACGGATATCCTGTCCTGGAATCCGTCGGCGTTGCGGCTTCTCGGCATCATAGATGAGCCGTCGGGAAGCGTTCTCCGGCTGAACCGCACCAGAGAGTTTCGCGAGACGATCTTCAAGGTGTTAAGCGGAAAGAAGGAGGAGCTGACACTCCAGAGAGAGAACAGGACATACAAGCTGATCGCGAATCCGGCCTACGACGACAACCACGAAGAGGTGATCGGTGCGGTCATTGTCATTCTCGATGAGACGGAGAGCATCAAGCGGGAGAACTTCCGGAGGGAATTCACGGCGAATGTATCGCATGAGCTGAAGACACCGCTTACCTCGATATCCGGATTCGCGGAGCTGATGATGGGCGGAGGGATGCCGGAGGAGACCGTCATGGATTTCTCCAAATCGATCTATGACGAGGCAAGCCGTCTGATTTCTCTGGTGAACGACATCATCAACCTGAGTTCACTGGATGATGAAAGTGTGGAATACGACTGGGAGATGCTCGACCTCTACCAGATCGCCTCCGAGGAGATCAGTCATGTGCAGACGGCCGCGGACAAGAAGGATGTGTCCATACATCTTTCCGGAGTTCACGGAAAGATTACCGGCGTCCGGAGAGTGGTATCGGAAATGATTTACAATCTCTGCGACAATGCGGTCAAGTACAACAGGGAGCACGGAAGCATCGAGGTGAAAATCACGACGACCTCGAATCATGTGCTTGTGAGTGTGCAGGATACCGGAATCGGTATACCGGAAGCGGATCAGAACCGAATCTTCGAGAGGTTCTACCGGGTAGACAAGAGCCATTCCAAGGCGGTCGGAGGCACGGGCCTCGGGCTGTCGATTGTAAAGCATGGAGCCCAGCTGCACAATGCCGAGATCAAGGTGAGCAGCAAGCTGGACAAGGGAACGACCATCACCCTTCGTTTCCGGAAGCACGCATGATGAAAAAAGATGCAGCATTTCAGCTGCATCTTTTTTTCGTGAACAGTGAGCCGCGGCCGAATGCGAAGTATTCGTGTGCGGCGAGCGCCGCTCACTTTCGCTGATGCCGGCTTAACCGGCGGCTGTGTTCTGCGCATCTCCGGTGCTGTCATAACCGGAAGTATCCGCGCCGGAACTGTCGTAGCCTGAGTTGTCGGTACCGGAGCCGTCGTATCCGGCGCTGCCCGTACCGGAATTGTCGTACCCGGCATTGCCGGCTCCGGAATTGTCATATCCGGAGGTGTCATACCCTGAGTTATCGGTACCGGAGCCGTCGTAGCCTGAGTTATCGGTACCGGGGCTGTCATACCCGGAATTGTCTGTGCCGGTCCCGCCGCTGTCGTATGTGCCGCCCGCTGTGCCTCCGGCAGAATTGTCGGTATTTCCGTCCGCCGGAATTTCTGTGATATCAGTGTCCGGAGGGGTCTGCTGAGCCGTATCATCCGGCGCGGTATATGCAGGCTCCGTCCAGGTCTGATCGTTGCCGTCCGTTGTGTCTGTCGATCCGGTGTCGGAAGTGCTTTCCGGTGCCGGCGTCGGGGTGGCCGTCGTTGTGGCTTTGAAGATGCTTCCGTCAGCGGAAGAACCGTACAGATAGCTGATTAACGCCTCGTGACAGGCGTTCAGATCCGGGACGAGAACGGCCTGCCCGTCGATGGTATCCGCATGATACATCCCGTCGCCCGGCAGAGTCGCCGCGTTCATGTCAGTTCCGCACAGAAGCGCGTAGAAGCAGGCTCTCGTGAGGTAGGGGTCTGTCATATCTGTGGTGATGCTCGGGGCTGCCTGATTCATAACCTTGAGCATGCGGAAAGGATTGGACTTCATCTTCGCAAAGGCGGCCTGTATGATCTTCTTCTGCCGGTTTACACGGTCCCAGTCAGAGTTGCCGACATATCTCATCCGGGCGTAGCAGAGCGCCTGTTCGGGGGTCAGAGAATTGACGCCCTCCACGAGCCCCCAGGGTTCGTCCACCTGAGCGTTGTCTACACTGGAGCCCAGACCTTCATTGGCATTCATGTAGGTCGCCTCATCGTAGGTCAGGTCGATGTCCAGATTTCCTACAGAGGTTATGGCCTCCAGGAAGCCGTCGAGATCCACAACTGCATTTCCGTCGATATCAATGCCGAAATTCTCCTGAACCGTCTCGTCGAGAGTTTCCAGACCGCCGACGGCGTAGGCTGCATTCAGTTTCGCGGAATAATCCGTTCCTGCGATAGGCACATAGGTGTCGCGCATCAGAGAGACCAGAGTGATCTGGCGTGTTTTGATGTTGAAGCTGCAGATGATCATGGTATCCGACCGGGTCTGGGTCTCCCCTTCCCTGGCGTCCTCACCGATGAGGAGGATATTCATGACGCCGCGCTCCTGATAGGCATCTACACCGGCGGCCTCCGTAGCCGTATCTGCGGTGGTATCCGCCACGGGATCCACGCGGTTCAGTTTGCTGAACGCGACATGGAGAAAAACCGCTAATAAAACGATAAGAACAAGGATGATGCCGAGAAGTGTCAGGAAAAAACGGCGCACCGGGTGCCGCTTTCTTCGCCGCGGACGTGTGCCGTAGTCATCACCGTAATTGTCATATCTGTCCGATCCGGATTTCTTTTTCTTCTTCGGTCTGAATCCGAAATCATAATCATCGCCGATATCGTAGGTATCGTCGGAAGGGTCGTCCGAATATCCGTCCGCATATCTGTCATCGAAGGAGGTATCCTTGTATCCGCCTGCGTCATCATATCCGCTGTCGCGGTATCGGCTGAAATTCTCCGTCTGCCGTCCGTTTCCGTAATAGCTGCCGAAGCTCTCCTGTCTTCCGATGTCATCGGAACCGGCCATACCGCGCATACGCTGATAATAATTCAGATTCTGCTCCGCGTTGGACTGCCCGGAAACATTCTGAAAAGAATCGGATGAAGGACTGGTGAACGTCGTATCATATTCGGGAACATGGATTTCCCGGGTCGCTCCGTTGAGATATTCATCGTCTCTGTTGTTCATTCTGCTGCAACTCCTCTGTGAATAATCCTGTACCTGAGAATCATTGTCTGCAGATAGATCTGTCCCTTCAGAATCTTTGTTCTCAGATGTATCCGTGCCTGTCCCCCTCAAATTTCTGTCTGCAGATTCGACTGCATATGTTCTTTGATAACATCCGTCCGGAAATTTAAGCGCTCATTCCTCCGAATCCGTGTCCTCCGGTGTATCGCGGCGTCTCTTTTTTGTCAGATCCGGAAGCTTGACATCGCGTTCGATCTGTTCGGCGAATTTCATGTAATTGGACATGGTGTTCGTCACCTTGAAACGTCCGCCGATGTTCGGGCGGATGGTCAGACTCTTCGCGTGCATCGCGTCATCCGCGTTTTCCTTTTTCACGGTGCGGATCTGATCAAAGGCGGTGATTTCAGGCTTTCCGAAGGCTCCCTGGTAGCGGATCGTATTGCCTTCGACGAAAACCCTTTCACAGAGGGCTTTCCTCTGCATCAGGAAGAAAATCAGCCCGGTGACAAATGCGCAGGCAACTTCAACCGCGATGGCGATCATCTGTCTCTGGGAATCACCCTTCAGCGCCAGCCAGCCGATGAAAATCTCTATGACACAGCCCAATAGCAATATACTGAAGCCGATAAAAAAACCGCTCAGCGGATTGCGCATGATATAGTGAGACGGATCCTTGTCCTTCGACATCTTCTTCTCATAGCGGGTTACGCCGGCAGTGGCCGTGCTGACAATCGATATCAGAAGAATCAGCGCACTTAAGATGACACCGGACCACTTGATCAGAAACGGTAATATGCTGTCCATGTGAATGAACCCCCTTGGTCAAACCAGAAAATAAGGTGATTGAGTAATTCCGGTTTCGCGTCATCCCGGCTGCCGAAGCAGTTGAAGATGCCGGCGCGCATCGCGCATTATATTAGGATATAAAACCGGATAAGTTAAGGAGATTCTAGCATTGCCGCCATTCAATGTCAATTTTTGAACGCATTTTCGATGGTTTGCATAAACCTGTTTTTCAGCATCGAACAGAAGGACGGACGAAACCTTTTTCGGCACCGAACAGAAGGACGGATGAAACCTTTTTTCAGCGCGGAATTTGCCGTTTTCAGCGTCGAACTTTACTTGACATCAGGTATGGGACAGTTTAAAATATGGAAATTGCGAATATACGCGCAAATATCGGTAATTTCTTTTATTCATGAGGTGAAATCATGGCAAATAAGACAGTAGTTACATATGCGGGCCTGAAGGCTCTGGAAGACGAGCTGCAGGACCTCAAGGTTACGAAGCGTAAGGAGATCGCAGAGAAGCTGAAAGAGGCTCGTGCGCAGGGCGACCTCTCCGAGAACGCGGAATACGATGCGGCAAAGGATGAGCAGGCTCAGATCGAGGCGAGAATCGAGGAGATCGAAGCTCTTCTGAAGAATGTAGAGGTTGTGGTAGAGTCCGAAGCGGATGCGAATAAGGTAAACATCGGCTGCAAGGTCAAGGTTCAGGACATGACCTATGACGAAGAGCTTGAGTTCCAGATTGTCGGCTCTACGGAGGCGAACAGCCTGAAGGGAAAAATCTCCAATGAGTCCCCGGTAGGAAAAGCTCTTCTCGGCCACGAAGTAGGCGAGGTGGTTTCCATCGAGACACCGGACGGCGATGAGCAGTACAAGATCCTCGGCATCGAGAGAAACATCTGATACGGCAGAAATTGTTTTTTGAGGAGGAAGATATGGCAGAGCAGAACCAGAACAATAAAGGCAGGCAGAAACCGGAACAGGACATGAACCAGATCCTGAAGGTGCGCCGCGAAAAACTGAAGGAGCTGCAGGATGCGGGTAAGGATCCCTTCAGGATCACAACCTATGATCAGACCCATCACAGCCAGGACATCAAGGATCACTTTGACGAGCTGGACGGGAAGGACGTATCCATCGCGGGACGTATCATGAGCAAGCGTGTCATGGGAAAAGCTTCCTTCTGCCATATCCAGGACAAGCTGGGGCAGATCCAGTGCTATGTGCAGCGCGATTCCCTGGGAGATGAGCCGTATAAGGAGTTCAAGCGGCTCGATATCGGCGATATCGTCGGGATCAAGGGCTACGTATTCAAAACGCAGACCGGAGAAATCAGTGTTCACGCAAAAGAGGTCATTCTTCTGTCTAAATCCCTTCAGCCGCTTCCGGAGAAGTTCCACGGTCTTCAGGATACCGACACCCGGTATCGTCAGAGATATGTGGATCTGATCATGAACGACGACGTCAAGAAGACCTTCATCAAGAGGTCCCAGATCATCCGTGAGATCCGCAATTTCCTCGGAGAGCGCGACTTCATGGAGGTGGAGACGCCGATGCTGGTGGACAACGCCGGCGGAGCTTCTGCGCGTCCGTTTGTCACCTACTACAATGCTCTCGGAGAGTACAAGAAGCTGCGGATTTCCCTGGAACTGTATCTGAAGCGTCTGATTGTCGGCGGACTCGAGAGAGTCTACGAGATCGGACGTGTGTTCCGGAACGAGGGACTCGACCAGAAGCACAACCCGGAATTCACGCTGATGGAGCTCTATCAGGCATACACCGACTATAACGGTATGATGGAGCTGACCGAAAGCATGTTCCGTTATCTCGCGGAAAAAGTGTGCGGAAGCACGACGATTTATTACGGCAATGAGGAAGACGGCACCGGCAAGGTCATTGATCTCGGCAAACCGTTCCGCCGTCTGACGATGGAGGATGCCATCAAGGAACAGACCGGAATCGATTTTGAGACGATCAGCACGGACGAGGAAGCAAAGGCGCTCGCAAAGGAGCACAACATCGAGTTCGAGGACCGTCACAAGAGAGGCGACATCATCAACCTGTTCTTCGATGAGTACTGCGAAGACAAGATGATCCAGCCGACCTTTATCATGGATCATCCGTTGGAGATCAGTCCTCTGACGAAGAAGAAACCGTCCGATCCGAGAAAAGTAGAGCGTTTCGAGCTTTACATCAACGGATGGGAGATGTGCAACGCTTATTCCGAGCTGAACGACCCGATCGACCAGCGGGAGCGTTTTGCCGCTCAGGATGCGCTCTCCGCACAGGGCGATGAGGAAGCACAGCACACAGACGAGGATTTCCTTCACGCGATGGAGATCGGCATGCCGCCGACCGGAGGCATCGGATACGGCATCGACCGTCTCTGCATGCTTCTGACAAACAGTGCATCCATTCGAGACGTCCTGCTCTTCCCGACACTCAAGAGTGGTTCGAAGGAGGCAAAGGGTGATACAGAGGCTGATGGCGGGGAAAATGCTGCAGCCGAAGGTACAGAAGCAACAGGATTTTTCACTCCGAATGAGAAGATCGACTTCAGCAATGTGAAGATCGAGCCGCTGTTCGAAGAGCAGGTTGATTTCGATACGTTCTCGAAGAGCGATTTCAGAGCTGTAAAAGTCAAAGCCTGCGAGGCGGTTCCGAAGTCGAAGAAGCTTCTGAAGTTTGTGCTGGATGACGGAACAGGTACAGATCGTATCATTCTTTCCGGAATTCATGCTTACTATGAGCCGGAAGAGCTGGTTGGTAAGACTTTGATTGCCATCACCAATCTCCCGCCAAGGAAGATGATGGGCATCGATTCCTGCGGTATGCTGCTGTCCGTTGTGAACAACAAGAAGGACAGCGACGTGGAGGAACTTCATCTTCTGATGGTGGATAACCATATCCCGGCTGGCGCGAAGCTGTATTGATTCGGTGGAAATCGCGGGCGGAAAATCTGACGCACATCCCAGTTGCAAAAAACTTCGAGGCACTCCTTTTCAGAATCAATCTGAGAGGGGGTGTTTTTTTGTACAAACGATAGGAAAAGAGGCGGGAAAGTCTTTCATCCCTGTATGAATCTATATGCAGACAATCTTTTATTGAGTGTTTAGTGCGAGCATTTCGATAATAGCATTTTCATACCTGCGATGAGAAAACGCAGTCCAGCTTATGATGAATACATTTTAAAGCTTCGGAAGGCAGATAAAGCCTTTTCCCAGCAATATCAGTAATAAACAAATCAGAATTTATAGGTGGAAGAAGATGCTGCTTAGAAATTATCAATCATCCGATTGTGAGAAACTTGCTGCTTTATTCTATCAAACCGTTCACTGTGTGAATGCACGGGATTATACGGAAGAGCAATTGAACGCATGGGCAACTGGACAGGTAGATCTGAAGCAATGGGATAAGTCTTTTCTGGATCACCATACAATTATTGCCGTTCAGGATGATCAGATTGTGGGTTTCGGTGACATGAATGATTCGGGTTATCTGGACAGGCTGTTTGTCCATAAGGATCATCAGGGAGAAGGTATTGCTACTGCAATTTGTGATGAGTTGGAAGAGAAAATGGCAGGAAAGCGAATTACAACGTATGCTTCCATAACGGCAAAATCGTTTTTCCTGCGCCGGGGGTATCATGTCATTAGAAAACAAGAAGTGACGCGCCATGGGGTAACATTATCAAATTATCTCATGGAGAAGTAAGTAAATTCCAGTTTGTATGTGCCTGAATAAATGAACAGGAATTACCAGCCGGAAGCCAGTGCAAATTGTGCTTCCGGTTTTTTGTTGCCGGAATTTCCGGCAATGAACCACAACTACACATGAAGTTGGCAAGACAGATGCCAATGTTTGCAGACCGATTGCTTTTCGAGACCACAATGGATATATATGCGGAAGCGACGGATCGGAAGAAGGAAGAAACCTTTGTGTATATAATATTCGTACGATAAAATAATGAATTTCGTACGATAACAAACTGAAATCGTACCATATTATATTAATCAATGTTGCGCAAGATATTAATACGCCTCAGTTCACATAAGACGTAATGTCATACCCTTTTGCGAACTGTATAAACTTTGTCGTCCGAAGCGGTACATAGTTGCCTGCCTTCCAGATGATGCCGAACTTATTCACGATTTTCGGCTCGATCGGAATCATCCGGAAATCTCTGGGATTTACTGCCAGGGAGGAGAAAAGAATCGCGGAACAGGTCCCGGCGCGGACAAAATTCAGCGTTGTGTAGAGCTGGGAGCAGTGCATCAGAATATGCGGCTGGATGCCCAGCGCGCGGAAACGTGTCATGAACGTCTGGTTCTGGACGGAGTCGGTGTTGTAGAAAATGAGGCTCTCGTCTGCCAGCATCTCCAGGGAGACAGATTTTTTATCTGCCAGCGGATGTGTCCTGGAGACACAGAGCGAGTAGGAATCCTCCATCAAAGCGTGGCTCTCGAACTGATCTATATTGTAGAAGCCCATATTGACAAGCGCGATGTCGAGCTTGCCCGTGCTGACGAGGTTCTGCGCGCGGTTGGATCCGTATTCGAAGAGCTGCACGGGAATGTCGCAGGTCTCGTGAAAGGTGTCGATCATTCTTGGAAAGAAAACCATGCTGATGAGCGGCGGAATGCCGATCTTCAGAGGATGTGTCTCTTCCGCCATTTCTGTAAATTCAGTATACATATCTTCCTGCATCTTCAGCAGGGTCTCTGCCCTTTTATAGAAGGCTTCTCCCTCTTCCGCGAGGGAGATCTTATTCTTTTCGTGATGAAAGAGTTGTAAATGAAATTCATTCTCCAGGTCCTTGAGCGCGACTGAAATTGTCGGCGAGGACACAAAAAGAGAATCTGCAGCGCCTTTAATGCTGTGGTATCGGCATACCGCACAGAAGTATTCGAGCTGTGTCAGTGTCATTTCTTTTTCCTTTCTATCAAAATAACAACTCTATTTTACATTAGTTAAATCCTAATCAACACAAAAATTATTAAAATTTACAAAAACAGGTGACTCAATTATTATTCAATTATCAGAAAGAAATCCTTCGGCCGGAAGCTTTCGAAGCAGATTTGTGAAGCGTTTTTCCTGGGGGTGTTTATGAGTCCAGCTGTCATCACCTTATTGTTCCTGTTGTTCGCTGTCGTCATGTTCGTCACAGAGAAAATTCCTCTCGGTCTGACATCCATGATCGTGTGCGTCGGCCTCATCGTAACACGCGTCCTTGACTGGAAAACAGCTTTCTCCGGCTTCATCGACAGCAATGTCATCCTCTTCGTCGCGATGTTCATCGTGGGAGGAGCCCTCTTCGAGACGGGCACGGCCAATGAAATCGGCGGTCTGGTGACCAGATTCGCAAAGACAGAGCGCGGCCTGATCGTCGCCATCATGGTCATCGTAGGTCTCATGAGCGGCGTTCTCTCCAACACCGGCACCGCAGCCGTTCTGATTCCGGTCGTCATCGGTATCGCGGCAAAGTCCGGATACAAGAGATCCAGGCTCCTCATGCCGCTTGTCTTCGCAGCGGTCATGGGCGGAAACCTCTCCCTCATCGGCGCGCCAGGCAACTTGATCGGCCAGTCGACACTCCAGGAGGCGACAGGTGAGAGCTTCGGATTCTTCGAGTATGCCATCGTGGGCCTTCCCATTCTGGCAGCAGGCATTCTCTTCTATGCAACCGTCGGATTTCGTCTCCTTCCCAACCACGATGTCACGGACGATGATTCCGTTTTTGATGAGCAGAAGGATTTCTCCCATATTCCGCAGTGGAAGAAGGTATTCTCTCTGGTTGTCCTCGTCCTGACGCTTCTTGGCATGATCTTTGAGGACCAGATCGGCATCAAGCTCTGTGTCACCGGCTGCATCGGTGCAATTGTCCTCATCCTCTCGGGCGTCATCTCCGAGAAGGAGGCACTCAAGTCCATCGATCTGAAAACAATCTTCCTCTTCGGCGGCACGCTCTCCCTGGCCTCTGCACTGCAGCAGACCGGCGCCGGCGAGATGATCGCGAACAAGGTCATCGAGATGCTGGGCGACAACCCGTCACCGTACCTTCTCATATTCGTTGTTTTCATCATCTGCTGCATCCTGACCAACTTCATGTCGAACACGGCAACGACAGCACTGATGGCGCCCATCTGCCTCTCCATCGCCCAGGGCATGGGAGCGGATCCCAAGGCGGTCCTCATGGCCTGCGTCATCGGCGGATCCTGCGCCTACGCAACACCGATCGGCATGCCAGCCAACACAATGGTGGTCGGTGCCGGTGGCTACAAATTCAAGGATTATATGAAAGCAGGACTGCCCCTGATCGTCATCGCGACAGTCATCAGTATGATCATCCTGCCGATCGCGTTCCCGTTTTTCCAGGGGGCCTGAGCGGGCAGAGCGGCAGAGCATTGTTTACAGGGACACCCGGAAAATCGACACCGACAATCAGTTATAACAGTCAGATGGATCTGGAAAAACCAGTCCGAAATGAATACAGACTCTTAGCACTTATTTTCAGAACAAGCAAAACAGAGGGCGCCACAAGGCGTCGGAAAGGAATGCACTATGGCTGCAGAAAAAGAAATGACCGCAAAAATGACGGATATTATGGCACAGTTCGTCGGCTTCACCGCAAAGAAGCTCCCGGATGATGTCATTGCAAAGCTTCAGGAGCTGCGTGACAAAGAGGACAGCCCGATGGCGAAGGTGATTTACGACACCATGTTCCGCAACCAGGAACTGGCTGTGAAGCTGAACCGCCCCTCCTGTCAGGACACCGGCGCGCTCCAGTTCTGGGTGAAGTGCGGCACGAAGTTCCCACTGATCGACGATGTGGAAGGTCTTCTGAAGGAAGCCGTGATGCAGGCCACTGTGAACACGCCTCTGCGCCACAATGCCGTAGAGACCTTCGATGAGTACAACACCGGAAAGAATGTCGGCAAGGGACTTCCTACAGTATGGTGGGACATCGTTCCCCACTCAGACGAGTGCGAGATCTACACATACATGGCGGGCGGCGGATGCACACTGCCCGGCAACGCAACTGTTTTGATGCCCGGCGAAGGGTATGAAGGCATCACCAAGTTCGTTCTTGACCGCATGACTTCCTACGGCCTCAATGCCTGCCCGCCTCTTCTCGTCGGCGTCGGCGTTGCAACATCTGTCGAGACAGCTGCCCTCAACTCAAAGAAGGCATTGATGAGACCTATCGGCTCCCACAATCCGAACGCAAATGCCGCAAAGATGGAGAGACTCCTCGAGGACGGCATCAACGCCATCGGTCTTGGACCGCAGGGCATGGGCGGCCACTACTCCGTCATGGGCGTGAATATTGAAAATACGGCGCGTCATCCCTCAGCCATCGGCGTCGCGGTAAACGTCGGCTGTTGGAGCCACCGCAGAGGACATATTGTTTTCGATAAGGATCTTAACTTCAGGATTGATACGCATACAGGCTTTGAGTATAAGCCGACGGTGTAAATGATGGCCGGACAGCGGGCCGGAGACCATCTGGCTGATCAGATGTGACCTGCAATGTTCGGACATACGGGGTGTCAGTACGGGAGACTGACAAAGATGCCTGCAGGAATAAGTGTAAATGGAGCTGGATGCCAGACATGCGTCCAGCCTGCCGAAAGGAGCAAATCATGGCTGTAGAAATCAAAGACGGAAAGAAGATTCTGGTGACACCAGTTTCCAGGGATGATCTGAAGGATATACATATTGGCGACATTGTTTACCTGTCAGGGGATCTCACCACCTGCCGCGATGTCGCGCACAGAAGAGTTGTGGAAGAGGGAAGACAGATTCCGGTGGATGTCCGGGATGCGGCAATTCTGCACGCCGGCCCGATCATCCGTCCGCTCGGTGATGATAAATACCAGATGGTGTCCGTGGGACCGACCACCTCAATGCGCATGGAGAAGTTTGAGTATGAGTTCGTGAAGACGACAGGCGTTCGCGTGATCGTCGGCAAAGGCGGCATGAAGGGCAATACGGAGAGAGCCTGCAAAGAGTTCGGCGCTATCCACTGCGTATTCCCCGCCGGCAATGCCGTCGTTGCGGCGACAGAAGTCGAGGAGATCGTCGAGGCACAGTGGAAGGATCTCGGCATGCCGGAGACGCTCTGGCACTGCCACGTGAAAGAGTTCGGGCCGCTCATCGTCTCGATCGACGCGTACGGAAAGAACTACTTCGAGGAGAAGAAGGTCGAGTACAATAAGAAGAAGGATGAGCAGGTGGAGCTGATTTCCAGGCAGGTCGGCTTTATCAAATAAAATGAGGAGGTATTGTGTTTTGAAAAATGTAATTATCAATAAGCCCGAACCAGCCCCGGGCATACTGAAACGTGTAGACTTATTTGCTATTGCAATTGGTATGGTAGTCGGTTCCGGCATGGTCACTTTGATTGGGCCGGCTATGGCTTATACGGGCTATTCTGTATGGCTGGCTTATCTTGCGGCAATCATAATGGGTTTTTTTATGGTGTTCCCCTACATTATCCTTTCGGGAACTCTTCGTCTTGCCGGAGGTCCATACTCCATTGTTACAAACCTGGGAGGTACCAGCGCTGGCGGGTTGATCTGTTACTCTAAGCTGGTAATGCCGATTCTGAACAGCTCATTTGCGCTGGCTTTTGGTTTGTACGCGCATGAATTGCTTCCCATGTTTTCTGCTAAAACGCTATCCATTGCCAACGTCCTGATACTTTTTGTATTAAATCTTATGGGGATGGATATTTTCGCAAAGGCGAGTAAGATTATGTCTGGGATTTTGCTTGTCACCATGGTACTTTATGATATTTACGGGCTTACCCAGATTAAGCAGCCCATCTTTGATTTTTCCGGCGAGAAGATGTTTACAGGTGGGATCTTTGGATTTATGATGGCTGCTCTGCTCCTGATCAACTCTGCAAACGGATACTATAATATTTTATGGTATGGAAAAGATGCGAAACATGCAACAAAGGATATTCCCTTTGCAAGTCTTGCCTGTGTACCCTGCCTGCTCTTTATCTATGTAAGTCTTGCGATGGTAACTGGCGGCGTTCTTCCTCATGACGAAGTTGCGGGAATTGAAACAATTCTTCCGGCAGCTCAGACAATTCTTCCAGGTGGAATTTATAAGTTGTTTCTCCTGGGCGGGCCTCTCATGGCAATTACGACAACACTGAACGGCGTGTTTAATGATGTCCGTTATCCAATTACACAGGCTACAATGGATGGATGGCTGCCGAAGTCCCTTGCAAAGGAAAACCGTTTTGGTATTCCTACTCCGATTTATATTTACACCCTGATTATAGTGCTCCTTCCAATTCTGCTGGACATGAGCATTGTGACAATTACGAATATTTTCCAGGTCATCACTTTCTTTATGAATGTGACAATCATATATTCAATAGCACAAATGCCAAAAAAATATCCGGAAGCATGGGGCAGGAATAAGTTCCATCTTTCCAAAAGTGCGCTGTATGCTTTCTGTACAGTCAGCATCATTATTTATACAATCATCTTCATTAAGGGTATCATCAGTATTAAGCCTGTATATGCTATAGCGGCAGTTGCGGTTATGGTATTCTTTATCCTGCTGGGAGTGTATTTGTCGAAACGTGGGGGCATCCATGTTGAAACCTCGGTGTGGGCAAGTGACGGCGATGAAGAATCGGAAGGAGGGGATCAGTAATGAAGCTTGAATATGCAAATCCCAATGAGGTTGGCCTGAATGCGGACGTATTAACCCAAATGATCTGTGAATTGGAAGAGAGAGCGGAATTGCACAGCATTGTCATCATGAAGGACGATAAAGTGGTCATGGATGGCAGTTGGGCCCCTTATGAGAAGGATGTCCCGCAGATGATGCATTCACTATCCAAGACTGGCACATCGCTCTGTGTAGGGATTGCGGTCAGTGAGGGAAAGCTGTCTCTGGACGATAAATTCTGTGATTATGTCAGAGAGGATCTCCCTGAAAATTATGACAAGATTCTTGATCAAGTGACAATTTATGATTTGCTTACGATGCAGGCAGGTTCAGCCGCCTGTGCCAATAATGTGTACTTCACGGCCTTGAAATCGGATTGGGAAAGAACCTGGCTTAGTGAAAAGCGGATTGCAGAGGATGTTGGCAAAGCATTCCATTATGACTCTGGCTGTAGCTACACGCTTTCAAAAATTGTCAGCAAGGTGATGGGAACCACTTGCATTAACCTGCTGCAGGAAAGAGTGTTTTCTAAGATCGGCATTGATCATGTGGACTGGCTGTATAGTCCAGAAGGCTTTAATACTGGAGGCTGGGGGATGTATCTGACAGCCCGGCAGATTGCAAGGCTGGGGCAGCTCTTTTTACATGAAGGCAGATGGAATGGCGAACAAGTCGTCCCCGCGGACTGGATACGCGAAATGAGCCGTAAGCGCATATCGAAGCCCGGATGTGAACACAAGGTACTGAATGGATATGGGTACTACTTTCACACTGGCGAAAAGCTGTACGCTGCAGAAGGCGCCTTTGGGCAGCTGTTGATTTGTTTTCGGGAACTCCCGGTAGTGATCGGAATCACTTCCGGTACGAATTTCGAATTCGTTCCCGATATTTGCCAAAAGTATATTTACCAGGCGTTGGAAAAACAGGATGGCGATTTTGGTTCAGATGGAACAGCATTAGCAGAAAAAACGGAATCTCTGCATCTTCCGTTTGCAAGTGGTGAATCTTCATCAGATGGGATGGAGGACAGACTGTTTGGCAGATGGTTCTTATTGAATCGGAATCCCCGTGAAATTCGTAAAGTTCGTTTTGACCGTGAGAGCGGGCATCTGATCAGGATCAAATTTGAACTGGCAGATTCTACGGTGAAGACAGCATGGGCCGGATATAAACGATGGGTTAAAAATGACCTGTTTACGGATTATACAAAACGTCTGCATTGTCTGTCCTATGCGTTCTCTAAAAATGTGCTTACGGTTGCAGACTGCATGATCAATACATCGTATCGTGAGGAATATACTTTCGATTTTTCAGGTTCTATTGTTTCATGTGGCTGGAAACCCAACGTTACTTATTTGGATGGAAACGACAACAGCAAAAGGGTATTTATGGAAAGTACAGTGACATACCACGAGCGGTGAAGCAACGTGTAAACGATAAAGGAGAACAGGCAAAAACAGGCTGGTTCCTTTGTACCATATCAGTGCGGGGAGGCTGAACTCCAAAATAAGTATGGGATGGACAAGGTCATGCCCGGCATGGAACCGACCGGCCATTACTGGTTCAATCTCGGAAAGTTCCTGCAGGATCATGGTATGACGCCGGTGCATGTGAACCCCCATCATGTCAAAAAATCAAAGGAACTGGATGACAATAATCCATCCAAGAACGACCGCAAAGACCCGAAAGTGATCGCCGGCCTGGTAAAAGACGGAAGGTATTTCCGGCCGTATATTCCGACGGGAGTTTATGCAGAGATCCGGGCGTTGTCAGGGCTGCAGGTGCTTGCGCAGAGCGAGATCATACGATTGAAGAACCGGATCGCCAGATGGTTCAGCATCTATTTTCCGAATTACAAAGACGTTTACGGAAATATCGGTGCGGTGAGTGGCCTGATGGTTCTGAAGACAGCTCCACTGCCGTAAGATATCGTAAAGCTTGGCGTGGACGGTGTAAACCGGATCTGGAGAGATGCAAAACTAAGAGGCGTCGGACTTAAGAGGGCAAAGACCCTGGTAACGGCGGCAGAGCACAGCATCGGGAGCCGGGAAGCGCAGGATGCAGCCAGGATAGAATTGCGAATCCTGCTTGCGGATTATGAGATGCAGACTGCACGGGAAGCGGAACTGATGTCGCTGATTGAGAAAAGAATCGCGGAAGTTCCGTACGTGGATAAGCTTTTGGGAATCCGTGGCGTAGGTTTGAAGACGGTAACCGGATTTGTGGCGGAAGTCGGGGATATAACCCGTTTCGATGATCCCAAACAGCTGCAGAAGCTGGCTTGATATGCCATTGTAAAAAATGAGTCTGGCAAGCATAAGGGTGAAAGCCACATCAGCTACCGCGGGCGGAAGCGGCTGAGATATGTGCTGTATGAAGCGGCGGTCAGCGTGGTGAGCCACAGTGCGGAATTCCGGTCGATCCACCAGTATTACACGACCAGGGAGAAGAATCCCTTGAAGAAGATGCAGTCGATGATTGCGGTAGCGTGTAAGCTGGTCAGGGTGTTCTACCTGATTTTGAAGACCGGAGCGACCTATGACGCGGCGAAACTGATGGGCGATATTCGGCGGCCTGCGGCAGCCTGACAAACACTAAAGAAACAGAGAAATTACTGCTTGCGGCCGGAGCCGGGCCTCTGATCCGGTATCGGCGGTCCAGTCCCGGTCACAAGCAGAAGACCGGCTCCCTTATGGGAGTGACGAAAGAAGAAGCTTATCAGGGAACGTCCGCCGAAAGGTGCTGGTGAGTGGAAACTGGAGTCAGCAAACAACAAAGAATGAGCCAGTAGTCGGCAGGAATATTTTCCATCGGGCAAGACCCAGTAAAGAAGCTAAGCTGACACCCTGGTTATGGGCAGGCGGAACGAAGGAAGTGAGGACCCGCGGGAAACCGAAGGTGATCCTGGTAGATACGGGAGGTGCGCTGCCATAGAGGGAAGGGTTATACAACGGCCATACATAGCAGAATGAATGACGTTCTGTTTCGTATACCCAAAAACCTCTATTCTCGTACCAGATACTCAGAGATGCCCATTCTTCCGGCTCATTCAACAGAGATATAACATTGAGAAATCCTTTAAAGAGAAAAACACTTGATTTTATAGGGAGGCTTACGGCCATTTTTGTTACCAGGTAACGTCGAAAAACTCTCGTATCTATAATCTGGCATCCATAGATGAATTTTAAATTCATTTTCATTTGAAAAGCGTTTGATCCAAAGGGGCATGAATGCTGATATCGGGGTGGTAGAATATAACACGAAAGATTCTGCTGGAAAGCCCGTCCGCAATAGTGATGAAGAAAAACATCCAAACAGGCAAAAAACTTCATCGGATGCTGGTGGAATCGACGAAGGGGTGATATACTGATATTGAAGAAAAATGTAATAAATGTCAATAATCTTCATTTGCAGGTAGAAATATGAAGGAAATCAAACGCGACATCTATCTGAACAGGTTGATCAGACGCCGTGAAAACGGACTTATCAAAGTGATTACCGGAATCCGGAGAAGCGGTAAATTTTACCTTCTGGATCCGATCTTTCGAAATTACCTGTTGTCGGAGGGTATTCGTGAAGATCATATTATAAAGATCGAACTGGACAGAGAATCAAATCGCAGGTATTATCACGATCCCCATGCGTTTGATCAATATATTCGTTCCTTTGTCAAAGATGAACAGATGTATTACATCATTCTGGATGAAATACAACTGGTTGACGATTTTGAATATATCTTAAACGGTTTGCTTTATGAAAAAAATCTTGATGTTTACGTAACAGGCAGCAATTCCAGATTTTTGTCATCCGACATCATTACAGAATTCCGCGGGAGGGGAGATCAGATCCGGGTGCAGCCGCTCTCTTTTTCCGAGTATCTCCCCGCATGTGGTATAGAAGACAAGTATGATGCCTGGAATGAGTATATGACATATGGCGGGATGCCTTTTGTTATCTCTATACAGGAGGAACAAGACAAGGCGGCATATCTGAAAAATCTGTTTGAACAGGTATATTTTAGAGATATACTCGAGCGATATGATATAAGAAGGAAGGACATATTGGACTCCCTGGTAAATGTTCTCGCTTCTTCGGTCGGTTCCCTGACAAATCCGCAGAAAATATATGACACATTTAGAAGTAATGGCGAGAAAGCACTCTCATTAAATACGATAAGCTCTTATCTTTCTTATTTGGAAGACGCATTTATTGTGAGCAGGGCGGAACGCTATGATATCAAAGGGCGAAAATATATCAGTACCCCTCAGAAGTATTACTTTACGGATCTGGGCTTAAGAAATGCCAGATTGAATTTCAGGCAGCAGGAAGAAACCCATTTAATGGAAAATGCACTGTATAATGAACTGTTGTTCCGCGGATATCATGTCGATGTGGGAGTTGTCGAAATCCGCGAACAAGGCAGGCGAAAAAGCACAGAAGTGGACTTCGTATGCAATGAAGGCAGTAATCGGTATTATATACAGTCTGCGCTTCATCTGGATACGCAGGAGAAGACGTTGCAGGAGAGCAAATCTCTGAATCACATTGGGGATAATTTCAAAAAAATCATTGTGGTAAAGGATCATATCAAACCCTGGCGGACAGAAGATGGGATATCTGTAATCGGCATTATGGATTTTATGCTTGATCCGGAAAGCCTGATTCATTGATAAAAAGAATGGCATTCCGGAGAAAAACGAATGTCAGAAATTCTGACACGAAAGTATTCGGCATTTCCCGTCCGGCCTCTTATAATCAGAAATGAAGGAGAGCAAGTCGTCACAAGGCACAATATGGAATAGGAATGTGTCTTTGGCAGAACGCCGCGCCTGGACGATTCCGCCAGATGATTTGCCTGCAGATGTGGTGATTGATTCTGGCATGAGGCAGAACTGGGAAGCATAACACTCTGTAACAATTGACTCGATGTACAAAATTTTGACAACAGGCACATGGCATGAAGTAAACGATAAACCATGGTGACAGACAGGCGATTTCAGGCAGCACCGGGACGAAACCGGCGATAACAAGTGGAAACAGATCATCAAAAAATAATTTGAGATGGATTCCCGACACTCCGCAGTGGATCTTCTGCTGCTCCGTCTGAGAACGGTGCAGCCGCTTCCTCCGGGAAAGCAGAGGCAGGAGAATCCGTTGATGGAGAATCGGCCGGGGCGGACGCTGTTTCCGCGGACCAGAACGGATTCTTTGCTCCGAATGACAGCATTGACTTTTCAAATGTAAAGATTGAGCCGCTCTTCGAGGAGCAGGTGGACTTTGATACCTTCAGCAAGTCCGACTTCCGGGCAGTCAAGGTGAAAGAATGCTCCGCAGTTCCGAAGTCCAAGAAGCTCCTGAAGTTCGTCCTGGATGACGGAACAGGCACGGACCGCATCATTCTCTCCGGTATTCACGCTTACTATGAGCCGGAGGAGCTGGTCGGAAAGACCCTGATCGCCATCACCAATCTCCCGCCGAGAAAGATGATGGGCATCGACTCCTGCGGAATGCTTCTCTCCGCTGTGAACAACAAGAAGGACAGCGACGAGGAAGAACTCCATCTTCTGATGGTGGACAACCACATCCCGGCCGGCGCGAAGCTGTATTGATTTACATGTCAAAAACCTTCAAGGCACTCCTTTTCAGAATCCATCTGAGAGGGGTGCCTTTTTGCGTGCAAACAGCAGGAAAAAAGGTCGGTAAGAAGAACCGGAAGAAGGATCAGCGGGATCCGGATGCGATTTATCAGGAGGGCGGATAGATCCTTCTCTTTGAGAAAAGGCAAAGTGAGAAGTATTCATTGTCCTCGTGGGCGCTTTATGGTATGTTCAACTTATAGGCGCAGTCGCTTGCGGTCGCAAATTGCGACCGCAAGCTTTGAGAGATTGCAAGAGCCGTGATCACGAGCGTGGTAAATGATTCATAGTCAGCGTAAGTGAATAGAGAAAGGGGTAAATGAATATGTCGATAAAGGAATTCTGCATTATCTTGGACCTGGTAATGGCTGCCATTTTCTTTTTGATTGGGTTCTTGTTTTACAGATCAAACGGGAGAGTAGCGAACTTCTTAACAGGCTATAATATGAAATCCGCTGAAGAACGCAAAAAATATGATGAGAAGAAAATGTGTAAGGATTACGGAAAGCATATGATGCTATGGCCGATTCCCTTTTTCATTGGAGCTGTTATTGACTTCGTTTTTCCTGTAAAGGGAACATTGATCGCATGGGTCATATGGTCAGGCATGTTTATTCTGTTACTGATCGAAAGATATAAAAGAGAAAGATAAATCAGAATTTGTATTGTTGTGGATCTTAAATTCATTACAAAAATAAGCATCAGTGTGTGTAACACATAACTGATGCTTTAAAATTTATAAGCCACGCTGGAATGAATTTCTTTTTGGAATATTTCCTGCGATGGCCTTATCAAGAATGTGCAGAATCGTTTCTTTATCTTTGGGGAGAACACCGTCAATTGAAACGTAATTAGACGCATGATTACTGGTAAAATGCAAATCTGGTACTTGGAGATTTTTAACCAGTTCTCTTGTTTCAATCAAGCATTCCGTATCATTCAGAACATGAAAATTTCCCTGCTCTATATCCTGATACATTTTTGTGCCGGGCACAGGGGTGTAAGTCATGGCAGCTAAATCGGTTGGCTGCATCTGATTGATCATATTAGCAGTTGCTAAAGCGTTATCAGCAGAGCGTTCTTTTCCAGCAAGTCCGATTAAAATAATGGCATAGAGTTCCATGCCCGATTCTACAAGATTTTGTCCAGCTTCTAACATCTGTGCAGAATTGACACCTTTACAGGTATCTTTTAGTACCTTATCATCGCCAGTTTCGACACCTAAATAGGCTTTTCTCAGTCCGGCATCATAGAGCAGTTTGAGTTCTTCTTTGCTTTTGGAAAGTGTGCTTCTGGGACCTGCATAGGTTGCAACTTCCTGAAGTTCTGGAAAAGTGCGGTGAAGCTTATGCAGGATTTTTAACAAGTCTGATGTAGGCATAGCAATCGCATCGCCATCGCATAGAAAAACTTGATGGACATTTTTATATGCCTGTTTTGCCATATCAATATCCTCCATGACCTCATTGAGGTTTCGGACATGATATTTTTTATCTTTGAACATTCCACAAAATGTACAGGCATTATGGGAACATCCGATTGTAACTTGCAATAGATAGCTTTTCCACTCACTAGGTGGTCTGTATATATTCCCTTCATAACGCATTTGAATTCATCTCCTTTAACTTATTTACAGCTGTTGAAATTTCAGGTATAATTTTAATACCAGATAAAAATATTATATCTGCTGTAAGATTTATTACAAGTACGCAGAATAATCGTACCAGGTATGAAAATATATACTTAAAGGAGAGAGTGCAAATGGATACTGAAACATCATATACTGAAAAATGTCCATTACGATACGCATTAGATAAGATCGGTGGAAAGTGGAAAATACCGATTCTATGGGAATTGAACATTCATGAAGTTATGCGGTTCAATCAATTGAAAAAAGAAATTCATGGAATAACAAATACAATGCTGGCAAATTCGTTGCAGGAATTAATCGGTGATGGATTATTAAAAAGAGTTCAGTATAATGAAATGCCATTAAGAGTAGAGTATTCTCTAACAGAGACAGGAAAATCATTATTTCCGATTCTTTCACAGATTACAGAGTGGGGAAAAAAACAGCAGGAAGATTAGGCATAAACTTCCAGTTTGTAGTGATAGGTAAGTTAGAATTTATCGGAGAGGAACAGATGGATTACCAGAAAATAAATGCAGAAACTATTGATCGATGGGTAGAAGAAGGCTGGGAATGGGGACAACCGATCAGTCATGAGGAATACATCAAGGCCAGGCATGGTATCTGGGACGTGGTGTTGACCCCTACGAAAAAAGTACCTCATGAGTGGTTTGGCGACCTGACAGGGAAAAAAGTTCTTGGCCTGGCGAGCGGGGGTGGACAGCAAATGCCTGTTTTTGCTGCGCTTGGAGCAGATTGCACAGTCCTAGATTACTCTGTGAAACAGCTGGAAAGCGAGAGGTATGTTGCTGAGCGTGAAGGTTACGATATTCATATCATTCGCGGAGACATGACAAAGACACTACCATTTGAAGATGAGGCATTTGATTTGATTTTCCATCCGGTATCCAACTGCTACGTAAAAGATGTAAAAGGAATCTGGAAAGAATGCTGGCGAGTTCTAAAAAAAGGCGGCCTTCTCTTATCCGGAGTCGATCATTATATCAATTATGTCGTTGATGAAAACGAGTGTGAGATCATCAATAGTTTGCCATTCGATCCAACGAAAAATGAAGATTATAGAAAACAACTCGAAAGAGATGATGCCGGGATGCAGTTTTCGCACACCCTCGAGGAACAGATTAATGGACAGCTTGAGGCGGGTTTTACTCTTATGAGCCTCTACGAGGACACGAATGGAGAAGGACGTCTGCATGATCTGAACATACCAACTTTTCTTGCGATGAGATCAAAAAAATCATAATAGATAACTCAAGTTTGTAGAGCCAAAGAAATTTGAATTTGGTGGGAGGTGTTATACAAATGAAACTGGCAGACTTATCAACTGGACCAGACTGGGTAGTATATGTTGGATTTATAATATTTGCTGTACTTTCCATAGTTTTAATTTCTGGACATGGAAGTTGGTTAATTTCCGGATATAATACAGCTTCAAAAGAAGAAAAGGCAAAATATAATGAAAAAAAAGCTATGCAGAACAATGGGAATTGGAATGTCTGTTATAGCAATTCTTCTATTAATTATGGGAGCGTTTGAAAATATTTTACCGGCATTTTTTGTGTATATTGCATTGGGTATTATTTTAGCTGATGTTGTGATAATTATTGTCTTGGGAAATACAATATGTAGAAGGTGACAAATTCCAGTTTGTATGTACCGGCATAAATGAAAACGGGAAATCGATCTGGATTACATTGCAAAACACCCGGTATCTGTGCACTGGTGGGCGCTTTTACCATTCTGCTTTGAACCGGATCATGTTCGATTTTTGGACACAATCGCTTGCGATCACAATTTTCGGTATCAGGTTTTGAAGGGAATCCGGGGCACCTGGGTTTAATCGGATCTTCTTAGGAGATATATTAAAAAATGCGGATATCCGCAAAAATATCATGAGGTAACAGCGCATGTATCCGAGAGAGCAGTATCTGAACAAGATCATATCGAAGAAAGACAATGGGAGGATAAAGATCATAACAGGGCTTCGCCGAAGCGGCAAATCTGTCCTGCTTTTTCAGTTATACCGTGATTGGCTTATAAAAGAAGGAATCTATGAGGAAGAACTCCATCTTCTGATGGTTGACAACCACATCCCGGCCGGCGCGAAGCTGTATTAATCTCAAATTTCCAAAACCTTCAAGGCACTCCTTTTCAGAATCCATCTGAGAGGGAGTGCCTTTTTGCGTGCAGACAAGCGGGAAAAGAGGCTCCGGGAGGCGGAGCGCAATATCAAGGTGATCCAGTCCATCATCATGGGGTACAAGAACATTGAGACCACAATGGAGACCTATTTGCGGAGGCGACGGATCGGAAGAAGGAAGAATCAATAGGACTCTTCCGGCTTTTTAATATAAAAGTGATGACACGGTGTCAGAATAACGTTATACTGACAACGTGTCAGAATATATATACTTTTTACAGGAGGTTGTCATGAAGAAAAATATTGGAGCAGCACTTGCACTTTACCCGTCACCCGTTCTTGTTGTTGGAGCCATGGTGGATGGAAAACCGAACTGGACACTGGTAGCACACGCCGGTTATGCGTCCATGCATCTTCCTTTTGAAAAATGAGAATATTCTGCAGAACCAATGAATCAATAAGAATGGAGAAATCATACCATGTTAGGAAATTTTGAATATCATAATCCGGTGAAACTTTATTTCGGAGACCATGCACTGGATTTTCTGGATCAGGAGCTTTCGAAATACGGGAAAAATGTCCAGCTGATTTACGGAGGCGGATCTGTAAAGAAAAACGGAATCTATGACGAGGTCGTCAGGATTCTTAAGAGAAACGGGAAAAATATCATTGAGGACGGCGGAGTCATGCCAAATCCAACGATAGAGAAGCTGAGAGAAGGCATACGGATTGCCAGGGAAAATCATACAGATCTTCTCCTTCTGGTCGGCGGTGGATCCTGTTTTGACTATGCAAAGGCTGTTTCGGTTTCTGTAAACTGTCCGGAGGATCCCTGGGACAAGTACTTTATCCGCTTTGAGGAGCCGGATTGTGAAATTGTACCGGTTGGCGGCGTGCTGACAATGGTCGGAACAGGGTCTGAGATGAACGCCGGATCTGTGATCACAAACCACGGGCAGAATCTCAAAATCGGCCATGTGTTTGGCGATGAGGTAATGCCAAAATTCGCCATCATGAATCCGAAGTTCACCCTGACGCTGCCGAAAAAGCAGATGGTGTCCGGCATTTATGACATCTTCAATCACATCTGTGAGCAGTATTTTTCAGGCTCCGATGACAATACCTCGGATTACATTGCCGAAGGACTGATGCGGTCGGTGGTTCACAGTTCGAGGATTGCCGTGAAGGATCCGCAGGATTATGAGGCTCGCAGCAACATCATGTGGACAGCAACCTGGGCGCTTAACACATTGATCTCCAGGGGAAAGTCCACGGACTGGATGGTGCATATGCTGGGTCAGTCGGTCGGTGCCCTGACGGATGCGACCCACGGCCTGACGCTTGCGGCGGTATCCTTGCCGTACTATCATCACATCATGAAAGATGGCCTGCCGAAATTTGTCCGCTTTGCCAAAGAAGTCTGGAGAGTGGATCCTGCCGGAAAGTCTGATGAACAGGCTGCCCTGGAAGGGCTGGATGCGATGAAATCCTGGATGCAGGAGCTGGGGCTTACTCTGAATATCTCTGAGCTTGGTGCAAACGAGGAAATGATCCCGGAGTTAGTAAAGGGGACATTGATTCTTGATGGTGGATACCGGAAGCTCGACACAGAGGAAATTGCAGAAATTTTCCGCGAAAGCCTCTGATCCTATCGTATCTGGGGCCCATGCGGTTCAGAATGTCTGGTCCGCAGGGGCATCGCTGACTGACCCAACGGATATCCTGGAAACTTCCACAGGAGGTAATCGGCATTGATTCAGATGTCCATGTATGGCGTGTTTGAGCTGGTCGGCCCGATCGGACAGAGCATTATTAGCCATGATGTGCAGACTAGCACTAATTATGGAGATATTGTATTATATAATGAAAACCAGATCGTGGTATTCTACGGATCCAATTCCCGGGCGTATACCAGGCTCGTCCATGTGAACCTTTCGCAGGATAAGATGAGGGAGCTTCTCGACAATGGAGATGTTGTCATCACGCTGGATGCATACGGAAGAAATGGATGATTGTCTTTCCGGTAAAAAGTAACAGACGAAGGAGCAGATTATATGCCGAAAGGTTCAAAGGAATTAACAGAGAACAGAAAAAAAGAGATTGTCGATGCCTGTGAGAAGCTGTATCAGACCAGAGGCTTCCATGACATCACGATCAAGGATATCGGACAGGCAGTATCGATGTCCCGCCCTTCGATTTACAACTATTACGAAACAAGAGAGGAAATTTTTCTTGCGCTTCTGAAAAGAGAATATGAAAAATGGACAGCAGATATACGGGAAGTGAGTGCAAAGAATGAGAAACTTACACCCGATGAGCTGGCGCATTCGCTCGCGCAGACGCTGGAACCAAGAAAATTCCTGCTGAAGATTTCTGCCATGAATCTGTATGAGATTGAAGATAACAGCAGAGAGGAGAATCTTGTGGAATTTAAGACAGCTTTTCTTGATTCTCTGGAAGCAGTAAAGGAGTGCCTGAGGAAGTTCCTTCCGGATCTTTCGGATGAAAGAATTGAAGAGATCCGCTATGCATTTTTCCCGTTTATGTATGGGATCTATCCTTACGTATATCCCACAGAGAAGCAGATGAAGGCCATGGATACAGTCGGTATCAGTTATCAGAAGAACACGATTACGGATATGACGTATCATTTTCTTCGCCAGCTGTTAGAATAGAATCTTTTGTAAAAGATATAGGTGACCGGCTCCCTCATGGGAGTGGTGATAAAAGAATTTGCCAATTACGATTTGAAACGGGTGATCTGATGAAGAGAGAGGTGGAGCTGTGCGAGAAAAAATAGTACAGACAGCAGGAAGAGACTCGCTTGGAAAATTCGCTCCGGAATTTGCACATTATAATGATGACGTACTGTTTGGGGAGAACTGGAATAATGAAGATATTGACCTGAAGACGAGAAGCATTGTCGTGATTTCTGTTTTCATGGGACGGGGGCTTGTGGACAGCTCCCTGAAATATCATCTGCAGACGGCGAAGAAAAATGGCGTCACAAAGAGAGAAATAGCAGCAATTATCACACATGCGGCTTTTTATGCAGGCTGGCCGGTTGCATGGGCTGTTTTCAATATGGCAAAGGAAATCTGGACAGAGGATGAGAATGTCCCGGATGACAAGGACATGGAGGAATATCAGAAGACCATCTTTTTCCCAATCGGTAACCCGAATGACGCATATGCCAAATATTTCATCGGACAGAGTTACCTTGCACCGGTGGCAGATGCGCCATTCCCGATTTTTAATGTCACATTTGAACCTGGCTGCCGTAACAACTGGCACATCCATCACGCAGATAAGGGCGGCGGCCAGATGCTGATTTGTGTCGGTGGCAAGGGATGGTATCAGGAATGGGGCAAGAAGCCGGTTCTAATGACGCCTGGTACTGTGATCGAGATTCCGGCTAATGCGAAACACTGGCATGGAGCTGCGGCAGACTCCTGGTTTTCACATCTTGCCTTTGAGATCCCCGGAGAGAATACTTCCAATGAGTGGCTTGAACCGGTTACTGATGAAGAATACAGCAGATTAAAGTGAAAACAGCATCCGTTTGGCTGGAACGCCGCGTCTGGACGATTCTGCCAGATGATTTGCCGGCAGATGCGGTGATCGGAGCTGTGTTTGTGCGGGCACAACTGAGCTGAAGTTAAGGCAGGTGCTTTTATTTTACACTGCACAGAGGTGAAGAAACAGGGGTGAAGGGTTGGCCTCATGATAAAAACAGATAGATTGATGATTCGGTATATTGAGGCGGATGATTGGAAAAGTCTGATTGATATATGGGCTGATTTTGAAGGATCTGACTACGCCAAATATGATGTTCCGCATTCGTTGGATGAAACTGAAGCACGGAAAAAAGCTGCTGAGTGGGCTTTGGTTTCTCCGCAAAGAGAGCATATGTTTTTCGCTGTATGCAAAGAAGAGGTGATGATAGGATATACAGACTTTCATCGGAATTCGGAAGGCTATGAATGTGGTTATTGTTTCCACAGCAAGTATCATGGGAAAGGCCAAGATTGGAGAATGTGTCTGGTGTCTGGCTGTTCTCGCGGATAGAACGGAAATGAATTTTTCTGACTGCGTAGAGGAATTTCTCAAGGAGCGTCTTTTTTCTCTGGACGGATCATTCCGGATTATCGGGAAGGCAAAAATGCAAATTTGGTATTGACAAATAAAATTACACTTGGTAAAGTATCAGCAACTGATACAAATACAGCAAAGAAAGCGAGAAATGGAATGAACACAGAAATTATTAGAAATAGAAAAAGCGTACGGACATATAAAGAACAGCCGGTTCCGGAACAGACAATAAACCGGGTGAGAGATTATCTTGAGCATGACACCGGACTGTTTGAAGTGCCTGTTGCCTTTTCCATTCTTAATGCGCGGGAAGCTGGGGTCAGCAGTCCTGTGATTCTTGGCGCGGATACCTATGTAGCTGGAAAATACAAAAAGCAGAAGAATGCTGAAATTTCATTCGGGTATGCTTTTGAAAAGTTTATCCTTTATGCTACTTCCCTTAGACTTGGGACGGTATGGCTGGCAGCAACGATTGACCGCAAAGCATTCGAAAGGGCTGTTCAATTAAAGGAAGATGAGGTGATGCCGGCAGTTACCCCGATAGGATATGCGGCCGAAAAACGTTCCATACGTGAGAGTATGATGCGAAAAGGAATGAAATCAGACAGCCGTCTTCCGTTTGAAGAATTGTTTTTCCATGACAGTTTCCGGAATCCGTTGAATGAGAATGATGCGGGTATATGGCAGCTGCCGCTCGAAATGGTGCGCCTTGCCCCTTCTGCGACGAACAAGCAGCCATGGAGAGCTGTTGAGGAAAAGGACCGGGTTCATTTTTATGAAAAGAAGACGAAGGGGTATGCAAAAGAATCTACCGGAGATATTCAGAAGGTGGATCTTGGAATTGCGCTGTGCCATTTTGAAATCGCTGCTGAAGAAGGCGGTTTAAAGGGCAAATTTATACAGTCGGATCCCGGTATCATGGCAGCAGAAGACACAGAGTATATTGCGACATATATACTGGAGGGATAATCGTGGACACTAAATTTTCGTCGGCTATCCATACGTTGATTCTGATTTCTGAATCGGAGGCGCCAATGAATTCCGATCAGATTGCGGAAAGCGTCGGTACAAACGCAAGCTATATTCGGAAACTCACCACGAGGTTAAGTAAAGCCGGAATTATCGAGGGGCGCCGTGGGGTCAGCGGTTTCCGGCTTGTAAGGAAGCCGGAAGATATTTCTCTACTTGATATCTACAAGGCCGTCATGGAGACAGACAACCTGCACCTGTTTGATCTCCATCAGAATCCGAATGATGCCTGTATTGTCGGGCACAATATCCGGCCGGTTCTGGGAAGCATGTTTCGGGATATGGAAGAAAGTGTGGAAAAAAGATTACAGGGTATGACGCTCGCAGACTGTATTGGCAACATGCAGGAATATATCAGGAAGAATAACAAGGAGACCATTCATTGAAAGCAGCTATTTTAACACATTATGATAAAAAAGGCACAAATCTGGAAATCCAGGACATTCGTGTGCCTGTCCCGGAGGATGACGAAATTCTTGTGCGTATTATGGCAGCAGCCGTAAATCCGCTGGACAATATGATCATCCGCGGGGAAGTAAAACTGATCGTGCCCTATAAGGTGCCTCTCATTATGGGCAATGAATTTTCCGGAGTGGTTGAAAAGGCCGGAAAGAAAGCTGGCCGGTTTAAAGCCGGTGACCGGGTTTACGGCAGGATGCCACTTAAAAAAATCGGAGCATTTGCGGAATATGCCGCGGTGAAAGAATCTGCTCTGGCAAAAATTCCAGACAATCTGTCCTTTGAGGAGGCGGCAACAGTTCCACTTACTGCACTTACAGCAATGCAGGCCTTCGAGATCATGCAGGTAAAACCGGGAGAATCCGTGTTTATTTCCGGAGGAACAGGAAGTCTTGGTGCGATGGCGATTCCGGTAGCCAGGAGTCTCGGACTGCATGTTTATACTAACGGCAGTGCGGAAAATGAAGAACGTGTAAGAAAACTCGGTGCCGAAAAATTCATCGACTATAAAAAAGAAAACTACGCCGAGGTATTATCCGATGTCGACCATGTTCTTGATACGCTTGGCGATCGTGCGCTTCCTGACGAATTCAAGGTGTTGAAAAAAGGCGGCAGCCTGGTATCTCTAAGAGGAATGCCAAATGGCAGGTTCGCAAAAAGAAGCAGGATGCCGCTTGTTAAGAGAATACTATTTCAGTCTGCCGGGAGAAAATATGACAAAATGGCGGAGGCAAAGAATCAGACCTATGATTTCCTCTTTGTACATGAGGACGGACATCAGCTGGAAAAAATAGCCGGCCTGTTTGACAAGGAGCATCCGTTGGAAACTTCTGTTGATACTGTATTCAGTCTGGATCAGGTAAATGTAGCCCTGGACAAGGTAAAGCGCGGCGGATCCAAAGGGAAAACAATCATTAAAGTTCATGAATCTCGGAGCACTAATGGATAAAAATACGGAATCCGCAAAAATGTCACATGAAGCGTTGATGATCAGGGTCAATGCTATGTGCTATTGGACTTTTAAAAGCGTAAAATATACGACAATCAGCCAAGTATTATTTCACTGGCCTGGGTCTTTGAAATGCCAGATTAAATTTCCAACAGGTCAACGCAGGGCATGACGTAACAGTTGACAGTATAAAGTCAGATGCACATCCTAGTTTCCAAAACTTTCAAGACACTCCTTTTCAGCATCAGTCTGAGAGAGGTGTCTTTTTTATGCGCTAGGCGGCGCACATGTTAATTCAAGAGATTTGAGAAAGCATCGACTTGATGTATTCAGATTGTATCCGATTATAAGAAGAGATCAGAGAATTCTGGTTCCGGATCAGATTTATAAGGATATCGATGAATTTATTTCAGAGATGCGAGAAATAGAGATACGTCTGAAAGATATCGGAATGACTGATAATAAAGATGATATTCTTAATGCTTACAGCCTGATCTATATACATGAATAAGATAATTCATCCCGACGTTTATGTCAGGAATTCTGACACGAAAGTATTCGGCATTTCCCGTCCGGCCTCTTATAATCAGAAATAAAGAATTGCGGCCTCAAGTTTTGAGAGATTGCAAGAGCCGTGATCACGAGCGTGGTAAATGATTCATAGTCAGCGTAAGTGAATAGAGAAAGGGGTAAATGAATATGTCGATAAAGGAATTCTGCATTATCTTGGACCTGGTAATGGCTGCCATTTTCTTTTTGATTGGGTTCTTGTTTTACAGATCAAACGGGAGAGTAGCGAACTTCTTAACAGGCTATAATATGAAATCCGCTGAAGAACGCAAAAAATATGATGAGAAGAAAATGTGTAAGGATTACGGAAAGCATATGATGCTATGGCCGATTCCCTTTTTCATTGGAGCTGTTATTGACTTCGTTTTTCCTATAAAGGGAACATGGATCGCATGGGTCATATGGTCAGGCATGTTTATTCTTTTACTGATCGAAAGACATAAAAGAGAAAGATAAATCAGAATTTATCAGAAAATGAGGAATAGTTGAAATGGAGGCGCTATAATAACATGAAGATTGAAGGGAACCAGAAAGAACTGGATGCAATGGTAGAATTTCATAAGGGAAACCGTGTCGAGGGACTGAGACTGCAAGAAGAATTTGCAGCGGAATTTCGTAAGGAGTATAAAGACAAAGATCACTGTCCTTGTCTGAAAGCCTGTCGTTATCACGGAAACTGTAAGGAATGTGTAGCAATCCACAGAGCGCATCAGGAACATGTTCCTAATTGTATGCGACCATTGATTAATAAAAAATTGAAATTGATGTCAGAATTAACTGAGCATACCTTGGCAAATGAAATAGAAGCTCCACATGAGATTTTAAGAAAATAGGCAAGTCAAATTCCAGTTTGTATGTGCCTGAATAAATGAACAGTAATTACCAGCTGGAAGCCAGTGCAAATTGTGCTTCCGTTTTTGGCTGCCGGAATTTTCAGCAATGAACTACATATGAAGTTGGCAAGATAGATACCAATGTCTGCAGACCGATTGCATTTCGAGAAGAAAGGCGTCGGTCATTTTTAATTCCATGAGAAGGAGGAGACAAATGGCGAGACGATCCAGATATCTGCATTATGACGAGCAGGTAAATGCACTGATGAAGAGCAGTGATATTTCGCGGATTTCGACTGATAAGAATCATGCTCACGGATCCGTACTTGAGAGACTGAAAACGCTGAGAGTTGCAGAACCGCAAAAGGAAGCGGAGAAGACAGCCACAGGGGGAAGCGGTAATGGATAAGGACGAGCTTGTTTTTACGACGATGGATGTGTATGCGGAGGCAACGGACCGGAAGAAGGAAGAGACCTTTGAGCACCTCACGGCGAAGCTGGATGAACTGCTTTGAGGGCAGCTTTCAGAAGCATTGGAAAAGCGGGAATGATTCTATATGGGGATTTACTATGCGTTGTGCGTCTTCTTCGTCTTTATACTAGAGGTATAGATAGAAAACCGAATGAAAATCCAAGGTGGAGAATTGTCAGTCAATATGGTATAGTGGATGCCATAAGAGATGACTTCGATTCGGGGAGTGGAGCGATGAACTCTGCTCCCTGATTTCATATATGAAAGAAGCAGGTGGAAGGCTTGTGTATATTCCGGAAAGTTAGAGCAAGGTGCATGGCGTTTCAGTGCATTCCTTCCGATATTTTAGAGCCCCCTTTCCGGAGTGTTGAGCACAGCGGAAAGGGGCCCATGAGGTACGCTATGTATTATTCCTCGGGCGGTATCTCGAGACCAGCCAACCTGAGAGCTGTCTCCAACTGAATGATACGATCCATGACAGCTGCTGAAATAGGGCTGTTTTCTGCTACTTCAGGATCGATGCGCTCATACCATTCATCATTGTTGTGTTGTGTGCAGAGGATCATCGATCCGCCGGATTCGGTATTGCTTCTGAAGATTCCAGGGTATTTTCCATCATGAATCCGGTCGCTGGAAATCACAATTCCGGATAGATGGAAATTGGCTTTCCGGCCATTGGGAAATCAATCTTATAATGAATTTAAGCATCAATCCTGATGCAAATTCATTATAAGAAGGTCTAAATTATTACCAAGTATTGTGAGATACTAAGGCTTACCGCCATGGGTCTCAAGCAACACGATATCATCATAGTCTTGGTATTGCTAAAAGACTGTCGTCAAAGTTCAGAAACGGGCAAGGAAATATCTCTCAGCAGGCCACTGGACAACAGTTACACGGATGTCGAACTCGAAAGGATAATCTTCCCCAAGAAATCTTCAACGCCGAGCACGAGGCGGATGCCGGATTATGATTACATCCGGAAAGAATTGCTCCGCAACGGCATTAACAAGAAGCTCCTTTGGACGGAATACTTTGAGGACTGCAAGGCTGCCGGCGATGAGCCACTTAGGTATTCCCGGTTTTGTTATCACATCCAACAGAACGAACAGAAGCGCAACGCCACAATGCATCTCCCCAGAAAGCCCGGCGAACAGATCGAAGTTGACTGGGCTGGAGATCCTGCCGAGATTATCGATCCGGATACTGGCGAAATCACAAAGGCATGGTGTAATGACCTACAGCCAGTATGCCTACGTTGAAACCTTCATCAACGAGAAGATGGCCTTCATAAAGCAGAACACGAAGGGACGCTTTATGTGGAATACCCGAATATCAGCTATTCAGTACCAGATACGATGATATCCACCACCGTTAGCTCTGTTTCATGAGGTATAAATATCTGAAAAAGCTTGTAAAATCAACAACTTTTGGGTTGACACAATAGGAAGGTACTAGTGTTTTACCGTTTACGTTTAAGAGGTTGAGAAGGAAAACTACTATGATAAAATAAGAAATAGAAATTTGTTTGTAGACTGGCAGGCAAGGATCAGACAAACCTGAAATCATGATGAAACTAAAAAAAGAAGGGCCGGACTGTTGTCCAACCCTTCAACCCGCTCAATGCGGACCATTGGTGATTTCGGATAATTCCTTATTTGAACTCACCTTGTAAATTCATTTAAAAGATAACACGGATTTGATTCGCTGTCAAATTCATAATTCAGTATTTGGCATGAATTTTGTAATGAGATAATCTTTGAGAAGGAAAAGGACTTGATGAGGAGGTGGCAAAATGTATCCAGGGGATTATTATGTAGGCCTTGATATGGGAACAAATTCGGTCGGCTATGCAGTCACTGATCCCGAGTATCATCTTTTGCGCGCAAAGGGCAAAGATGTGTGGGGATCCAGGTTGTTTCCAGAAGCCAACACATCAGCTGAACGTAGGGGGTATCGTACTGCCAGGAGACGTTTACAGAGACGCAAATTAAGAATTGGAATTTTAAATGAGATTTTCTCTACGGAGTTAGATAAGGTGGATTCTGGTTTTCTTCAAAGATTGGCGGACAGTAAATTTTTCGAAGATGATAAAACGGAGCATCAGCCTTATGCATTATTTGCAGATGTTCATTATACGGACAGGGAATATTATTCCCAGTTTCCAACGGTATATCATCTTAGAAAATATTTAATATCAACAAAGGATACTTACGATATTCGGCTTCTTTATCTGGGCATCCATAGCATTTATAAGCATCGTGGCAACTTCCTGAACCCAAATCTCAATGTTGGATCGCTGGAGGAATTCGGCCCTTTATATCGGGATCTGTGGGATGCAATAGAGCAAGCAAAGGAGGCTAGGCAGGATGACAGCCAGGTCGATATCTCTTTGCCGGAATGGAGAGAAGAGTTTGCGTCAGCTTTTACGGATATTCTATCTTCTAGATCTTATTCCATGCTGGAAAAGAGCGGAAAAATCGCTGAACTGCTTCAGCTGACAAAAAAACAAAAGTCTCAGCAGGAGTATGTGAAATGGATGTGTGGAAGAAAGGGAAAACTAAGCGCTGCTTTCCCTGGGGATGAAAAATTTGATGAAGAAACGAGAAAAGTCTCATTTTCCTTCCAGGATGGTAATCTGGAAGAGTCTATGCAGAAAGCAGAAACCATTCTTCTACCAGAAGAATATGAAACGTTACTCGCTCTTAAGAAGATACATGATTTTGGACTTCTATCCAATATCATGAAGGGATATCGCTTTATCTGCGAAGCACGGGTAGATATTTATAATAAGCATCAGACAGACTTAAAAATACTGAAACGTGTTTATAAGAAATATGCGCCGGACAAATATCATCAAATGTTCAGGGAGATGCAGGAAAAACTGAAAAATTATAGTGCATATGTTGGCTCTGTAAGTTATCAGAAAACGAAGAACGAACCTTCTATTCGCCGGAAAGAAAAAAGCAGCGCAGAAGATCTGTATAAGTCAATAAAGAGTGATCTCGAATCCGTAAAGGAGATGCCGGAAGTTCAGGTTCTTTTTGAAGAAATGGACAGGGGGACTTTTTTGCCGAAAATCAGAACAAGTGATAATGGCGTCATCCCTTATCAGGTGTATGAGGCAGAACTGAAAGCAATCCTGGAAAATGCGAAAAGGATATTTCCTTTCCTGTCGGTGAAGGACTCCAGTGGATTTAACCCAGAAGAAAAAATTATGATGACTTTTTCCTTCCGCATTCCTTACTATGTAGGTCCGGTTTACAATGACGGGAAGAATCATGCTTGGTCAGTGAGAAGAGAACCGGGACGGATCTATCCATGGAATTTTGATCAGAAGATTGACAAAAAGCGATCGTCAGAAGAATTCATGAATCAGTTGATTGGACATTGTACCTATCTTCATGGTGAACAGGTGTTGCCGCGTCATTCTCTAATGTATGAGAAGTTTGCACTGCTGAATGAATTCAACAATATTAAAATAGACGGAAGAAAACCTAATTATACTGCAAAGAAAATAATATTTGATGAACTTTTTATTAAAGGAAGAAGGGTGACGAAGAAAGGTCTGCAAAGATTCCTGCTTACCCATAATTTGGCAAATGGGAAGACCAATACGGATGATATTGCGATCTCTGGGATGGCCGATGAAAAATTCCAAAATTCCTTAAGCTCTTATCATCACTTTTGCGAGATATTCAAAACGGACAAGCTGACCTTCAGTCAGGAACAGATGGCGGAGAATATCATCAGATGGTCAACTGTCTATGCGGATTCTAAGAAGTTTCTGCAAGAGAAAATACGCGAAAATTATACGACAGAGCAGTTGCCAGAAGAAATTTTGAATCGTATCCTTGGAATGAAGTTTTCAGATTGGGGAAGGCTGTCAGCTGCATTCCTTCGGATGGAAGGTGTAAATAAGGAAACAGGAGAGAAAAAGTCAATCCTCCGCTGGATGGAAGAAGATTCATTCAACTTGATGGGATTATTGTCTTCCGATTTTACATTTTTGGATGAGTTGGAGTCTATGAATGTTAAGCTCCAGAAGGATCTCATGACGGTTGAACCGGAGGATCTGGAAGGAAGATATCTGTCAGCGCCAGTAAAGCGCATGGTTTGGCAGACCATACTGATTCTTCGTGAGATCACACAGGTGATGGGACATGCCCCATCAAGAGTATTTGTGGAAATGACGAGAGAAGAGGGAGAAAAGAAGCGCACTACTAGTCGAAAGAAAAAGTTTGAAGACCTGTATAAAAATATCAGGGATGAAAGGTTTGACTGGAGTAAAGAACTGGCCGGACATTCAGAAGCGGATTTCAGAAATAAGAAGTTATACCTATACTACACTCAGATGGGTAGAAGTATGTATACCGGGGAGCCAATCAATCTGCTGGAACTTCTGACGAATAATTCCAAGTATGACTTGGATCATATTTACCCCCGTCATTTCGTAAAAGACGATAGTTTAGACAATAATCTGGTTCTTGTTGAGAAGACGGAAAATGCTCACAAGACGGATAATTATCCTATAGAAAATAGTATTCGCGAAAGTCAGATTTCAAACTGGAAAATGCTCCTGGATAAAGGATTGATTACGCAGACAAAATTTCAGAGACTGACCAGGTCTACGGATTTTTCAGATGCAGAGCGCGCAGATTTTATTAGCAGACAGGTTGTTGAGACGAGTCAGGCTGTAAAGACAATCACCCACCTTATTGAAGAACTGCTGCCATCTGACGAAACACAAGTAATATATTCAAAGGCAAGGAATGTATCAGATTTCCGAAACAAGTTTTCTCTTTACAAGTGCAGGGAAGTTAATGATTTTCATCATGCCAATGATGCTTATTTAAATATTGTTGTAGGAAATGTCTATCACACAAAGTTCACATCATCTCCGGTTAATTTTATTAAGGAGTGGAAAAAGGATGCAAAGAAGTATAGTTATAATCTAGGTACTGGTAAGATATTCGAAAATAATGTAGAGAGAAATGGAATCCGTGCCTGGAATATGGAGGGAAATCGTTCGATTGTTACAGTAAAAAAGGTTATGGCTAGACAGACGCCTCTTGTTACCTATATGAATTACTGTGGAAAGGGAGGAATTGCTGACCAGACTATTTATTCTGCAGATAAAGCTGGAAAAAATAAGAAAGCTGGCGTGTATCTGCCAATGAAAACGTCCGATAACAGACTTGCGAATGTAAGCCGATATGGCGGATTCACCAGTTTATCTGTCGCGTACTTTTTCCTAGTGGAGCATGAGGCAAAGGGTAAAAGAATAAGAACAATTGAGGCAATGCCGGTCTATATGGCTTCGCAAATTACGACGAATAATGCCCTTCGGCAATATGTTGAAAATAATCTTGGATTAATAGATGCAAGAATTTGTTTAAGTAAAATCAAGCTCTATTCAAAATTGCGAATCAATGGATTTGATTGCTATTTAAGCGGTAAAACAGGAAATCGATTGATCGTGATAAACGCTGAAGAGCTGAAGCTGGATAGTAAACAGGTTCATTATGCAAAAAAAATGAAGAATGTTTCCGATATAAATCTTTCTGAGGAACAGATCAGGATAGATGCAGACAGAATTGCAAAGAAAACAGACGGAGATGAAGTAGGAATTACAAGAGAAGACAATATCAGGTTTTATGAGTTATTGGAGAAAAAACATATCGAGGGAATATATAGCAGAAGGCCTAATCCGATTGGAACAACTCTAAAACGTAGAAATGATATTTTTGCAAAGTTGCCACTTGACAAACAAGTGAATGTCCTTTTGGAAATATTGAAATTATCTGGCAGAGTAAATGAAGCGAATCTAGCACAAATTAATGAGTCCCAACATTCTGGGAAGTCTTTGATTAATAAGAAAATATCAGAACTGAAAAGTTGTTTCTTGATTTCCCAATCAGTAACCGGACTTTATGAGCAGTATACAGATCTGCGTACCATATGAGTTGGCGGACTGTTGTAGTCTCTCGCAATGCTAAACTGGATTACGAGAATGGGTATCTCGTAATCCGGGGCGAAGAGACGAAAAGAATATTCATAAATGAGATTGAACTTCTGATGCTGGAAAACACAGCCGTTGCGATGACGGGATATCTCCTTGCGGAGCTGGTACGCAATAAGGTTAAAGTTATCTTTTGTGATCAGAAAAGAAATCCCTGTGCGGAGCTGATTCCTTATTATGGGAGTTATGATACCAGTGCAAAAGTGCGAAGTCAGATCCAGTGGTCTGATGACGTTAAGGGTAGTGTTTGGACAGAAATCGTTTCGGATAAAATTCGAAAACAAGCTGAAGTATTGTTGCGGCATGGGAAAGCCGAAGGCGATAAGCTTCAGGAATATTTGACAGAAATCTCTTTTGGAGATGCAACGAATCGGGAGGGACATGCAGCCAAAGTATACTTCAATGCCCTGTTTGGAAAAAAGTTTACACGTGCAGAGGATACACCAACGAATGCGGCTTTAAATTATGGGTATAGCCTTATTCTTTCTCTATTTGCCAGAGAGATTTCCGCAAATGGATATATCACGCAATTAGGCTTGTTTCATGACAATATGTTTAATCAGTTTAACCTGGCCTCGGATTTAATGGAACCATTTCGACCCTTGGTAGATGAGCTTGTGCTCGTTAACATGCCCGACAAATTTGAAACAGAAGAAAAACATCAGATGCTGGAACTGTTGGAACAGGAAGTTTTTATAAATGGGAGAAAGGAATATCTTGGAAATGCAGTCAAGATTTATACACATAGTGTATTTGACGCATTGGAAGATAAAGATGCATCCTTAATTCGATTTTATCAAAATGAGTTATAGATATATGAGAGTTCTTGTAATGTTCGACCTTCCGGTAGATACAGTAGAGGACCGGAAAGAATATAGAACCTTCCGGAAATATTTGATTAAAAGTGGTTATTTGATGTTGCAGGAGAGTGTCTATTGCAAATTAGCCCAGAATCCGACTGCTGCAGATACCTTGCTTCTAAATATCAAGAAGAATCGGCCTAAAAGTGGACTGGTACAGGTTTTAAGAGTTACCGAGAAAGAATATTCCAAAATGGAGTATGTTGTGGGAGAGGCTTCCTCGGAAATAATTACTGATGACAGGAGACTTCTTATTATATGAGATTAATTTACTCGGATTGTAATATTGACTTAGTATTGGATGAACAACGACCAGTTACGCTTGTGATGGAGAACCCGAAACATCTGCGAAAGATGATATTTGCAATTCTGAGTCAGATGAATTCAGAGAGTAGTGATATCATTCTATCAGAAGGAGATCAGGAGCTTTCGCTAGAAAGAAATCTTTTTCTCCAGTTGAATCCCTTTGAGGATACGTTAAACAGCAGAAAAACTATTGGAAAATTGTATAAAACAATAAATCAGGCAGCAGTGGAATTCCCTCAGGAAAGAAGTGAGTTAATGTCAGCTGTGATTCAATATTTTGACAGGATTTTAAATGCAGTTCGTTTTGATGGACTAACATACTCGCTTGATTTTAAAGACGAAGATTTGTACAAGTTGTTTGGCCTAAGGATAGAGGAAGAAAACTTTTCTCTGATAGAGAAATTATTGATGGAAGTAAGGGTCTGTTCTGACTTGTTATTTTTTCCGGTGATAGCCTTTGTGAATTTGGAAAGTTTTCTGTCAAATGATGAATACTTAGAATTGGTGGAAAGTTGTATCAATCATAAAGTCTACCTCCTATTAATAGAAGGGAAGGAACCTTTGGACAGAACCGGAGATAAGCGTTATATTGTTGATAAAGACCTATGTGTGATAAGGAAAAGCTTATGAATTTACCCTGCAAACCAAGCAGATAAGGTCCGGTGATAACCATTTGAGGTTTGAGAACCTTGTAAATTCGTATAGGTGTCAAGCTCCGGGATCTCTTTCAGCACTTCTTCCGCGTTTGAGAACCTTGTAAATTCGTATAGGTGTCAAGCAGCAATCCGGGTGCAGCGGGATCACGTAACGTTTGAGAACCTTGTAAATTCGTATAGGTGTCAAGCTACTTCGACTTCATTCAGCTTACCAGATACGTTTGAGAACCTTGTAAATTCGTATAGGTGTCAAGCTTCAGTTGCGATTGACAGAGGGAAAGACAAGTTTGAGAACCTTGTAAATTCGTATAGGTGTCAAGCTCAAGTGCGAACAGAATCAATCTGTATAAGTTTGAGAACCTTGTAAATTCGTATAGGTGTCAAGCAAGATGATCCCGGAGAAGGCTGAGTACAGCGTTTGAGAACCTTGTAAATTCGTATAGGTGTCAAGCCGAGCCCGTAAGCTACGGATGCGGAAAGCAGTTTGAGAACCTTGTAAATTCGTATAGGTGTCAAGCAGCTCTCAGCGCTGCCCAGCACGGATCCCCGTTTGAGAACCTTGTAAATTCGTATAGGTGTCAAGCCAAGCAGCAAGGAATCTCGCCGCAGATGGAGTTTGAGAACCTTGTAAATTCGTATAGGTGTCAAGCTCGGATCCGGCCATAAACACAACGGATGCAGTTTGAGAACCTTGTAAATTCGTATAGGTGTCAAGCTGCTAATCCCTTCTTTTGGCGAGACGTGGCGTTTGAGAACCTTGTAAATTCGTATAGGTGTCAAGCATATCTGCGATTTTTGCGTCGCAGTCCATCGTTTGAGAACCTTGTAAATTCGTATAGGTGTCAAGCATCGTATCTGAAAAGAAGGTTAAACAGGTCGTTTGAGAACCTTGTAAATTCGTATAGGTGTCAAGCCAATCATGCCATCACGATAAGCAACCCACGGTTTGAGAACCTTGTAAATTCGTATAGGTGTCAAGCCGTTAAATCGTTCACATTGAACCAACTTGAGTTTGAGAACCTTGTAAATTCGTATAGGTGTCAAGCTGCGTAGACGGGAAATATTATTTCTTCACAGTTTGAGAACCTTGTAAATTCGTATAGGTGTCAAGCCGGTCATCCGGTGTATCGGCTGTACAAATCGTTTGAGAACCTTGTAAATTCGTATAGGTGTCAAGCAGAAGCCACATCTCAGCAGCTCAACGGATAGTTTGAGAACCTTGTAAATTCGTATAGGTGTCAAGCGACAGCTTTTCGGCAAATCCGGGCTTAATGGTTTGAGAACCTTGTAAATTCGTATAGGTGTCAAGCTTTCACGCCTTCCGTAGACTCATTCCAGAGTTTGAGAACCTTGTAAATTCGTATAGGTGTCAAGCTTAGTTCCTGTTTTTCTTGGAACAACTTCTGTTTGAGAACCTTGTAAATTAGTATAGGTGTCAAGCATGACTGGATTGATTATCTTTCTTTGATTGGATCAATATTGATTTTTTGTGTTGGACTGAATCTGGTCTGGGGAAAAAAGTAAGGGTTGCCAATATGCTTCCGTCTGTGATACTTGCAGTTGTTGCAGCTTATTTTCCTGTTTGAGAAATGCCAGTTTGTATGTATCTGAATAAATTGTTAAAGGCAATAACTTCTGTCCCATTGCCGACGGCTTTGCCTGTCCGTGAATAAACGACAATAATGACCAACGATACCGCTAAAGGCGGGAAAAGAGCATCCCCTGACTGGCATCGTTGCAGCGATACCGGGAATGCTCCTGTTTCAACAAGACATGTATACATTGAACACAAGATGATCAGTGCCTGCGCGGCATTGAGGATCTTCACGGATGCAGCCGTGCGGAAGATCTTTGAGTTCAGCACGGTGATTCCGCGGATGATCAATAACATTTGTACAAGCGTTCTGATTTATGGATATCAGAATCAAATGAGCCTGATTGATGACCACGCCGTACAGACTGTTCTTGAGGGAGAATACACATAAAATATACCGTCGTCGGGATCGACGTAAAAGTGGACACAGATTCCGGCAGATCAAAGACAAAAGTAACCGGTTGATTTTTGCATTGGCAGGTACAGAAAAAATTTGGAGAAATACAAGACGTTAGGAGGACGTTAATGATAGGTGCAATTATCGGTGATATAGCCGGCTCGCGTTTTGAACGGAAGAATCGAAGATCGAAGGACTTCAGCATTTTTCATGAAGACAGCCGTCCCACAGATGACAGTGTTATGTCAGTGGCGATTGCTAAGGCGATTCTGGAATGCCATGGAAACTATGCAGATCTTTCGGCCAAAGCTGTTTCATGTATGCAGGAATTCGGGAGAATGTATAAAAATGCAGGGTATGGAGGTGCTTTTATACAATGGATATGGAGCAGCGACTCAAAGTCTTATGGAAGTTTTGGAAATGGTGCCGCAATGAGAGTAGGACCATGTGGCTTTGCAGCGAAAAGTATTGATGAAGCCAAAGAACTTTCCGAAGCTGTGACGAAAGTTACTCACGATCATCCGGAAGGCTTGAAGGGTGCCGAAGCGGTAGCGGTTTCAGTTTTTCTTGCCAGAACCGGTAAAAACAAGGATGAAATTAAAGAGTATATCGCAGACAATTATTACGGCATTAATTTTACGATTGATGAGATTCGCCCGACGTATAAATTTGATGTTTCATGCCAGGGGTCAGTACCTGTTGCCTTGGAAGCGTTTTTTGAATCAAGTGATTTTGAGGATGCAATAAGAAACGCTGTCTCTGTCGGTGGGGACAGCGATACGATTGCAGCTATTACAGGTGTAGTTGCAGAAGCTTATTATGGCATTCCTGCTGATTTTATTGAGAAAGCAACTGAATATTTATATGCTTCAGAAATGGAAATCGTGTACTTTTTTGAGCAGTTGTTTCCATCAAAGGCTATCGGGGAGAACAATACCAGTCTTAGCGTTTTTGATGTGATTGAAGGCAAATACGGCCAGTGGGGAAGAAGAAAAGACATTGCAGAAAGAAATAAAAAATTAGTGAAGAATCGGTTCATGCAATGAAAATTGCCACGAAGAGCATGAACAGATATTTGAGCTCCTTTAAGGTGGGAATGGGTGAAGAGAAGTAATTAGAGAAGTGCTTGGGGTGGTAGCATACCATAAACGAAGACTTTCAGGAGGATCCAGATCTGCCCGGCGAAAAGGATAGAGCAGTTCCTTTTGGATGAAGATATTTTAATATAATAGGGGCGTATTATGGTCTAAGTGGGAAAGAACTACTGAATCCGGCGTTATCAGATAAGGGGTACAGGGCTTTCTTCAGTTCTTACAAAAACTAAGATAAATGATGGATATTTGGGCCAGTTTAGGCTATGCTAATTAAGCATATCTAACTGTAAATTACACATGGAAAGTGAGCAGGAAAATGCCGGTATCTCATATCGAATTATGGAATAATGGAATGCCGGCTATATTATGCTGTGAAATCGATATATTTTTTTGATATGAGGTTAGATCATCCTAACAATAATAAAAGGACAGCCGGCCTTTGACCGGCTTCGAGAGTCTATGCCTGACTGGAAGCAGCTTCATGAAGAATACGACAAGGCGAAGGATGATAAGTGAGGAAAAGACATGATCGTACTCAAGGAGCAAATCGATATACCGGTACCTTATGAAAAGCTGGAGAACTGGCTGGATCACTTTGAAACATACGGGACGACATGAGGCTGGACAACCTGTATTTGAAGAATATCCTTACCAAAGGCAAAGGGGAATATCCTGACCGGTTTCCGGCCAAAGAACTTAAGAACCACACACCGGTGAAAGAGATGGCGAAGCTACTGTGAAAAAATCTGGGAGTTGAACGCACCGATCTACCAGTGTGCCATGCAAAAGTTATTCCGAATTAAAAATTAAGAAAAAATTTTTTTTAAAAACTGTGAGGAGATTGAATCAATGGAAAAAGAGGCGAACTGGCCGGGACCCGAGGGACTGATCCCGGCGCTGGAAAAGAACGCGGCGAACGCGAGCTTGCATACAAGACGGTTTTTGGATGAAATCCTTATTGAAGAGCGTATCATCGGGACCCGTGTGGCGGATCTCACGATGAAGCTGTGGGGAAGCGAGTTCACCTCGCCGATCATGATGCCGGCGTTTTCGCATCTGAACAAGGCGGGACTTGCTCATCGCCCGATGGAAGAATACGCGCAGGCTGCAAAAAATCTGGGAATCGTCAACTGGGTCGGAATGGAATCCGATGCGGATTACGCAAAAATTGCCGAAGTCGGCGCAAAGACGATCCGCATCATCAAGCCGTTCGCCGATCATGAAAAGATCAGAGAGCAGATGACCTTCGCTGTAAAACACCAGGCTCTTGCGGTCGGCATCGATATCGACCATAGCATCGGGAAAGACGGGAATGTGGATGTGGTCGACGGCGAAAAACTCGGTACCCTGACTGCGCAGGAGATCAAAGAATTTGCAGATTTTGCGCACAAATCAGGCGTTCCGTTTGTGGCAAAGGGAGTCCTCAGCACAAGAGATGCTGCCCTCTGTGAGAAAGCAGGCGCTGACGCCATCGTGGTCAGCCATCATCACGGGAGAATGCCTTTTGCGGTACCGCCGGCGATGATCCTTCCGGATATCCGGAAAGTTTCAGGAAAAATGAAGGTATTTGCCGACTGTTCGGTCGATGATGGAAGAGATGCCTACAAACTCCTGGCGCTGGGAGCCGATGCGGTGTCCACCGGGCGTGCAATACTGCCGGGACTTCTGAAAGAGGGGACACCGGCTGTCGAGAGAAAAATACAACAGATGAATGACCAGCTGAAAGAATTGATGGGATATACAGGAGTGGCGGCACTGGATTTGTTTGATGCGACGGTGCTCTGGTATCATGGACGCCCATTAAAATAATATGAGAGCACGGCCGGGAGAAGACAGGCCGCATTCAGGTATTGTAAAAGCCGCTCAAAGCAGGATTCCCAGCATGATGCAGAATTGGGCGACGGAGTTGGTGATCTGTTCTTTCCAGTTTGCCTTTGCGTCGCGCCGGTCTCTCTTATTGGCGAACCACACCATGAGACCCATGCCGGCGGCACCGGTTAAAAATAAAAAGAGCGCCGGCATATTTGTCATGTGGCGGATTACGGCCGCAATGGACCAGCGGCCGCGGTCAACGACCAGCGCCAGAATGACGAGCAGAAATCCGGCGGGCATCAGATAGCGCATCTGTTTGTTCAGAAAGCGCAGATCCCTGTGCTGCAGGGCGATGACGAATTTCCATCCGGCCTTGAGCGCGCCGGCGAGGATCACCAGCAGGACGCCTGCTTGAAACAGCTGGCTGTTGAATCGTGCTGCCAGGATGGCGGAGCTGACGCTGAAGAACAGGACGGGCAGGCAGTCGACAAGCGCCATGAAAAGGGTGAAACCTTCCGGTACCGGCCCGGGGACCATTCTGCTTTGCTTTTCTTTGTCCATTATGCCACCAGCCATTTGTGATTCTTTACGGAGTAGAGAGGGATGAACGGGATCATGATCGGGGTCGTGGATTTGTATTTTTGATATTCCGGGTCGGCGCCGTAGTTCTTGTCCTGGCGGATTTCCAGCCGGCGGGCGCCGCCGAACATGACGTAGATGATGCCGGCGTAGCCGAGGAGGGCGCAGATCCATTCCGCCGCGCCGCGGTAGATGATGATTCCGGAGACGAAGACACCGGTCCAGAAGATCATCTCACCGAAGTAGTTCGGACAGCGCACGAGACGGAACAGCCCGGTGTCCACGAAGCGCCCGGGATTCTTTTTCTTGGCCCTGCTTTTCTGGAGATCAGCGGTTGCTTCCAGCGTCAGGCCGGCAGCGGAGATGAGAAGCCCGATGACGCAAAGCGCGTCCGTGCCGCTTCCGTTCATGAGCCGGAATGTCACAGGGGACGTCTGGAGTGCATAGAGAATAGAAGCGGAGATCCAGATCGCCAGCTTGGCGCCGAAAGAAACCCCGTCGTTTTGTTTGACTTCCCCTTTCATGCGTCTGGTGTAAGCTGTCTTGCGGTCCCGATAGACCAGATAGCCGGAAAGCCGGCAGCCGTAGAGGATGAAGAGTACGCATTGCAGGGCGGTGCCCACGGTGAGCGCGTGACGGAAAAGGGCGAGCTGCCCGGCGCCGATAAGCGCCACCGCCGCACCGTATCCGATGGAAATGAACCAGACATATTTGCGGAAGCCGCAGGAACTGGCGATCAGCGCCAGCACCAGAAGAATCAGAAATGTTTTCATATGTTATCCTCGTTTCTTTTTGACAGATTCTGCCTGTTGGGAGCATAATTAATCATAGCGACATTTGTCGCTATTTTCAAGATGATTCCGGTGAAAAAAAATTTATTCGCAACAGAAAACAGGAGGTGTCGCTTTTTATGAGAAGAAAAGATCTGGACGAGGACCGGATCCGTGAGTGTCTGACCGGGGCTCTCCTGCAGCTCATGAAAGAGAAAGAGTTCGGCGCGGTATCCGTTGGTGAAATCGCAGAACGGGCGGGTGTGCATCGCGCTACCTTTTACAGGCACTTCCGTTCGAAGGAAGATGTCCTGCGCGCCTTCCTGTCGCAGATCTTCAAGGGGGCGGCGGGGAACAGGGAGATGCTGCAGAAGGACTTTTCATCTTTTATTAGGCCGGTTTTTCAGGCGCTGTACGACAAAAGGGAACTGATTCTGCTGCTGCACCGCGCCGGCCTTTCCGGCCTGTTTATGGATGCACTGAAGGACTATTTCGATTCGAACGGGCAGCGCGAAGCGCCGGGGCGGGAGAAAACTGGCGCGGACGGCAGGGAAAAAAGTTCCGGCGCCGGGCTTCTGGAAGAATACCGGACAGCTTACCGGATCGGGGGTATCTATTCCTGCCTGCTTCTCTGGTTCTCCCACGGGATGGCGGAGACGCCGGAAGAAATGACGCGCATCGCGGCTTCGATGTAAAGCGGCAAGCGTGAATAGTTAACCGATTGAAGGCAATATCTTTGGATTATAAGTCAGCAACGCAAAATTTCTTTCTAAAGATATCATTACAGAGTTTCGCGGGCGTGGTGATGAAGTGCATATGTATCCGCTGACATTTGCGGAGTTCATGGCTGTGTATGAGGGTGAGAAAGGGGATGGATGGCGCGATTATGTGCTTTACGGCGGGATAGTACTGGTACTCAGTCACTTGAGGCCGCAATTAGCAATCTCAAGTTTTAGGGGGGACATAGACATGTAGTATACGATTCGCAGATCGGGGTCAGCAGTATTGTGAAAATCTCTTGACCGTACCCGTAGGGGCCGACTTATGATTTTGGTGGAGGCGGATAAGGCCTTTGGCGGGATGCCTTTCAAATTTCGCTTCTTGGCGGGAACAATTCTTCCACGGTTCGGTGGTAATATTCGGAGAGCCGGATCGCCACATAGACATTCGGGCACTGTGTCCCGTTTTCATATCGATAGAGCGTTTTCGGATCTATCTTGAGATCCTCGGCGGCTTTGGCCCGGGAAAGTCCGGCTGATTTTCTGGCTGCCAGCAGATTGTTTGGCTTTTTGTCCAAGCTGCATCACCTCCCCATAAGATTCTGGCTGACAATATACATATGTATGATTCCGTGCTGCTTTCTTTGCGGCAGCTGCGGGACAAGAGCCCGAATGTGCCTTCTCCGGTATGCGGCGCCGTTTACAGCATGTTACAGCATGGCGTTTTACCGGATGGCTCTGCATACCTTCCCGAAGATGCGGAAGTCATCGCGGTCGAGGTGAACCGGGATCGGCGTATATTTCTGATTCAGGGAAATAAGAAACGTCCCGTCGCTGTCATTTTTCAGCTTCTTGATATATGCGTTGTCGTTTAACGAGAAGATTCCGATTTCCCCGTCGTCCAGTGTTTCCTGCCGGTGCACATAAACCATGTCGTGATCGTGAAAAGCCGGTTCCATACTGTCTCCGCTGATGGTGACGGCAAAATCCGCGCCCTTTGCGTCCCTGGCGGGCACTTCGATGGTCGTGTAATAATCGGAATCAAGAAAATCTCCATGTCCGGCGGATACTCTTGCGTCGTAGAGCCGGAGCCGGGTCATGGAAGGTACGCCCGCGGGAACTGCCGGATACGGAATCACGTTCGTAGCCCTGGCGTAGCTGACCGGGTGGACCAGCATTTCAATATAAGAGAGCGCTTTCTGCTTTCCTTCGTCATTCAGCATGGACAGGGGGTCTTTCGGATTGCTCCCGAAGTATTCCTCCAGACAGTCCGGGATCTCCAGAATCCGGCAGATGTGCAGGAAAATCCGCGCGGAGACCTCGTTTCTCCCGGTCTCCCAGGCAGAAACGCTCTTCTGGCTGACCTCGATTCCTTCTTCAAGAAGCTTTTCCGCAAGCTCGGTCTGGGATAGGTGTGCCTTCTTTCGGTAAGCTGTGATGATTGCGCCGATATTTTCCATAAAACACCTCTTTCTGACGTTTCTGATTTCATTCCGCAGCGGATATCCCGCCGCACGCAGGTCTTATCCTCTCCTCTACAGAATAGCATACTGTACGGCAAAGTCAATAGAAATACTGCTTAAAAAAGTAAAAACGGGCCAAAATGACCATTTTCAACTATGGAAAATAGCGTTATACTGGCCGTACAGAGAGAAACCACGATGCCATGTTTCTCTTTTTATGAACATACGGGCATGTCAGGATCCGGGAATCCGAGGTCCCTCAGGACAGGAAGAGCGGGGAGGTGAGAAGGATGTCCGATCGGATCATATTGCATGTGGACTGCAACTGTTTTTACGCGTCGGTGGAAATGCTGTACCATCCGGAGCTTGCCGGAAAGCCGCTTGCGGTCGGCGGGGATCCGGAGGAGCGGCACGGGATTGTTCTTACGGCCAATTATATCGCGAAGCGACATGGCGTGAAGACCGGCATGGCGCTCTGGCAGGCGAGACAGTGCTGTCCGGATCTTGTTTTTGTTCCGCCGAGGATGTACCTGTATCTGCGGTTCTCCCGCATGGCAAGAACCATTTATCAGGAGTATTCCGACAAGGTGGAGAACTTCGGCCTGGATGAATGCTGGATTGATCTCACGGACAGCTGCGCGCTTCTGGGCGATCATACGCGGACCATTGAAAACGGTTACCGGATTGCGCAGGAGATCAGCGCGAGGATCCGCCGGGAGCTCGGCATCACGGTCAGCATCGGTGTTTCCTGGAACAAGATCTACGCAAAACTCGGGAGCGATTACAAGAAGCCCGATGCGATCACAGTTTTTGACAGGAACAACTATAAGCAGCTGATCTATCCGCTTCCGGTGTCGGACCTTCTGTATGTCGGGAGAAGGACGGAGAAGAAGTTGGAGAAATACGGGATCCGCACCATCGGGGAGCTCGCGGAAGCAGATCCGCGTTATCTTCAGAACTGGTTTGGCAAGGTCGGGCTGATGCTGTCGGTTTTTGCAAGAGGCGAGGACCGGACGCCGGTGAATGATCTCGGCGTGGAGGCACCAGTCAGGAGTGTCGGAAACAGCACGACAACGCCGCGGGATCTGGTAAACAGTGAGGATGTGCGGCTTGTGCTCTATCTCCTTGCAGAAAGCGTATCGGAGCGGCTCCGGAAGAATCACTTTGAGGGGCAGGTGGTCTCTGTGTACGTGAGGAACACGGACCTGTGGGGATTCCATCAGCAGAAAAAGATTTCTGCGCCGACGAATATTTCCGGAGAGATTGAGGAAGCGGCATTCAGCATCTTTCAAAAGCTGTACCGGTGGGAGAAGCCGATCCGGAGCATCGGGATCAGCGTGGGAGAATTAAAGCCCGAGGGGCAGCCAAGGCAGCTGTCACTGTTCCTGAACGAGCAGTACCGGGAACGGCAGATGCGGGCGGACCGTATGGTGACACTGATCCGCAGCCGGTACGGATACGCCGCGGTGCAGCGGGGCATCATGCATGAGGATCGGTATCTTGCCTCTTTAAATGCGACGGCGGAGGATCACATGATCCATCCACATTCGTATCTGGAGCATGGAAACCGGAGCGGCTGTGAGGCAGCTCTTTCTGCGGAAAGCAGATGACTGTGTGCACAGAACACGAGCGGTATTCAGGGAGGGATCGTGACAGGGCATGCATGGAAAACGAGCAGCATTCAGGGGAGGATCGTGACAGGGTATGCACAGAAAACGAGCAGAACGCAGGGAAGGATCGTGACAGGGTATGCATAGAAAGCGAGTGATATTCGGGAAGGAAGGTGAGGCGCATGGGCGTTTACGACTATCATCATGATTCCGGACGCTCGGACCGTCCGGAGGTGCGGAGCGATGCGCCGCTTAGTGAACACGCGCAGGAAGCGCTGACGGTCAGCCCATACAAGGCCTATGTCGAGGTGGTCGCGGATTTTTCCGCTGACGGGAGGATGAAGCCGCTCCGCCTCGTCTGGGAGGACGGGCGCAAATACGATATTGACCAGATCCTCCGCGTGGACCGGTGTGCCAGCCTCAAGGCAGGAGGCGCCGGGATCCGGTATGTCTGCCGGATACTCGGACAGAGAGTCGAACTGTATTATGAGGAAAATGGCTTCTGGTTTGTGAACCGGAAGACGCCGGGGGCATAGGAAGACATAGAGGACTCGAACGGAAGCAATGAGCGGGAGGTGGAGAGCAGTCTCAAGGTGATCCAGTCTATCATGGGCACCAGAACATTGAGACTGCGATGGACGTATATGCGGAATCATTTAGCCTTGGTTTTTATTTAGATACTGAATATAGTCATTGCCCCATATTTCAAGCACAGATAGTACACTCTTGAATTTCTCTCCAACTTCACTTAGGCTGTACTCCACCTTGGGCGGGATTTGCTGATACTCCCGCCGGATAATCAGTCCCTCGTCCTCGAGCGTCTTTAATTGCCGGGATAGCGTTGTGTGAGTCATTTCTTCCGGCATCCGACGCTGTAACTCATTAAACCGTACAGGGCCATCTGATAACAGATACATAATGTACATCGACCATTTTCCCGTCAAAACTTTTTGCGCAGTGACATAAGGGCATTTTCCAAACAGATTCTTTTTCTCCATAGACACGTTCCTTTTTGATACCGGTTTCAATAAATATCGTACTTGCTTTTTATGTTCTACGTGATATAAATATACCAGTAATCAGGGAAAAAGCAACCTGAATTTTGAAAGGAGTATTATCATGAACAAAGCAACAGAATATTTGAAATCCTGCGGTACCTTTTATCTTGCCACTGACGAGGACGGTCAGCCCCATGTCCGTCCCTTCGGTGCTGTATGTGAGTTTGAGGGTAAGCTGTATATTGTCACGAACAACCAGAAGAAGGTTTACCGGCAGATGAAGAAAAACGGCAAGGTGGAGATCTGCGGGATGCACAAGGGCACCTGGATCCGCGTGGAGGGTGAAGTCAAGGAAGACACCCGCCGCGAAGCCCGCGTCGCCATGATGGACGCCAACACCGCTTCGCTCAGCAGTATGTACACGGTGGATGACAATCTGATGACCGTGTTCTACTTTGAGCATGGTACGGCTACCATCTATTCCTTTACCGCCGATCCGGAAGTTATCGAGCTGTAAGGGTATATTCGAACAGGGCAGCGGCTGTGTGCCGGCTGCCCTGTTCATTTTTTTACGCGAACAGTGAGCCGCAGCCGAATGCGAAGTATTCGTGTGCGGCGAGCGTCGCGATAGCGAGATAAAACTCGCGCAGCGTGTTTTATCTCGTTTGCAGAAGCATCGGAAAGGCAAAACAATGAAACAGACGATCCGGCAATTAAAACGTGAACTTGAACAGACGGATGCGATTTTGATCGGGGCAGGTGCGGGACTCTCTACATCTGCCGGTTTTACCTATAAGGGCAAACACTTTGAAGAAAATTTTGCGGACTTTGAAAAAAAATATGGCTTCCACGATATGTATTCTCCCGGCTTTTTTCACTTTGCGACCCCAGAGGAAAAGTGGGCATTTTGGAGCCATCACATCTATATCAACCGTTATCAGGACCCGCCAGAGCCTGTCTATCAGAACTTGCTGAAAAATGAAAAATGACCCTGGCTGACGTGGTAAAGCAATAGTGCCGGTGATGCTGACCCCGGTAAAAATCGCCAATAAGATGAAGGGATCGTTTGCAGATGACAAGATGAAAGGAGTGCAAGATGGCAGCAGGTACAGACTTTTCTTTATCTTCCATGACGCTGCGGCTGATCATGGCTCTTGTGATGGGAGCGATTATCGGTGTAGACCGGGAATCGGCCGGCCATCCGGCCGGCGTACGAACCTTTGCGCTGATTCTGTTTGTCATCCTGGTATTGACCCCTTTGAGTCATACTCTCGATGAGACAAATCGGCGGGTGGAAGTGTATCTTGAGGTGGACAGGGGAGACAACATCCCCGTCCTCTTTGATTTTATCCAGAGCAAGGAGTACAGCCTCTCAAATCTGCAGAAGATGAAATCCCAGTCGGTGCTTAAAGATGATATTGCCATCATTTTCACCGTTGATATGGGAAGGAGAAGAATGCACGAATCCCTGCTGGAGGAAATCAGCGCGCTGCCGTATGTACACTATGTCGCAGAGATAAAGTAACATCATTTATCATTTGCGCGGCTTGATCTCAGATTTCCGGACGGCCGTGCAGTCTGTTTTGCCTTTTCCGGTCTGCGAGGGCAAACAGAATCAGCGCGGCGAGTGATGCGAGGCTGATCGCTGCTCCGACGGAAAGCCCCGGCGTCGTGTAGTGGAATACGATTTTATGCGCACCGGCAGGAACGCGGATCAGCATCATGCCGCCGGAATTGATGATTGGCGTCTCTTCTCCGTCTATGAATGCCTTCCAGCCGCTGTCATTCGGAACGGAGAAATAGACGAGTTCGTTCTCAGAATAATCGCTCTCGCAGACAAATCCGTCGGAGCTTCTCCGGAAGTTTTCCACGGCGCGGCCGGAATCATACGCGACGCGTTCCGCCGCGATCTTCTGAAGCTGATCGTCAGTCAGTGTAACTTTCTTCCCCGGACTGCTCTTTGACAGATTGTCAGCCTTGCGTCCGGAAGGACTGTAGCCCTCCTGATCGCTGTCGAAGACAAGTCCTGCATTATTAGAAGGATCCAGCCCGCTGCTTCCGGCGGAGGTTTCCTCTGCCGTTGAATCGGCCTGAATGGATGCCAGAGCACTGCTGCTGGAAACGCAAGGCACGAGATCACTCACGCGCCCGCTGTCATCCGACTGAATGACAGCGGATTTCAGGAGCACAAGTCCTCTCTCACTCACATCAATTTTTTTCAGATCCTCCTCGGTGATCACCTGATCGACCGCAAATCCGATCGGACACGCATTTCTTTCAACAACGTAATAGGTTGTTCCGTTCACCTCATATGTCCGGAGCGGTGTTCTGCCTTCCGGGTCCGTCGTCACATCATATTTGCCGCCGAAAAGCTCAGCCAGACCCGCATAGGAGGTCTTGTCCAGCCTGCGCGCCTGCTTGTAGAAGCCAAACAGGCTGTCGAAATGCACAATCGAATTCGAGACCGTTGAACTGAAAATTCTGAGACCGGATGCGCCATTGGAATAAAGCATCATGTTCTCATCAATATAGCGGTACTGGTCATTGATCGGCTTAAGCTGACTGTAGAGATTTATTTTTTGCGTGTACGTCTCATGGATTCCGTCCGCGAACCGGTAATAACCCAGCACGTATCCGGTCGTGAGAATCGCAAAAACAGCGGTCCAGGCAGTAACCGATTGACAGAAGCGCCTTGCGTTCGACGAAAGCCTGAGCAGAATCAGCAGGCCGGCCAGTGACGCGGCGAAGATCAGAAGGAAAAATCCCCTGTGACAGACCAGGCTTTTCTCTTCGTCGCTCCATTTCATGAGATTCAGAGCGAGATAATAGACGACCAGAACAACCGCATTGACAAGAAGTGCCTTTTTCAGCACATCTCCGTTTTCCTTCTGCGCGTGCTGCTCCAGCACAATGGCAGATGCGGAAGACATCATCAGAATCAGCATATACCACCAGCGCTGATTGGCCTCTGTGAACAGAAGGAACGCGGAGGTCAGCAGGGGAGAGAAGGCGATGATTATGAGAATACGGAGCAGTCTGGAGAGCCAGTCTCTGCGCCTGCCGTGCAGGTATGCGAGAACACCGCTCATGCCGATCAGAGGCAGATAGGCGGATGTAGAAGTCCACCTGCGGTTGTACACGGCGCTGCTGTCGTACATCGCCTCGCCCGGAAACAGAAATCCCTTGAGCAGGTACAGGAGCATCTTCGGCTCGGGGAAGAGCTGTGAGAGCAGAAGCTGAACGCTGCTTCTCTTGTTGCCGGAGATGAACAGGATGTTCGGAAGGAAGAGAACCGCGGCGATCATAACGCCCCAGATGCCGGCGACGGCGCAGAGGACCAGATTCCGCATCATCCGTCTGATATCCCGCGTTCCGTATCGGAGAAAGAAATAGAGGATCAGAAAGACAACCTGTCCGACAAAGAAGAAATAGCTGTTCAGGCAGGAAAGTGCCGTCACGAGGATGAAGGGCTTTCCGTCACGAAGGCTGCATTTCCCCGATTTCATCATCCGGTCAAATTCCAGAAGAAGAAGGGGAAACAGGATTGTGACATCATGGAAGGTGTAGAATTCGAGATTTACCGCCTGATAGCCGGAAAAGGCGTAGAGCATCGAGCCGATCACGGCGTAATTGTCGTCACGGGTGAACTGCCGGATATAGAGGAACGAGGTGACTCCTGCGGCAATGTACTTCAGGATATAGAGCCAGCCCATCAGGCACGGCGTGGCGCTCACCGGGAACAGCATGGTGATCCAGAAGGAAATGCTGCCGAGACCGTAAAAGCTGTACGCGCCGACGGTCTGGGTTCCGAGGTCGACGCCCCAGGACCAGGACTGGCCGTTCAGAAGGGCCTTGTGCATGGCGACGCTGAAGGGAACCGCCTGCGCATTGTAATCTCCGCACAGCGTAAAGGTGCCTTTGTTCCACAGAATCAGCCACAGAAACGACAGAAGGGCGACAAGAGAGTTGACGGCAGCGCACTTCCAGAGCGCCTTATCGCCTGTCTTCAAATGCAAAAAACTCTCAGATACATTATTTACAGATGTAGATTTTCTGAACATAAGCCATCCTGTACTTGTTATTTGGAGTGCAGTATCCGCCGTATACAGATTTTTCAATGATGTACCTGTTACAGACAGATGCTTTTGGGATAAACACAGACAGATGTTTTTATTATAGTCAGAATTGTGAAGGAATACAATGAATCCGGTGTTAAATGATAACGACGGTACGGTGTCAGCTCTTCGCAAAGAATTTACAGAAGCTGCCAAAAGCAATGAGGGCGTTTCGGCTATTTTCTTTCAGTCAATGCAGAAGCCAGCCGGGAGATCCGGAAGAACTGCAGTTGTTTTTTTATACTGCATATCGTTATAATTAAATAGCAAGAGTCTGTGACAGGAAAAATACAGAAAAATACAGGAGATGTACAATGAATACAAAGAATGAACTGCTCCGTGCATTGCGCACCATCGATCACCGGGGATATCCGGCATATAAATCACTGAAAGGAAGCTATGATTTCGGGGACTATGTGCTGCACATCGTCCATGTACAGGGCGATCCGTTTGCCAGTCCGTCAGAGCTGGCTGTCACGATGAAGGCGAGGGATGCGCGGTGGCCGGCATCCGCCTGCGGCAGATATGAGACGCGCGTCGCTCTTCAGGACATGATTCTTCGGAGATTCAGTTCCAGACTGCGCGAGGTATCCGGAAAAGCCGGCGGATCGGGGAAAAGCGGAAGTATGAACGCGAGCTGTCCGGGTCAGGAGATTCTAGATAGAAGTGCCTGTCAGCTTGGTACGGAAGGGGATGTGACGCTCCGCTTTTACGCGGGGTTTCCGGCGGCCGGGCGGACGGTGCTGGCGGGAGAGCTTGAGAAGATGCTCTTTCGGTTCCTGCCGGGTATTGTCGCGGATACGGCGTGTGCGGACGCGTGGGAGGCGGAGCATGTCAGAGACGTTCTGAATCTTGCCGAAGATCAGGCTTTTCTGCGGGGCGAGCTGGAGCGGCTGTCCCTGTGCGCATTTGTCGCTGACGGTGCGGTCCTTCCCAGGGAGAGCGGAATTTCGCAGAGACCGCTGAAGAATGCGCTGCCTTTCCGTTCTCCGGAAGAGGACAGGATTACGCTGAAGCTTCCCCACCATGGGATCATCAGCGGTATGGCCGTCAGGAGAGGCATCACCCTTATCATCGGAGGAGGCTATCATGGAAAGTCCACGCTGCTGAAGGCGCTGGAGCGCGGTGTCTACAATCATATTGCGGGAGACGGACGGGAATATGTGGTGACGGATGAAACGGCGGTTAAGATCCGGGCGGAGGACGGGCGCTGTGTCAGCGGCGACGATATCTCCCTGTTCATTAACCGGCTGCCGAATCACAAGGATACAACGGCATTTTTTACCGAAAACGCCAGCGGAAGCACCTCTCAGGCAGCTTCCGTTGTGGAGGCCATGGAGTGCGGATCGAGAACGCTGCTGATGGACGAGGATACCTGTGCGACGAACTTCATGGTGCGGGATGCTCTGATGCAGAAAATCGTTTCGGAAGAAGAGGAGCCGATCACACCGTTTTCAGAGAGAATGCGCGCGCTGTACGAAGAGGCCGGTATCAGCACGGTTCTGGTGGCAGGAAGCTCCGGGGCTTTTTTCAGCAGGGCGGATACGATCATTCAGATGGACCGCTACGAGCCGAAGGATGTGACGGAAAGGGTGCGGAGGATTGTTCCGACCGAGAAGAAGGAGGGAGTGTCCGATTTTCCTCGCGAAGAGACGGGGCGTGGTTTAGGGTGCACTTTTCGTCCGGATCAGAGCAGACGGTTCCCGCGCCCAGGCGCTGATTTTCAGGAACAGAGAGGTCGCGTGAAGCATAAGAATCTGGGAACGGAAGGATTCGTGATCGGGCACGGAGAGACGGATCTGCGGCTGGTGGAGCAGCTGGCGGACAGAGAACAGAGCGAGTGTCTGGCCCGGACATTTCTGCTGCTTGCAAAAGGAGAAATGAATGGACGGAAGAGTGTGGCCGAACTGGTAAATGACTGGGAGGAGACCTTCCGAAAAGAGGGCTTCGGAATGTATGGAGAGCATGGACAGCTCTCCGGCGACATGGCGAAGCCGAGAAAGGAAGAACTGGCGGAAGCAATCAGCCGTTGCCGGGGGCTGTTGTGGAAATAATCCGTCCCGGCTTTTTCAGCCGCGCGGCCGGATGATGCAGCTTCCGCGCTTCGTCAGCCCCGGCCCGATGATGCAGCTTCTGCGTTTGTTCAGCCGCCCAGCTCGATCATACGGTCGATGCATTTTCTGGCGTCGCGGATGGTGTCGGCGGTAAGATGGATTTCATCGCCGCCGGTTCCCTCGACGGCATGGAGTACATCCGGCAGAGTGGTCATCTTCATATTGTGGCAGACGCACTGCTTTGAGAGCAGGTAGAAACGTTTTTCGGGACAGGCAAACTGCAGGTGCGAGACGATGCTGCTCTCCGTTCCGATGATGAACGCATCAGCGTCGGAGGATTCCGCGTATTTCATGATGCCGGTTGTGCTGCCGACATAGTCTGCAAGATCCACGACTTCTTTCCGGCATTCCGGATGCACCAGAAGCAGAGCGCCCGGATGTGCAGCTCTGGCGGCCTTCACATCCTGCGCCGTCATCCGCATGTGTGTCGGACAGCCGCCCTGGACCATGTGCAGCTTCTTGTCCGGAAGCTGTTCGCCGATCCACCCGCCGAGATTGCAGTCCGGAATGAAAAGCATCTCCTTCTCAGGCATGCGGCCGATGATTTTGACAGCTGAAGAGGAGGTGACGACGACATCGCAGACCGTTTTCAGGCTTGCTGTGGTGTTGATATAGGCTGCGAGAGGAAGTCCGGGATTTTCCGCCTTCAGCTGAAGTGCCTGTTCCCGGTTCATCTGCATTGCCATGGGACAGCCAGCCATCGGATTCGCCAGCAGTACCTTTTTGTCCGGTGAGAGAATCTTACAGGTTTCCGCCATGAAACGTACGCCGCACATCAGAAGAGTATGCTGCGGCGCCTTCGCGGCCTGTACACTCAGACCGTAGGAATCGCCGATGTAGTCCGCCACCTCCCAGATATCATGACTCTGATACGCATGTGCCAGAATACAGACATCCCTTTCCCGCTTCAATTCTATGATCCTGTCCTGCATTTCTCTCGTTGTCATGATGAATATCCTTTCCCGAAAAGCGGTAACCGTGCACGCAGGAGTGAAATTCCTGATTTTTAAACATGCCGTGTACGATAATCGAAAATGTAATTGTGTTTTTCTGTCCGAAAGTATAGCACGATCCAAAGATCTGTCAAGACATATGTAAATATATGACTTGTCATGTGTAAAATTAGGTGCTATACTCCTCAGCGAACGGAGCCAGAGAATAGATGCTGGCGACCGCGGAAAGAAGAATCCTATGAAAAAGACAGACATACTGATCGTCGGCAGCGGCTGCGCGGCCCTGTATTTTGCGCTGCAGGTTCCGAAGGATCGTCAGGTGATGCTGATTACGAAGGCGGATTTTGAGAGCAGCGACTCCTATCTGGCGCAGGGCGGAATCTGTATGCTTCGCGATGAAGACGACTATACCTCTTATTTCGAGGATACGATGCGGGCGGGACACAATGAGAATGATCCGGTTTCGGTGGACATCATGATCCGTTCCTCTCAGGATGTGATCCGTGATCTTATCGGATATGGCGTCCGTTTTGCGAGAGATGACAGCGGTGCGCTGGCGTTTACGAGAGAGGGCGCGCACAGCCGGAAGCGTATTCTGTTCCACGAGGACATCACGGGAAAGGAAATCACGAGTCGCCTCATGGAGGCAGTGCGGCGCCTGCCCAACGTGACGATGATGGAGTATACAGCCATGGTGGATATCGTGACCGATGAGGATCGGAACGGAGCGGGAAAGCGTCGGAGGGAAGCCGGAGATACAATCGAAGACAAAATTGAAAATAGAAGCGGAGATACAATCGAAGACAATATCGAAAACAATATCGAAAATGAGAAGGGCCTCGCGAAAAATGCAGAAAGATGCCGGGGCGCGGTTGTTCGCTATCCGGACGGAAAGCTGGGTATCATTGAGGCCGACTACACGATTTTTGCGACGGGCGGTATCGGCGGTCTCTACAGTCACTCCACCAATTTCCGGCAGCTGACCGGCGACGCAGTCGCCATCGCCCTGAAGCACGGAATCGCGACGGAGCACGTGAATTACATTCAGGTGCATCCTACGACTTTTTACTCGGGACATGAGGAGGACCGGAGGTTTTTGATCTCCGAATCCGTCCGCGGCGAGGGTGCAAAGCTTTACGGGAAGAATATGCAGCGGTTTACCAATGAGCTTCTTCCGCGTGATCTTCTGACGCAGGAGATTCTGAAGCAGATGAAAAAAGACGGGACGCGGTTTGTGTGGGAGGATCTCAGAACCATTCCGCATGAAGAATTGATTCGCCATTTTCCAAACATTGTGCAGCATTGCGCGGAGAACGGCTATGATGTGACGAAGGAGTGCATACCGGTGGTTCCGGCGCAGCATTACTTCATGGGCGGAGTGAAGGTGAATCATGAGTCCGGGACGAGTATGCCGCACCTCTATGCAATCGGGGAATGCGCGTGCAACGGAGTGCACGGGAAGAACCGGCTGGCATCCAACTCGCTTCTGGAGTCACTTGTCTTCGCAAAGCGGGCCGCCCGGGATATGACGGCGGGCTATGAAGAGATCTGTGACGGCATGCCGCGCGTATCGCTGTCGGAATATCGGGATTCGCGTTCTGTGGAGAGACGTTATGCCGCCATGATCCGCCAGGAGATTGAAGCGGAGGGCGGTCCCTCTTCCGTCAGGATTGCCTATCGGGACAAATTTTCTGCGGAGCCGGGAGCGGAAGCGGTATAAGCTCTTCGAAAATGCAGACAGGATTGTCGTATATGAGCAGGTATACAGGCTCGAAGGCTGTCACTGCAGGCACAGCCTTACAGGATCGCCGCGTACGAAGTGTGTATAAGAGGCCCGAAGGCTGTCAGCGTTACTGAATCGCTGCGTATGAAGTGCGTATAAGGGACCGTATGCGATGGCAAATAGTGGAGGAAAAGGAAATGTTAGATCCGATTACAATGAAACTGCAGGCCGATCCGCTGATCGAAAGTGCGCTGAGGGAGGATATTACAAGCGAGGATGTCAGCACCAACTGCGTGATGCCGGAGGCAAAGACCGGTGAGGTGGATCTGATCGCAAAGGAGAAGGGAATCATCTGCGGGCTTCCGGTTTTTGAGCGGGTGTTCACGCTCCTGGATCCGAAGACAGAGGTAGAATTTTTCGTCAGAGACGGAGACGAAGTAGAAGTGGGCATGCGGATGGCAAAGGTGCGGGGAGATATCCGCGTGCTGCTCTCCGGCGAAAGAACGGCACTGAATTATCTTCAGCGGATGAGCGGCATCGCGACCTGTACGGGTCAGACTGCGGCGCTTCTTGAGGGCACGGGCATCTGGCTTCTTGACACCAGGAAGACAACGCCGAACAACCGTATCTTCGAAAAATACGCGGTTCGCGTGGGCGGAGGCCATAATCACAGGTACAACCTGTCGGACGGTGTTCTCCTGAAGGACAATCACATCGGCGCGGCGGGCGGCGTGAGACAGGCCGTTGAGATGGCGCGCGCCTATGCGCCCTTTGTGCGGAAGATCGAAATCGAGGTGGAGAACCTGGATCAGGTCCGGGAGGCTGTCGATGCCGGCGCTGATATCATCATGCTGGACAATATGAGCCATGACCTCATGGCAGAGGCGATGAAAATTATCGGCGGAAGGGCAGAGGTTGAGGTTTCGGGCAATGTGACCCGTGAGAAAATCGCGTCGTTGACCGATCTTGGCGTCAATTATATTTCAAGCGGAGCGCTGACACATTCCGCACCGATTCTGGATATATCGATGAAGCATCTGCACGCGGTCTGAGAACGGCTGTCATAAGCATCTGCACGCGGTCTGAGAACGGCTGTCATAAGCATCTGCACGCGGTCTGAGAACGGCTGTCATAAAGCATCTGCACGCAGTCTGAGAACAGCTGCCATGGAGCATCTGCATGCAGACTGAGGGGCTGTTTGTGCAGATCATTTGTAAATGCATTTCATAGGCATGCGCACGTAGTGACGCGGAAGCAGAGGATGCAGCGGGCGGCGCGTGGGCTGATAAGATCTGAATGTGCCGTTTTCTGCAGTGCAGCCGTCTGCAGGGCGGATGATAGCAGGTAAGGAAGGGGAAAACGGATTGACGGGATCAGAACGCCGGGAGGCTATCCTGGACATTTTGGATAAGAGCGACAGGCAGGTTTCCGGAGGTGCGCTTGCGCGGCGGTTTTCGGTGAGCAGGCAGGTCATCGTTCAGGATATCGCCCTGCTCCGGGCGGAGGGAAAGCCCATTCTTTCCGAGGCGCGGGGTTATGTGCTTGACCGCAGGGACAGGGAGAGGCGTAGCCGTGTGTTCAAGGTTTATCATACGCCGGAGCAGGCGTGTGAGGAGATGAACCTGATCGTTGACTGCGGCGGAAGAATTGAAGATGTTTTCGTATATCACAGGGTGTACGGAATTATCCGGGCGCCCATGCACATCCGCTCGAGGCTGGATGTGAAGCGATATCAGACGGAAATCTCCGGCGGAAAGAGCTCGCCGCTGTCCGGCATCACTTCCGGATACCACTATCATACCGTGACGGCGGATAGGGAGGAGACACTGGATATTATTCAGAAGGAACTCGGAGAACATGGCTTTCTGGCGAAGCTGCAGGACTACGAGCCGGTGGATTTCCGGTCTGCACACAGCAGACAGGAGTGAGTCACGACGGATTCTTTTCGAGACCGAATGCATAGCCGGTCATGGCAATTGCACCGAGCTCACAGTGGTTATTGAAGACGAGCGGTTTTTCCCCTTCGGCCGCGCCGAGTGTGTAGATCAGCGGAAGAAAGTGCTCCGGAGTAGGCACGGCATACGCGGCGTTCGGTACAGATTCATATGTGAGCACCTTTTCGTCCTCGCGGTTTCTGACATAATCGGTGATCGCCTCATTAAATGCGATGCACTCCGCGGATCCGTCCGGGTTATCCCAGTCCACCAGGCGCAGATTGTGGACGACATTACCGCTTGCGAGGATCAGATATCCCTCGTCCCGAAGCGGCGAAAGCGCTTTTCCGAGGTTATAGATCTCGTCCGGTGAGAGCGTGCCGTCAACGGAAAGCTGAACGATCGGAATGTCTGCCTCGGGAAAGATATGGCAGAGGACGGTCCAGGCGCCGTGATCAATGCCCCAGTCGTCATTGACGGATACCCGGTCACCGAGGAGCGCGGACACGCGGCCGGACAGGACGGGACATCCCTTGACCGGGTACTTGAAGTCATAAAGCGCCTTCGGGAAGCCATACATGTCGTAGACTTGTTTCGGAGTTTCCGTACTCTGTACAAAGGTGCCCTTCGTATACCAGTGCGCGGAAATGGCGAGGATCGCCTTCGGCTTTCCGAATTGCTCCGTGATCTCAGAACCGAGGCTGTGCAGACCTCTTGTCACTGCCGTATCCTCCAGCGCAAGCATCGGGCTTCCGTGGCCGGAAAAAATAACCGGCATTCTCTTTTGATTCATATGACACCTCCGTAAATTCACTAAAAAATAATCAGATGCTGCCGCAAATTCCCCGACATCATTCAATGTGGATACTGATCGGGAACGTAAAGTAGCTGTTCACACCCAAATCTTTGCCGCTTTAGTGGCGCATGAACCAATGTCATTAAGTTAAACTCTATGAGTTAGATTCCATTGTTGGTCTAAC